>NZ_JANCOB010000001.1:0-1065707 GCF_024296565.1 Klebsiella sp. SWET4 | reverse complement strand
CACCGCGGCTTTACGCGGGTCGACCGGCTCGGCTACCGGGGCTTCCACCGGCGCGGCCTGCTGCTGTGCCTTGCGTGCCCGGGCTTCGGCCTTCCGCGCTTCGCGGGCGGCAATCGCCTCGCTGTTATCCGGTTTGGCGCCAGACTGAATCACGATCGGTTGCGCGGCATCACGCTGTTTGTCGCGTACCCGGGCGAGGGCGGCGTTAATCGCATCCTGATCTTTGGCGGCAGGCTGAACGGCAGCTTTTTTATGCCGTTCGGCGCGGGCGGCTTTTTCACGCTCCAGGCGCGCTTGTCGGGCTTCGAATCGCGCTTTAGCGTCTGCGGCGCGCTGCTCTTCCTGGCGAATCGCGCTGATCTCCGCTTTCTCCTGACGGAAGTACTGCACCAGCGGAATATTGCTTGGGCAAACCCACGCGCAGGCGCCGCATTCTATGCAGTCCGCCAGATTGTGCGCGGTGGCTTTATCGTGCTGCTGGCCTTTGCTGAACCAGTACAGCTGCTGCGGCAGCAGATCGGCCGGACAGGCGTCGGCGCAGGCGCTGCAGCGAATGCAGCCTTTCTCTTCCTGCGGCTCGCCCATCTCGCTGGCGGAAGGCGCCAGCAGACAGTTGGTGATCTTCACCACCGGGACATCCAGCCCCTGCAGGGTAAAGCCCATCAGCGGGCCGCCCATGATCACCATTGGCTCGGCGCTGGCGCAGAAGCCGGCGTCGTTAAGCAGATGGCGTACCGGGGTACCAAGGCGCGCCCAGACGTTGCCCGGCCGCGAGACCGCCTCGCCGGTCAGGGTGACCACGCGCTCCGTTAACGGCTCGCCGTCAATCACCGCGCGTTTTATCGCATAGGCCGTCCCCACGTTCTGCATCAGCACGCCAATATCCGACGAACGACCGCCATGAGGCACCTGCTTGCCGGTGAGAATTTGGGTAAGCTGCTTGGCCCCACCGGAGGGGTATTTAGTGGGGATCACGCGCAGCGAGATGCCATGGGCGTCGCAGAGCACCGCCCGCAGCATCGAAATGGCCTGCGGTTTATTGTCTTCAATGCCGATCAGCACTTCGTCAGGCTGCAGAATATGCGCGAGGATGCGGATCCCGTCGACAATCTGCGCGGCGCAGTCCTGCATCAGGCGGTCGTCCGCCGTGATATAGGGTTCGCATTCGGCGGCGTTAATAATCAGCGTCTTAATTTTATCGCCGCCGCCGCGCAGTTTGCTGCCGGTGGGGAAACCGGCGCCGCCGAGGCCCGCGACGCCAAACTGATGAATGCGTTCGATAAGCGCTTCGCGCGTGCGGACCTGATAATCACTCCAGCCATCGCGCTCAATCCAGCGGTCTTCGCCGTCGGCGTCAATGATCACGCTCATCTCCGCCAGCCCCGACGGATGAGCGGTGGTGTGCGGGGCGATGGCGGTAACGGTACCGGAGGTCGGGGCGTGTACGGGCAGCATTCTTCCCCATCCGCGGGTCAACGGCTGGCCGCGCAGCACCCGATCGCCCACCTTGACGCACAGTTCGCCTTCGGCGCCAATATGCTGCTTGAGCGGAATGATAAGGCGCTGCGGCAGGGACACCTGGCGCAGTGGGGTACCGTTAGACTGGGTTTTCATTTCGGGCGGATGAATACCGCCGTTAAAATCCCAGACTTTATCTTTTCGGAAAGCGGAAAATAACTTAAACATGTTGTTCCACAGGAATATTGCGCACCGGGATCGCATGGAGATCCCATTTCCAGGTTTCCGGGGTGGTCGCCACCGGAACGAGCGAAATGCACTGGGTCGGGCAGGGGGCAACGCACAGATTACAACCGGTGCACAGGTCGTTCATCACGGTATGCATGGCGCGGGTTGCCCCGACAATCGCATCCACCGGACACGCCTGGATGCATTTGGTGCAGCCAATGCAGTTCGGCTCGTCGATTACCGCGAGCATACGAACTGGCTCCGCCTCCTGTTCATCGCCATCGACCGGCTGCGGGTCGACGTTCAGTAAGGCGGCGATTTTTAACATTACGGCTTCGCCACCCGGCGCACAGCGGTTAATTTTTTCACCCTGGGCACCAACAGCTTCCGCATAGGGACGACAGCCGGGGTAGCCGCACTGCCCGCACTGGCTCTGCGGCAACAGTTCATCAATTTTTTCCACCACCGGGTCGTCCTGCACCGCAAAACGGCGGGAGGCATACCCCAGTATTAAGCCGAAAATCAGCCCTAACAGGCTGATGGCGATCACGGCTATCCAGACTGCGCTCATTACAACTTCACCAAACCACTAAAGCCCATAAAAGCCAGAGACATTAAACCGGCGGTAATCAATGCGATGGCATTACCGCGAAACGGCGCGGGCACATCGGCCACCACCAGGCGTTCGCGGATCGCCGCGAACAGCACCATCACCAGCGAGAAACCGACGGCGGCGGCAAAGCCGTACAGCGCGGACTGCAGGAAATTGTGCCCCAGATTAATATTCAGCAGCGCCACCCCGAGTACGGCACAGTTGGTGGTGATCAGCGGCAGAAAGATACCCAGCAGGCGATAGAGCGCCGGGCTGGTTTTACGCACGACCATTTCAGTGAACTGAACCACCACGGCGATGACCAGAATAAAGGCCAGCGTGCGTAAATAGACCAGATTTAAGGGGATAAGGATCCAGGTATCAATCAGCCAGGCGCAAATAGAGGCCAGCGTCATCACGAAGGTGGTGGCAAGCCCCATCCCCATTGCGGTTTCCAGCTTTTTGGAAACCCCCATAAACGGGCACAGACCAAGAAACTTCACCAGAACGAAGTTATTGACCAGGACTGTACCAATAAAGAGCAGTAAATAATCAGCCATCATGCGACCTGAAACGAAAAAAAGCCGCTTATTATCGAATAAAACGATACCGGCGACAACAGGTTAAGTGTGGGGTTATTACGGATGAACAAAGGTCCGTTTTACCCGCTGGGAACGGCGAAAATAGGGCGCCAGGAGCGCGGCAGCCAAGAGTGGAAACAGCAGCTGGCGCAAAGCAAGGACATCCGAGACGGGAGAGAAGGCAAATGCCTTTATCGCCAGCAGCAGGGTGATGAGCAGCCAGATAATATAGTGCTTAGGGACCAGCGAGCGCCGCTTAAAGAACGCGATGGTCAGCCAGAGCGTGTAATACCACATGGCGACGGCAAACAGCAGCGAAGCGAGCCACAGCGCCAGATGTCCGGTGCTCATGGCGCGGAGCAGGGCATACGTCTGCGTCGACATGAGAGCATTAGCAAAAAACAGCAGCGATAAGGAGGCGCTCAGCAGCGCCACCAGCAACCAGGCCAGCGGTGCCAGCAGCCATCCGCCAATGCGTTCTGCAGATTGAGACGTCATGTTACTCCCCTATTCAACGCCAGTAATGAAAATCAGGCCGGGAAGTATAAGCAACTGGCGTGAAGGATGACAGCCTTACTGCACGAATCGCCAAACGGATTTAGGCACCTGGCCCACATCGAACAATTTACCACCGGAGACCAGCTCTGCCCGGCGGTGGTCGGCCGCACGATACATATTCACGATCTCTTCGGTGTCGGTCAGGGAGTAGTTAAGGTGATCAAATAGTTTTTCAAGACTTTCGAGCGAACTGATTTTGCGGAATTTTAATAAATAGTCCAGAACGGTCATTTTCGTATCCATTTTATAATCGGAATAATTATGTTGAATATTATCAGCATTCACTAAACCTACTCTCAACCAACGGCGCCTTCTGAATGGGGCCGGGTGGAATGATTCAGGTTATATAAACCCATGACAAGGGGCGAGAGCCGACCTTGAAGAGCAGGGAGAAGTTTAAGAATATTCTAAAACCAGACCGGGCGCCGAATGGCGCCCGCAAGAGAAGATTAACGCTGTTCGCCGTGACTGGCAATAACAGATTTGTACCAATAAAAACTCTTCTTTCGTTTGCGTGCCAGATTTTGCTGGTGATCGACATAGACAAAGCCGTACTGCTTTTGATATCCGTTGAGCCAGCTCAGCAGATCGATAAACGACCAGGGATAATAGCCGCGCACATCCGCCCCCAGCGCCAGTGCCTTTTCCAGGGCGCCAATATGGCTGCTCAGGTAGTCGATTCGCGGATCGTCGACCACTTCTCCGGCAATTATCGGGTCTTTCGCTCCCAGGCCATTTTCGGTGATATAGATCGGGATATCGCCATAGCGTTCCTTGATCATCATAATGCCGTCCGTCAGCCCCTGCGGCCAGATTTCCCATCCCCATTCGGTATAGGTGCTCTGCGGATTACGCACGAAATAGAACAACCCCTCCACGCCAGGTTCGCCACCGGTGGGGATGTTGGGCGGCTGGGCGGACACCGTTTCCCGGCGATAGTAATTCAGCCCGATAAAGTCACAGCGATTCTCGCGCAGTAGTGTGTCATCGTCCGGGGCAAAGCGTGGTACCCCCCACAGCGCCTGGGTCTGCGCCAGCAGGGCGGCAGGATAGGTGCCTTTCAGTACCGGGTCGTAAAGCCAGTGGGTGTGGATGGCGTCAGCCAGTTCGGTGGCTTTTTTGTCCGCCTCACTGTCGGTGAGCGGAGTATGCGGCTGTAGCACATTGACGAAGCCAATCTCGCCCGCCACGTTCATCTCGCGGAATGCCTTGACCGCCAGCGCATGGGCGATAAACACGTGATGACACGCCTGAATGGCACGCGCCGGATCGCGCACCGCCGGGGGATGCAGACCGTTAATGTAGCCGTGGCCAATGAACACGATGGTTTCGTTAAAGGTCGCCCACAGCTTCACCCGTGAACCAAAGCGCGCATAGCACAGGCGGGCGTACTCGGCGAAGGCCTCGGCGGTACTGCGTGC
The DNA here is from genome assembly GCF_024296565.1 of Klebsiella sp. SWET4. Lineage (NCBI taxonomy): Bacteria > Pseudomonadati > Pseudomonadota > Gammaproteobacteria > Enterobacterales > Enterobacteriaceae > Klebsiella > Klebsiella sp. SWET4. The sequence continues at coordinate 1,060,869 of NZ_JANCOB010000001.1, read as the reverse complement.
TTCCCAGCCACCCTCATCCTGCAGGGCCTGCGGCAGGTCCCAGTGATAGAGGGTGATCATCGGCTCAATATTGTGCGCCAGCAGTTCGTCGATCAGATCGCTGTAAAACTGTACGCCGGCTTCATTCACTTCGCCGCGCCCGGCGGGCAGCAGCCGGGGCCAGGAGATGGAGAATCGATAACTTTGCAGGCCCATTTCGGCCATTAACGCAACGTCTTCGCGAAAACGGTGATAGTGGTCGACCGCGACATCGCCGGTGGTGCCTTCAAAGGTGGTACCCGGCAGGTGAGAGTAGATGTCCCAGATTGACGGTCCTTTACCGTCTGCGTCGTGCCCACCTTCAACCTGATACGCTGCGGTAGCGGCACCCCATAAAAAATTGTGCGGAAAAGCGGCCATGAAAAAGCTCCCAGTCTGATGATAGAGGGAGTGTAATCAAAGCAAGGATAGCTGTGCAACCGGTTTCTGAAACCGGTTGCACAGTTGCGAGGCGGGTCACTGTTTCACGGCGGCGCTACTTTGTCTGCACCACATCCGCTGGCGGTGGCGACTGGTAGTTATCAATATGGTGGGCGATAACCAAAAGCAGTGCGGAAATCCCAAAAACAATCCAGCCAATAAGTTCTACAATACGGGTAAAAACAGTCGTCATAACACTTCAGTATCCTTTGAACACAGTGGGAAATGTTACTCCATGGTCAGCAGATCACAAGGGGTATCTGTCTGATTTTGCACGCATGCGGGAAAACAGCTGTGAATCAAATGATAAATTTTGCTCATTGTTTGTAAGATTATTCTCATCTACGCGATATTGACATTAGCTGAATAAGTGAGGCGGTAACATGAGTGACGCGATCCGGGTAGGGCTGATAGGCTACGGTTACGCCAGCAAAACGTTTCACGCGCCGCTGATCGGCGGCACGCCGGGCATGGCGCTGACGAGGGTCTCCAGCAGCGAGGCCGGCAAAGTCCATGCCGACTGGCCGGGGGTCAGGGTGGTGAGTGCGGCAAAAGACTTGCTCAACGATCCTGATATTGATCTGGTCGTCATCGCCACCCCGAACGATACCCACTTTCCGCTGGCGAAAGCGGCGCTGGAAGCGGGCAAACATGTGGTGGTGGATAAACCCTTTACCGTGACACTGTCACAAGCACGCGAGCTGGAGAGTCTGGCGAAGCATTGCGGCCGGGTGCTGTCGGTGTTTCATAACCGCCGCTGGGACAGTGACTTCTTAACCGTCAGGGCGTTAATTAACGAAGGTCAGCTGGGGGAAGTGTGTTACTTTGAGTCGCATTTCGATCGCTTCCGCCCCCAGGTGCGTCAGCGCTGGCGTGAGCAGGGTGGTCCCGGAAGTGGCATTTGGTACGATCTGGGGCCACATCTGCTCGATCAAGCGGTGGTGCTCTTTGGCCTGCCGGTGAGTATCACAGTCGATCTCGCTCAACTTCGCCCCGGCGCGCAATCCACCGACTATTTTCATGCCGTGCTGACCTATCCCCTGCGGCGGGTGGTGCTGCATGGCACATTGCTCGCTGCGGCGGAGAGCGCGCGCTTTATCGTCCACGGCTCGCGGGCCAGCTATATTAAGTTCGGCCTTGATCCTCAGGAGGAACGGCTAAAAAACGGTGAACGACTGCCGCAGGAGGACTGGGGGTATGATATGCGCGACGGTACTCTGACCCGCGCCGAAGGCGACGAACGAAGCGAGGAGACATGGCTGACGCTGCCGGGCAACTATCCCGCCTACTATGCCGCCATTCGCGATGCGCTTAACGGGGAGGGAGAAAACCCGGTCCCGGCCAGCGAGGCGATTCAGATCATGACGTTGATTGAGCTGGGTATCGAGTCTGCCAGACATCGCGCCACGCTCAGCCTGGTGTGAGGGGGAGCCCGGCAGCGCTGCCGCCGGGCCGGTGATCAACCTTTCGCCACCCGCTGAATGAGAGCGGCTTTTTCCTGTTCGCTCAGAAACGCCTGGGTCAGACCGTTGATCTGTGCCTGACGGATCTGCTCCCGGCTCAGGCCCGCCGCCGGCGCCGCCACGGTGTACTCGTGAATGATATCAACGCCCTGCACCGCCGGATCGTCAGTGTTGAGGCTCGCCAGCACGCCGTGCTCAAGGAACTGCTTCAGCGGATGCTGGGCCAGCGAAGCCACGGTGCTGGTTTGCACATTCGAGGTCAGGCACGATTCAATGCCGATCTGATGTTCGGCCAGGTAGTCCATCAGGGCCGGATCCTCTACCGCTTTGACCCCATGACCGATGCGCTCCGCGCCCAGCTCGCGGATGGCCTGCCAGATACTTTCCGGTCCGGTCGCTTCGCCAGCGTGGACGGTAATATGCCAGCCAGCGTCGCGGGCCTGATTAAAATGGTTGAGGAACAGCGCGCCCGGGAAGCCCAGCTCATCACCGGCCAGATCCAGCGCGGTGATGCCCTCGCGGTGGGCGAGCAGCGCCGCCAGCTCTTCCTGACAGGCCGCTTCACCGAAGGTGCGGCTCAGAATGCCGATCAGGCGGGCGTCGACCTGAAAATCGCGGCTGCCTTCACGTACGCCCGCGATCACCGCCTCTACTACGCCGTCGACAGGAAGCTGGTGGGTCATCGCCATATAGCGGGGAGAGAAGCGCAGCTCAACGTAGTGCAGGCCATTGCGCGCGGCGTCTTCGACGTTCTCGTATGCCACGCGACGGCAGGCTTCCAGTGAGGCAAGGACTTTTACCCCCCAGTCGAGCTTGGCAAGAAAACTGACCAGATCGGGCTCAAGGCTGGTGACCTGGACGTGGGGACGCAGCGTGTCGAGGGTGGAAGCGGGAAGGGCGATATTAAACTCGCGGCCAAGATCGAGGATGGTTTGGGCCCGGATGTTACCGTCAAGGTGGCGGTGAATGTCGGTTAATGGCAATGAAGAATCAATCATGGTCGCACTCTTTTTTTAGTTAAAGTGCACGTCATTATACAACATGTACATAACTGTTTAAAAGCATTGAAAAAATCCATTCGATACAAACAGCTGGGGCTTCTCTGGTCACTTTTCCGCTCTTTTTCGCTGCGCCATTTTACAGCGAGCACGACGTTCATGATTGACGCGATCCTGACCAGACCAGAAAAGCACAGGCGCTGACCGCGGCGCCGGCAAGGCAAACCGCCTGCCATCCCCAGTGAGAATAGAGCTGGGTGGCGACGATAGCGCCTGCCGCGCTGCCCAGCGAATAAAAACACATGTAAGCCCCAACCAGGCGGCTTGCCGCTGCAGGCCTGGCGGCAATAATCAGACTCTGGTTGGTGACATGAACGGCCTGCACCGCAAAGTCCAGTGCGATAACGCCCGCTATCAGCCAGAGCAGAGAGGTTTCGGCACAGGCGATAGGCAGCCAGGAGAGCGCCAGCAGCACCAGCGCCAGGCCGGTCGTGCGCTGCGCCCATCCCTGGTCAGCCCATCTGCCCGCCCTTGAGGCGGCCAGCACGCCAGCGATGCCGGCTAAGCCAAACATCCCTGTCTGGGTGTGCGACAGGGAAAGAGCGGTGAGCGGCATGACCATGGTCGTCCACAGCATGCTGAAAGCGGCGAAGATCAGTAGCGCCAGGATCCCGCGCTTTCTCAGTTGCGGTTCAGTGAGATACAGCTGAAAAACTGACTTCAGTAAGGATAGATAAGTGGGCTTTTGCGGCTGCGGCGGGGGCGAAGGCATGACTTTCCAGACGACGCCGGCAATCAACAACATCAGACAGGCAGCCGTGAGATAAACGGCTCGCCAGCCGGCGATATCAGCGATCGCCCCTGATATAAAACGAGATAACAGAATGCCTGAAACAATGCCGCTGGTCAGGGTACCTACCGCCTGGCCTCGTTTCTGCGGCGTCGCCAATATCGCCACCCACGCCACCATCAACTGCACCACCACGGCCATCAGCCCGACGATCAGCATGGCCCCCAGCAGGATCGCGATATTAGGGGATAACCCTGCCACGACTAACGCCGCCACTGACAGCAACAGCTGAGTCAACACCACGTATTTACGGTTCAACCCGTCCCCGAGCGGAACCAGGAACAGCAAACCAATGGCATAGCCCGCCTGCGTTGCCGTGACGACGCTGCCAATCATACCGGGCGACACCTTCAGGCTGACCGCCATCGAGTCGAGTAAAGGCTGAGCTGAATAAACGTTGGCTACCGCCAGCGCGCAGGTCAATGAAAACAGCGCCGTTATCCCCGCGGTCAGCATCGTGACAGGGGCGGACGCGGTCGGGATCTCGTGCTCGGTACACAAACTTGCCTTGCATTTCATAAGAGGCCTGCACTCTGGTTGCTTTTTAAAACTAGTATGCTTATAAAACTAGCCATAGTGGTTTTCTTTTGCAACTGCTACGAGGGGAGATTAAGCTGGCAACAGCAGACTGATAGACGGAGAGCACGCAGATGGCGAAACAGGAATCACTCAGAACCAGTGAATGTCCGGTGGCAAGAACGCTGGAATCAATTGGAGAACGCTGGTGCCTGATGATTATTCGCGAGGCATTTGACGATGTGCGGCGATTCAGCGAGTTTCAAAAGAATCTAGGGCTGGCCAAAAATATCCTTGCCTCGCGGCTGAAGCACCTGGTCGATATCGGTATTTTCGCGATTTTACCGGCATCGGATGGCAGCGCCTACAAGGAATACGTCCTGACTGAAAAGGGGAGATCTGTGTTTCCCATTGTTGTGGCGATGCGGCAATGGGGAGAGCGTTATATGTTTGATCAGGGGGAAACCTATTCTGTCCTGCTGGATAACGAACACGGTCAGCCGCTTCAGTATCTGGATGTGCGTTCCGCTCAGGGGGATAAACTGCAACCAGGCGACTGCCATCGCCGGCGCGTAGTGTCGGATATCAGCGGCGAATGAAGGTCTGAAGGGGAGCGCGATCCCAGCAAGAGTACGAGCGTACCACTAAGTGGTCCTGGAACCATCCTGACGTCTCTTTTCGTGGCGGCTCCTGATGGCACCCCCAGGACGCCGAGACAGGCGAGCCTCCGTCCGCCGCAGAATGCTGTGCATAATCATTTGCATTTATATTTTATTTGAATGTATTCATGTTACATATTAAATTCTGCTTACTTTATCGACGATGAGGCAAGGATGCGGATGTGGAGAGCGTAATCCATAACAATATTGAGGGTTTTCTGCTGCTGCTATTAAGCATGTGGCCGATTCTGATTGTGGTCTTTATTGGCGTTGCGATTTCATTCTATACCATGCTGTTACGCAAAACGGCGCTGGCCTGCCTGCTGTTCGCCGTCGCTATCGGCGCCGCAGGCTGGAGCCTCGCTTAGCATCCGATCTCAGGGTTTATCCAGCAGACTCATGCTGGAGGTGGCGGCGCCATCATTGAGATTGGACGGTGCATGCCAGTCGCGGCCAGCCAGTGCGCTATCGCCCTGGCCGCTGCTGGCGACCGTATCCTGTTGCGTCGACATCGTCGAGCCTTCCAGCGCTTCATCGGCCCCCGACTGATCGGGCAGGGAGCTGGTATACCCGCCATTGTTTGAGTAAGTATCCATACCATTCACTTCATTCGGTACCGTGTCGGTGGTGGTGCCATCATCGTTTATGCAAAATGATCCGCCAATGCCGTTAGGCTGGCAGTCCGCAGCGAAAGCCGGGACAGCCAGCGACGCCAGCAACAATAGCGGTAAGCCGATTTTCTTCATTCTCATCTCCATGCGCAACGTGGCTCGACAGATGCTCTCTACTATAGAGAAGGACAGGGCGGTGGAAGGTGACAAAACTGTTTAATTTTGTAATAGCGTACCGACTGCCGGTTGCCTGTTCGCTTCAGCACGTCGGGGCATGCTGCGCCTTCCCGGGTCGGCGCAGTGCGGTAATCAATTGTTAATTCAACGTAAAGGTTAATGAAAATTTAAGAGAAGGCCGCTATGTTGGCGATATCATTCTTTCCATTAAGGAAATTCCATGCGCGATAAATATTCGGGCCTGCAGATCGGTATTCACTGGTTGGTCTTTTTGCTGGTGGTGGTGGCTTATGCGGCAATGGAGCTACGTGGATTTTTTCCCCGTAGTGACCGGCCGCTGATTAATATGATTCATGTCTCCTGCGGGATCACCATCTGCGCGCTGATGGTGGCGCGTTTGCTGGTGCGGCTGAAGTCGCCAGCGCCGCCGATCGTGCCGAAACCGTCGCCGATGATGACCGGTTTTGCTCATCTCGGCCATCTGGTTATCTATCTGCTATTTATTGCCTTGCCGCTGATCGGGATGGTGATGATGTACTGGCGCGGAAATCCCTGGTACGCCTTTGGCCTGACCATGCCGTATGCCCCACAGAGCGATTTTGAGCGGGTGGATACCCTGAAGGCGATCCATGAATGGTTAGCCAACGCCGGGTACTTCGTCATTGGCCTGCATGCCCTTGCCGCGCTGGTCCATCATTACTGGTGGAAAGATAATACCCTGCTGCGGATGATGCCTCGTAAGCGCTAAATGATCGTTACCCTTTTTGCCTGACCCCGTCCCGCGACGGGGTTTTTTTTGCCTTTATGGGTAATAAAATATAGTATACCCCCCTATATGATACGGAGGCGTAATCGTGCCACATTCACCTGAAGATAAAAAACGGGCGCTCAGTCGCGTACGCCGCATCCGCGGCCAGGTCGAGGCCCTCGAGCGCGCGCTGGAGTCCGGCGAACCCTGCATGACAATCCTGCAGCAGATTGCCTCGATTCGCGGTGCGGCAAATGGCCTGATGGGCGAAATGGTGGAGATCCACCTGCAGGACGAGCTGGTTAGCGGCGAGACCACCCCGGACCAGCGGGCCGCGAGAATGGCAGAGGTCGGTCATCTGCTACGATCCTATTTAAAATAACATCACGACGAGGAAGAGACAGTTATGAAATCACGCGCAGCAGTTGCCTTTGGTCCTGGCCAGCCGTTAAAAATCGTTGAGATTGACGTCGCGCCGCCGAAGAAAGGCGAAGTTCTGGTGAAAATCACCCACACCGGCGTGTGTCACACCGATGCCTTTACCCTCTCCGGCGACGATCCAGAGGGTGTTTTCCCGGCGGTACTGGGCCATGAAGGCGGCGGGGTTGTCGTGGAAGTGGGCGAGGGCGTTACCAGCCTTAAGCCGGGCGACCACGTGATCCCGCTGTATACCGCCGAATGCGGCGAGTGCAAGTTCTGTAAGTCGGGTAAAACCAATCTCTGTCAGGCGGTGCGTGCCACCCAGGGCAAAGGGTTGATGCCGGACGGCACCACCCGTTTCTCCTATAACGGCGAACCGATTTATCACTATATGGGCACCAGCACCTTCAGCGAATATACGGTTTGCGCCGAGATCTCGCTGGCGAAAGTCAATCCGCAGGCGCCGCTGGATAAAGTGTGCCTGCTGGGCTGCGGTGTCACCACCGGTATCGGCGCGGTGCACAACACGGCGAAGGTCAAGCCCGGGGATAGCGTCGCGGTCTTTGGTCTGGGCGGCATTGGCCTGGCGGTGATCCAGGGCGCGGTGCAGGCGCAGGCCGGACGCATTCTGGCGGTCGATACCAACCCGGATAAGTTCACCCTGGCAAAAGAGATGGGCGCAACCGACTTTATCAACCCGAACGACTACGATAAGCCGATTCAGGATGTGATTGTCGAGTTGACCGACGGCGGGGTGGATTTCAGCTTCGAGTGCATCGGCAATGTCAACGTGATGCGCGCCGCGCTGGAGTGCTGCCATAAAGGCTGGGGTGAGAGCGTGATCATCGGTGTAGCCGGTGCGGGCCAGGAGATCAAGACCCGTCCGTTCCAGCTGGTGACCGGCCGCGTGTGGCGCGGTTCCGCCTTCGGCGGCGTGAAAGGGCGCAGTCAGCTGCCGGGAATGGTGGAGGACGCCATGGCTGGTAAAATTCGCCTCGACCCGTTTATTACCCATCGCCTGCCGCTGGAGCAGATTAACGAGGCCTTTGATCTGATGCATGAAGGCAAATCGATTCGCACCGTGATCCACTTTGGCGACCAGTAATCGCTAACGCTGATGGCGTATCGTCACCGATAAAAAAAGGGCCCGGATGGGCCCTTTTGCTTAGGTCGATCAGTGATGATCCGGGAGCGCGTAGGCGATGATGTAATCACCGCGATCCGGTGACTGACGGGCGCCGCCAGCATTGATAATAATGTACTGCTTACCGGTTTTCGGTGAGACGTAGGTCATCGGGCCGGACTGGCTACCGACCGGCAGACGCGATTTCCAGATCTCTTTCCCGTTCGCGGTATCAAAGGCGCGCAGGTAGAAATCCTGGGTACCGGCGAAGAACAGCAGTCCGGACTGCGTCGACAGCGACGCGCCAAGGGTCGGCATGCCGATCGGAATGGGCATGTGCATCCGGATCCCCAGCGGCCCGGTATCTTCTACGGTGCCAACCGGTACCTGCCACACCAGTTTGCCGGTTTTCAGATCCACCGCGGACATGGTGCCGAACGGCGGTTTCTGGCACGGAATGCCCAGCGGCGACAGGAAACGTTCGCGCATGGCGCCAAACGGCGTACCTTCCATCGGCACGATGCCCATCTCGATCCCGCTGGCGTCTTTCGCCACCTTCGCGCGCGGCACCATATAGTTGGCGAGGCCCAGACGCATATCGTTGACGAACATCAGGCTGTTGTTCGGATCCACCGAAACGCTGCCCCAGTTCATGCCGCCGAGCGAGCCCGGGAACTGCAGAGAACGGTCTTCACCTGGCGGGGTAAAGACGCCCTGATGGCGCATCTCTTTGAACTGAATACGGCACAGCAGCAGGTCGATCGGTGTCGCCCCCCACATATCGGATTCGGTCAACGTCTGGTTGCCGATCATCGGCATCCCTACCGAGTAAGGTTGCGTCGGAGAGTAGCGTTCACCTTTGACGTTGCCCGCCGGTACCGGACGCTCTTCCACTTTGGCCACCGGCTCGCCGGTCTCGCGGTTAAGCATAAAGATCATGCCCTGCTTGCTGGTTTGAACCAGCACCGGGGTGGTACCACCCTTGCCGTCAGGCAGATCGTACAGCAGCGGCTGAGACGGCAGGTCAAAGTCCCACAGATCGTGGTGCGTGGTCTGGAAGTGCCAGCGCACCTGGCCGGTGGTGGCATCCACAGCCACGATAGAGGAGCTGTATTTATCGTCCAGCGCGGTACGTTCGCCGCCAAAGAAATCTGGCGTGGCGTTGCCGGTTGGCAGATAGATCAGATTCAGCTTCGCGTCGTAGGACATCGCCGACCAGACGTTTGGCGTACCGCGCGTATAGGTCTGGCCTTCCGGCGGAACACCGGTCAGCGCTGGATTGCCGGGATCCCACGCCCACGCCAGTTTGCCGGTGTGGACGTCAAACGCGCGGACCACGCCCGGCGGTTCGCCGGTGGAGTAGTTATCCGCGACGCGACCGCCCACCACTACCACATTGCCCGCTACCAGCGGGGTGGAGGTCTGCTGATAGTAGCCCGCTTTCACTTCACCCATGCCGACGCTGAGGTCGACAATACCGCCATCGCCGAAGCTTTCGCACAGTTTGCCGGTATCGGCATCAATGGCGATCAGGCGGGCGTCGATCGTCGGCAGGAACAGACGACGGGAACAGGCGGCAGGCTGCGTGCCTGACGCTGGCGCGGTTTGCGCCTGGCTCTCTTCGTAATAGCCTAAGCCGCGGCAGCGCTGCCAGTTGGGCGAAGAGGATTTGGAGTCATAACGCCATTTCTCTTTTCCGCTGTCCACATCCAGCGCCAGCACTTTGCTGTAAGGGGTGCAGACGTACAGAGTATCGCCAATCTGCAGCGGGGTGTTTTGATCTTCCGCCCCGGAGCCATTGCTCTGCGGGATATCGCCAGTATGCGCCACCCAGGCCACCTGCAACTGGTTGACGTTCTGTTTGTTGATTTGGTCCAGCGCGGCGAAACGGTCGCCGTGGGTGGTGTTACCCCAGTGCGCCCAGTTTTTCTGCTGTTCGCCCGGCGCGACGGGCTTCACTGGCACCGCTTCAGTGGCGCTAACCAGTGGTTCGGATTTGAACATCCAGCCAAAGCTCACCGCCAGCGCCACGGCGAGAACGGCGGCGACGCCATATGCCGGGCCTTTTTTTGCCGGTGGGCTGGCGAGGAAAGGCCAGACCAGGGCGGCAAGGAAGGCCAGGACGCCGAGCGCAAACAGGCGCGAGAAGAGCGGCCAGTAGCTCCAGCCAGCGTCACTAATCGCCCAGATCACCGAGGCGATAAACGCCACGGCGTATAACAGAATACCGCCGCGGCGGTTGCGGAAAATCAACACCGCCGCGATGACCATGACCACGCCCATCAGCGCGAAGTACAGTGTACCGCCGACGAGGGCCAGTTTTGCCCCAAGAATACCCACAGCCAGACCGATGATGAGCATCAGTCCGGCGAGAAGCCACTGCAGGATCCGGGGGAATCCGCGCGGCGCGTTGCCAGTTGCCATGTAATCTCCTTAACCACTCCCGCCACTTCATCATGAACCAAATGAAACAGGTGTTTTCTGTTTTATTTTTGAATGAAGAGGTTTGTACCTTCATAAACGCAGGTTTATTGCTTGATGTGATTTCAAATGAACCATTTGGTGAAATCGCGATATGATAGATCTGTTAAAGAAATTTACGCAATTGTTAATGAATGATTTCGCACTAAATGATTATTTTGCTAAATGTGTTGCGCCGTCCGTCGCACCACATCGACGTACGTAGGCTCCCCGGCAGGGCTACCGGGGAGAAAGCGGGGTCAGGCAGGCATTGACTTGCGGATGGCGCTGAGCAAGGTTTGCGTACCTGGCGTGAGCGTCGCATCGACGCGGGTCAGAATGCCGATGGGCTCTCCGGCGCCCTGGGTGGCAATCGGCAGGGCGCTCAGCACACCCCGGCGAAGATCGTCTTTCACCGCCCCGGAAGGTACGAACCACACATAGTCAAAATCGACCGTCAGCTGGCGTGACAGCGAAGCCGAGAGGGTCTCGATACAGCCCGCGGGCATTTTACAGCCCTGGCTCTGGAGCAGCGTTTCGGCGTTTTGCCGCGGTACGGTGCCCTTCGGCGAAACGACGACGGGCCACTCCATTACCCGGCTCAGGGTCACGGTCTCCTGAAGCAGGGGGTGTCCCGGGCGAACCACCAGTTTCAGGGATTCGAGGAACAGCAGTTCATAGTTGAGTCCACTCATCAGATCCGGGTCGGACATGCGTCCGATACCGATATCGATCTCCCCGGATTTTAACCCCGCCAGCAGCATGGTGTTGTTCATGGTGGCGACCTGCAGCGTGATGTCTTTTTGCTGCTTATGGAACTGGCCGATCACCGTTGGCAGGATCCCCAGCGCGGCGGTAGGCAGCGCGCCGATACGCACAATGTCGTTATTCAGCCCCTCTTTACGGTTCAGCGCCTGACCCGCTGAGTTAAGGGCATCAAGTACCTTAACGGCATGAGTCAGAAACTGTTCGCCGACCAGGGTGAGTTGCGCCCCCAGGCGGCCACGCTCGAACAGCCGGGTACCGGTTAGCTGTTCAAGCTCGTTAAGCGTTTTCGAGAGTGCCGGCTGGCTCAGATTTAAAGTTTCAGCCGCGCGCCCCAGCGTTCCCTGTTGAGCGACGGCCACGAAGGTGTGTAGATGGCGCAAGCGAATGCGCTGACTGAAGAGACCATTTTTTTCCATAGTAGATGATGTTAAAAACACAGCGGTGAAAGAGACAAGCGGCCTTGTTTAAATTTGATAACCAGATAGCAAAATATTATTAACATTTGACCTGATTACATTACAAGATCTTTCCCCACGGTTTAAAACGCCTTCCCCCCGCAGGACGAGGGGAAGGCGTTTATCGGCGTGGCCGCTAGATATCGAAAAAGACGGTTTCGTTTTCGCCCTGCAGATAAATATCGAAGCGATAGACCACTTCCGAACCACGAACCTCGCGTTCGGCGATTAAGGTTTTGCGTCTCACTTCCCACTCGATCAGATTCAGCACCGGGTCGCTGGCGTTGGCCTCATGTTCATCGGCGAAATACATCCGTGTGTTCAGGCCGATGTTGATCCCCCGGGCGACCACCCACAGGTTGACGTGCGGCGCCATCAGGCGGCCATCGCGGCCGACAACCGGGCCCGGCTTAATGGTGTCAAAGCGCCAGACGCCGGAGGTGAAATCAGAGCAGGTACGCCCCCAGCCGCGGAAGCCCGGGTCGACAGCTTTCTGCTGCTGACGGTCGTCAGGATGGTTATAGCGTCCTGCGGCGTTGGCCTGCCAGATCTCCAGCAGCACATCACGGACCGGTGTTCCGGAGCCGTCGATAACCCGGCCTTCAATGGTGATCCGCTCCCCGGTGGTATCCGCGGTGGTGAGGACCGGGCCAAAGTTTTTCTCAAAAATATGAAAGCCCGCGGCGTCAGGCGCCAGACCGATATGAACATAGGGTCCCGCCGTCTGCGAGGCGGTTTCAGGCAGATACTCTTTCATCGGGCGGCCCCCTGAGTGCGATTTTCAAACAGCGTGGCGCGATGGCCGCGCAGAACAAGGTCAAAGCGGTAGGCCAGACAATCCAGCGGTACGGCGGCGTGCATGTCCAGCTCGGCGATCAGCGTGCGCACGGCGTCGTCATTATTAATGGTTCGGACGATCGGACACTGTTTGATCAGCGGATCGCCTTCGAAATACATCTGAGTGATCAGGCGCTGCGCCCAGGCTTCACCCGAGAGCGAGAAATGAATATGCGCCGGACGCCAGTCGCTGGCCTGGTTACGCCACGGGTAGGGGCCGGGCTTGATAGTGCGAAAACAGTAATAGCCGTTTTCATCGGTCAGCACCCGGCCGCAGCCGCCGAAGTTCGGGTCAATCGGGGCCAGATACTGATCTTTTTTATGTCGGTAGCGGCCGCCGGCATTGGCCTGCCAGACTTCCACCAGGGTGTTTTTCATCGGTCGGCCAAAACCATCGCGCACGTAACCGTGGACAATGATCCGCTCGCCAATCGGCAGGCCTTCTTTGGCGTAATTAAGGATAAGATCGTTATCCAGAGGGCCCAGATCGTCACGGCTAAAGACCGGCCCGGTGATCTCTGACAGCGAGTTCTGCAGGGAGATCAGGGCATTCTTCGGTGAGCGCAGGACGCTGGTTTTATAGCCCGGCGCGTAAGCGGGCGGGTGGCTACTGTAATCGCGATGGATAACCTCGCGCGGGGACCATTTGTCGTTCATCGGGTACTCCGTGTAGACGGTAGAGGGGCATGTTGTTGTAATGTCGCCAGAAACAGTCTGTGTAAATGTATTGTTAATTTAAAGTGAAATTACCGGGTGTTTTTCATAACCTTGGGTTATGTTTTGTGCAATGACTGCTAGCGGAAGCAGGTTATCGCCATCACAGTTTGTAAATTCTTCCCCCCGCCAGGAGGCAGCTTTCCTACACTCCAGGAAGTATTCACTGGAGGTAACACATCATGGCGAACACCATCACGGCTGATGAGATTCGGGAGCAGTTTTCGCAGGCCATGTCGGCTATGTACCAGCAGGAAGTTCCGCAATACGGGACGCTGCTGGAGCTGGTGGCTGACGTCAATCTCGCGGTACTGGAAAATAATCCGCAGCTGCATGAACAACTGGCCAATGCCGACGAGCTGGCGCGCTTAAACGTGGAGCGCCACGGCGCAATCCGCGTGGGCACAGCGGAGGAACTGGCGACGCTGCGTCGCATGTTTGCCATCATGGGGATGTATCCCGTCAGCTATTACGATCTCTCACAGGCCGGCGTGCCGGTCCATTCCACGGCCTTTCGTCCCATCGACGATGCCGCGCTGGCGCGCAATCCGTTTCGGGTTTTCACCTCCCTGCTGCGCCTGGAGCTGATTGAAAATCGCGCCCTGCGCGAGCTGGCCGAGGCCATCCTTGCCCGGCGCAAAATCTTTACCCCCCGCTGTCTGGCGCTGATTGCGCAGTATGAAGCTGAGGGCGAATTCACCTCTGCCGACGCGCGCGAGTTTGTGCAGGAGGCGCTGGAGACCTTCCGCTGGCACCGGCATGCCACCGTCGATGAGGAGACCTACCATGCTCTGCATCGCGAGCACCGCCTGATTGCCGATGTGGTCTGCTTTCCGGGATGCCATATCAATCACCTCACGCCGCGGACGCTGGATATTGACCGCGCCCAGGCCCTGATGCCCGAGTGTGGTATTGAACCCAAAGCGCTGATTGAAGGGCCACCGCGCCGGGAGGTCCCGATCCTCCTGCGGCAGACCAGCTTTAAGGCGCTTGAGGAGCCGGTGATGTTCGCCGGTGAGCATAAAGGCACCCACAGCGCCCGCTTTGGCGAAATTGAGCAACGCGGCATTGCGCTAACGCCAAAAGGACGCGCACTGTACGACCGACTGCTGCAGGCGGCAGGGACAGGAAAGGACAATCTCAGCCATCAGCTGCATCTGCAGGAGGTATTCCGCGAATTCCCCGACAGCGAATTTCTGCTCCGTCAGCAGGGGTTGGCCTGGTTTCGCTACCGCCTGACGCCCGCCGGCGAGGCGCATCGCCAGGCGTTTCGCCCGGGGGACGATCCGCAGCCGCTGATTGAGCGCGGGTGGGTGGTCGCCCAGCCGATTATTTATGAAGATTTTTTACCGGTCAGCGCGGCGGGCATTTTTCAGTCTAATCTGGGCAACGAAACGCAGGCGCGCAGCCACGGGAATGCCAGCCGCGAAGCCTTTGAGACGGCGCTGGGCTGCCCGGTGGAGGATGAGTTTGCCCTGTACCGACAGGCGGAGGAGCGCAGCAAACGACGTTGCGGTCTGCTGTAAAATCAGTACCCTGCTGGCATCAGCCTTACAGGGAGCAGGTTATGCAACATCCGTCGAAACCGTTGGCGAAAACCCGCCAGGGAACCGTATCCGGGAGCGCAGAGCAGGGGATCCATATCTGGCGCGGCATTCCGTATGCCGCGCCGCCTGTGGGCCCGCTGCGCTGGCGCGCGCCGCAGCCTCCTGCCCGCTGGCAGGGCGTCCGCCAGGCCGACGCCTTTTCCGCCGCCAGCTGGCAGGACATTGACTACTGCCGTGAGCTCGGCGGCGGCGATCCCGGCGCTTTCAGCGAAGACTGCTTATATCTCAATATCTGGGCACCTGCTGCTGCGGCGCAGCCGCTGCCGGTGATGGTCTGGCTGCACGGCGGCGGGTTTACCATCGGCGCCGGCAGCCTGCCGCCTTACGATGGCAAAGCGTTAGCCAGCCGCGATGTGGTGGTGGTGACGGTCAACTACCGGCTGGGCCATCTCGGCTTTTTCGCCCATCCGGCGCTGGAAGAAGAGGCGGGCGAACGTCTCTATAATTTCGCGCTGCTCGATCAGATTGCCGCCCTGCAGTGGGTTCAGGAGAATATCCACGCCTTCGGCGGGGATGCCGCCAACGTCACGCTGTTTGGCGAATCCGCCGGGGCGCGCAGCGTGCTGTCGCTGATGGCCTCGCCGAAAGCGAAAGGGTTGTTCCATAAAGCGATTATTCAGAGCGGGTATACGTTACCCGACCTGCCGCGAGAGAAGGCGCTGGAGAAAGGCCGCCTGCTGGCGGAACACTTTGCCTTACCGCAAGCCAGCGCTGAGGAATTGCGGGCGATCCCGGCGGAGGCCTTCTGGTCGCTCACCGCGCCGCTGAACACAGGGCCGGCCCCCATCGTCGGCGACGCGGTGCTGCCGCAACCGATGCTGGAGACCTTTTTTGCCGGGCGCCAGCATCCAATGCCGGTGATGATCGGCTCCAACAGCGATGAAGCCAGCGTGATGGCAGTGTTTGGCGTCGATATCGCCGGGCAGATCCAGAAGCTGCGCCGTGAGCGCCGCCTGGGACTGGGGCTGATCAAACTCCTTTATCCCGGCGTGAAGGGCGATGAGGCGCTGGGGCGGGAAGTGTGCCGCGACATGGCCTTCACCACCCTCGGCTATGTGGTGATGCAGGCGCAGCAGCGCGTGGGGCAGCCGTGCTGGCGCTACTGGTTTGATTATGTTGCGGAGGCGGAGCATGACACCTATCCGCACGGCGCCTGGCATGGCAACGAGGTGCCCTACGTGTTTGATAACCTGCGGTTGACCGACCCGGTGTGTCAGTATGCCAGCGAAGCGGATCTGGCCTTCGCCGCTCAGGTGGCTGACTATTGGGCCCAGTTTGCCCGCGTCGCCAGCGGCGACCAGGCGCTTGCCGGCGCGGTACGCTGGCCAGCGTGCCTGCGCGGACGGGATCGTCTGTTGCGCATTGGCCTGCATAAGCGTGCCGGCTTTAAAGTGGAAAATCGCTTTATGCGCGCCCGGCTGGCGCTGTTTCGCCGGGTGATGAAGCATCACGTGACGCTGGAGTAAATGCGCTGAGGTGCGGCTGAGCAACTGCCGCCACCGGTTGGTGGCGGCATTCACTCACATCACAACCACGGGCTTTATCACCTTGCCAGACGCCGAATCGGCGAAAGCCTGGTTGATATCGGCCAGCGGATAGCGAACGATAAGCTTATCGATAGGGAATTTCCCCTGCTTGTACTGCTGCACCAGCAGTGGAATAAACAGCGCCGGGACGGCATCGCCTTCAATCACCCCGACCAGCGACTTGCCCTCCGCCATCAGATCGTTCTGCACGTTAAAGGTGATATCCCCGGTAAAGCCGACGATGGCCACCGTACCTAATGGTTTCACCGCGTGCACGGCCTGCAGCACGATGGCCGATACGCCGGTGGTTTCCACCGCGTAGTGAGCGCCTTTGCCGGTGATCTGTTTGATCAGGGCCACGGCATCCTGTTCCTTGCCATTGATCTGATGGGTGGCGCCCAGTTCGCCCGCCAGGGCGAGGCGACTGGCATGAATATCGACAGCGATGATCTGAGAGCAGCCGGTTAATTTCGCCGCCATGATGGCGCTGAGCCCCACGGCGCCGCAGCCAAAAACCACAATCGATTCCCCAATCACCGGTTTCAGGCGGTTGAGCACCGTCCCGCTGCCGGTCTGGATGCCGCAGCCCAGCGGGCCGAGCAGGGTGAGATCGACCTCCGGGTCGACCACCACGGCGTTGCTGGCGCGGGTGACCACATACTGGCTGAAGGACGACTGGCCAAAGAACAGGGACAGATCCTGATCGCCCAGCCGATAGGGGGTGGTGCCATCCTCGCGTCGGCCGCCAAAATTAAGCGTATTAAAATCTTCGCAAGCTGAAGGGTGGTTGCTTAAACAATTTTCGCAATGGTGGCAGGCGGCATAGCTGAGCACCACGTGGTCTCCGACTCTGATACCGCTGACTGCCTCCCCGACGCTGGCGACGATCCCGGCGCCTTCATGGCCGAGGATGGCAGGCATAGGCACCACTCCCGGGTTATCGCGCATCACCGCGTCGGTATGACAGACCCCGGTGGCGACAATTTTCACTAATATCTCATCCTTCCCCGGAAGGGAGACGTCGACATCCTTGATGACGAAAGGTTGCTGGTAGCCCAGCGTGACGGCTGCTTTCACTTGCATGGCATGACTCCTGAATGAATTCCCTGGAGAGCGTGGCGGGACAGCCCGAACGGCTCTCCCGTGTTGGCCGCTAACATGAAGAAATATAGCGGTTACCGGTGAAAAGTTAGCACCGGATGTGGCGGAAATTTGCGCTAATCGTGCCTAAAAAAAACGCAGGGGGCGGGGCATAGGTGTGATGAATATACCGCAGCGAGGAAGAGCTATCCGCTCAATGGTCAGGCGAAAATGCGGCCGGCAGTCTGTTCTTTCCCCGGCCGCACGTCGAAGGAAAAGTAAAAAAACGGGTTGTTCCGGTAGACAGGGCTTTTTTACCTTTTTTCTGCGGGCAACAATTGGATTATTAATCGTTTTTGTCTAGAGTGGGCGGAATTTATCACGCAGCGTGATGACGCGTTGCGAATCAATTCACCCGTGCAGAAGGACGCTTTCTCAGGCATGAACCGCAGACGTTTTCTTAAATCTTCCATGGCTGTTGCCGCCGTATGCGGGACGTCAGGAGTCGCTTCCTTATTCAGTCAGGCCGCTTTTGCCGAAGACGCGGGTATTGCCGACGGGCAAACGCGTCGTTTCGATTACACCGTGCTGCAGGCGATGGCCCACGATCTGGCGCGCCAGCCATGGGGCGGCGCCCCGCGCGATCTGCCGCCGACGCTGGCCAATCTGACTCCGCAGGCTTATAACAGCATCCAGTATGACGCCAACCACTCGCTATGGAACAACATCGAAGAACGCAAACTGGACATCCAGTTTTTCCATGTCGGGATGGGGTTCCGTCGCCGCGTGCGGATGTTCTCTCTTGACGCCGCCACTCAGCAGGCGCGCGAGATCCATTTCCGCCCTGAGCTGTTTAAGTACAATGACGCCGGGGTCGACACCCGCCAGCTGGAAGGGCAGTCCGACCTCGGCTTCGCCGGATTCCGGGTGTTTAAAGCGCCGGAGCTGGCGCGCCGCGATATCGTGGCGTTCCTTGGCGCCAGTTATTTCCGCGCGGTAGACAGCACCTACCAGTACGGCTTGTCGGCTCGTGGGCTGGCGATAGACACCTTTACCGATACCCCGGAAGAGTTCCCTGATTTCACCTCCTTCTGGTTCGAAACGGTTAAAGGGGACGCCACGGTCTTTACCGTTTATGCGCTGCTGGATAGCCCGAGCATCACCGGGGCCTACAAGTTCACCATCCATTGCCAGGATACCCAGGTCATCATGGACGTGGAAAATCACCTTTATGCCCGCAAGGACATCAAACAGCTGGGTATCGCGCCGATGACCAGTATGTTCAGCTGCGGCAACAACGAGCGCCGGATGTGCGATACCATCCACCCGCAGATCCACGACTCCGATCGGCTGTCGATGTGGCTGGGGAACGGCGAATGGGTCTGCCGGCCGCTGAATAACCCGCAGAAGCTGCAGTTCAACGCCTTCCAGGACAAGAACCCGCGCGGCTTCGGTCTGCTGCAGCTGGACCGCGATTTCTCCCATTACCAGGACGTGATGGGCTGGTATAACAAGCGCCCCAGCCTGTGGGTTGAGCCGCGTAACCAGTGGGGGAAAGGGGCGGTCAGCCTGATGGAGATCCCGACCACCGGCGAAACGCTGGATAATATCGTCTGCTTCTGGCAGCCGGAAAAAGCGGTGAAGGCGGGCGACGAACTGGACTTCCGCTACCGTCTCTACTGGAGCGCGCAGCCGCCGGTGAGCACCCCGCTGGCGCGTGTGCTCGCCACCCGCACCGGGATGGGGGGCTTCCCGGAAGGCTGGGCGCCGGGCGAGCACTATCCGGATAAGTGGGCGCGTCGTTTTGCCATCGATTTTGTCGGCGGCGATCTGAAGGCCGCCGCGCCGCGCGGTATTGAACCGGTGATCACCCTCTCCAGCGGGGAAGCGAAGCAGATTGAGATCCTCTACGTCGAGCCGTTCGATGGCTACCGGATCCTCTTCGACTGGTATCCGACCTCCGACTCGACCGACCCGGTGGAGATGCGCCTGTTCCTGCGCTGTCAGGGCGAAGCCATCAGCGAAACCTGGCTCTATCAGTACTTCCCGCCGGCGCCGGATAAACGTAACTACGTTGACGACCGGATCATGAAATAATCCCGTGACAGCCGCGGCCCGCAGGCAACGCCTGCGGGCCAGTAGAGAGCCCCATGACTACAGACATTCCCGCAGTACCTGAGACGATCCCGGTGACCGACGCACTGACGCTTATCGCGATTGATGAGCGCTACGTCAGCGATCTGCACCAGCTGGTGGTGAAAAACCGCCACTGGCTGCAGCAATCGCTCAACTGGCCCGCCGAAGTAAACAGCGAAGAGGAGACCCGCCGCCATGTGCAGGGTAACGTGATTCTGCATCAGCGGGATTACGCCAAAATGTTTTTGCTGTTTCTCGACCATCGACTCGTGGGCGTCCTGTCGTTCAACCAGATCGAGCCGCAGAACAAAACGGCCTATATCGGCTACTGGATCGATGAAGATCACCAGGGGCAGGGGCTGCTTTCCCGCTCCCTGCAGGCCTTTATCCACCATTATGCCCGCAGCGGGCTGGTGCGCCGGCTTGTGATCAAATGCCGGGTGGCCAATACCCGCAGTAACCAGGTGGCGTTGCGCAATGGGTTCGTTCTTGAAGGTTGCCTCAGGCAGGCTGAGTATCTGAACGGCAGCTATGACGATCAGAATATTTACGCGCGCATTATTGACCGCGACGAGGCGCTAGAGGGCGCCTAACAGCGGCGTGCGGGTGATGTGCTGCTGGCCGTCAAGCGTTTTCGGGCCGCGCAGATGAATGGCCTCTCCCTCCTGTGCGGCAATCTGCACCTCGTCATTGATGGAGACCTGGTGCTCAACGATCACATCGCCGATGATGACTGTCCGCCCCTGGATCAGCACATCGTCGTCGAGCAGAATCGGACCACCGCGCAGCTGCGCCTCGCCCCCGACCATCGCCCGGTGCTTTAACAGGCAGTTGCCTTCAATTACCGCATTCTCCGCCACCTGCGAACTGTAGCGCACGGTGGGAATGGCATCCTCTCCGCGACCGGCGATCAGTCGCGCATGACCATAAACCCGGGCGTTATCGCACACCCAGACGTCGTTTTCTTCGTTCCCCTCCAGTCTTGCCTGGTCGAACACTTCTGCCCGATGTTCGACAAAAGCGTGCTCGACAAAGGCATCGCCGTAGATTTGCGCCTGATGAAGAATACGCGAGGCGCTAACGGTGGCTCGCTGATAAATCTGCAGGACTTTGTCACGATCGGCGGTCAGACCGCGGGCGGCAATCACCTGGCAGTGCGGCAGGAGACGCGCCTCGTCGGCGAGGCGACAGTAACCGCGCACCAGACTATGATTAACCGTGACGTTGTCACTTATCTGCGCGTGATGGCTAATGTGCGAGGCATGAATGCATGCCCGTCCGCCGATGGCGGCCTCGTGGCTGACCACGCAGGGCCCGGTTAAGCGAGCGTCGTCGCGGATACTTGCCCCGGCGAAAACCACGCTGTTGGCATCGTAGATCCAGCACTCTCCCTGTTGGCTGAGAGCGCTTTCCGCGTCCACCCAACCGCCTTCGCTGCCTGCTTTGACGTCAGCGAAATCGATAAGCGCCACTATCTGGCGCAGGGTCACGCTCTGTTTGCCAGCCTCTTCCTGGTAACAATACTGCCGGGTCTGTTCGCTGAGACGGTATTTACGCATTCCCGATCCTCATTACTTATGGTTAACATAAACATAGCAAAGATCGCCGTAGCGCGCGGGATAAGGTTCCTTTAAAATGCAACTTCAAATTAAATTGATATCATCAACAAAATGAAGAGTAAGCAAACGCCGCGGCAGACGCTGAACCTGCCGGCAGGCTATTTTGGTATGGTGCTCGGCACCATCGGAATGGGCTTCGCCTGGCGCTACGCCAGCACGCTCTGGCCGGTTAGCCGCAGTATCGGCGATGGTCTGGTGATGCTGGCGATTGCGATGTGGGCGCTGCTCAGCATGGCGTTTATCAGCCGGGCAATTCGCTTTCCGGCGAGCGTGCTACGGGAGATGCGTCATCCGGTCAGCAGCAGCTTTGTCAGCCTGTTTCCGGCCACTACGCTGCTGGTGGCGATCGGGCTGGTGCCCTGGTGGCGACCGCTGGCGCTGGGATTGTTTGTGCCGGGGGTGGCGCTGCAGCTTGCCTATGCCGCCTGGCAAAGTGGCGGCTTGTGGCGGGGGACGCATCCTCACGAGGCCACCACGCCGGGGCTCTATCTGCCCACGGTGGCCAATAATTTCATTAGCGCGATGGCCTGCGGCGCGCTGGGATTTACCGACGCCGGGCTGGTGTTCCTCGGCGCCGGGGTCTTCTCCTGGCTGAGCCTCGAGCCGGCGATCCTCCAGCGTCTGCGCAGCGCGGGCGAGCTGCCGACGCCGTTGCGCACCTCGCTGGGGATCCAACTGGCGCCTGCGCTGGTGGCCTGCAGCGCCTGGCTCAGCGTCAACGGTGGGGAAGCGGATACCTTCGCGAAGCTGCTGTTTGGTTACGGCCTGCTGCAGCTACTGTTCATGCTGCGCCTGATGCCCTGGTATCTTCGCCAGCCGTTCAATGCTTCCTTCTGGAGCTTCTCGTTCGGTATTTCCGCACTGGCCACCACCGGCCTGCATCTCGGCCAGGCCAGGGCGGACGGCTTTTTTCACCATCTGGCAATGCCGCTGTTTATTTTTAGCAATCTGGTTGTCGGCCTGCTGTTACTGCGCACAATTTTGCTGTTGGTGAGCGGGAAACTGCTGGTACAGGTCGACCGGGAAACACTCCTGAATAAGAAGGAAGGATCATGACAACGCGTGACGCGGATTATTTTAGTGATAAATATGGCCTGACACGCACCCATTCCGAGGTGCTGCATGCTGCGACAGTGGTGCCGCCGGGGCGGGCGCTGGATTTGGGCTGTGGCAACGGGCGTAACAGCCTTTATCTGGCGGCGAACGGATTCACGGTGACGGCGTGGGATAAAAATCCGGTGAGCATCAATAATCTGGAAAGTATTCGCGCTGCCGAGGCGCTGGAAAATCTCCGCACCGCGGTAACAGACCTCAATAGCCTGACCTTTGATGGGGAATATGACCTGATCCTCTCCACCGTGGTGATGATGTTCCTGGAGCCTGACACCATCCCGGGCCTGATCGCCAATATGCAGCGCTGCACCGCCGCCGGCGGCTATAACCTGATTGTGGCGGCAATGGATACCGAAGATTATCCCTGCACCGTCGGCTTCCCGTTTGCCTTTAAACCCGATGAGCTTCGTGATTATTACCAGGGCTGGGAGCTGCTGAAATACAATGAGGACGTCGGCGAGCTGCATCGCACCGACGCCAACGGCAATCGCATCAAATTGCGCTTCGCCACCCTGTTGGCGCGCAAGCCTGCCTGATACGCGGCGGCGTGGGAAGCTGAGCATGGCCCGCGCCGCATTCCCCGCCAAAGCGTGGGCAAGACAGAGATCCGTTGCGGCGAAAATGAGCCTGGAAAACCGCGCAATACGCTTTTTAAGTGATTATTTAATAACGTAATGTTCATCCTATCAATATTTATAAATCTTCCTTGACGAAGCCCTTTTTTTGTCACAAAACTAGTGGGTCCTATTTGCTATAACGTCTGCCGAAAAAAAACTGCATTTACAGGGATCTCTCTATGCGTACTCGCGTTTTACTGAAAGTCGCCGCTCTGGCGGGAATATTGGCGTTGACCGGCTGTGCGGCGAAAGTGGCGCAACCGAATCAGTATTCGGGCTTCTTAAAAGATTATTCCAACCTGAAAGAAACGACCTCTGCCTCCGGCAAGCCGGAGCTGCGCTGGATCGATCCGAACTTCAATCCAGCCAACTATGACAATATCGTTTATCACCCGGTGACCTACTATCCGGTACCGAAGCCGACCACCCAGGTAGGGGAAAAGGCGCTGCAGGATATTCTTAACTACACCAACAAAGAGCTGAAACAGGCTATTTCCGAGCGTAAACCGCTGGCCACTACCGCCGGCAAGCGCAGCCTCATCTTCCGCGGGGCGATCACCGGGGTGGATTCCAGCAAAGAGGGGCTGCAGTTCTATGAAGTGATCCCGGTCGCTATGATTGTCGCCGGCACCCAGGCCGCCACCGGCCATCGTACCATGGACACCGATCTGTACTTTGAGGCGGAGGTCATTGACGCCAGCACCAATAAGCCGGTCATCAAGGTCGTTCGTAAAGGGGAAGGCAAAACCCTGGCGAATGAGAATACGCCGCTGACCGTCGATACCCTGAAGCAGGTGATCGATGATATGGCGGTCGACGCCGTCAAATTCGATCCCTCTCAGCGTTAATCGTGCCAGCGCCGTCTGACGACGGCGCTGTTTCTCTTCTGTCTCCTCAGGCCAGCCTTCGGCGCAGCAGCAGCTGTTCCGGTTTGGCAAACATCACCAGGTTACCCAGCAGGATCAGCGCCAGCCCGATCACGGCGTTGCTGTGCCAGACATACCCTTCATAGACGGTGGAAATGGATAATGCGACCAGCGGAAACAGCAGCGTACTGTAGGCGGCTTTGCTGGCGCCAATGCGCCCCACAAGAGTGAAATAGGCCCCAAAGGCAATGACCGAGCCGAACAGCGCCAGGTAAAGCAGGGCGCCGAGGTAGCTGACGGTCCACTCCGGCATAAAATTATCGCCACGTAGCAGGGCGATCGCGCCCATCACCAGCGTCCCGTAGAGCATCGCCCAACTGTTGGTGGTGAGGGTTTCCAGCCCTCGCCGCTGGTGGCGAATGCTGAACATATTGCCCAGTGAAAAGCCGTAGGTGCCCAGGGCGCTCAGACCGATCCCCCACAGCAGCGAGGCGTTTAGCCCATTGGCCAGCAGGTCATCCCAGAACAGGGTGACGATACCGGCGAGGCCCAGCGCGGCGGCGGCCCAGAAGCGGCCCGGCGGCTGCTGGCGAAAAAAAAGAAAGCTGTTAATGGCGTTAAACAGTACGGCCATGGAAAAGATCACCGATTCCAGACCGGTGTTGATCCAGGCCGCGGCGGTATAAAAACACCAGAAATTAAAGCAGAAGACGCAGCAGCCCTGCAGCAGGCAGCAAAAGTGATCTTTCGCGCCCAGCGGCCGTAGCCGTCGCGTGACAAGCAGAATCGTCAGCATCGTGATGCTGGCCACGGCAAAGCGCCAAAAAATGGATACCGGCGCCGCCACCGGCCCTTGTTGTAAAAAAATCGCAATCCACGTTGTACCCCAGATCACGACAACGAGTGCATAAAGTAATGCGTTCACCCTGACTCTCCTCTGCTTGTTGAAGGGAGGAGTATGCCGCCTGTCGCAACCGGCAGCTTTCACCCGCTTGTTGTCGGCTTGCAAATTCTTGCGCTTATTTGTCATTCGCCTGCGGTGAGGACTGGAAACCGCGCCGGAGTCTCCCTAGACTAGAGCTTTTACGGGCAGATGCGTGAAGGCAATGGGTTACGGGACGTTTGAAACATTACGGCGACAGAACGCGGTGCTGCGGGGCACGGTGGAGCTGAATTCCGGAATTCAACTGGCCGCCTGGTACAACAATTGCGATACCGTGACGGTGCGCAGCGATCACCATACGTTGAGCCTGTACGTCGCCGATGGCTATGAAAGCTATCAAAAGACGCCGCACGGCTGGAAAAATGGCGGCGGCCCGGATCGCTTTTGTCTGATGCCGAAAGGCGATGAGAGCGTCTGGGATATCCGCGGCGATCTGTCTTTTGTGCATCTCTACTGTACCGATGAGCACCTGCGCCGCGTCGGCGAAGAGGTGTGGGATCGTAGCCCGGCAAACTTCACCCTGCAGGAAAAAACCTTCGCCAGCGATGACAAAATCACCGCGGTGTACCGCCAGTTTTTACTGGCCAATGACTGGCGACAGCCGGCGAACCAGTTGACCCTCAGCGCCGCCAGCAGCTTACTGCTCACCCATCTGATCCAGCACTATTCCACCGTGCAGTGGCGTTTGCCGACGGTCACCGGAGGGCTGGCGCCGGGCGTGAAGCGTCACGTGCTGGCCTGGATCGATGCCCACCTCGATCAGCCGCTGACCCTGGCCGACCTGGCGCAGCAGGCGGGACTCAGTGAGTTCCATTTTGCCCGCATGTTCCGCCAGTCGTTGAATATGGCCCCGCATCAATATGTGATGCAGCAGCGAATGGCCAGGGCGCAAAATCTGCTCTGCCACAGCGCGCTGCCGTTAACGGAGATTGCGCTGGCCTGCGGCTTCAGCTCCGCCAGCCATTTCAGCCATCGGGTGAAAGCGGCCACCGGCCTGACGCCGTCCCAGCTAAGGGCGGCGCAGCGCGGATAACACGCCATAGCTTACCCCACCAAGCACCACGCCCCAGAAGGCCGAACCAATTCCCGCCAGCGTCACGCCGCTGGCGGTGACCAGGAAGGTCAGCACCGCCGCATCGCGCTCACTGGCCTGATGTACCGCCTGAAACAGGCTGCCGCCGATGGTGCCAAGCAGCGCCAGGCCGGCCAGCATCTGGATCCACGCCGCGGGTAAAGCCGACATCAGGGCGGTGATCGATCCGCCGAACAGACCTGCCAGCAGATAAAAACCGCCTGCGGCCATGGCCGCCAGCCAGCGCTGTTGCGGATCCGGGTGCGCCTCCGGACTCTGGCAAATCGCAGCGGTGATCGCCGCGATGCAGATGGAGTAGACCCCAAACGGCGCCAGCACCAACGCCAGACCTCCACAGGCGACGAGCAGCGCCGATACCGGTACGGTGTAGCCGGATGCCTGCAGCGTGGCGAACCCGGGGGCGTTCTGCGAGGCCATGGTGACGAGGAAAAACGGCAGGCCGACACTGAGCAGCAGCGCCGGGGTAAACTGCGGCGCGATCCACTCCGGTGCCGCGAAGGCCAGCGGTACGGCCGTCCTGGCGACGTCCCCGGCGGCAGCCGCGATCAGCGCCCCCACCACCAGCGCGGCGACTACCGCGAAGCGGGGCCACAGCGCTTTACAGAGAAGCCAGGCGGCGAGCATGCCGCCGCACAGCAGCAGATGGTCCTGCAAGCCGGCGAAGGCCTGCAAACCGAAACGCAGCAGGATCCCGGCCAGCATCGCGGCGGCCAGTGAATGGGGAATGATCTTCATCAGCCGGGCAAACAGGCCCGTCACGCCGCAAAGGACGATCAGCGCGTTGGCGAAGATAAACACCCCCACGGCCTCGGCGAGGGTGACTCCCTGTAGACCGCTGACCAGCAGCGCGGCGCCCGGCGTTGACCAGGCGGTGAGCACAGGAACTTTACGCCAGCCGCTCAGCGCAAGGGTGCTGATACCCATGGCGAGGCCAAGGGCCGTCATCCAGCCGGCGATCTGCCCGGGGGTAGCGCCAGCAGACGCAGCAGCCTGCCAGATAATGGCGGCTGAACTGGCGTAGCCCACCAGTACAGCGACGAAACCCGCCAACAGAGTGGGAAGAGGAAGGGTAAACGAGCGCATAGGATTCTCTTGTGCGTTATAACATACAAATACTCTATCACTGTGCGTTATAGCGTACAAGGTGCGGATGTGGAGAGCGTAAGACACCTGTTCTCACGGTGATATGCCGAGAAACGCCCTGTAGAATCAGGCAAATGGGGATATACTCTTGCCTGTACAAGTCAGGAGGTAGGATGAATATTGCGCAACATCTGGCGGCAACGCTCAAAACCCTGCGCCAGCAGCGTGGCTGGAGTCTCTCGCGTCTGGCAGAAGAGACGGGGGTGTCGAAAGCCATGCTGGGGCAGATTGAGCGTAATGAATCGAGCCCGACGGTGGCGACGCTGTGGAAGATTGCCACCGGACTGAACGTGCCGTTTTCGGCGTTTATCGTTCCGGACGCCAGCGCAGCGCCTTCCGCTTTTGATCCGCAGCAGCAGGCGATGGTGGTGACCCCGGTCTTCCCGTGGGACCCGGAGCTGCGCTTTGACCATTTTTCGATAACCCTTGCCCCCGGTGCGTTGAGCGAATCGACGCCGCATGAGAAAGGGGTGATTGAACATGTGGTGGTGATTAGCGGTGCCCTGGATCTCTGTTTACAGGGGGAGTGGCATTTACTGCAGCCAGGGGAGGGACGGCGCTTCGCCGGCGATGAGGCGCATGCGTATCGTAACCGCGGCGTTCAGGCGGCCCATTTCCATTCTCTTATCCATTATCCAAAAGAAAAAACCGCGGGCGAACCCGCGGCCAGACAAGATGACTGATGATAACCACTCACAACGTGACGAGGAAAATCCGGAATACGAGATGACAGTACGCTGCGCGAGGATGTGAAGGAACTATCTTTTCCGTCAATACTTTGCTGAAAAATGAAAATTCGTCGTCGCGCGACGGTGGAAAAGGTTTTCGTCTGTGCCCGGTTCTGACTACAATAGCCGCCATTTCGACCCCCTTATACTGGATAACAACACGCGTATGCGCCTGCACAATCATCGTCTTGAACTTCTTAGTCCTGCCCGCGACGCCGGTATCGCTCGCGAAGCGATCCTCCACGGCGCCGACGCCGTTTATATCGGTGGGCCTGACTTTGGCGCTCGTCACAATGCCAGCAACAGCCTGAGCGACATCGCCGGTCTGGTGCCTTTTGCCCATCGCTATGGCGCCAAAATCTTTGTCACGCTGAACACCATTCTGCATGATGATGAGCTGGAGCCGGCGCAGCGGCTGATTACCGATCTTTATGAGGCGGGCGTTGACGCGCTGATTGTGCAGGATATGGGGATCATGGAGCTGGATCTGCCGCCGATTGAGCTGCACGCCAGCACCCAGTGTGATATCCGCAGCGTGGAAAAAGCAAAATTTCTCTCCGACGCCGGCTTCAGCCAGATTGTGCTGGCGCGTGAACTGAATCTCAGTCAGATCAAAGCCATTTACGAGCATACCGACGCCACCATTGAATTCTTTATTCATGGCGCGCTGTGCGTGGCCTATTCCGGGCAGTGCAACATTTCGCACGCCCAGACCGGACGTAGCGCCAACCGGGGCGACTGCTCGCAGGCTTGCCGCCTGCCGTATACCCTGAAAGACGATCAGGGACGGGTGGTGGCCTATGAAAAACATCTCCTGTCGATGAAGGACAACGATCAGACCGCCAACCTGGCGGCGCTGATCGACGCCGGGGTACGTTCCTTCAAAATTGAAGGCCGTTACAAAGACATGAGTTATGTGAAAAACATCACTGCGCACTACCGTCAAATGCTGGATGCCATTATCGAAGACCGCGGCGACCTGGCGCGCGCCTCGGCAGGGCGCACCGAGCACTTTTTTATTCCGTCTACCGATAAAACCTTCCACCGCGGCAGTACCGACTACTTCGTCAATGCCCGCAAAGGCGATATCGGCGCGTTTGATTCGCCGAAATTTATCGGGCTGCCGGTGGGCGAAGTCTTGAAGGTGGGGAAAGACCATCTTGATGTCGAAGTGAGCGAACCGTTAACCAACGGCGATGGCCTTAACGTGATGATCAAGCGTGAAGTGGTGGGCTTCCGTGCCAATACGGTGGAGAAAACCGGCGAAAATCGCTATCGGGTGTGGCCGAACGAGATGCCGGCGGATCTGCACAAAGCGCGTCCGCACCAGGCGCTCAACCGTAACCTCGATCACAACTGGCAGCAGGCGCTGCTGAAGACCTCCAGCGAACGCCGCATCGCCGTGGACGTTACGCTGAGCGGCTGGCAGGAACAGCTGGTTCTGACCATGACCTGTGAAGATGGCGTCAGCGTGACCCATACTCTCGACGGAGCGTTCGCCGAAGCCAATCAGGCAGAAAAAGCGCTGGCCAATTTGCGTGACGGTGTCACAAAACTGGGGCAGACCATTTACTACCCACGCGACGTGCAGGTCAACCTGCCGCCGCTGTTTATCCCCAACAGCCTGCTCAACCAGCTGCGTCGTGAAACGGCTGAAATGCTGGACGAAGCGCGCCTCAACGCCTGGCAACGCGGCACCCGCAAGCCGGTCTCCGTACCGCCGCCGGTCTATCCGGAGACCCATCTCTCCTTCCTCGCCAACGTCTATAACCATAAGGCGCGGGCCTTTTACCAGCGCTATGGCGTGCAGCTGATTGACGCCGCCTATGAAGCGCACGAAGAGAAGGGCGATGTGCCGGTGATGATCACCAAACACTGCCTGCGGTTTGCGTTTAATCTTTGTCCGAAACAGGCGAAAGGCTCCATCAAGAGCTGGAAAGCCACGCCGATGCAGCTGATCCACGGCGATGAAGTGCTGACCCTGAAGTTTGACTGTCGCCCGTGCGAAATGCATGTCGTCGGGAAGATTAAAAACCACATCCTCAAAATGCCGCTTCCCGGGAGCATCGTCGCCTCCGTCAGCCCGGATGAGCTGATGAAGACCCTGCCGAAACGGAAAGGAGCCTGATCCAGCGCGACGCTACGGGCAATGCGGCGCCCGCGGTTTGCGGGCATCCTGCCAGCGGTGATGCTCGTTCAGATCGGCGGCGGCCTCCTCGCACTGGCTGCGAAGCTCGTCGCTGTCCGCCTCGTGCAGCAGCTGCTGTTCGAGGCTCTGCACAGGAAAGTAATCGTGCCCCTGGCGGTGGGCCAGCAGATGTCCTGAAAACAGCGCGCACAGCAACAGCAGCGCGCTCATGCTTCTCCTCAACATACCTTTACTCTGCGAATCAATGGGGTGGGCTTACTATGCCAGGCGTTGTGCAGGTTTTTTTCTCGGCTTCTCAAAGAAGGGCAAGAGTTTGTCAATGTCAGCTGAAAGAAGGTGAAAAAAAGCCTGGCGCAGAAGGCCAGGCCTGAGGGGTTATGCTTTTGGCGGCAGCGGTTTCCCGCTGTGCTCGCCGCCTTTTGGCGGCTGCTTGCCGTCACGCTGCGGCTGCTTGCCACCATGCTGCGGCTGTTTGCCATCATGCTGCGGCTGTTTGCCATCATGCTGCGGCTGTTTGCCATCTCGTTGTGGCTGCTTGCCGTTGTGTTGCGCTTGCTTACCATCGTGTTGGCCGTTTTTCGCCAGCGGTTTACCCTGATGCTGCGCGCCTTTTTCTGGCGGCGGTGGCGGGTTGTCGGCAGCGAACGCCCATGACGATATTCCCAGCGTCATCACGGCGGACAGTAAAGCTAACTTCTTCATAGCAATATCCTTTCTTCTGATGTGTCCGCGTATTTCAGCAGGCAAAAGTGAAGACAAGATGGAGAAGTCCAGATTCGGATTGCTCTGCATCCTGGTTCAAACTTTAAGGCCTGCTGCCGTCATCAGCAGGCGAAACAGCAGGCTGATGGCGGCCAGCGTCAGTACGCTGCCTCCCCAGAGCGCGATCAGCCACAGCAGACGTTTAGGCCAGGCAGTATGCATCAGTGATATCCCTCCCCGGGCTGAACTTTGCCGCGGAACACGTAATAGCTCCAGCAGGTGTAGCCAAGAATGACCGGAATAATCAGCAGTGCGCCCACCAGCATAAAGCCCTGGCTTTGCGGGGGAGCGGCAGCCTGCCACAGCGTGATGGCCGGCGGGATAATATGCGGCCAGATGCTGATCCCCAGTCCGCTAAAGCCGAGAAAGACCAGGCCCAGCGTCAGCGTGAAGGGCGAAACATGGCGGTCGCGCTGATGCAGCGTGCCCCACAGCCAGCCGCTGATGAGGATCACCAGCAGCGGCACCGGTAACAGGAAATAGAGATTCGGCAGGCTGAACCAGCGGGCGGCAATTGCCGGGTGCGCCAGCGGAGTCCACAGGCTGATGACGGCAAACACCGCCAGCAGGGCAACCAGCAGCTGCCGCGATGCGCTTCGCATGCGCTGCTGCAGCGCGCCTTCGCTTTTCATCACCAGCCAGGTGGCGCCGAGCAGCGCATAGGCCACGCACAGCCCGAGTCCGCAAAACAGGCTGAACGGGGTCAGCCAGTCAAACATGCCGCCGCTGAAGGCGCGACCGCTGACGGTGAAACCGTTGATCACCGCCCCGACCACCACGCCCTGGCTGAAGGTCGCCAGCAAGGAACCGCCAAAAAAGGCACGGTCCCAGAAGGGTCGGTGCGACGGGGTGGCCTGGAAGCGAAACTCAAAGGCGACGCCGCGAAAAATCAGGCCGATCAGCATCAGGGTCAGGGGGATCGACAGGGCGTCGATTATCACCGCGTAGGCGAGGGGAAAAGCGCCAAACAGACCAGCGCCGCCCAGTACCAGCCAGGTCTCATTGCCATCCCACACCGGGGCGACGCTGTTGACCATTACGTCGCGCTCGGTGCTGCCCCGTACTGTGCCGAACAACATCCCGATGCCCAGATCAAAGCCATCCATGACAATGTACATCAGCGTGGCAAAGACGATAATCACGAACCAGATCACCGATAATTCGATACCCATTAGCGGGACTCCTTCTGCAGATAACCTTCAGTGGCGGCGGACAGCGGGCGGGCTGGCGTACCGGTTGTCGCGGGCTGCACCTCCTGCGGCCCCTTGCGAATCAGGCGCAGCATATAGCTGTAGCCGACGCCGAAGACGGCGCTGTAGACCACGATAAAGGTCAATAAACTGACCGACATATGCAGATCGCCGTGGGCGGAAACGGCGTCTGCAGTGCGCTGAACGCCATACACCACCCATGGCTGACGGCCCACTTCGGTGGTTACCCAGCCAGCGAGAATAGCAATCAGTCCTGAAGGGCCCATCCATAGCGCAAAGCGCAGAAATGGCCGGGAATGGTACAGTCGGCCGCCGCGACGCAGCCACAGGGCCAGTACGCCGAGCAGGAGCATTAGCATGCCAAGACCGGCCATCAGGCGAAACGACCAGAACACCACGGTAGCGTTCGGGCGATCCTCAGGAGCGAACTCCTTCAACGCCGGCACCTGTTTATCAAGGCTGTGGGTGAGGATCAGGCTGCCCAGGGCCGGGATCTCAAGCCCGTAGCGGGTGCGCTCCTGCGCCATATCAGGCCAGCCAAACAGCAGCAACGGCGTTGCCTCGCCCGGCGGGTTTTCCCAGTGGCCCTCAATGGCGGCTATTTTCGCCGGCTGGTGTTTCAGGGTATTCAGACCATGCATATCGCCGATCAGCGCCTGGACGGGGGCGACCAGCAGCGTCATCCAGAGCGCCATCGAGAACATCTTACGGATCGCCGGCGACTGATTGCCGCGCAGCAGATGCCAGGCCGCCGAGGCGCCGACAAACAGCGCGCTACTGAGAAACGCCGCCACTGTCATATGCAGTAAGCGGTAGGGGAACGACGGGTTAAAGATCACTGCCAGCCAGTCGACGGGCACCACCTGGCCGTCAACGATCTCAAACCCCTGCGGGGTCTGCATCCAGCTGTTGGAGGCGAGGATCCAGAAGGTCGAGATGATGGTGCCCAGCGCCACCATGCAGGTGGCGAAAAAATGCAGCCCCGGCCCTACGCGGTTCCAGCCGAAGAGCATCACCCCGAGAAAGCCCGCTTCCAGAAAGAACGCTGTCAGGACTTCATAGGTCAGCAGGGGGCCGGTAATGCTCCCCGCGAACTGAGAGAAACCGCTCCAGTTGGTGCCGAACTGATAGGCCATCACCAGCCCGGAAACCACCCCCATGCCGAAGTTGACGGCGAAGATTTTCGACCAGAAGTGGTACAGCGAACGCCAGGTGGGATTTTTGCTTTTTAGCCACAGACCTTCGAGTACCGCCAGGTAGCTGGCCAGCCCAATAGTAATGGCGGGAAAGATAATATGAAATGAGACCGTAAAGGCGAATTGAATTCGCGCAAGATGGAATGCATCAAGACCGAACATGCAGGACTCCACTACAAAATTGATTCAGCGCAATTTTAGGCAGGGTGGTGGCTGGGGGGCAGAGGCAGTCGCGCCATTTTTTATCATAACAGTTGGCCGCT
This sequence comes from Klebsiella sp. SWET4, assembly GCF_024296565.1. Classification (NCBI taxonomy): domain Bacteria; kingdom Pseudomonadati; phylum Pseudomonadota; class Gammaproteobacteria; order Enterobacterales; family Enterobacteriaceae; genus Klebsiella; species Klebsiella sp. SWET4. The sequence goes on along the minus strand of NZ_JANCOB010000001.1, from coordinate 1,027,559 downwards.
GTTATGATTTTTCACCTCGCGTCCCAATCATCGGCCGGCACGAATAAATACCGATGGGGTGGGTCGCTTAACCAACAGACCAGCGGAGATTTGGCCGTTATCCCGGGAGCGGTTGATCGGCGGACTCGGCCGCCGGCACGGCACTGTTTCTGGCCGGAATAATATATCCCGAATATCACACGGTGCTGTATTAATTCTTGCGAAAATGCACAACGAGTTTTAGCGTCATTTATTCTCACGCATTAGTATGAGAATAAGTAAAAACGCTGAGCGGGTTAATCGTAAATTAAATAATAATAAATTGTCGACTCCGTGGGTAATTTGTACTGTATGCGCTCGGGAATAAATAAAAAGGAATGCCCATGTCTGAAAAAGGATTACAGAGTTTGTGCATTACGCTCGGCGTGATGATTATCTTCTGGTTTGCGTTAATCTCACTATTCTGGGTGGTGATATTTTAAACCTATCCCGTGCTGTGACGGGACGCGACTGCCGCTGCAGATATAACAGTTACAGCAAACTATGATTTTTTTATAACTGATATATGATAATGGGAGGTTATCGTACGGGGACGGCCGCAATGAAAAAGTATCAACAGCTGGCGCAACAGCTGACCGAACAGATCGCGCTTGGCGTCTGGTTGCCTGGCGATCGGCTGCCGTCGCTGCGCGAGCAGGTGATCAGCAGCGGCATGAGCTTTATGACCGTCAGCCATGCCTATCAGCTGCTGGAAAGCCAGGGGCGCATCGTCGCCCGTCCGCAGTCGGGTTATTATGTCGCCCCTCAGCCGGTGAAGCTTAGACAGCCGGCGCCGCCTGCCCAGGTGACCCGCGATGAAGCTGTCGATATCAATACCTATATCTTTGAGGTGCTACAGGCCAGCCGCCAGGCGTCGATGCTGCCCTTTGCCTCGGCCTTTCCGGACCCGCGTCTCTTCCCGCTGCAGCAACTTAACCGCTCGCTGGCGCAGGTGAGCAAAACCGCCACCGCCATGAGCGTCATTGAGAACCTGCCGCCGGGCAATGCCGAGCTGCGGCATGCCATTGCCCGACGCTATGCCTTGCAGGGGATGAACATCTCGCCGGATGAGATAGTGATTACCGCCGGGGCGCTGGAGGCGCTTAACCTCAGTCTGCAGGCGGTGACCGAGCCGGGCGACTGGGTGGTGGTGGAAAACCCCTGTTTCTACGGCGCCCTGCAGGCGCTGGAGAGGCTGCGCCTGAAGGCGCTGTCGGTGGCGACCGACGTCAAAGAGGGCATTGACCTGACGGCGCTGGAAGCGGCCCTGCAAAATTACCCGGTCAAGGCCTGCTGGCTAATGACTAACGGACAAAACCCGCTCGGCTTCACCCTTAGCCCCGAAAAAAAAGCGGCGCTGGTGGCGCTGCTGGCGCGCTATAACGTGATGCTGATAGAAGATGATGTCTACAGCGAGCTTTACTTTGGTCGCGAGAAACCGCTCCCGGCGAAATACTGGGACCATCAGGATATGACGCTGCACTGCAGCTCGTTTTCAAAATGTCTGGTGCCCGGGTTTCGTATCGGCTGGGTGGCGGCCGGCAAACAGGCGCGGCGGATCCAGCAACTGCAGCTGATGAGTACGCTCTCCACCAGCTCGCCGATGCAGCTAGCCCTGGTGGATTATCTGTCCACCAAGCGCTATGACGCCCACCTGCGCCGTTTGCGCCGCCAGCTGGCGGAGCGTAAACAGCTGGCCTGGCAGGCGCTGCTGCGCCATCTGCCGCCGGAGGTTATCGTCCACCACAGCGACAGCGGCTACTTTCTGTGGATTGAACTGCCGGAAGGGGCCGACGCCAGTGAGCTAAGCGCCCGGGCGCTGGCCTCTCACATCAGCATTGCCCCAGGAAAAATGTTCTCCACCTCCGCCAGCTGGACCTCGTTTTTCCGTTTTAATACCGCCTGGGGCTGGGGGGAACGCGAAGAGCAGGGGGTGAGGCGGTTGGGTGAACTTATTCGTGAGCAGCTTACCTGACGACTCAGGCTATTTTCCGTCGCCATAAACTCTCGACAAAAATAAACGCGGGTGAGTTTTTATTGAGGCCGGTCATTATTTTACCGGCGCTCATCATAGGAAATACGCATACCCCTCCTTTTTCTCTAACTCGTTGTCTATAATCCATAAAGTCCTGCTTGTGTTGGCGATTTTTGCGTAATGCGTCCCGGGTCACAACCTGAATAAATTCCCCAGGGGGCGTTAATCCGCTGACTACCCTTATTTCAGGAGATATTTTTACGGCACGGCTGCCGCTAATTACCTTGTGACAGGAGTAACACCTGATGAGCAAAAAATTTGCCCGTTGCAGCCTTTATGTGCTGAGTATGGCCTGTTTGACCGTGCAGGCGGCGGAGCCACTCACCTCGCTGGATAAACCGGAAGGGCGGCTCGATATTATTGCCTGGCCGGGGTATATCGAACGCGGCCAGACTGACAAGCAGTACGACTGGGTCACCCAGTTTGAAAAAGAGACCGGGTGTCAGGTTAATGTCAAAACCGCCGCTACCTCTGACGAGATGGTCAGCCTGATGGCCAAGGGGGGCTACGATCTGGTGACCGCGTCGGGCGATGCCTCGCTGCGTCTGATCATGGGCAAACGCGTTCAGCCGATTAACACCGCGCTGATTGCCGGCTGGCGCACCCTCGACCCACGCATTGCGCAAGGGGCATGGTTTAACGTCGGCGGTAAAGCCTACGGCACGCCGTATCAGTGGGGGCCGAACCTGCTGATGTACAACACCCGCGTATTCCCGACGCCGCCGGACAGCTGGGGCGTGGTCTTCGTTAAACAGAACCTGCCGGACGGCAAAACCAATCAGGGACGCGTGCAGGCCTATGATGGCCCGATCTATATCGCTGACGCCGCGCTGTTTGTCAAAGCCACCCAGCCGCAGCTGGGGATCGAAGATCCCTATCAACTGACCGAAACCCAGTATAACGCGGTGCTGAAAGTACTGCGCGACCAGCAGCCGCTGATCCATCGCTACTGGCATGACGCCACCGTACAGATGAACGACTTCAAAAACGAAGGGGTGGCCGCCTCCAGCTCGTGGCCCTATCAGGCCAACGGCCTGAAGGCTGAAGGCCAGCCCATCGCCACCGTGTTTCCGAAGGAGGGGGTGACCGGCTGGGCGGATACCACCATGTTGCACAGCGAAGCGAAGCATCCGGTCTGCGCCTACAAATGGATGAACTGGTCGCTCACGCCGAAGGTGCAGGGCGATGTGGCGGCGTGGTTCGGCTCGCTCCCGGTGGTGCCAGAGGGGTGTAAAGCCAGCGCGCTGCTCGGTGACAAAGGCTGTGAAACCAACGGCTATGACCAGTTTACCCGGATCCATTTCTGGAAAACGCCGGTTGCCGAAGGCGGGAAATACGTACCCTACAGCAGATGGACTCAGGACTATATTGCGATAATGGGCGGCCGCTAAGGACGGGAGGCAGACAATGACGTACGCGGTCGAGTTTCAGAATGTATCGCGCCTGTACGGCGATGTGCGGGCCGTAGATGGGGTTAGCATAGGCATTCGCGATGGGGAATTTTTCTCAATGCTGGGGCCATCCGGCTCGGGCAAGACCACCTGCCTGCGGCTGATTGCCGGTTTCGAGCAGCTCTCCGGCGGCACCATTCGTATTTTCGGTCAGCCGGCCAGCGAACTGCCGCCCTGGCAGCGGGATGTGAATACGGTGTTCCAGGACTATGCGCTGTTTCCCCATATGTCGATCCTCGACAACGTCGCCTACGGTCTGATGGTCAAAGGCATGGCGAAGAAAGCGCGCCATGCCCGCGCCCAGGAAGCGCTGGAAAAGGTGGCCCTTGGCTTTGCTCATCATCGTAAGCCTTCTCAGCTCTCCGGCGGCCAGCGGCAGCGGGTCGCTATTGCCCGGGCGCTGGTGAACCAGCCGCGGGTGCTGCTGCTCGATGAGCCGCTGGGTGCGCTGGATTTGAAGCTGCGCGAGCAGATGCAGGTGGAGCTGAAAAAGCTGCAGCAGTCGCTGGGGATAACTTTTATCTTCGTGACCCACGACCAGAGCGAAGCGTTGTCGATGTCAGACCGCGTGGCGGTGTTTAACAATGGGCGCATCGAACAGGTGGATGCGCCGCAGGATCTCTATCTGCATCCGAAGACCGCGTTTGTCGCTGGCTTTGTCGGCACCGCCAACGTTTTTGAAGCCGAGGCGGCCCGGCGATTGTGCGGCATGCCGGGCAGCTGGTCGCTGCGTCCGGAGCATGTTCGCCTGCAGGGCGGCGGCGAGGTTCAGGTTCAGGGCGTAGTGCAGGCGGTACAGTATCAGGGGGCGGCGACGCGGATTGAGCTCAGGCTGGCGGAGGGGGACAAGCTGCTGGTCAGCCAGGCGAATATCGATGGCACGGCGGCAGCCAGCGCCCCGCGAATGGGGCAAACGGTACTGGCGTCATGGTCGCGGTCGGCGATGACCCCGCTGGAAAGCGGAGGCTGAGATGACCATGGCGATGATTCCTGCGCAGGCCGGGCGCGTATCCGGGATCTTCTGGCGTCGGCCAGCATTGGGCCTGTTTTTACTGCTGATCGGGCCGCTGATGTGGTTTGGTATCGTCTATCTGGGATCGCTCCTGACCCTGCTGTGGCAGAGTATTTATACCTTTGACGACTTCACCATGTCGGTGACCAGCGACTTTACGCTGGCCAACCTGCGGGCGCTGTTCAATCCCGCCAATTACGACATTATTGTCCGTACCCTGGTAATGGCCCTGAGTGTGACGCTCGCCAGCGCCATGCTGGCGCTGCCGATGGCCTGGTACATGGCTCGCTATACCAGCGGCAAAATGAAGGCTTTCTTTTATATCGCGGTGATGCTGCCGATGTGGGCCAGCTATATCGTCAAAGCCTACGCGTGGGTACTGCTGCTGGCCAAAGATGGTGTGGCGCAGTGGTTTCTGGGCCATCTTGGACTGGAAGGGGCGCTGAATGCGCTTCTGACCGTCCCGGCGATCGGCGGCAACACCTTGTCCACCTCCGGGCTGGGACGCTTTCTGGTGTTCGTCTACATCTGGCTGCCGTTTATGATCCTGCCGGTGCAGGCGGCGCTGGAGCGCATTCCGGGCTCCTTGCTGCAGGCGTCGGCCGATCTTGGCGCCGGGCCACGACAGACCTTCCGCTATGTGGTTCTGCCGCTGGCTATCCCTGGTATTGCCGCCGGATCGATTTTCACCTTCTCGCTGACGCTGGGCGACTTTATCGTGCCGCAGCTGGTCGGGCCGCCGGGGTACTTTATCGGCAACATGGTCTACTCGCAGCAGGGGGCGATAGGCAATATGCCGATGGCGGCGGCGTTCACCCTCGTGCCGATCGTGCTGATTGCCCTTTATCTGGCGTTCGTGAAACGTCTGGGAGCCTTCGATGCACTCTGAACGCGCACCCTGGTATCTGCAACTGGCGACCTGGGGCGGCGTGGTGTTCCTCCACTTCCCGCTGCTGATCATTGCCATCTATGCTTTTAATACGGAGGATGCGGCCTTCAGCTTTCCGCCGCAGGGGCTGACGCTACGCTGGTTTAGCGAGGCAGCAGGGCGTAGCGATATTCTCGAATCCGTGACGTTGTCACTTAAAATTGCCGCCCTGTCGACGGCCATTGCCTTAGTACTTGGCACGCTGGCTGCAGGTGCCCTGTGGCGCAGCACTTTTTTTGGTAAGAATGCGGTATCGCTACTGCTGCTGTTACCGATCGCCCTGCCGGGGATCATTACCGGCCTGGCGCTGCTGACGGCGTTTAAAGCCGTCGGTCTCGAGCCGGGGCTACTGACCATTGTGGTGGGGCACGCGACCTTTTGTGTGGTGGTGGTCTTTAACAACGTCATTGCCCGCTTTCGTCGGACCTCGTGGAGCCTGGTGGAAGCCTCGATGGACCTGGGCGCGACCGGCTGGCAGACCTTTCGCTACGTGGTGTTGCCCAATCTGGGATCGGCGCTGCTGGCGGGGGGAATGCTGGCCTTCGCCCTGTCGTTTGATGAAATTATCGTCACCACTTTTACCGCGGGGCATGAGCGAACATTGCCGCTGTGGTTACTGAATCAGCTGGGGCGGCCGCGCGATGTGCCCGTCACCAACGTTGTCGCGCTGTTGGTGATGCTGGTAACGACGATACCAATCTTAGGGGCCTGGTGGCTCACCCGCGACGGCGATAACGACGCCGGAAACGGGAAATAAAACCATGAAACAGGATAATGCTATGCAACACAACCTTTTGATAAACGGTAAGTTAGTGGCAGGTGAAGGCGAAAAGGTGCCGGTATACAACCCTGCGACCGGCGATGTGATCCTGGAGATTGCCGAAGCGACAGCGGCCCAGGTCGATGCCGCCGTTGAGGCGGCGGATCGGGCGTTCGATGCCTGGAGCCAGACAACGCCGAAAACGCGCTCGGAATGCTTGCTGAAGCTGGCGGACGCCATCGCGGCGCAGGCGGAGACCCTGGCGCAGCTGGAGTCGCTGAACTGTGGCAAGCCGTTGCACTGCGTGATTAACGATGAGATGCCGGCCATTGCGGACGTCTTCCGCTTCTTCGCCGGCGCCGCCCGCTGCCTGCCGGGAATGGCCGCCGGAGAGTATCTCGAAGGGCATACCTCAATGATCCGCCGCGACCCGGTGGGCGTGGTGGCCTCTATCGCCCCCTGGAATTATCCCCTGATGATGGCGGCCTGGAAGCTGGCCCCGGCGCTGGCGGCAGGCAATTGCGTGGTGATAAAACCCTCGGAGATCACCCCCCTGACGGCGCTGAAGCTGGCGGAGCTGGCAAAAGATATCTTCCCCGAAGGGGTGATCAACGTGCTGTTTGGCCGCGGCAAAACGGTAGGCGACCCGCTGACCTCGCATGCCAAAGTGCGAATGGTGTCGCTGACCGGGTCGATTGCCACCGGGGCCCATATCATCAGCCATACCGCCTCGTCGATCAAACGCACCCACATGGAGCTGGGCGGCAAGGCGCCGGTGATTGTGTTTGACGACGCGGATATCGATGCGGTAGTCGATGGGGTACGAACCTTCGGTTTCTATAACGCCGGCCAGGACTGCACGGCTGCCTGCCGGATCTACGCTCAGCAGGGGATTTACGACCAACTGGTGGAGAAACTTGGGGCGGCGGTGGCCAGCCTGAAAATGGGCGCGCCAGAGGATGCCTCTACCGAGCTGGGACCGCTGAGCTCGCTGGCGCATCTTGAAAGGGTTAGCGCCGCAGTGGAAGCCGCAAAGGCACTGCCGCATATTAAGGTGGTCACCGGCGGTCGCCGGGCTGACGGCGCGGGCTATTACTTCCAGCCGACGCTGCTTGCCGGCGCCCGGCAGGAAGACGCCATTGTGCAGCGCGAAGTGTTTGGCCCGGTGGTCAGTGTGACGCCTTTCAGCGATGAAGCGCAGGCCCTGAGCTGGGCGAATGATTCCCAGTATGGTCTGGCGTCCTCAGTATGGACGAAAGATGTAGGCCGTGCCCACCGGCTTAGTGCCAGGCTGCAGTATGGCTGCACCTGGGTCAACACCCACTTTATGCTGGTGAGCGAAATGCCGCACGGCGGCCAGAAACTGTCGGGCTACGGAAAGGACATGTCGATGTATGGCCTTGAGGATTACACGGTGGTCCGCCATGTCATGGTTAAGCATGGCTAAAGCATTGACCCTTTAGTGGCTGGCGATGATTGCGCGACGGTTGTGTTAGTTCGCTAATAGTCACAATGGCAAAAATTGTCAAAACTCTGCGAGGGGGATATGAGATTATTCTGATGCCCCTTCAAGAGCTAAGCCAATGTGAGTGCCGGAGATAAGCGCCGGATGGGGTCCGCCAGTCACCCTGGGCGCGTCGCGCCCGGCGGGTGAGGCGACAGCGTCGCGGTTCGCGACCGTATACTGGCCTCTGCCTGTTGGCAGGGGCTTTTTTATGCCCGCCGCATCGCGGGATGAAGACCGAATGACCATCAGGAAACGCATCGCTGGCCGCCATTCAGCGCTTGGTTTTTTTGCTCGGTAAACTGGCGCTACGACGGTCACGAATATAGGAAATAAGATTATACACCGCCGCGACCAGCAGGATCAGCGCGATGACCAGCGTGATGATTCCGGACATATCCACCTCGAAATATAAAAAGCGCCCTGGCGCCAAAACATTACTAATAGTTATGAATGTAAGTATTATCTGAATGGAAGGCAAATGATATTTGTTGTCATTTAGCGCTATTTTTGGCGATTAACCGCGAGATCCACAATGAAGGGGTTATGTAACAACGGCTTGTAGCGGCCTTTTATCGTATTAAGATGGAGGCCCTGCGCGGAATATCGCATTTTTGGTGAATGCGGCGACAATCTTTTCCCCCTGAGAACGGAGACATATTATCTTTATCAGACCGATGGAATTGCCCTGAACCGAAATTATTTCACGACTATAAATAAGGATTTAATATTTGCTGTTATTGCATGATATTTGTTCTGAATATTAAATATTCCGTGAGTCCGGCCAAAATGCGGGCTGCAGGCGGGTTGCGGGTGCTCCCGGGTTTGACTTTCCGTCGCTGCTCATGCGATCATTTAGCGCATATTAGGTTTTAACGTTGATGTCGTTGTGAAAATTTTGGCTTTTATTCTGCTGGCTATCGGCGCTGTGACGCTGAGCTATGGTAACGCCCCGGCAAAACGCATTCAGGGCTGTGAGAGCGCGGGAGTGGGGCAGGCCGTCTGCGCTGCCGCCGAATGGGATAGCGAACAGATGAATTTTCTGCCGCACTATAACCCGGAGCTTAATAAGGTTATTGCGGCAGGCCAGGCAGCACCTGTCGCTTATAACCTTTATAATATTGCCCGTGTTCGCGCGTAAAAAAGCAGCCCCTGGGGGCTGCTTTTTTAGGTTTCGTTGCTGAGTAAAATCATTAAAACCAGCCAAATCTCACGGACAGCAGGCTGATAAGTACGCACGCGGCGCAGACATTAATCAGAATGACGGTTTTGCTGGAGACATCCATAACGCCACCTTAATGAGTAAGTCCATAAAGGTATAGTACGGCACCTGCGGTTGCGCTATCGGATTAAGACGAATCAGGCTTTATTCTCAATATTCAGCCCGTTTCAGAATTTGTTATACAGGTATCTCTGAATCACGACGTCATGGCAGATAATCATCCCACCATGGAACGCCCCTCAGGGAAGGAAGAGTAAGAATGACGTTATATCAAAAAATGCTGGTGTTTTACGCCATTATGGGCGTGATATGCGCCGTGATTAGCTGGTTTTTGACCAAAGAGAGCCGGGTGATCCGCCTGCTGGCGGCCCTGTTGATCGGCGCCACCTGGCCGTTCAGCTTTCCGATGGCGCTGCTCGTCTCGCTGTTTTAACCCTCAGATGCCGGACGGCAGAAAAGGGTGGCGGAAAGGGTAAGGTTACTGTATAAAAAACCAGTAACCTTATCATGGAGGCATACAGGTGAACGGTTTCTTTTCTTCCGTCGCAGGCGCCACGCTGCGTTGGCTCGATCTTCCGGGAGATGGCCTCCCGGTGGTGTTTATCCACGGTCTCGGCTGTGCGTCATCCTACGATTATCCCCGCGTCGCCAGCGATCCTGCGCTGAACGGACGGCGTAAAATACTCATCGATCTGCCAGGCTTCGGCTACAGCGATAAACCGCACGACTTTAGTTACAACATACATATTCAAGCGCGGGTCGTGGAGCAGCTACTTAACCACCTGCGTCTGCAGCGCTTCGCGCTGTTCGGTCATAGCATGGGAGGAAGCATCGCCATCGAAGCGGCGGGGCTGTTGGGCGAGCGCGTGACCACGCTGCTGGTCTCTGAACCCAATCTGTTTGCCGGCGGCGGTGAGTACAGCAGGCGCATTGCGGCGCAGACAGAGGCGGCCTTTATTGCCGAAGGCTATGCCAGAATGCTGGCTGAGGAGCGCTCGCCATGGGCTGGCTGTTTGCAAAACAGCGCGCCCTGGGCCGTCTGGCGGGCCGCCAGCAGCCTGATGCGTGGCAGCGATACCCCCTGGTTTAGTCAGCTCTGCCAGCTGCACTGTCAAAAAAGGCTCATCGTCGGTGAGCTCTCCCTGCCTTATGCCGATATTGACCTGGCTGAGGCGCAAGGGATCCCGGTCGGGATTGTGCCCCGCGGGGGACACTCGATGGCGTGGGAGAATCCGCAAGGGCTGGCGCAGATCATCGCCAGCCAGGGTTAAAAGAATACCGGTTCAGAAAGGGAGTTCGCGGGGCTGGGTCTGGAGTGTTATCCAGCGCAGCTCGGTGAATTCCGCGATGCCGGCCCGCCCCCCAAAGCGGCCATAGCCCGAGGATTTGCAGCCGCCAAACGGCATTTGCGCTTCATCATGCACCGTTGGGCCATTGATATGGCAAATGCCCGTTTGCAGACGTTGCGCCACGTTCCACGCTCTGGCGCTGTCGCGGCTGTAGACCGCAGCGGAAAGACCGTATTCACTGTCGTTGGCCACCGTCAGCGCCTCTTCTTCATTCTTAACCCGAATAATCGCTTTTACCGGGCCGAAGGACTCTTCGTTCCACAGCCGCATCTCGCGGGTCACGCCGTCCAGCAAGGTCGGCGCCATGTGGGTATCGCTGGCTTTACCACCGGTTAGCAGGCGAGCGCCTTTGGCTAACGCATCGTCGATTAAGGCGTTGCAGCGGGTGATGGTGTTCATATCAACCACCGGCCCCGTCAGGCTGGCGGGCAGGGCGGCGGCGCGCCTGGCCAGCAGCGGGATAAACACCTCCGCTACGGCGTTGTCGACAATAATGCGCTCGGTGGACATGCAGATCTGGCCGGCATTCGCGAAGGCGCCAAAAACCGCGCCCGCCGCCGCTTGCTCGATATCAGCATCGTCCAGCACCAGCAGCGGCGCTTTACCGCCGAGCTCCAGCACCGCCGGTTTAAGATATTGCCCGCAGGTGCGGGCGATAATCCGCCCCACCGGCGTGGATCCGGTAAAGTTAACGCGCCGCACCGCCGGGTGGGCGATCAGCGATTCCACCAGCGCCGGCGCATCTTCAGGCGCACAGGTAAGATAGTTCACCACCCCCGGTGGGAAGCCCGCCGCGTCAAGGGCGTCGATAATCAGTCCCTGAGTGGCCGGCGACAGCTCCGCGCCCTTGAGGATCACTGCGTTGCCGCAGGCCAGCGGCGTTGCCAGCGCCCGGGTAGCCAGAATCAGCGGTGCGTTCCACGGCGCCATGCCCAGTACCACCCCCGCCCCCTGGCGGACGCCCATCGCCAGGTTGCCCGGCACGTTGGAAGGAATAATTTGCCCTTCAATTTGGGTGGTCAGCGCCGCCGCTTCACGCAGGATATCGGCCGCCAGATGAACGTTAAAGCCGGCCCAGTGCGCAGTCGCGCCGGTCTCCGCCGCCATGGCGGCGATAAATTTAGCCTCCCGCAACAGCATATGTTCCGCCGCGTCGAGCAGTAAACGGCGTCGTTCCGCCGGAGAGGTATCACGCCACAGCGGGAAGGCTTTGGCCGCGGCTTCGACGCAGCGTTTGCTGTCGGCGAGACTGGCGGCCGCAGCCACCGAGGCGACGTCGTCGTGGGCCGGGTGGCGTCGGGTAAAGGTGCGGCGGCCTTCGGCATCGTGCCACTGGCCGTCAATGTACAGATTGCAGGTGATTGTCATGGTGGAAACCTCTTGTTCTGCGGTTCCCCCAGTGTACCGGGCACTACTGATGGTGAGCGTGAGCAGGGCGGTTATCGCACATTTTTTTGCAGGAATTATGTGTGGCTCACAACATCCCGACACTTGCTGGCGTAAAAAACAGCGCTACGCCGATTAAACCAGCGATTTCAGCGTGATTTGCATAAGGTGATAGCCATTGATTATTTGCCGGGGGCGGGCGCCTGTGCTGATATTACGGTTCTTATAATCAATAATCAGGACTTATAACCATGTCTACAGGGAAAACCACGCTGGCGCTGCTGCTGAGCGCACTGCTGCCGGCCGGCACCGCCTGGGCCGCAGGCAATGACACACTGGTCTACTGCTCAGAAGCCTCTCCGGAGTCCTTTAATCCGCAAATCGCCAGCTCCGGCCCGTCGTTCGTCGCCAGCTCGCAGGTGCTGTATAACCGCCTGGTCACCTTTGACCCGGTGAAGAACACGCCGATCCCGTCGCTGGCCACCGAGTGGCACGTCTCTGAGGATGGCAAAACCTGGACCTTTACTCTGCGTCAGGGGGTGAAGTTCAACAGCAACAAATTCTTCAAACCAACCCGCGATTTTAACGCCGACGACGTCCTGTTTTCCGTGCTGCGCCAGATGGATCCTCAGCATCCCTATCACAAGGTGTCGCAGGGGAACTATGAGTACTTCCACGACGTGGGCCTCGATAAGTTGATTAAGTCGGTGAAAAAGGTCGATGACTATCACGTCCAGTTCGTGCTTAACGAGCCGAACGCGGCGTTTCTTGCCGACTGGGGCATGGACTTCGCCTCTATTCTGTCGGCGGAGTATGGCGAGGCGATGCTGAAGAAAGGGACGCCGGAGAATGTTGATAACTGGCCTGTCGGTACCGGGCCGTATGCCCTGCAGCAGTATAAAGTGGATTCCCAAATCCGCTATATCGCCAATCCCCACTACTGGGAAGGCGAGGTGCCGACTAAGCACCTGATCTTCTCCATTACGCCGAACGTCGAGACCCGTCTGGCGAAACTGCAGACCAACGAGTGCCAGATTATTCCTGCGCCTTCGCCGGTTCAGTTCCCGGTGATTAAGGGCAATAAAGATCTGGCGCTGCATGCGGTTGAGGCGCTGAACGTCGGCTATCTGGCGTTCAACACGGAGAAAAAACCGTTTGATAATGTGCTGGTGCGCCAGGCATTAAACTATGCCACCGACAAGCAGGCGATCGTCAAGGCGGTATTCCTTGATTCCGGCAGCGTGGCGAAATCACCGATCCCGTCGACGATGCTCGGGTATAAGAAAGATCTCCCGGACTATGATTACGATCCGCAGAAAGCCAAAGCGCTGCTCAAGCAGGCGGGTCTGGAGCAAGGAGCGGAAGTAACCCTGTGGTCGATGCCGGTCCAGCGTCCGTACAACCCGAACTCGAAGCGGATCGCCGAAATGATCCAAAACGACTGGGCTAAAGTGGGCGTCAAAGCGAAGATTGTCAGCTACGAATGGGGCGAATACCTTGCCGGTATGCGCAAAGGGGAGCACGACAGCGCCCTGTATGGCTGGATGTCGGACAACGGCGACCCGGACAACTTTGCCGGCACGCTGCTCAGCTGTGATAATATCCAGACCGGCTCCAACGCCGCTCGCTGGTGCGATAAGTCCTATGACGCGCTGGTGAAGAAAGCGCTGCTGGTGAGCGATCCGCAGGCGCGTGCCAAACTCTATGAACAGGCGCAAGAGATCTTCTACCAGCAGGCGCCGTGGATCACCCTGGCGACCGGCAAGACCTTCTATGCCACCCGTAGCAACGTCAGCGGCTACCGCGTGAGCATGATGGGGAGCGATTTTTCCAAAGCGAAGCTGAATTAAGCGAAAGGAGAACCGGATGGCACATCTGGATGAGGTTATCGTCAAAGTCGATGACACCCTTGCCGAGGGCGTTATCACTCATATGAATGAGCTGCTGATCGCCCTGAGCGATGATCCACAACTCAGTCGTGAGGAACGCTATACCCAGCAGCAGCGCCTGCGCACTGCCATCGCCCACCATGGGCGACAGCATCAGGAAGAGCAGGACGCACGCCGCGAGCAGCTGACGAAAGGCGGCGCGATCCTCTGAAGATGCGCTCAGAACTGGCGCCTGGCCACCAGCCAGGCGCCCACCACCAGCATCACCGCGCCGCATACCGGCCCGATCAGCGCCCGCACCGGCACGCCGTGGGCGCGAACTAAATCCATGATCAACCCGCCAACCAGCTGGCTGGCGACCAGTACCGCAATGGTGGTGGCCGCGCCCACGGTCTGATAGCCGCTGATGCTGGCGAAGACGAAAAAGGACCCCAGCAGGCCGGGGATCAGCGTCCACCACTTCACGCTCAGGGCCAGCTCCTGAAAGCCGGCGACGCCCTGGCGCAGCAGTAACATCGTCACGAAAATAACGATCCCCACCAGCGAATTGAGCAGCATGGCGATAAGGATCGTCGACGCCGACTGGGTGATGCGCACCATCAGGGTATTCTGCACCACGAGACCAACGCCGGCGGCGACCAGACAGGCGAGGGTGAGCGATGCATTCATGCCTTGCCGTCCGGGTCCTGACGCTCATCCAGCTGCAGCTGCATAAAGGTGAGATCCAGCCAGCGACCAAATTTGGTTCCTACCTGCGGCATCTGCCCGGTGGTGATAAAGCCCAGCGTTTCATGCAGATGCAGCGAAGCGTGGTTCTGCGATTCAATACCGGCGACCATCACATGTTTATTCAGCCGACGCGCTTCGGCGATCAGCGCAACCAGCAGTTTGCGACCCAGCCCTTTCCCCTGATGATCGGGGTGAACGTACACCGAATGCTCCACGGTGTGGCGGAAACCGTCAAACGCGCGCCAGTCGCCAAACGAGGAATAGCCGGTGATGACGCCGTTTTCCTCGTTCACCAGCACCGGAAAGCCGGCCAGCTGGCGGGCTTCAAACCACGCGATACGGTTGTCGGTATCCACGGTTTTATCATTCCAGATGGCGGCGGTATGCACGACGGCGTGGTTATAGATTTCGGCGATCGCTGCACAGTCGTCTTTAATGGCAGGGCGGATGGACATAGCAAACCTCAGTTTTTTGTACACTATAGTAGTACGATATTATTACAATAATGAACATCGCGCTGTCATCCGTTTTCCGCATAATTTTTACGGATGACCCGGTAAGCACGCGGCCCGACGAGCAGTTGTGTAATGGGTGGGTGCACACTATAGTATTACGTTATGAATACTATAGAAGACAACCTCAATCAGCGCATCAGTGCGCGCATCCGCATTGAGCGTGAGTCCCGCGGTTGGTCGCTGAACGACCTCGCCGAACGGGCTGGCGCCTCGCGGGCGATGATCCATAAAATCGAGCGCGGCGAAAGCAGCCCGACGGCCTCGATGCTGGGCCGTCTTTCCGGCGCCTTCGGCATCAGTATGTCGACGCTGATCGCCCGGGCGGAAATGCAGGAGGGTAAGCTGCTGCGCTTTGCCAGCCAGCCGGTGTGGCACGACCCGCAAAGCCACTATCTCCGCCGCCACGTCTCGCCGCGCAGCGATCTGCCGATAGATCTGGTGCAGATTGAGCTGCCGCCCGGCAGCGATGTGCCCATGCCGGCCTCTTCCTATGCGCTCGCCCGCCAGCTGATCTGGCTGCAGCAGGGCGAGCTGGTGTTCGTCGAAGGGACTACCCGTCATGAGATGCAGAAGGGGGATTGTCTGGAGCTTGGCCCGCCCAACGATTGTCGCTTTATCAATGAATCCGCGGAGACCTGCGTCTATCTGGTGGTTCGCCTTAATCAATCGCCATCCGGCTCTTAATGGTAAAGCACGTTGCGCATAAAGCAGCTAGCCTCAGTACAGTCTGCTAACAAGAGGAGTTTGCTATGACAGATCAACCGCAACGCCATCGCCGCTGGGTACTGGCTTCCCGCCCCCATGGTGAACCGACGGCAGAGAATTTCCGCCTGGAAGAGAGCGAGGTGCCGACGCCGGGGCCGGGGCAGGTTCTGCTGCGTACCGTTTTTTTATCGCTCGATCCCTATATGCGCGGGCGCATGAGCGACGCGCCTTCTTATTCGCCACCGGTGGCCATTGGCGCGGTGATGGTAGGAGGGACCGTGAGTCGCGTGGTCAGCTCAAATCATGCCGATTATCAACCCGGCGACTGGGTGCTGGGCTACAGCGGCTGGCAGGATTATGAACTCTCCGACGGCAACGGACTGGTGAAGCTGGGTGACGACCCGCAACACCCGTCCTGGTCGCTGGGAGTTCTGGGGATGCCGGGCTTCACCGCCTACATGGGATTGCTGGACATCGGCCAGCCGAAGGCGGGCGAAACGCTGGTGGTCGCTGCGGCGACCGGGCCGGTTGGCGCCACGGTCGGACAGATCGGCAAAATTAAGGGCTGCCGCACCGTCGGCATCGCTGGCGGCGAGGAGAAGTGTCGGTATGCGGTTGAGACGTTAGGCTTTGATGTCTGCCTTGACCATCGTGCGGATGATTTTGCCGAACAGCTGGCCCAGGCCTGCCCGCAGGGCATTGACGTTTACTACGAAAACGTCGGCGGCAAGGTTTTTGACGCGGTGCTGCCGCTGCTGAATACCGCAGCGCGGGTACCGGTCTGCGGGCTGGTAAGCGGCTATAACGCCACCGGTTTGCCAGACGGACCGGATCGTCTGCCGCTGCTGATGGCGACCATCCTCAAGAAGCGCATCCGGATGCAGGGCTTTATTATCGGCCAGGATTACGGGCATCGGATCGCGGAATTCCAGCAGCAGATGGGGCGCTGGGTGCAAGAGGGGAAAATTAAATATCGCGAACAGCTGATCGACGGTCTGGAGCAGGCGCCGCAGGCGCTGATCGGCCTGTTGAAAGGTGAGAACTTCGGTAAAGTGGTGATCCGCGTCGCGGCGGACGACTAGTCCGGCGGATCCAACTTACTCTGCCCCTTTTCCCGTGAGGGAAAAGGGGCATGGGAGGCGTGTCAGGCGTAAAAGGTTAACCGCTGGGCGAGCAGATCGACAAAGGCTTCACGGTCGACATCCAGCATCAGGGTAGTATTGGGCCGATTGCCGGTCAGATGGTAGTAATCGACCACCGTCATCCCCTGGGTATATTTTCCTTCCGTTTCCACGCCGACCCAGCGTTCGATAGTGGTGAAGATCTCCGGCTTGAGGAGCCAGGCGATGGTGCAGGGATCGTGCAGCGGCGCGCCGTCGAAGCCCCACTTTTCATCCTTGTGGTAGGCCATAAAGAAGTCGAGCAGCTCGGCGACAATGGTCGACACCGGATTGCCAATCTGGCGGAATCGCTCGATATCGGCGGGAAGGATTTGCGCCTTATGGGTGACGTCAAGGCCCGCCATCACCACCGGGATCCCGGACTGAAAGACCATTTCCGCCGCCTGCGGATCGACGAAAATATTAAACTCCGCCGCCGGCTGCCAGTTGCCCAGCCCCATTGCGCCCCCCATGATCACGATGCGGGCGATTTTCGCGTGCAGCTCCGGGTGGCTGGCGAGCAGCAACGCCACGTTAGTCTGCGGCCCGGTGGCCACCAGAGTCACCGGCTCCTGGCTTTCCCGCAGCACCCTGGCCATCAGCTCGACGGCGGTGCAGTTCTGCGGGGCAAAGGTTGGTTCCGGCAGGCTTGGGCCATCCAGTCCGCTCTCGCCGTGCACGTTATCGGCGATGATCAGATCGCGCATCAACGGCTTCCACGCGCCGCCGGCCACCGGGATATCCGGCCGGTTCAGCAGCGTCAGCATACGCAGCACGTTGCGCAGGGTCTTCTCCGGGGTCTGGTTGCCCGCGGAAGCGGTGACGGCTTTCACCTCCAGCTCCGGCGAGGCGAGGGCGAGGACCAGGGCGATCGCGTCATCATGTCCCGGATCGCAATCAATCATCATCGGCAGTGCCATAGCAGCTCCTTATTGGCGTTGTTCTGTGACCAGACTAACGCTGTGAGGCGAGGCAGACGAGATGGTGTACAGAATAGTGTGATGGAGGCCACGATTGCTGCGATGGCATCGCGTATCGTCAGGCGATCGTCGGCAGTCATATTGCCTCACCTTGCGATGGCGCAAGCTGGCGCCCGCCGCGGCGCGATATAATAGAAAAATTGCTAATCCTTACGGATATTAATGGTTTGCTTTTCGGTGAGCGGATTCTTATCCTTAAGAAAACTCGAGAGGTTATTACGATGAAAGATGTAGTAGATAAATGCAGCACCAAAGGCTGCGCCATTGATGTCGGTACCATCATTGATAACGAGGACTGCGTCTACCGGGCTGAGAAAATGTTCCCGAGCCGCGAAGAAGCGGAATCCACCGTAGCCGCCGTGCGCGAACGTGCTGCCGCCGCGGCGCCGGCCAGTGAACCGCCGCAGGTCGATTACACCATCGCCGCCGTTGGCGACGAGGTTAAACTCGATCTCGCCATCGCTTTCTCCTGCCAGGCGGAAAAGATCATTTTCGAGTTATCCCTGCGAAATCTGCTTTAACCCGCGTCCGTGGGGAAAACGCCACATCGTTAAGCCTTCCCCGCCAATCACCGCCGGCGGGGAAGGGGCGTGTTATTCGAAGCGCCAGGCGAGGTTCAGGCCTATGCCGTAGTTGCGTCCGGGAGCAGGCTCGTAGTAGCGCCCGTTGGACTCATTAACGATAACGGACCCGACGTACTCCCGGTCGAACAGGTTGTCGACGCGGCCGAACAGATCCATGTCCATCCTGCCGTAGCTCCATTTATAGCCGGTCGTCAGGCCAACCACCGTCCAGGAAGGCGCTTTAGCCGTGTTTTCGTCATTGGCCATGATGTCGCTCATGTAGCGAATATCGCTGCCGGCGTACCAGCCCTGCTCCGGCTGATAGCCAAAGGAGGCGTAGCCCATATTGCGCGCGATCCCCGGAATGCGGTTGCCGTTGCAGCTGGCGTCGTCGCAGACGTTGGTGCGATAGGTCGCGTCCAGCCAGGTCCAGGCCGCCTTCAGACGCCAGCTCTCGCCAAACTGCTGATCCAGCCCCAGCTCCATCCCCTGACGACGGGTCTTGCCGGCGTTTTTATAGCTGGTGCGCCCGCCGCTGCTGCTGTCGACTACGATCTCATTATCGGTATTGGTCTGGAACAGGGCGGCGGTGAGCAGCCCATTGCCGAGCCGCGTCTTACTGCCGATCTCCACTGTGTCATTGGTGGAGGGCTTCAGGCCGAAATTAAGGCCGCTCTGGTTATCGGAGCGGTATGACAGTTCGTTAATGGTCGGCGTCTCGAAGCCGCGGCCAGCGGAGAGGTAGACGTTCCACGCGTCGGTCAGAGCATACTTCAGCGAGCCTGCGGGCAGCCACTTGTGATAGCTGGCATCACCGCTGTCATCGCCATTGCCTGGGGTGATGTAGTAGTCATTCGAGTCGAACCATACTGAGCTGTAGCGAACCCCGGCATCGAGCGAGAGTTTGTCCGTTAACTGCCACTGGGTCTGCAGGTAGGGGTCGACGTTCCACATCAGGTTGCGTTCGTTACGGCGCAGCGCACCCTGTTCGCCATACTGCGGCGCGCCGTTGACCATCACAAAGTTTTCATACCCTTTACGGCGCTCGCTCATGTTCTCGTAATCGAGACCGGCGGTCAGGGTGACGGGCACCAGCAGCTCTCCGCGATGGGTCAGGCGGGTATCGATTCCCTGGTAGTGACGGGTGAGGTCGATCACCCCGCCGGCATGGCTCGGTTTCAGCTGCGGCGCGCGCGGGATCGACTGGAACTGCGTGGTTTCACGTTCACCGGCGTACATCATCACGCTGAGATCGTCCTGGGCGCTCAGCTGGCGCTCATAGCGCAGGCCGGCCTGGGTCTGCCGGGTATTCTTGCGGGTATTATACTGGTCGCCGCGCGGCGACTGGCGCGGGTTATCGCGCCATTCGTCGGCGGTTAAGCCGCCGGCGTCATTGGCTTTGATATCGACGCTGTTCAGCAGCAGCGTCAGCTTACTGACATCGTTGATGCGCACTCCCAGTCGGGCGTTCGCCAGATTCTTGCGTGCGCCGCTGTGATCGCGATAGCCATGAGTGGTGAAGCGGTTGGTCGAGACCGTGTAATCCACATCGCCTGCATGGCTGCCGTCGCCAACGGCGCCAGTGGCCTTCATCCCGTAGTGCCAGGTACCGAAGCTGCCATAGTAGCTGCTGGCTTCCACGGTGGGCGGCTGGGTGCCGGTCTGGCTGGTGACGTTGATCACCCCGCCGGACGAGTTACCGTACAGGGCAGAGAAGGGGCCGCGCAGCACCTCAATGGTGTCGACGCTGCCAATATCGATATTCGAGGTCTGCCCCTGGCCGTCTGGCATGGTCGCCGGAATACCATCGACATAGATGCGTAGCCCGCGCACGCCATAGGTGGAGCGAGAGCCAAAACCACGAATCGACAGTTGCAGATCCTGGGCATAGTTTTGCCGGTTCTGCACCTGCAGGCCCGGTACGGCGCCCAGTGATTCAGAGAGATTGACGCGCGGGGCGGCCTGGCGCATTTCATCCCCATTGACCACGCTGACGGCGGCGGGGGTATCCAGTTCAGAAACAGTGGTTGGCGCGGCGGTCACCACCATGGTTTGTTCATCAGCGGTCTGGGCCGCGGCAATCAGCGGTAGCAGCAGCGCCGGCAGGGCGGCGTGACGCACGGACAGGATTTTCATCGATAGTACTCGGGAGACGAACCAAATGGAACATATGTAGATATGTTACCCCGTTTGTAAAACATTTGAAAATTATTAACCGCCGTTGGTTAACGGATAGTGCTTCTTGCTGATGAATTTACCGAACAACAACAATTAGCGCTCCACTTTGAGATAAATAATGATTACTATTCGCATTCAAAAATAAGGGTAAAGCCAGGACTTTACCGCCGGAAGCGATGTCGGGTCAGCACATACTGGTTTATCAAAGGGAGTCGTCATGTCACTACGTCATTTTGCCGCGCCGCGTCTGCGCCATTCACTGTTATTCACCTCTCTGCTGCTGGCAGGTAGCTTTAGCGCCCACGCTGCGGATGAGATGCTGCGTAAGGCCGTCGGAAAAGGGGCCTACGAAATGGCCTACAGCCAGCAGGAGAACGCGTTATGGGTCGCCACGTCGCAGAGTCGCTCACTGGACAAGGGCGGTATTGTTTATCGTCTTGACCCCACCACCCTGGACGTGACGCAGATTATTCACAACGATCTGAAGCCGTTCGGCGCTGCTATCAACCATGCCACCGGCACGCTGTGGTTTGGCAATACCGTTGACAGCACCGTCACCGCCATTGACGCCAAAACCGGCGCCGTGAAAGGGCGTCTGGTGCTGGACGAGCGTCAGCGCAGTGAAACCGTACGCCCACTGCAACCGCGCGAGCTGGCGGTCAATGAGCAGACCAACACGGTCTACATTACTGGTCTGGGCAAAGAGAGCGTGATTTGGGTGGTAGATGGCGCGACCCTGAAGCTGAAAACCACTATTACCGGCACCGGGGCAATGGCGACGGGTCTGGCGATCGATCCGCAGGCGAAACGCCTCTATACCACCAATGCCGACGGCGAACTGCTGACCATCGACAGCGAGAGCAACACCATTGTTTCGCGCAAGAAATTGCAGGACGATGGCAAAGCACACTTCTACTTAAACCTGAGCCTTGATACCGCCGGTCACCGCGCCTTTATTACCGACAGCAAGCAGCCGGAAGTGCTGGTGGTCGATACCCGCGATGGTAAGGTGCTGGAGAAAATCGCCGCGCCGGAATCGCTGGCGGTGCTGTTTAACCCGACGCGTAATGAAGCCTATGTGACGCACCGTAAGGCCGGCGAAGTCAGCGTTATCGACGGTAAGCGCTACAAGATCGTGAAGACCTTTAAAACGCCGACTCACCCCAACAGCCTGGCGCTCTCTGATGACGGCAAAACGCTGTACGTCAGCGTGAAACAGGCTTCCAGCCGTGAGAAAGAGGCCACCGCGCCGGACGACGTGATCCGCATCGCGCTGTAAAATGCCCGGGGCGACGACGTTCGGTCAATGTCGCGCCCCGCATGCCGCCCGGCACCTCACCCTCTGTTACAAACCCGTATTGGCCTGATAAACCAGATGGTTATACACTTAACGCTTTCCCGCCTTGCGCGGGCAGTGGTAATCAGTGGAGATAAAATGAAAAAGCCATTTATGGTGATTTGCGCCGGTGCGATGCTGGCGCTGCTGGCAGGCTGTTCGTCCAACTACGTTATGACCACCAAAAGCGGTCAGACGATCGTCACCCACGGCAAGCCGCAGCTGGATAAAGAAACGGGGATGACCAGCTATATCGATGAGTCGGGTAATAAGCGGGAAATTAACAGTAGCGACGTGTCGCAGCTGGTTGAGGATAACTAAATCCTGACCTCCCGGTTTGTCCGTCGCGGGCAAACCGGGAGTCCTGCCAGTTACTTCCTGAGCGTCGGCGCCGTACTGTGGATCGCATGCACGCGTTTACGCACGCCAAACCAGCCAGCTACCAGCAGCACCGCCAGTAATGGAATTGAGCCAATGGTGTAAGTGCCGTTCGGATAATCGAAGGCCATCAGCACCAGCACACTGAACAGGAACAGCAGCGTCAGCCAGGAGGTGAATGGCGCCCCCGGCATTCTGAAGCTCACCTTCGCCGCTTTTCCTTCCTTGATCGCTTTGCGCAGACGCATCTGACACACCACGATAAAGCCCCAGGAAGCAATGATCCCCAGCGACGCGACGTTCAGCACGATCTCAAACACCTGCGACGGCACCAGATAGTTGAGGAACACCCCCACCACATACACCGCCAGCGTCGCCAGGATCCCGGCGTAAGGGACGTGGTGACGGCTCATCTTCGACATAAACTTCGGCGCGGAGCCCCCCATCGACATGGAACGCAGGATACGTCCGGTGCTGTAGAGGCCGGAGTTGAGGCTGGAGAGGGCGGCGGTTAACACCACGATGTTCATTACGCTGCCGATATACGGTACGCCCAGTTTGGAGAAGAAGGTGACGAACGGGCTCTGTCCTGCCTGGTAGGCGGTCCACGGCAGGAGCAGCACCAGCAGCACCACCGAACCGACGTAGAACAGGCCGATACGCCAGATCACGCTGTTGATGGCCTTCGGTACCATCGACTCCGGATCTTTACACTCACCGGCCGCGGTGCCCACCAGTTCAATGGAGGCGAAGGCAAAGACCACACCCTGCACCAGCACCAGCGCCGGCAGAAGGCCGTGAGGGAAGAAGCCACCGTTATCGGTGATCAGATGGAAGCCGGTGGCATTGCCGTCCAGCGGCTTACCGGAGCCGAGGAAAATGGTGCCGACCACGAGGAACGCAACGATCGCCAGCACTTTGACCAGCGCGAACCAGAACTCCATCTCGGCGAACCATTTTACGCCGATCATGTTCATGGTACCGACGATCGCAAGCGCGCCGAGGGCGAAGACCCACTGTGGCACATCGCCAAACGCGCCCCAGTAGTGCATATACAGCGCCACGGCGGTGATATCGACGATCCCGGTCATGGCCCAGTTAACGAAGTACATCCAGCCGGCCACGTAAGCGGCCTTTTCACCGAGGAATTCCCTGGCATAGGAGACGAAGCTGCCGCTCGAGGGTCGGTGGAGAACCAGTTCGCCGAGGGCGCGAAGAATAAAGAAGGAGAAGATGCCGCAGACCAGATAGACCAGGGCGAGCGCTGGCCCTGCCATTTGTAAACGTGCCCCGGCGCCGAGGAACAAACCGGTACCGATAGCGCCGCCGATGGCGATCATCTGTACCTGACGGTTGCCCATCGCTTTGTGATAACCCGCTTCATGTGAGTTGAGCCAGTGGCGTTTCGCAGCATGGTGCTCCGCTGCAGTGTCGTGTTTCGTATTCATTGATGTATCAGTTTCCTGTCAATGCCCATGTTTGCAGCCGGAGTGGATGACGGCTGGCACATTATGCTGGCTTTCTCATCATTCTGACGTAGGAGATAAGCTCAGACATGGCGCTGAATCCTACACGTAACGTAATAGTTACGCACCTAAAACATTTACCGATAGCATTTGACAGATTTATCAATGAGATCAGCGTCGCAGAGTTTCCAGCAACAGAGTGAAAGCGCTGGTATGCTGGCGTCGACTGGGGTAGTAGAGATGGTAGCCGGGGAAGGTGGGGGTCCAGTCCGCCAGCACTTGCACCAGCCGGCCACTGGCTAAGGCCTCCGCCACGCAGTCATCCGGAACGTAGGCCAGACCGAGGCCCGCCTCCGCCGCATCGATGCGCTGCGGCAGGCTGTTGAGGATCACTTGCCCCTCCACCCGCACCTGGATATCCCGGCCGTCGCGGGCAAACTCCCAGGCGTAAAGTCCACCTCGTGTCGGCAGGCGCAGATTGATGCAGCGATGCTGCGCAAGATCCCAGGGCGTCTGCGGCGTACCGGCCTGCTGCAGATAGGCTGGCGAACCTACTACCGCCATCCGCATATCCGGGGCAATGCGCACGGCAATCATCTCTTTCGCCACCTGTTCGCCGAGTCGCACCCCGGCGTCAAACCGGCCATCCACGATATCCGTGAGGCCATTATCAACAGTGATTTCGATGTTAATATCCGGATATTGCAGCATAAATGGCTTTAGCGCCGGCCAGAGTACGGTGCTGGTGGCATGCTCCCCGGCGGTGATGCGCAGGTTGCCCGCCGGGCGTTCGCGCGTATCGCGCAGCGCGGTCAGCGCCCGCTCCATCTCCTCCAGATGCGGACCGAGGCGCTGAATGAGTCGCTCACCCGCCTCGGTCGGTACCACGCTGCGGGTGGTGCGGGTCAGCAGCCGCACATCGAGACGCGCTTCGAGATGGCGCATGGCATGGCTGAGCGCCGACTGTGACACGCCGAGCTGGGCCGCTGCGCGGGTAAAGCTGCGCTCACGCGCTACCACCATAAAGGAGAGCAGATCGTTTACGTTCTCTTTTAGCATAATCTTTCCGGATTGATGAATACCGCTCACAGGTACGCAGAGTGTAAGCCCGACGGAGGGGAGGCGCCAGTCTGATAGCCGGACGCAGTGGAGCAGAATGACCACCACGGTTAACAACGCAGGGTTTAATTCATCAAGACGGTGAATGTAATGTAAGATGTCCAAAAAACTGCAGCGCCAGGCGAACCCACACAATGACACCCTTACACTTTCATAAATATCACGGGCTGGGTAATGATTACCTGGTATGCCATCGCGACGTTGCCGAACAGTTGAGCAACGAGCATATTCAAATGCTGTGCCATCGCCACTATGGCGTGGGATCGGATGGTCTGCTGATCGACAGCGGCGATCAGATCAATCCCACACTGCGTATTATCAATCCGGACGGCTCCGAAGCGGAGAAAAGCGGTAACGGGCTACGGATCTATGCGCGTTATCTTTTTGATATCGGTCGCGTCGGCCATGAGCCCTTTCTGGTACATACGGCGGGCGGTGACGTTTATTGCACTGTGCATGGCGATGTTCATCAGATTAGCGTCGACATGGGGCGGGCGAATTTCAATCCGGCGGCGCTGCCCGCCTTAGTGAATTTGCCTGAGGCGGTGAATTATCCTTTGCCGCTGGCGGATGAAACCCTGTCCGTCGTGCTGGTCTCCATGGGCAATCCCCACTGCGTTGTCCTCGTCGATAAGCTCGACCTGGCGCAGGTTCATCGTTTAGGGCCGCAAATCGAAAACCATTCCTTGTTCCCCAAACGCACCAATGTCCAGTTCGTGGAAGTTATCGATCGCCATACGCTAAAGATTGGTATCTGGGAGCGGGGCGCGGGGTTCACGATGGCCTCCGGGAGCAGCAGTTGCGCGGCTGCCAGCGCGATGCGCCGGTTAGGGATGGTGGACGATCGGGTGGATGTCAACATGCCTGGTGGTCAGCTGCACATCACCTTCGACGCGGATTTTCAGGTCCGTATGCGTGGCCCGGTGCATAAAATCGCCAGCCTGACGCTGGATAAAGACTGCTTTGTTGGCGGCAGCGCCATCTTCACTGGCGCTGCATAACAGGTGGCGCGGTCAGCCTGAAATTAACTCTTCTGAGGATCAGCCGACGGCCCGTTTGCCGAACAAACGATGGTGGCATGGTCCCACCAGGCATTGTGCTTAACATCGGTGGCAAGGACGGTAAATTGCGCCTGTTGTATCTCATTCAGTAAAGCCGGGAGGGGTTTAAGCGTACGCCAGGGCTGCCCCTCTTTCAGGAGATGATGCTTGACAGGATCGTAAGTGGCGAGGTCTTCAGCATAACGAGGAAGCCCGCACATCGAGCCGATCACCAGCCGGCCTGCGGGTTTCAGCAATCTTCTCGCCTCGGCGAAAAAACGGCGACGCTCATCTTCCAGCAGACAATGTAAACAGCTGCCATCAATGATTAAGGCAAACTGGGCATCCTCACATTGAGAAAGATGACAGACGTTGCCGACGAAAAATGTGGCGTCCAGACCTGCTTGCTGAAAGCGGTCTTCTGCCCAGCGGATCGCCGTTTCGGACACATCAACACCCGATACGGCATAGCCTCTTTCCGCCAGATACTGGGCTGCCATGGCACCATTGCCACATCCCAGTTCAAGTACCGGCGCGCCGGGAGCGGGTAAATAGCCATGGGCATCCAGCCAATGAAATGTTTTTTCCTGTTGTATCTTTGCCCGGGCAAAACCATCACCCGCCCAGGCGCTGGCTCCGTTGGCTAACAGTTGTCTGTAGCGTGCTTCATAGGGGTTCATCCTGAAAACACCTTTTATCATTGATAAACATCACTACTATATACGCCATTTAACATTGAAATAAGTATTCGTTTGGCTACCAGGGAGAAACAGAGATGAACATCAACGTGGTCGGCACCAGCGGCTCAGGCAAATCCACTCTGGCCCGGCGCCTGGCGCACAGGCTGGGACTACCCTGGATCGAGCTCGATCGCCTGTACTGGCGGCCGAACTGGCAGGGCACACCGGATGAGGCGTTTTTCGCCGCTATTGCCGCCGCTACGGCCTCGCCGGGCTGGGTGCTGGATGGCAATTACAATCGCAGCCGCAGCGTCAAATGGCGCGAGGTGGATCTGGTGATCTGGGTCGACTATAGCCTCTGGCGCACGCTGCGCCAGGCGGTGTGGCGGGCGACGAGCCGGGCGTGGCGGCATCAGGAGCTGTGGCCGGGCACGGGCAACCGCGAGAGCTTTCGCCGTTCGTTCTGCAGCCGGGAATCCATTATCCTCTGGACGCTGAAAACCTGGCGGCAGAATCGCCGACGCTATCTGGCCGACATGCAGGATCCGCAATATCGTCATATTCGCTTCGTCCGGGTGCGCAGTCCGCGGCAGGCTGAGGCGCTGCTCCGCGAGCTGGAAGCGCAGCGGCCAGGCGGGCATATCTAATTTTCAGCAGTACACATGTGAATTAATTGTTTCTCAATAGTTAGCTGAGATTTTAATAATGCAGGCACGTACTTTCATATGAGCCTGCGAAATGTCTTATCGAATCAGTATCCTGGATAAAAGTCCGCTTGCCGCCGGGGAAACCGCCGCGCAGGCGCTGGCGCGTACATTAACGCTGGCGCAACACGCCGAAGCCTGGGGTTATCACCGCTTCTGGGTCGCCGAACACCACAATACCGATCAGCTGGCGAGCCCCTCGCCGGAGCTGGTTATCGCCTGGCTGCTGGGCCACACCCGGCGCATTCGTCTTGGGTCCGGCGGCGTCATGCTCCAGCACTACAGCCCCTATAAAGTCGCGGAAAACTTTAACCTGCTGGCTGCCCTCGCGCCGGGTCGCATCGATCTCGGGGTGGGCAAGGCGCCTGGCGGCCTGCCGCTCTCCACCCGCGCCCTGCAGCAGGGCCTGCATCAGGAGGAGAAAGGGACCTTTGCCGATCAGCTGGCGCAGCTGGATAACTGGCTGTCACTGACTGAGCCAGGGGGAGAGGAGAGCCTGCGCGCCACGCCGATCCCGCCGCGCCGGGCCGACGGATTTCTGCTCGGCGCCAGCCTGGAGAGTGCGGAACTGGCCGCCCGTCTTGACTGGAACTTCGTGTTTGCGGCCCATCTCAATGGCGACAGCGCGCTACGCCGCACGGTGATCAACCGCTGGCGCGAGCTCAGCCCGCGTGAGGCGATCGTCGCCGTGCAGGTGGTGGTGGCTGACGATCCGGCCACCGCCGCCGCGCTGGCGCAGCAGGTCGAGGTGTGGGGCGTCGAGCTGGAGAACGGCCAGCGGGTGACCGTCGGCAGTGAGGCTCAGGCCGTCGCCTTTGCCCGCCAGGCTGGCAGCCGGCCGACACGCATCCACCGCCGCGAATCTTCACTGATCTCCGGTACTCCCGAACAGGTTAAAGCCCGGCTTGACGCGCTGCAGGCGGAAGATCAGCTGGATGAATTAATCATTGATACCCCCATTAGCGACGGGCCAGCGCGCCTGCACTCCCTGCGCCTGCTGGCGCAGGCTCACTACGGCAAGGAGGTGCTGAATGTCCTTTGAACAACAACTGATTAGCTGGCGGCGCAAGCTGCACCAGAACCCGGAGCTCTCCCTGCAGGAGGTAGCCACCACCGCGCGGATCCGCGACTGGCTGCAGAGCGGCGGGCTGACTCTGCTGCCCTTCGATCTGAAAACCGGGCTGGTCGCCGAAGTCGGCAGCGGCGACAAGGTGATTGCCCTGCGGGCGGACATCGACGCGTTGCCCATCGAGGAGGCGACCGGTCTGCCTTACCGCTCGCAAAATGAAGGGGTGATGCATGCCTGCGGCCATGATATTCACACCAGCGTGATGCTGGGGGCGGCGCTGCTGCTGAAGGAGCGGGAAGCGGAACTCCCGGGGCGGGTGCGGATCCTGTTTCAGCCGGCGGAGGAAAATTTTGGCGGCGCGAAAACCCTGATCCGCGCCGGGGCGCTGGAGGACGTGTCGGCGATCTTTGGCATGCACAATGAGCCCGGCCTGCCGGTGGGCGAATTTGCCACCCGCGGCGGCGCGTTCTACGCCAACGTCGACCGCTTCGTCTTCAAAGTGGCCGGGAAGGGGGCGCATGCCGCCCGCCCACATGAAGGAAAGGATGCGATCCTGCTGGCCAGCCAACTGGTGACGGTGCTGCAGAGCGTGGCCAGTCGGGAAGTGAACACCCTCGACTCGGTGGTGCTCAGCGTGACGCGGATCCAGGGAGGCAATACCTGGAACGTGCTGCCGGAGAGCGTCGAGCTGGAAGGGACGCTGCGCACTCACAGCAGTGAAGTGCAGCAGCGGGTCAAGGCCCGGGTCAGCGAGATCGCGGCCGGTTTCGCCAGCGCCTTTGGCGCACAGATTGACGTCTTCTGGTATGCCGGCCCGACGGCGCTGGTCAATGACGCCCGCTGGGCCGACTTCGCCAGCGACGTGGCGGCCCAGGCCGGGTACCGCACCCATCACGCCGATCTGCATCTCGGTGGCGAAGATTTTGCGGTCTATCTTCAGCATATTCCCGGGGCGTTCGTCAGCATCGGCAGCGCCAGCGAATATGGTCTGCACCATCCGGCATTTAATCCGGACGAACGGCTTATTGCGCCCGCAGCGCACTATTTCGCCCAGCTGGCGGAACAGGCATTACAACATATTTAATGGATGACAGGGGAAGGGGGAACTATGTCTGAAAATCGACAATTGCGTCTGGGAACGATATTACATGGCGCATCGGGAAATATGTCCGCCTGGCGTCATCCGGCGGCGCAGGCGGACGCCAGTATTAATTTTAACTTTGTCACGCAGACGGCGTTAAAAGCGGAAGAGGGGAAGCTGGATTTTATTTTTGTCGCCGACGGGTTATATATCAATGAAAAATCGATTCCCCATTTTTTAAATCGCTTCGAACCTTTAACGGTACTTTCCGCGCTGGCCGCGGTCACCCGGCGTCTGGGACTGGTGGGGACCTTATCCACTTCGTACAGCGAGCCGTTTACTACCGCCCGCCAGTTCGCCAGCCTTGACCATTTAAGCCAGGGACGGGCGGGGTGGAATGTCGTCACTTCGCCGCTGGAAGGGTCGGCGAAAAACTTCTCCCGGGCCCAGCATCCGGATCATGCGCTGCGCTATCGCATTGCCGATGAATATCTGCAGGTTGTGAAAGGCTTATGGGATTCATGGGAAGAGGACGCCTTTGTGCGCAATAAGGAGACTGGCCAGTTCTTTGATAAAAATAAACTGCATACGCTCGATCACCATGGCGATTTCTTTAAAGTGGCCGGGCCGCTAAATATTGCCCGAACGCCACAGGGACGGCCGATTATTTTCCAGGCCGGCGCGTCGGACGACGGCAAGAAATTAGCCGCACGCCACGCCGATGCCATTTTTACCCATCAGGAATCGCTGGCCGAGGCGCAGGCATTTTATCAGGATGTTAAAAGCCAACTCAGCGCATATCAGCGCACCCCGGACCAACTGCATATCTTCCAGGGCGTCAGCGTCATCGTCGGGGATGACGCCGAGGATGCGGAACGTCAGTACCAGACTACCGCGGCGCTGGTTTCCATCGAGGATGCGCTGAATTATCTGGGGCGGTATTTCGAACATCATGATTTTTCGCAGTATCCGCTTGATGAACCGTTCCCGGATATTGGCGACCTCGGACAAAACAGCTTCCGCAGCACCACCGACGAGATTAAACGTCACGCCCGCGAGCGGGGATTAACCCTGCGCCAGGTGGCCCTGGAGGCAGCGAGTCCGCGTCCGCGTTTTACCGGCACCGCCAGCGATGTCGCCGATGGCCTGCAATTGTGGTTCGAACAGCACGCGGCGGACGGTTTCATTATTCAGGGCGGCACGCCGGAAACCTTCCCGCGCTTTGTGGATGAGGTGGTTCCGCTGTTACAGGCGCGCGGCCTGTTCCGTCGCGACTATCCGGGCACCACCCTGCGGGAAAGTCTGGGTCTGGCGCTACCTGCTAATCAATTCCAAAAATAATAAAAGAGAATCACGCTATGCAGAAAACAACACTCTTGCTGGCCGTCGCGTTGGCATTTAGCGCCTCGTCGTGGGCCCAGGACGTCAAGATCAATGGCACCGGGGTGAGCCTGGAGGCCAACAAAACGCCGATTCACACAGCGAAAAATCCACAGGCCATTGCGCTGTTGCCGAAAGATCTGCATCTGGCGGTGCCGGGGAAATTCACCGTCGCGGTGGCAGCCCTGAACTCACCGCCGCTGACGGTCTTCGCCGATGACAACAAAACCCTGCTCGGCAGCGAGACGGATATCGCCCGGCTGGTGGCGGAGAGCCTTGGACTGGAAGTGAACGTGGTTCCTACTTCATGGGAAGACTGGCCGCTGGGGGTTACCTCCGGCAAATATGATGCCGCGATCAGCAATATTACCGTCACCAAAGAGCGCAAAGAGAAGTTCGATTTCGCCACCTACCGTAAAGACTCGCTGGGCTTCTACGTCAAAAGCACCAGTCCGCTGAACAAAATTGACAAGGCGGAGGACATCGCCGGGCTGAAGATTATCGTCGGCTCCGGTACTAACCAGGAGGCGATCCTGCTGGCGTGGAACGCGGAGAACGTCAAGAAGGGGCTGAAGCCGTTTACCCCGGTCTACACCAAGGATGACGCCGCCCAGACGCTGGCCCTGCAGACCGGGCGCGCCGACGCCTTTTTCGGCCCCAACGTGATTGGCGCATGGAAGGCGGCGCTGACCGGCAAAACCAAACTGGTGGGCAGCGTCGATGGCGGCTGGCCGAAAGCGGCGCATATCGCGGTGACGCTGAAAAAAGACAGCGGGCTGGTGAATGCCGTCCAGGCGGCGCTGAACGGCGCTATCGCCAGCGGTGATTACGCCAAAGTGCTTAACCGCTGGGGCGAAGGGGTGGAGAGTATTCCGCAATCAGAAATCAACCCACCCGGACTGGGCGACTGACAGGAGGCGCGATGAGCGAAGCATTCCGCGATATTTCTCCGGACGCACCGGAGCTGCAGCCGATTATTAGCGGGCTGTTTGCCGAATATGCCGCCCGCTACGGCGACTATTTTTCCCGCGATGCGGAAGTGGAGTTGACTGAGTGGTATTTGCCGCCGCAGGGGCTGTTTATCGTCCTTGAGCGTGAGGGAGAAATTATCGCCACCGGCGCTTATAAACCGAAAGATCGCCACACCGCGGAGATCAAACGTATCTGGACGCACCGCCGTCTGCGCCAGCAGGGGCTGGCGGCGAAGGTGGTCCAGGAGCTGGAACGGCGGGCGGTGCTGGCCGGGTACAGCCATATCTACCTGACCACCGGCTTCCGTCAGCCGGAGGCGGTAAAGCTCTATCTCAGCCAGGGGTATGAGGCGCAGTTTGACCTCACGCGAGACCCGGAAGAGTACAGTCAGCCGCCGTACGATGGCCGGCTGCGGTTCACTAAAGCGCTGGCGGTGAGCGCCTTCAGTCACAGCGCTTGAGGAGGCATGATGCATTCATCTGAAACAATAAAAGTGGTGCCGGCGCGCTATCCGCTGCGGGTGGTCGGGGCCCTGGTCGCCCTGCTGGTGCTGGCGGTGGTGATCCAGTCGGTGGCCTTTAACCCGCGCTGGGAGTGGGGCGTCTTCGCCCGCTGGTTCTTCGACCCGGTGATCCTCGAGGGGCTGGGGCAAACCCTGCTCCTGACCCTGCTCGGCACGGTGCTGAGCGTGATCTTCGGCGGCCTGCTGGCGCTGGCCCGTTTGTCCTCATCGTGGCTGCTCAGCAGCCTCGCCTGGGGCTATATCTGGTTGTTTCGCTCGCTGCCGCTGATTGTGGTGCTGATTATTCTGTACAACTTTTCCTATCTCTACGACACCCTGTCGCTGGGGATCCCGTTTACCGGCGTCACCTGGGCCAGCTATCAGACCATTAACGTGCTGGGGCAATTCTCCACGGCGGTGGTGGGCCTGACGCTGGTGCAGAGCGCCTATACCGCGGAGATCATTCGCGGTGGCTTTTTGGGGGTCGACCATGGGCAGTATGAAGCCGCCGCTGCACTGGGGCTTCCCGCCTGGCGACGTACGCTGCGCATTATTCTGCCGCAGGCGCTGCGCACCATCCTGCCCTCCGGCTTCAATGAGATCATCAGTCTGGCCAAGGGAACGGCGATGGTGTACGTCCTGGCGATGCCGGAACTGTTCTACACCATCCAGATGATCTACAACCGTACCCAGGAGGTGATCCCGCTGTTGATGGTTGGCGCCGCCTGGTATCTGGCGATCACCAGCGTCCTCTCCGCCATTCAGTATCTGGTGGAACGCGCCCTGGCGCGCAGCGAGCGCCGCTCGGCGGTAAACAGCGCCCGCAGCAGTCGTCTGAATCAACCCGCACGTCAACCACAGCCGCAGGAGGCCGTTCATGCCCAGCTCTCATAATGGCCATATCTCTATCACCGGGGTCAGCAAATACTATGGCCGCCACAAGGCGCTGGACGATGTGTCGCTGGAGATCCCTCCGGGCACGGTGACGGTGATCCTCGGCCCTTCCGGCTCGGGCAAGTCGACGCTGCTGCGCACCATCAATCACCTCGAACGTGTCGATGAGGGATTTATTCAGATTGACGGCGACTATATTGGTTATCGCCGCAAAGGCGACAAGCTGTATGAGATGAAAGAAAAGGAAATTCTTCGCCAGCGGATCAACGTCGGCTACGTGTTCCAGAACTTTAACCTGTTTCCGCACCTGACGGTGCTGGAGAACCTGATTGAGGCGCCGATCGCCCACAAGCAGGTCACGCGCAAAGAGGCCATTGCCCGCGCTTATGAACTGCTGGACGTTGTCGGACTGCGCAATAAAGCCGACGCCTGGTCGCGGCATCTCTCAGGCGGGCAGCAGCAGCGTATCGCGATTGCCCGGGCGCTGGCACTGGACCCGCGGGTGATCCTGTTTGATGAGCCCACCTCGGCGCTGGATCCCGAGCTGGTGGGCGAGGTACTGGATGTCATCAAGAAGCTGGCGCGCTCCGGTACCACCCTGGTGGTGGTGACCCACGAGGTAGGCTTTGCCCGCGAGGTGGCCGACCAGGTGGTGTTTATGGTCGACGGCAGGATCGTCGAGCAGGGCAGCAGCTACGAGGTGCTCAACCATCCGCAGCATCCGCGTACCCGACAGTTTTTATCCAGGGTACTGCCGTCATGAACAGAGCGCTAATGACCCTTGTTCTCAGCGCTTTTGCCATGAGCGCTCACGCGGCGCTGGATCTGCGTGCCAATGAGCAGCCATTGCCGGTCACCCGCGACCCGCAGGCGATAGCGAAAATTCCGCCGGGCTATCGCTTCGTCGAGCCGGGGACGCTGACGGTGGCGATCTCGGCGCTCAATTCGCCGCCGCTGGCGCTGCTGGCCAGCGACAACCGCACGCGGATCGGCAGCGACCCGGATATGGCCCGCCTGCTGGCCGGAAGCCTTGGCCTGAAACTCAGGCTGGTGCCCACCGCGTGGGAGGACTGGCCGCTGGGCATCGCCTCCGGCCGCTACGATGTGGCGCTGATCAATATCGCGGTAACCGAGAAGCGCAAAGAGAAGTTCGATTTTGCGACTTACCGGGTGGACTCCCTGGCCTTCTCGGTGAAATCCACCAGCGACATCGCCGCGGTAAACGGACCCGCTGACCTCGCCGGGCGCAAAGTGATCGTCGGGTCCGGCACCAATCAGGAGCGGATCCTGCTGGGCTGGAATGAGGACAACCGTGCCGCCGGACGGCCGCAGGCCCAGCCGGTCTACCTGACCGATGATGCCTCCGGCAACCTCTATATCCAGTCCGGGCGAGCGGATATCTTTTTCGGCCCGCAGTCGGTGGCAGCCTATAAGGCCGCCCTTAACGGCCAGACCCGGGTGGTGGGCCTGGGGCCGAAAAAAGCGTGGGTGGCGACAACCACCAAAAAAGGCAACGGCCTGGTCTTTGCCCTGCAGGCAGCCCTCGACGGGGCGATTGCCCGCGGTGAATATCAGCAGGTGCTGGCGCGCTGGGGAGAGCAGGGCGAGGCGGTGGCGCAGTCGGTGGTCAACCCGCCGGGGATAACCTACTAAAAAACCGCTGTTTCGCCGGAGTACGACGCGAAACAGCGGAGGCGAATGCTCGCCAGGGTCTTCAATCAAACGGTGCGCGGAGTGAGCGTCAAGCGATCCAGCGGCCCAACGATAAACAGATAGGAGAACAGGCCCAGCACGCCCATGGAACCGACGTAGAGGATGGCGTAATCAAACGAGTGGGTGTTGGCGAGGATCACCCCGATGACCAGCGGGGTAATGATGCTCGCCAGGTTGCCGCACATATTGAACACGCCACCGGCAATACCGAGCATCTCTTTCGGCGAGGTGTCGCTCAGCACGCACCAGCCGAGGTTCCCGAAACCTTTGGCAAAGAACGCCAGACTCATGGCGGCGATCACCACCACTTCCGAAGAGGTGTAGTTGGCGACGACAATGACGCAGGAGAGCAGCATGCCGCAGATCACCGGGAGCTTACGGGCGGTGGTCAGACTGTAACCGCGTTTCAGCAGCCAGTCCGAAAATACGCCGCCCAGCAGGCCGCCGATAAATCCAGCTATGGCCGGGATACTGGCGACAAACCCGACCTTGAGGATTGACATGCCTTTGGCCTGGTAGAGGTAAGTCGGAAACCAGGTGAGGAAGAACCAGGTAATCGATGTGACGCAGAACTGGCCGATATAAACCCCGATCATCATGCGATTGACGCAGACGCTTTTAATCTGCGCGAGAGTTAATTTTTGCGGCGTTTTTTGGCTACCTAATGCCGGTACGCCGCCGCCTTCACGAATATAATCGAGCTCCTGCGGGTTAATTTTAGGATGATGTGAAGGATCCTTCACTTTTACCAGCCAGAATATTCCCAGCACCACCCCGATAGCGCCAATATAATAAAAGACATAGTGCCAGCTTAAATTATGCAGAATGATGGTCATCAGCGGCGTAATAATGCCCAGCGAAATATACTGCGCGGCCTGATAGACCGAGGTGACAAATCCACGCTCTTTATTGGGGAACCACTGGACGCTCAGGCGACTGTTGGCCGGAAAAGCGGGTGCTTCAATGGCCCCCATCATCAGACGCAGGAGCACCAGCACCACCAGCGGACTGGCAAACAGATAAACAGTGCCCTGAAACATAGTGACGACCGACCAGCCAATCAGCGCGCAGCCGTAGACCAACCGCGAACCATATTTATCCAGCAGCCAGCCGCCGGGGATTTGCATAATGACGTAGGAAATACCAAACACCGAAAAGGCCAGGCCCATTGCTTCAGGGTCAAAACCTAACTCTTTACTCATCATCGGCGCGACAACGGACAGGGTGGCCCGGTCAGCATAATTAAATACGGTCGCGAGAAATAAAAAAACCAATATACCGTAACGCACGTTGCTGCGTTTTATTTGCTGTTGCATGTTATTCAACTCCTTTGCAGGGTTGTGAAGACACGTCATCTTTCAGGCCGCTTTGATGCTTGCTGACGGATTTCGTGTATTGCGAGTACAGCGGGTCAGAGGTTTATTCCCGGTGACGCTGCGCTTACCGGGGCTACGGGTTCTCAGTGGTCTGCGGACCGGTAGCCCGGATAAGGCGTGGACGCCGTCATCCGGGAGAAGTCATTACGGGCGTTTTCCAAACTCGCAGCTTTGCTGGGTCCAGCGGCGAGCCTGCTCGCTGAGGGTGAAGCCCAGACCATGGCGTTCGGAAACCCACATCCGGCCATCGCGCAGTTCTAGCTGCTCGTTAAACAGCGGGTTCAGCCACTCGAAGTGCTCCAGCCATGGCTCCAGCGGGTAGGCGGCGGCGAGATGCAGGTGCACCTCCATGGCAAAGTGCGGAGCCAGCTTGCGACCGTGCTTCGCGGCCAGATCCATTATTTTCAGGAACGGGGAGATCCCACCGACGCGCGGGGCATCCGGTTGCACGAAGTCGCTGGCGTTGCCGAGGATCAACTGCTCATGTTCGCGGAAGCTGGTCAGCATCTCGCCGGTGGCAATCGGCGTATCCAGCGCGGCGGCCAGCTGCGCGTGGCCTTCGACGTCATAGGCATCCAGCGGCTCCTCAATCCAGATCAGATTGAACGGCTCCATTTTGCGCCCCATGCGAATGGCGGTTTCGCGATCCCACTGCTGGTTGGCATCGACCATCAGCGGGAAGTCATCACCCAGCACTTCGCGCACCGCCGTCAGACGACGGATATCCTCGGCAGTATTAGGCTGACCGACTTTTAGTTTAATCCCGCCGATGCCGTTTTCACGGGAGATAGCCACGTTTTTCAACACCTGATCCAGGGGGGTATGCAGGAAGCCGCCGGAAGTGTTGTAGCACTGCACGGAATCACGATGTGAACCCAGCAGTTTGGCCAGCGGTAGACCGGCGCGTTTGGCTTTCATATCCCACAGGGCAATATCGATAGGGGAGATAGCTTGTACCGCCATGCCGCTCCGGCCGACGGAAGCCCCGGCCCACTGCAGTTTGGTGTAGA
This sequence comes from Klebsiella sp. SWET4, assembly GCF_024296565.1. Classification (NCBI taxonomy): domain Bacteria; kingdom Pseudomonadati; phylum Pseudomonadota; class Gammaproteobacteria; order Enterobacterales; family Enterobacteriaceae; genus Klebsiella; species Klebsiella sp. SWET4. The sequence goes on along the minus strand of NZ_JANCOB010000001.1, from coordinate 990,455 downwards.
TCTTGTCGATGTCGTTCGGATCTTCGCCAAGCAGATTATCGGCTATCTCTTTGGCGTGAGCGTAAATACCCTGGCCGCCCGCACGTTTCGAGTAGCTAAAGCCGACGCCGGTGAATCCATCCCGGGAGTGAATTTCCGCGATGATAATCGCCACTTCGGTCAGCGGTTTTTGGCGACCGGTCAGCACTTTGGCATCGCTGACGGGGGTGGCCAGCGGCAGAAAAGCCAGCGACAGTTTAACGTGGTCAATGCGGTCACCGGTTTCAGCGGCGGTTTTGACGCCGAAAGCTTTGGCGTAGGTTACGGACTCGGAATTGGCGCTTGAGGTCATACTGGTGTCCTTTTTGATAATAAAATGATTGCGCTATCATTTGTAATGGTGAAATGATTTTGACGCTACGGTAGTGGTTTTAATTTGTACAAACGATCACAATTGGCCGTTATAAAGGCGAAAAATTTGCTGTGCAGGTCACAACCCAAAACAGTTTGTGAAAAGTGACAAGTCATAATGATAGCGATAACATTTTGTATTGCAGGTCGTTGATTCTGTTAGGGGAGACGCGGCGGGCGCTGGCAATTGCGTGGGGCATCATCAATAATGCCCACAGGAAACGACTTAACACAGGGGCTTAGCCGTGAAAAGCAAAAAACCGACGCGGGCGCCGACGCTGGAGGATGTGGCTCGCAGCGCCGGGTTGTCGCCGATGACGGTCAGTCGGGCGCTGAATACGCCCCAGCTGGTCAGGCCAAAAACGGTAGAGAAAGTGATGCAGGCTGTGCAGGCGACGGGCTATATCCCCAATGCGCTGGCCGGCGGCCTCGCCTCCAGGCGCAGCAAGCTGGTGGCGGTCGTGGTACCGCAAATCAATAACAATATGTTTGTCGATACCATCCAGGCGCTGAGCGATACCCTGGCGGCGCGCGGCTACCATATGCTGCTGTGCGTGGCGGGCTATGACCGGCAGACCGAGGCCGAGCTGGTCTCTACCTTGCTTTCGCGGCGCCCTGATGGCGTGGTGTTAACCGGCATCCAGCATGCGCCGCTGTTAAAGAAAACGATTCTTAACGCCGCCACGCCGGTGGTGGAAATCTGGGATCTCACCCCGACGCCGCTGGATATGCTGGTCGGTTTTTCCCATGAAAAAGTGGGCGAAACCATTGGCGAGTATGTGCTGGAGAAAGGCTACCAGCGACCAGGCCTGCTGTGGGCGGGCGATGCGCGCGCGATGTTGCGTAAGCAGGGGCTCTGTGCCCGACTGGCTAAAAAAGGGCTGGACGATGCGCCTCAGGTTGAAGTGCCGCTCCCGGCGTCGCTGGCGCTGGGGCGGCGCGGTCTGGCGGAGCTGCTCGCCGCCAGCGAGTTTGATGTGATCATCTGCAGCTCAGACACCCTCGCCCAGGGGGCGATTATGGAAGCCGAAAGCCGGGGGCTACGCGTACCGCAGGATCTGGCGGTGATCGGTTTTGGCGATCTGGATTTCGCCGCCAGCAATCGTCCGGCTATCACTACCGTCAGCGTCGACCGTCATGCCATCGGTGAACGGGCCGCTACGCTGCTGGCTGACCGCATCGAAGGGGGAGAGGACAGCGGGGTGATTATAGATATCGGCTTTCAGCTGGTGGCACGAGAATCGGCGTAGGCCTGCCTTTTCAGGGCATGGTGTGCCGGGTGGGTGAGCGGCGAATTTCTGCCTACACTTAGGCTTTACCCTGGAGGCAGACCATGATTACCGTTTATGGCGTGCCGGGATGGGGCTCGACGATTAGCGAGCTGATGCTCTCCCTGGCCGATATTCCCTACGAGGTGGTTGACGTGGAGGGCTTTGACCAGCCCGGTCCGGCGCGCGAGCGTCTGCGGCAGATTAATCCGCTGTGCCAGGTGCCCACCCTGAGGCTGGCCGACGGGAGCATCATGACCGAAACCGCCGCCATCGCGCTGATGATCCTCGATCAGCGTCCCGATCTGGCCCCCACGCCGGGGACGCCGCAGCGTCAACAGTTCCAGCGTCTGCTGGTCTGGCTGGTGGCCAACGTCTATCCTACCTTTACCTATGCCGATTATCCGGAACGCTGGGCGCCCGCCGCCGCGGAGCAGCTGGTGGAGAATTGTCGCCAGTACCGGAAAAATCTCTATCTCTGGTTCGAACAGCAGCTGGCTGCCGGGCCGTGGGCGCTGGGCGCGTCGGTAACGTTGCTGGATTGCTATATCGCGGCGATGTACAGCTGGGGGCCGCGACAGGCGTGGTTTGACGACCACGCGCCAAAATTCGCCGCCATCGCCCGGGCGGTCTGTCAGCGACCGGAGCTGGCCGTGGCGCTACGCCGTAACAAGCTGATTTAACGCACGCGATGGCAACCAGAACGGCCATTCTGTGGTAGCGTTATGGCTCTGACCACAAGGAGTCTTTGCTATGCCGCATGTAGATATTAAATGTTTTCCCCGTGAACTGACTGACGAACAAAAAACCGCGCTGGCCGCCGACATCACAGAGGTGCTGATCCGCCATCTGAACAGCAAAGAGAGCGCCGTCAGCGTCGCGCTGACTCAGGTTGAGCCGGACGCGTGGCAGGCGGTGTGGGACAGTGAGATCGCCCCGCAGATGGCGCAGCTGATAAAGAAGCCGGGTTATAGCATGTAGTTGCCACTGGCGGGCATGATGCCCGCCAGTGAAGCTCGGTCAGAACCAAATCTCCGTCTGCACGCCGAAGTTCCATGTCCCGCCAGCGGTAAAGCCTTTGCTGCCGAAATCATCGTTGATCGCATAACGATCCAGGTCTTTATCCCAGTTCATCCACGTGACAAAGAAACGTATCTCCGGCCGCGCTTTGATATCAAACACATCGCCCACTTTAAAGGTGGGGGCGAAGGTCAGCTTGTAGAAATCACCGCGGACCGCCTGATACTGATAAACGTTGTCATTATAGCGATAGCTGCGCCCGTTCGGATTGAGATCCATATACTGCCACGAGGCCTCATACAGCAGGGCGAAGTGAGCGGAGATCCCTTGCGATACCCGCAGGTTAAACGTCGCCCAGTCGTAGCGGTCGCCGTCGCGATAGCGGTCTTCGCTGTGCTGGGCTATCACCGACGGCGCCAGCTGCCAGTTTTTCCCCAGCGGCAGGATCCCGTACGACGCAAAGCGCAGGGAGGCCGCGTTCTCGGTCAGGTCGCCATCGCTCCCCGGCTGACGCGCTTCGGCGCCCAGCCCGACGCCGTACTGCAGGGCGCTTTCCGACACCCCTGGCGCCAGGCCGTAGAACTGCTGTTTGTCGTGAAGGGCCAGCATCGCGTAGTAGCCGTTTTTGGCGGTGTTATCGCTGCGCAGGGCATAGCTCCCGGTGGTCGAGGTATTATCTTTCAGGTCATCGTTACCCTGGGCGGTCATCACCGTGGTCATCAGCTGCCAGTTGCCGTAAAAATGGTTGGCGGTGAACAGCAGATTCTGGATGTCATTATCCGCGTAATTATCGCTGCCAAGGTCGCCGAAGTTACGCGCATACACCGAATAATCGCCGCGCAGGCCGCTTCCCCAGTCGACATCATTGATCCCGCCGCCGGTGCCACCGAGGAACATAATGTCGCTATCGGTAAAGTGGATATCGAAGTTATCCCGATCGAAGCGCTTGCCGGCCCAGATCGAGGCGCGTTTTAACGGCCCGGTGAACTCGGCGAAGTCGCCCATCTCGACGTACAGCTGACGAATGTTCAGATGGTGGCTGTCGTTGTCCTGAACCCACGGATCCGGGTTGGTGGCCCCGTCGGCGAGCATGGTCTTGAAGCGCGCCCATGAGCCATCGTTGAAGGTGAGCTTTTTGCCAAAGCTCAGCTCAGCGTAATTATCTTTTTCGTTGCCGAGACGACCGACGTGGGCATCGCCGTTGAGCGAACTGGCCGGGGAGATGCCTGGCCCGCCGCGGGCGCCTTTGCCGTGGCTGTTGACTAACATTCCGGAACGGGCGTAGGCGTTAAAGGTAAAGCCATCGTCCGGGGCGCGCTTCGCCAGCTGTTCGCTCAGTTGCTGATTGGTGGCCTGCTGTTTTTGTTCGCGAGCCGTGGTCTGTTGGCTGAGCGCCTGCACCTGCTGCTCCGCTGCCGCCGCGCGCTGTTCGGCGGCGGCGGTTTGCTGTTCTGCCCGCTGCGCGCGGCGGCTGGCTTCGCTGGCCTGCTGTTCGGCGAGATTGAGGCGCGCTTCAAGTTGCGCCAGCCGTTGTTCGACGCTCAACCCGGCGGCGCTGGTGAGTGGAAAAAGGGCGCAGCAAACCGCTGCGCTAATCACAGAGATACGCATAAAAGTCCTTAATTTATCCAGAGGTTAAAGCAGCGGGGCGCCTTACATGGCGGGGGATTCTCCGGTGGTCGGGGCCGGGGCTGGCGAGGCGCCGCGTCCGGCATCGAGGTCGGCACGGATCTGCTCATAGTGATCGTCGAGGCGGTAGAAGCGGCCCATCCACAGCATCGAGGCGAGGATCAACAGCGCCGGAATGTACAGATAGCAGGCCTTGATGGCCAACAGGGCGCTGTCGCTTTGCGCCTGGTTGGCGATATAGCCGCCGGAGGAGAGCAGTGCCCCGGTGATCGCCCCGGCGCCGGCCATCGCCACCTTGCCGAGAAAGCCGTTTATCGAGGTCAGGATACCCGCGGTATTAATGCCGGTTTTCCACACGCCGTAATCCACCGGGTCGGCCTGCATCGAGAAATAGATAGCCGTGCGCTGACCGGCGCCAAGGGAGAGGATCACCGCCCCGACGATCAGCCCCAGCGCGTAGGTGCCAGACAGCATCATCATCCCCATCCCGAGCAGATTGACCGCGCTGGCCACCAGATAGACATGACGTTTTTTCATGCGTCGGGCCAGCAGCGGGACGGTGAGGGTGCCGAGCAGGGGAACGAAGGTGGAGATCCCGGCGATAACCGCCGTCAGCTCGCTATTCCCGACGTAATAGTGGAAGAAGTACACCAGCGCTCCGGTCTGAAAGAAGAATGCCCCCCACATCAGAAATATATTGCTGGCGAAGATCCACCACGGACGATTGGCGCGCAGGCTAATCCAGGCGCGTTTCAGGGTCATGCGCTCCCCGGTGAGGGTAATCTTTTCTTCGACGTTGCGAAAGCTCACCAGCAGGAAAAAGGCCGCCAGTACGCCAAAAATCACCGCGGTATAGAGGAACCCCTGCTGCTGGTCGCCTTTGCCCAGCATGCCGACCAGCGGCAGGGTGGCCACGGCGACGATGGTGGCCCCGAGGGATCCCAGCAGAATACGTACCGCCGACAGCGTGGTGCGCTCTGCGGAATCACTGGTTAAAAACGGCAGCATGGCGCAGAACGGAATGTTCACCAGGGTGTAGAGGAACGACAGACACAGATAGGTGATAAAGGCGTACAGCAGTTTGCCGGTGGTGCCGAAATCCGGCACATAGAAGGCCAGAATACACAGCAGACCAAAAGGCAGGGCACCAATCAGCAGCCAGGGACGGCAGCGCCCCCAGCGGGTGGCAGTATTGTCGATTACCAGCCCCATCAGCACGTCGGCCACGCCGTCCACCAGCCGGGTAACCAGGAACATCAGCCCGACGTAATAGGCCGGGAGACCCATCACGTCGGTGTAAAAGAACATCAGATACAGAGAGATCATCTGCCACACAAGGTTGCAGGAGAGATCGGCAATGCCATAGCCAAGGCGCTGCCGCCACAGGGTAAACGTTGTTTCTGCCATAAATCACTCGCTTATCGTTGTTGTTAAAGTCCGTACTGGCGAATAAACCAGGCCGGGGTACAGCTCCACGCATGGCAGTAACTGTTAATGAGCTTACTGCCATACGGGGAAAAGTCAGGATGCTGCGGGTCGAAAATTTCCCAGAAGGTGTCGGCGCCGTAGTCAACCATCGCCCCCCAGTAGGCTTTGATCTCCGCCACCGCCTCCTCGCGCAGGCCGCACTGCAGCAGGGCGACAATATGATGATGGCGCAAGTACGGGGTATTCATGGCAATGGTGGGCGGCTGTTGCTGCAGGCGGCGCATCAGCGCTTGCCGCTGCCCGGCGGTGCCAACCTCCGCCAGTACCAGCCAGATCTGCGACGCCCATGAGACCTGGCGCGCGGCGCCGCTGATAAACACCTGCCGCTCGCTGTCCCACAGGTGGCGGAGGGCGGCCTCTTTCAGCTGCGCGAGCGTAGCGGTGTAGTCGGCTACCCGCTGCGGTTCAACACGCTGCGCCAGCCAGAGGGCACGCTGCAGGCAGTAGATAAGCACCCCCTGCGCCGACGACTGTTTATTCAGCTCTGCCTGCCAGTCGATAAATGCCCACCAGTCATCGCTGTCGCGCACCAGACCGTGGGGATCGCAGCGGGTCAGCGCCAGCTCGATTTGCCGCCGCGCCGTGGGCCACAGCTCACCGACGGTTTCCGTGTCGCCGGTGCTTTGCAGATAGTTATAAAGTACGTCGATAAAAAATAATGAATAATCAAAGAGAAAGGTGTCATCGGCGCGCACATCAGGCTGGACAAAGACATTGGCGGAGACCATGCCGTCTTCCCGGGTATGGCCGGCAAACAGGTACAGGCAGCGGCGGACCAGATCGTGGTGGCCGAAGGTCACGTCATTGACCAACGCCTGCAGGCGCAGGTCGCCGAGCCACAGCCGACGGTCACGTTTCGGCCCATCCTCAAATACCTCCTGCATGCAGTTTTGCAGGGTGCGAACCGCGACGCTATCAATGGCTTTCAACTGCGGATCGGCGATGACCGCCGGCTGCGGGCTGCCGGCTGAGGTAACGGTTTCCAGGGCTATCTCATCGAACTGCAGACGAAATTTGCGCGACAGCGCTTTGACCTCCACCTTCAGGTAGCGCAGGCAGTAGCGACGCGGCAGGTCAACCCGGGCGGGCAGGACGTCGAGCCACAGATCCTGTTGCTGCAACCAGCTACTGCTCAGCCACCCCTGGTACTCGCTGAACGGCTCGCAGACTTCGCTCAGCGTTTCGCCGAAGGTGAAGTGCAGATGGGCCGGGGCATCCGGCGGGCTGCCGACGCTGCGGCAGCTGAACTGCAGGTAGCCAACAAAATGGCTGCCAAAATCAATGATGATGCTGTCGCCGACGCGAAGCGGCTGCTGATAAAACTGCTCAGGCGTGCAGACGGTGTGTCCCCGCCAGCCGTTCAGCGCCGCCGGATCGGCGACGGCCTCGACGATGGCCTGCGGCGCCTGGCGCTGACGATGTAGCGCGGGCGTCAGGGCGGCCGCATGCTGTAATAAATGCGGATGGCGGGTCATCGCCACACTGGAATTGTATTGAATTGCCTGTGACATACTGCGTCCTCTCCATTAGGTTAGGCGCAGCATAGGCCGTCGTCTGGCGGCGCCACCACTCTGGCAATGCCAAACCGTCAGTGAAAATGGCAGGAATAATGAGGTGGGGGCGCTGGCGATCACAAATCCGCACATCGGGCGCGTGGCGAAGGCCGGAATAGATTATCGTGCCCCTGCGCACCAGGCTGTTCAGGATTTGCTGTAATGATGACACTGACCGTTGAGTATTATTTCACCCATCCCCAGGATAAGCTCGGTATGTACGCCAGCGACCCGGAAGATAATAGCCAGGAGCATGGCCACGAGTTTGCCGAGCTGGTGATCGTCGAGGAGGGGCATGGATTACACGTTATTAATGGCCGCCCGCTGTATATCCAGCAGGGCGATGTATTTTACGTCCAGCCGGGCGATGTCCACTATTATGATGAGCTGGGGACGCTGAAGTTGATTAATGTCTTAATTAATCCGGCGGTGGCCTTTCGCTATTTACAGCAGATGGAGGGATTGCTGCAGCAATTATCGGCGCAGCGTGCCGCCTGCTATGGCTGGCTGGCGCCGGAGACCCGCAGCTATTGTCGGGAACTGGTGGAAAAGATATTTTCCCCGGCGCTGAGGGCGGCGGATAATACCCCGCAACGGGAGTCTCTCTTTTTCCAGCTGGTGACCACCATTCTCACAGCCGAGTCGGAAGCCGAATATAGCAGCACCCGCTATAAACTGCATAAATTACTCACCTGGCTGCAGGAGCACTGTTTCGAAGAACATAACTGGCAGCAACTGGCGGAGCAATTTCATCTCACCACCCGCACCGCGTTTCGCCATATTAAAGAGGCCACGGGCTTAACGCCGGATAATTATCTGAAACGTCTGCGACTGGTCTCCGCGCGGGTCAAATTACGTGAAACGGAGATGACCATTACCGAAGTGGCTTATCTGTGCGGCTTTGCCAACAGCAACCACTTTACCACCCTGTATAAAAAAGTATTTGGCCTGACCCCCAGCGCCGATCGCCGCCGCCCACCGGGTTAAAAGGGGGGCCGCAGGCTGGGCAGGGGAAAAACCTGCCGCCTGCGGCAAGTCACGCTTACTCGTCGAGGGAGTTTGCCCGCACATGACGACCGCTGGCGACAAAATTGCCGGTGCCAAGATGATGCAGGGTATTGAGCTTATCGTCGTCGAACTGCCAGCGTCCGGTGACGAACGCGCGTTCATCGGCGGCGGCAGACACCACCTCCCCGAACAGGGTGTCGTACTGGGTCTGGGCCGCCGTCGCCGGCAGCAGTCGGCACTCCATCCATGCCAGACACTTCTCCTCGATCAGCGGCAACCCCAGCTCCGGGCCGGTCACTACCGGGATCCCCCAGGCATTGAATTTGTCCTCATCGCGGCCGCTGACGCTGCCGACGGCGTAGGTCCAGCTGGCGGCGGCGACGCCGGGGACCACAATGCCGAAGGTGCCGTTGCGCTCGATGATCTCCCGCGTCCAGGTACTTTTATCCACCACGATAGCCACCCGCGGCGGGGCGAATTCCACCGGCATTGACCAGGCGGCGGCCATGACGTTGCGCCGGTCAGACGGGGCATCGTAGCTGGTGATCAAAATGGTCGGGCCGTGGTTGAGCAGGCGGCTGGCGTACTGCAGTTCAACGTGGCGAAAGCGGCTCATAGGCGTTCCTTGAATAATGGGTCGGTTGGCAGGTAACACGTTAAGCCGCAATGAAAATGTAATCAATACGTCATCTCGTCTGACTATAGTCGCCAGCACTAAGTCCCAAAGAGGATCACAATATGTTGGCTCCCCTGATGTTATCCCAGGTGAGCGTGCCCCGTCGGATGTCGGCCGCCGGGCAGGTCTCGCTGTCCCGAAAGGGAGGGCGATGATGCGCACGCTGACCCCTATCACCCTGCAGGAGGTCTCTTTTGCCTTCGCAGAGACTCCCGTTCTTGACCGTTTCTCGTTGCATATCGAACCCGGCCGCATCGTGGCGCTACTGGGTCCGTCCGGCTGCGGCAAAAGCACTTTGCTGCGTCTGCTGGCCGGGCTGAGCGTGCCGGCCAGCGGCGAAATCCGCTTTGGCGACAGGCTGGTCGCCCGCGCAGGATGGGGATTGCCCCCGGAGCAGCGCGATATCGGCATGGTTTTTCAGGATTACGCCCTCTGGCCGCATATGAGCGTGGCGCAGAACGTCGCCTTTCCGCTGCGCATGCGCGGCGTCTCCCGTAGCGAACGCGAGCGCCGGGTTAGCGAGGCGCTGGCGCGGGTAGGCCTCAACGGTTTCGCCGAACGTAAACCCTCTGGTCTTTCTGGCGGTCAGCAGCAGCGGGTGGCGCTGGCGCGGGCGATCGTCGCCGCGCCGCGGGTGCTGCTGTTTGATGAACCGCTCTCCAACCTGGATAGCGAACTGCGCGAATCGCTGTGCGGCGAAATGAGCCGCCTGTTGCGACAGCTCGGCATCACCGCCGTGTATGTCACCCATGATCGACGTGAAGCCGAGCTGTTAGCTGACCAGATTGTCTATTTATCCGCGGGCCGCGTGGCCGCTGTCCGCGCCGTTACGCCAACCTCAGGGGAAGTTGCATGAACACCGTTATGACCGTTAAGAAAGGAGTGGTACTCGCGATGGCTCTTTCCGCCATGATGCTCTCCAGCGCCCATGCGCTGACCGTTTACACCGCCGGACCCGGCTCGCTGGCGAAAAGCCTGGCCAGCGGTTTTGAACAACAGACCGGGGTGAAGGTGACGGTTTTCCAGGCCACCACCGGCAAAGTAATGGCCCGACTGGAGGCCGAGCAGGCCAACCCGCAGGCGGATGTGCTGATCTCCGCCTCGTGGGATACCGCCGAAGATCTGCACCAGCGGGGCTGGTTGCTGCCTTTTGCGAGCGCCAATGCCGACCAGGTACCGGCGAACCTGAAATCGGCGGACTATATCGCCCAGGGCGTCTCCGCCCTGGGCATTGTCTGGAACAGTAAAAGCGGTACCCCGGAACCGAAAGAGTGGCGGGATCTCACCCAGCCGGCGTTTAAAGACAAGGTGACAACCCCCGACCCGGCGCTCTCCGGTGCGTCGCTGGATTTGCTGATCGGGCTGCAAAACAGCATGGGCGACCAGGCCTGGCAACTGTTTGACGATCTGAAAAAGAACGGCATGGTGGTCAGCGGACCCAACGCCCAGGCGGTGACGCCGGTGATGCAGGGGGCGAAAGCGGCGGTATTTGGCGCGGTGGATTATGTCTCCTACGGCAATATTCAGCAGGGCGAGTCGCTGAAGGTGATCTTCCCGGCCAGCGGAACAGTGATTGCCCCGCGCCCGATGATGATCCTCAAAACCAGCCAGCATGCCGACGATGCCAAAGCCTTTATCGATTATGTGCTGTCGCCGGAAGGTCAGGCGAGGGTTGCCGATGCCTGGCTGATGCCCGCCCGCCGCGACGTGGCGGCCAAACGTCCGCTACTGGACGCGCTGAAGGTGCTGCCCACCACCAGCGAAGGCAGCAGCGAGCGGGGCGCCGTGCTCGCCCGCTTCAGTCAGCTGTACGCGCAGTAATTGACTCGGTTCCTCCGGCGCTGGCCGCCGGGGGACCCCTCAGCTTCAGGAACCGGTTGTGAAACAAACATTCCTTTCCGGCGCGACCCTCGCTGCCCTGGTGATGCTGGTCGCGTTGCCGTTAGTGTTTATTCTGCTGCAGGCGATTTTTCCCCATTTTAGCGCCGGTTCGCTCGGGGACGCCTTTGGCGGCGTCTCGGCGCTGCTGGCCGATCCCCAGTTACCGGCGATGCTCGGCGGTACGCTGTGGATCGCCGCCGGCGTGGCGCTGGTCAGCGTAATGATTGGCCTGCCGCTCGGCATCCTGCGCGGTATGTTTTCGCTGCCGCTGCCCCGACTGTGGGATCTCCTGTTTTTGATCCCCTTTCTGACGCCGCCCTATATCTCGGCGCTCTCCTGGATGCTGGCCCTGCAAAGCCAGGGCTATCTGCAGCAGCTGACCGGCTGGCAACTGAACGATCTGCTGTTCAGCCGCAGCGGTATCGTGCTGGTGATGACCTTTAATATTTTCCCGGTGGTGTACTTTGCCGTCTCCCGCAGCCTGCTGGCGAGCGGGACCCGGCTGGCGGTGGTCGCCCGCGTCCATGGCGCCAGCGCCTGGCGCGCCTTCTGGCACGTGACACTGCCGATGCTCTCCCCGGCGCTGGCGGCGGGCACGCTGCTGGCGTTTACCCTCGCCATCGAGGAGTTTGGCGTACCGGCGGCGCTGGGCAGCCGGGCGGGAGTGGTGATGCTGACGGTCGGTATTGAGAAAAAGCTGGCCGACTGGCCGGTGGACCTTACCGGCGCCGCGCTGCTGTCGCTGCTGCTGATGGCGGTGGCGTTGTTCGCCTGGTGGCTGCAAATACGGCTGGTGGGGGAGAAAGAGGTCACCAGCGTCACCGGCAAGCCGGGAGAAAACCGCGGGGCATCGCTGAGCGTGATGACGCTGCCCGCCGTGCTGATAATGGCGGCCGTCGGCGGCCTGGCGGTCGGCGTCCCCGCCGCCTCGATGATGCTCACCAGCGTGATGGGCACGCTCTCAGGGGGCGTGAGTGTTGAGAATGTCACGCTACGTCACTTCGCGGCGCTGTTTGACCAGCAGGGGGATGCCCTGTCGGCCCTCGGCACCAGCCTGTCGCTGGCCCTGGGCTCGGCGCTGATTGTCGGCGCGCTGGGCCTGCTGGCCGCCTGGCTGGTGATGGTGCAGAAGATTAAAGGGCGCGGGATGGTGGACGCGCTGTCACTGATGCCGGCGGCGCTGCCGGGCGTGGTGGTAGGCGTCGGTTTGATCCTGCTGTGGAATCAGCCCTTCTGGCCGCGCTCGCCCTATAACACGCTGTGGATGTTGCTGCTCTCCTATTGCTGCCTGCTGTTGCCCTGGCCGGTGCGCTATGTCGGCAGCGCGCTGCGCCAGCTGGGCCACAATCTTGAGCCCGCCGCCCGGGTGCACGGGGCGTCGCCACTGCAGGCGCTGCGGTTGATTGTTCTGCCGCTGGTCTTTCCGGCGCTGCTGGCGGCGATGCTGATGGTGTTCGCGGTGGCCTCCCGGGAGCTGGTGACCTCGCTGCTGCTCTCTCCGGCCGGTACGCAAACCGTGGCGGTGTTTATCTGGCGTCAGTTCGAACAGGGCTCCGTCGGTCAGGGCATGGCGATGGCCAGCCTGACGCTGTTGACCGGTCTGGTCCTGATGCTGACGGCGCTGGCGCTGATGCAGCGCAGCACGCGCGGTTAACGACAAGCGCACAAAAAAGACGGTCGGCGCGGAAAAATAGGCTATAAATGTCGGACACCTACAGCTGGAGGCCTTGATGAGTCCCTTTTTACGCGCCTATTTTTCCCGTCTGGGCTGGACGGGTGAGCCTGATGTATCCATTGATACCCTGCGGGAATTGCATCTGCAGCATAACAGCGCCATCCCCTTTGAAAACCTCGACGTCCTGCTGCCGCGTGAGATCCACCTTGACGATCGGGCGCTGGAAGAGAAGCTGATCGCCGCCCGCCGCGGGGGGTATTGTTTTGAGCAAAATGGTCTCCTTGAGCGCGTGCTGCGCGAGATAGGCTTTAACGTCCGCAGCCTGCTTGGCCGCGTGGTGCTGGCCAATCCGCCGCAGATGCCGCCGCGTACTCACCGTTTATTGCTGGTGGAAGTGGCGGGCGAGCGCTGGATCGCCGACGTCGGCTTCGGCGGCCAGACGCTGACCGCGCCGATCAAACTGCTGGCCGATATCCCCCAGCAAACGCCGCATGGCAGCTATCGTCTGGTGCATGAAGGGGATGAGTGGACGCTGCAGTTCAACCATCACGAGCACTGGCAGTCGATGTACCATTTCGATTTAGGCCGCCAGTATGCGTCTGATTATGTGATGGGCAACTTCTGGTCGGCGCACTGGCCACAGTCTCACTTCCGTCACCATCTGCTGATGTGCCGTCATCTGCCGGACGGCGGCAAAATGACCCTCACCAATTTCCACTTTACCCACTGGGAGAATAACCACGTGGTGGAGAAGATCGATTTTGCCGATGTCTCCGCGCTGTATGAAGCGCTGCAGACCCGCTTCGGGCTGGGCGTGGACGATCCTAAACATGGCTTTAGTGAAGCGGCGCTGGCGGCGGTAATGGCGGCGTTCGATACCCATCCGGAAGCCGGGAAGTAAATTTCCTGATACCCGGTGGCGCTGCGCTGACCGGGCCTGAGGGAAAGCTATCGAATGAAGATAGAAGCGTTTTGCAGGCCGGATAAGGCGTAGCCGCCATCCGGCAAACTAACGGCGCAACGGGGTCAATGGCCTCCGCCAGCAGTCAGTGCCCGCGATGGATCCCTGCCACGCTCTGGCAGCGTCCGCTAAAACAATTCCATGGTAATCATCTTATTCAAATAACGGCTAAACGCTGCATCGTCCAGGGCCTGGGTGCCAAGGGCGTAAATCCCGTCGAGGCCGCACACCAGGGCGATAAAACGCCAGGCGATATCTGCCGGTGGTTCAGACGAATGAAATTCGCCGCAGGCGAGGCCCTGCTCGATGATGGCGACGGTCTCTTCATGCCACATGTTCATGGTCAGCAGGTAGGCCGCTTTGATGTCCGGGTCGCTGTCGGCCAGCACCTGGCCTTCGCGCCACAGGCGGATATAGGGCTCCAGCCGGCCATCTTCGCTGCCGATCATCGAGAATAACCGCTCGCGCCAGCTGGCGTCTTCGGCCACCAGCGGCATATCGAGCATCTCGCGGATCAGACGGATGAAAACCTGTGATTTCAGCTCGCCGATGGAGGAGAAGTGGTGGTGCAACTGCCCGGCGGCCACCTCGGCTTCGCGGGCGATCTGCCGCACGGTCATGGCGGCAAAGCCGCCGCGCAGCGCCAGCCGCATGGCGGCCTGCATAATCCCTTCCCGTCGTGCATCCCGCTGTAAATAGTGCATAGAACCCCGCTGTCATCTGGCTTTGGCCGAGTGTAACAAAAAATTGGACATGCGTTCAACAATCCGGCAGGATCGCCATCCTGGACGTGTGTCCAATTTCCAACATTGAGGTACAAGCTATGTCACGGCAATGGATGACGCTGATGGCGATTTTGCTGGTTTATATTCCGGTGGCGATTGACGCCACGGTATTGCATGTGGCCGCGCCGACGCTCAGCGTCGCGCTGGGTAGCAGCGGCAATGAGCTGCTGTGGATTATTGATATCTACTCCTTAGTCATGGCCGGTATGGTGCTGCCGATGGGCGCCCTCGGCGATAAAATCGGCTTCAAGCGCCTGCTGCTGCTCGGCAGCGCCATTTTTGGCGTCGCCTCGCTGTGCGCCGCGCTGTCGCCGACGGCCCTGACGCTGATTGCCTCACGCGCTTTGCTGGCGGTGGGGGCGGCGATGATCGTCCCGGCGACGCTGGCCGGGATCCGCAGCACCTTTGCCGAGGCCAGCCAGCGCAATATGGCGCTGGGTCTGTGGGCGGCGGTGGGCTCCGGCGGCGCGGCTTTTGGCCCGCTGGTGGGCGGCATGCTGCTGGAGCATTTCTACTGGGGGTCGGTATTCCTGATCAACGTACCGATCGTGCTGGTGGTTATCGCCATTAATGCGAAGGTGGTGCCGCGCCAGCCTGCGCGCCGCGAACAACCGCTCAATCTGCTGCAGGCGCTCATTTTAATTGCCTCGATCCTGATGCTGGTGTTTAGCGCGAAATCGGCGCTGAAGGGCCAGCTGGCGCTGTGGCTCACCGCACTGGTGGCGATCGGCGGAGCGGCGATGCTCACCTGGTTTATCCGCAAGCAGCTGTCGGCGACCCGCCCGATGGTGGATATGCGGCTGTTCACCCATCGTATTATTTTAAGCGGGGTGATGATGGCGATGACGGCCCTGATTACCTTGGTCGGTTTTGAGCTGCTGATGGCGCAGGAGCTGCAGTTTGTGCATCAGAAAACGCCGTTCGAGGCGGGGATGTTTATGCTGCCGGTGATGGTCGCCAGCGGCTTCAGCGGCCCGATTGCCGGCCTGCTGGTGTCGCGGCTTGGGCTGCGCGAGGTGGCGACCGGCGGGATGTTGCTCAGCGCCTTCAGCTTTTTGGGCCTCGCGCTGACCGATTTCAGCAGTCAGCCGTGGCAGGCGTGGGGGCTGATGACGCTGCTGGGCTTCAGCGTCGCCAGCGCGCTGCTGGCCTCCAGCTCCGCGATTATGGCGGCGGCGCCGAAGGAGAAAGCGGCGGCGGCCGGGGCCATCGAAACCATGGCCTATGAGCTGGGCGCCGGTCTCGGTATTGCGCTGTTTGGCCTGATCCTGACCCGCAGCTACAGCGCCACCATTGTGCTACCGTCCGGGCTGAGTGAGTCCATGGCGCAGCAGGCGTCGTCGTCAATCGGCGAGGCGGTCAGTCTGACCGAGGCGCTGCCCGCCGGGATGGCTGAGGCGCTGATGGCGGCGGCGAAGGCGGCCTTTACCCAGGCTCACAGCCTGGTGCTGGCGACGGCGGGCGTACTGCTTCTGCTGCTGGCGGCCGGCATCTGGCGCAGCCTGGCGAGCGTGGCGAAACCGCAGTCAGCGCTATAGCTGTAGCGACAGGTCCATCGCCGCGCGTCGTAGCGGGGCGAGGGCCTTCTCTTTTAACGCCGCGGCGCTGGTCGTCGCGGCGGGAACCCCGACATTCAGGGCGGCCACCACCTGGCCATTGCGTGACAGCACGGGCACCGCCAGCGAACACAACCCCACCTCAATCTGCCGGTCGGCGAGGGCATAGCCCTGCATGCGCACCCGGGCGATCTCCGCGCGTAGCCCGGCCATATCGCACAGGGTATGCGGGGTGTAGCGGATTAACGCTGCTCGTGACAGTGTCACTTCAAGCTGTTCCTCCGGCAGTGCGCTCAGCAATACCCGTCCCATAGAGGTCGCCCATGCTGGCAGGCGACTGCCGCGCCCCAGGTCGATGCTCAGTAAATTATTGACCGCCGCGCGGGCGATATAGAGCACGTTGTCGCCGTCCAGCGTCGCCGCTGAGCAGGATTCGCCGAGCGCTTTGCCAAGGCTATCCAGCGCCGTCTGCGCGACTTTCGCCAGCGGCGTGCCGGCCAGATAGGCGTGGCCGACGGCCAGCACCCGGGGCAGCAGTTCATAGCTGCGGCCATCCGGACTGTGCACCATGCCCAGCGCGGCGAGGGTATACAGGCAACGGCGTACCGCCGCGCGGGAGATTTGGGTTTTCTGGCTCAACTGAGAAATGGTCAGCCGCTGGCGCTGGGGAGTAAAAGCATTGAGCACCTCCAGCCCGCGGGCCAGAGACAGCATAAAATTGGGGTCGTGCTCGGCCTGCCTGGCGCTCAAGGTGGTGGGGGTATGGTCACGCATTGATTCCCTCTCCGTTGCAATGCAAAGCTCACGGGGCATCACTATACCGTGCGCAAACTGCACCGTCCTGAATTGTGCCGGTTTTACCACCGCGATCACATTATTAACTGCCTTTTAACAAACGTGCCGATAATCGCACAACATTTCGATTATCGCCGTTGACCAGCCGCCAGGCTGAACCCTATTGTCAATGGCACACACCTCCCCGTTATGGATGTGGGTACAAAAAGTTATACATCTCATCAGGAACCGAAAATGACCGCCACCGTAGAACGTATTGAGAGCTGGATAGTGGATGTCCCGACCATCCGGCCACACAAGTTATCGATGACCACCATGGGCTGCCAGACGCTGGTGATCGTGCGGCTTACCCGCTCCGACGGCATCTGCGGCATCGGCGAAGCCACCACCATTGGTGGTTTGAGCTATGGCGTCGAGAGCCCGGAGGCTATCTCGTCGGCGATAACCCATTATCTGACGCCGCTGTTGAAAGGGCTGCCGGCCGATAACCTGAATGCGCTGACGGCGCGTATGAACAGCGCCATTAGAGGCAATACTTTCGCAAAGTCTGCCATTGAAACCGCACTCCTTGATGCCCAGGGCAAAGCTTTAGGGCTACCGGTATCGGCGCTGCTCGGCGGCGCGCTGCAAACGGCGTTGCCGGTGCTGTGGACGTTAGCCAGCGGCGATACCGCGAAAGATATCGCCGAAGGGGAAAAGCTGTTAGCCGAGCGCCGTCATCAGGCGTTCAAGCTGAAAATTGGCGCGCGGGAATTAGCCACCGACCTGCGTCATACCCGGGCCATTGTGGAAGCGTTAGGCGATCGCGCCAGCATCCGCGTCGACGTTAACCAGGCTTGGGATGCCGCGACCGGCGCGAAAGGCTGTCGAGAGCTGGCGGCGATGGGGGTCGATCTTATCGAACAGCCGGTCAGCGCCCACGACAATGCTGCACTGGTGCGCCTGAGCCAGCATATTGAAACTGCGATCCTCGCGGATGAAGCGGTCGCGACCGCTTACGATGGTTACCAACTGGCGCAACAGGGATTTACCGGCGCTTATGCCCTGAAAATCGCCAAAGCCGGGGGACCGAACAGCGTGCTGGCGCTGGCCCGCGTCGCCCAGGCGGCGGGGGTTGGCCTGTATGGCGGCACCATGCTGGAAGGGACCGTCGGTACCGTCGCGTCGCTGCACGCCTGGTCGACGCTGCCGCTGCAGTGGGGCACTGAGATGTTCGGCCCGCTGCTCCTCAAAGACGATATTGTCAGCGTGCCACTCACCTTTGCCGATGGTCAGGTAGCGCTCCCGCAGACGCCAGGGCTCGGCGTGGAGCTGGATGAAGACAAGCTGCGCTTCTATTCCCGTAAAGCATAACAGGAGTAAATAATGCTATTTAAAGTGGAGATGACCGTTAATATTCCGCTCGGTTTTCCTGCCGCCGAAGCGGATGAAATTAAACAACGCGAGAAAGCCTATTCGCAGCAATTACAACGTGAAGGCAAATGGCGACATATCTGGCGCGTCGCCGGTCTTTACGCCAATGTCAGCATTTTCGATGTTCGAGATGCCGAAGAGTTACATCAAATTTTAATGGGATTGCCGCTGTATCCCTTTATGGATATTCGCGTCGAGGCGCTGTGCCGTCATCCCTCGTCTGTTCGTGAAGACGATAGCTAATAATAATAACATCTGACCTCATGCCGGGAACACCCGGCAAATATCCTACAACGATAAGAGAGAATAATTATGAGTAATGCTTTCGTACAACAAGAAGCCGTGCAGAAATTATTACGTGAAGGCGCGGGGTTAAATGTCCCTGGCGGTAATGAACGTTTTAAAGCCATCGTCCACCGTTTGCTGGAGAATATCTGCACGCTGATCGATGACTATAACGTCACAGAAGAAGAGTTCTGGCACGCGGTGAACTATCTGCACGAGCTGGGTGGGCGTCAGGAAGCGGCGCTGCTGGCGGCCGGGCTGGGACTGGAGCATTTCCTCGACCTGCGTCAGGACGCCATTGATGCGGCGGCGCGGCGGGAAACCGGTACCCCGCGCACCATCGAAGGGCCGCTGTATGTGGCCAATGCGCCGCTGGCCGACAGCCACGCCCGGATGGATGATGGCACTGATGCCGGGGAAGTAATGTGGCTGCATGGTCAGGTTAAAGATAATCAGGGCCAGCCGATCGCTAACGCCATTGTTGATATCTGGCACGCCAATACCCTCGGTAATTACTCGTTTTTCGATCAAAGTCAGAGCGACTACAACCTCCGTCGCCGGATCCGCACTGGCGCCGATGGCCGCTACAGCGTGCGCAGCATCATGCCTTCCGGCTACGGCTGCCCGCCGGATGGTCCGACGCAGAAGTTGCTGGATCAGTTAGGCCGCCACGGCAACCGTCCGGCGCACATTCACTTCTTCGTCTCCGCCCCGGGCCATAAGCATCTGACCAGCCAGATTAACCTCAGCGGCGATAAATATCTGTGGGATGATTTTGCCTTTGCTACCCGCGACGGTCTGATTGCCGACCCGGTAAAAGTGACCGACCGCGAGACCATCGCGCAGCGCGATCTTGAGGGAGAGCACACCGAGGTCTGTTTTGATTTCACCCTGTGTAAAGCCCTGAACGCCGACGAAGAGCACCGCGGCACCCGCCTGCGCGCCAAAGAGTAACCGGCATTATCGGCCCCGGGCACGCCGCTGCCCGGGCCAGACATTGCACCCGAAAACGACAAATTCACCCTGTTTCTTTCATCCTGAATCCTGCAGGAGGAGTTAACTCATGCAAAAAACGCTCTCAGCGCTTAAAGACAAAATTAACAACGCGTTAATTGTCGACCGTGAAAATCATATTTACCGTTGCCACCGCTCTATATTTACCGACCAGCAGTTATTTGATTTTGAAATGAAACATATCTTCGAAGGAAATTGGGTTTTTCTCGCCCATGAAAGCCAGATTGCCGAGCCGGGAGATTATTATACTCTGACGCTGGGACGGCAGCCGGTTATTATTACTCGCGATAAAAAGAATGAATTGCATGCATTAATTAATAGCTGTGCCCACCGCGGCGCCATGTTATGTCGACGCAAAACCGGGAATAAAAATTCGTTTACCTGTCCGTTCCACGGCTGGACCTTCAGCAATAACGGCAAATTATTAAAAGCCAAAGATGAGAGCACCGGCGCCTATCCTGACACCTTCAAACAGGAAGGATCTCACGATCTGCAAAAACTGCCGCGTTTTCAGTCTTACCGCGGTTTCTTATTCGGTAGCCTCAATGCGGACGTGCAGTCGCTGGAGGCCTATCTCGGCGAAACCCGCAAAATCATCGATCTGATCGTCGATCAGGCGCCGGAAGGACTGGAAGTGCTGAAGGGCTCGTCGAGCTATGTATACGAAGGCAACTGGAAGCTGGGCGCGGAGAACGGCGCCGATGGCTATCACGTCAGCGTGGTCCACTGGAACTACGCCTCAACCATGTCACGCCGCAACTATGAAGCGGAAGGGACGCATGCGGTTGACGCCAACGGCTGGTCAAAGAGCGTCGGCGGCGGCTACGGTTTTGACAACGGCCACATGTTGCTGTGGACCCGGGCGCTGAACCCGGAAGTGCGCCCGGTGTATGCCCACCGCGAGCGTCTACAGGCGGAATTTGGCGAACGACGCGCCGACCAGATGGTCAACGAAACCCGCAACCTGTGCCTGTACCCCAACGTCTACCTGATGGATCAGTTTTCTACCCAGATCCGCGTGATCCGCCCGATTGCGGTCGATAAAACCGAAGTCACCATTTGGTGTTTTGCGCCAAAAGGTGAATCAGACCAGGCGCGGGCGCTACGCATCCGCCAGTATGAAGATTTCTTTAACGTTAGCGGGATGGGGACGCCGGACGATCTGGAAGAGTTCAGCGCCTGTCAGCGCGGCTATCTCGGCGAAAATCTGCCATGGAGCGATCTGAGCCGCGGCGCGCTGCGCTGGGTCGACGGCCCGGATGAGCACGCCAAACATGCCGGTTTCACGCCACGACTCAGCGGGGTGAAATCGGAAGATGAAGCGCTGTACATCGCCCATCACCATCACTGGCAAACGGTCATGCTGGCGGCGCTGGAACAGGAACAGCAGCGTTACGACCAGTCGATTACCCAGCGCGTGGAGGTGGCCTGATGTTGAATCTCGAACACGTTCGCCAGTTTCTCTATTACGAAGCCCGCCTGTTGGATGATCGTCAGTGGGACGAATGGCTGAGCTGTTACAGCCCGCAGGTGGTCTACTGGATGCCGGCGTGGGGCGACGATGACCAGCTGACGCGCGACCCGCAAAAAGAGATTTCCCTTATCTATTATCCCAACCGTGAAGGCCTGGAAGATCGCGTCTATCGCATTAAAACCGAACGTTCCGGCGCCAGTACGCCGGAGCCGCGCACCACCCACATCATCAGCAATGTTGAACTGATGGGCGAAAGCGACGAGGGGCTGGAGGTGCGCTACAACTGGGTCACCTGGAGCCACCGCTATCAACACACGGATGCCTATTTCGGCTCTACCTGTTGCACGCTAATTGAGCAGGACGGCAGACCGCAGATCGTGCGCAAAACCGTGCGCCTGAATAACGATTATATCCGTCAGGTGATTGACGTTTACCACATTTAAGAGGCGCTTATGACCTTCAATATTGCTCTTAATTTTGAGGACGGCATTACCCGCTTTATTCAATGCCATGCCGGGGAGAAGGTGCTGGATGCCGCCTATCGCCAGAAGGTGAATCTGCCGATGGACTGTTCGGACGGCGTTTGCGGTACCTGCAAATGTCACTGCGCTAGCGGTGAATACGATCTGGGGGAGGATTATCTCGACGAGGCGTTAAGCGACGACGAAGCGCAGAATCGCCAGGTGCTGACCTGCCAGATGGTCCCGACCAGCGACTGTGTGATCGACGTGCCGGTGGCCGCCGCCCAGTGCAAAACCGCGCTGACCAACACCGGGGCGCAGGTGCGGCAGGTGAATTGTCTGTCCGATACCGCCATCGAACTGGTGGTCGCCCTGGATGAGCCGCTGGCTTTTCTGCCGGGACAGTACATTAACATTCAGGTACCGGGCACGCCTCATGTGCGCGCCTACTCATTTAGCTCGCTGCCGGGTTCTCTTGAAGGGCGCTTTCTTATTCGTAACGTGCCTGGCGGCATGATGAGCCAGTGGTTAACCCAGCAGGCGCGGCCCGACGATCGTCTGACCCTCAGCGGCCCCATGGGCAGCTTCTATTTGCGCAGCGGCGAACGCCCGCTGCTCATGCTGGCGGGCGGCACCGGGCTGGCGCCGCTGCTCTCCATGTTACACACCCTGCAAACACAGGGCAGTCAGCGCCCGGTAACGCTACTGTACGGCGTGACCCGCGATTGCGATCTGGTGAAAACCGACGCGCTGGATGCGTTTAACCAACAACTGACGGGATATCGCTGGCTGCCGGTGGTGGCGGATGAAAACAGTACCTGCCCGCAGCGCGGTTTTGTCACCGACCATCTCGATGACGCGATGCTGAATAACGGCGACGTTGACATCTATCTTTGCGGGCCGCCGCCGATGGTCAACGCGGTCGCCACGACGCTGCGCGACAGAGGAATTTCCCCGGCAGGCTTCTGGTATGAGAAATTTATCGCCAGCCAGAGCGCGGCGGCATAAGGAGGCAGTATGCGTTTTACCGATAAAGTCGTCGCTATCACCGGCGCGGCGCAGGGGATTGGCCGCCAGACCGCGGAGCAGGCGGCAGCCGAAGGCGCTGCTCTGTTGCTGATTGACCGCTCGCCTTACGTACACGAACTGGCTGCCGTACTAGCCCTGGCCGGAAGTCAGGTACTGGCGCTGGAGGCTGACCTTGAGCAGTGGCAGAGTACCGAGCAGGCGTTTGCCGCTGGGATCGCGCATTTTGGCCGCCTCGATGTGTTAATCAATAACGTCGGGGGGACTATCTGGGCGCGACCCTTTGCCGAGTATCAGCCAGAACAAATTGAGAAAGAGATCCGCCGCTCGCTGTTCCCCACCTTGTGGGGCTGCCGCGCGGCGCTCCCCGGGATGCTGAAGCAGGGGAAAGGCAGCATCGTCAATATCTCGTCGGTGGCGACGGCGGGGGTGAACCGGGTGCCTTATTCGGCGGCGAAAGGCGGCGTTAACGCGCTGACCCGGTCGATTGCCATGGAGTACAGCGGCAGCGGTATTCGGATTAACGCCGTCGCGCCTGGCGGGACGGAGGCGCCGCCACGTCTGACGCCGCGCAACGATGAGCAGCCGAGCGAGCAGGAAACGGCGTGGTATCAGCAGGTGGTCGATCAGACGGTAGCGAGCAGTCTGCTGCACCGGTACGGCACGCTGGCGGAACAGGCGAATGCGATCCTGTTTCTCGCCAGCGATGAGGCCAGCTATATCACCGGCGTGACGCTACCGGTAGCGGGCGGCGATCTCGGCTAGCGGCGGGTGGCGTACCAGCAGAGCAGGGAGCCGAGACACACCATCCCGGCCCCCTGCCAGAAAGACCACGACAGTGTAGCGCTAAGCAGGACAGCCGCCAGCGCGGAAGAGAGTACCGGCGTGAAGTACGAGGCCGCCGCCAGCAGGCTGACGTTGCCGTGCAGGATCCCGACGTTCCACGCCGCGTAGGCCAGCCCCAGCGCCACAGAGACCGTCATCAGCTTAATGACTACCGGCCAGCTAAACAGCATCGGCGGCTGGTCGCTGGCGAGAAATTTCAGCCATAGCGTCAGGGCGGTTAACAGGACAAAGAGGGTAATGCCATTTTTACCTTTGGCGTACTTCGCGGTCACCGTGCAGTACGCCGCCCAGATAAACGCCCCGACAAATGCCAGAATGTAGCTCAGCGGGCTGGACACCACGTTATTGATGATTTCCTCGGGGTTGAGCCCGTGCTCGCCGCCAAGTACCCAGCTCACGCCGAACAGCGCCAGCAATAAGCCGGGGATCACCAGCCAGCTGCTTTTCTGGCCATTAAAGAGAATGGCGAACAAAATCGTCAGGCTGGGCCACAGGTAATTGACCATCCCCACTTCAATGGCCTGCTGGCGAGTGGCGGCGAACCCCAGCGACAGGGCGAGGCAGATTTCATAGCTGACAAACAGCACGCTGCCAGCCAGCAGATAGCGGCGCGGGATCTGGTGCAGGTTGGGAAAGCCAACGGTAAAAATGAGCAGCAGGCCGCTGAGGCTATAAATCATCGCCGCGCCGCCAACCGGGCCTAACCCTTCGCTGACGCCGCGAATCAATCCGACCATCGTGCTCCATAAGATAATGGCGGCGAAGCCGATTGATGTCGCTCTCTTTTTTTGCATATTTAACCTGATAGTGACGCAAACGCAGCCGGAATTTATAACATCTTTTGCCGGTCGATGGTCGATATTTCCCGCCGGCGTTAACTCTTTGGTATTAGTCAAACTCGTCGCCGCTGACTATTAAGGGGGCGAGCGTTTTCGACCTTGATTTGACGCAAATAAAACAAAGGTATTGCTGTTAGTTTCCTCCGCGCGATGAATCAACATCCTGCATGGAGGAATGCAATGGACGTCAGCCGCAGAAAGTTCTTTAAGATCTGCGCAGGCGGTATGGCCGGAACCACAGCCGCCGCCCTGGGCTTTGCCCCTAAAATGGCGCTGGCTCAGGCACGCAATTTCAAATTGCTGCGTGCGAAAGAGATCCGCAACACCTGCACTTACTGCTCCGTGGGCTGTGGGCTATTAATGTATAGCCTCGGCGACGGCGCGAAAAACGCCAAAGAAGCGATTTACCATATTGAAGGGGACCCGGACCATCCGGTGAGCCGCGGCGCGCTGTGCCCGAAAGGCGCAGGCCTGCTGGACTATGTCCACAGTGAAAACCGCCTGCGTTATCCGCAATACCGCGCCCCGGGCTCGGATAAATGGCAGCGCATCTCCTGGGATGACGCTTTTAACCGCATCGCCAGACTGATGAAAGCCGACCGCGACGCCAACTTTATTGAAAAGAACGAGCAGGGCGTGACGGTTAACCGCTGGCTTTCCACCGGCATGCTGTGCGCCTCGGCGGCAAGCAATGAGACTGGCATGCTGACGCAAAAATTTGTGCGTTCGCTCGGCATGCTGGCGGTAGACAACCAGGCGCGCGTCTGACACGGACCAACGGTAGCAAGTCTTGCTCCAACATTTGGTCGCGGTGCGATGACCAACCACTGGGTTGATATCAAAAACGCTAACGTCGTGGTGGTGATGGGCGGCAACGCCGCCGAAGCGCATCCGGTGGGATTCCGCTGGGCGATGGAAGCGAAAAACAATAACGATGCCACGCTTATCGTCGTCGACCCGCGCTTTACGCGTACCGCGTCGGTGGCCGATATCTATGCGCCGATTCGTTCCGGTACCGACATTACCTTCCTGTCGGGCGTGCTGCTGTACCTGATCGAAAATAATAAGATCAATGCCGAGTACGTGAAGCATTACACCAATGCCAGCCTGCTGGTACGGGATGATTTTGCCTTCGAAGAGGGCCTGTTCAGCGGCTACGATGCCGAAAAACGTCAGTACGATAAATCGTCCTGGAACTACCAGTTCGATGAAAACGGCTACGCCAAACGCGATGAAACGCTCAGCCATCCGCGCTGCGTGTGGAATCTGCTCAGGCAGCACGTTTCCCGCTACACGCCGGAAGTGGTGGAGAATATCTGCGGTACGCCGAAAGCGGACTTCCTTAAAGTGTGTGACGTGCTGGCGTCAACCAGCGCCGCGGACCGCACCACCACCTTCCTGTATGCCCTGGGCTGGACGCAGCACACCGTCGGCGCGCAGAACATCCGCACCATGGCGATGATCCAGTTGCTGCTCGGCAATATGGGCATGGCCGGCGGCGGCGTCAACGCGCTGCGCGGCCACTCCAATATTCAGGGGCTGACCGATTTGGGCCTGTTGTCGACCAGTCTGCCGGGTTATTTGACGCTGCCATCCGATAAACAGACCGATCTGCAAAGTTATCTTAGCGCCAACACGCCGAAAGCGACGCTCCCCGGGCAGGTGAACTACTGGAGCAACTACCCGAAATTCTTCGTCAGCCTGATGAAATCGTTATACGGCGAGGCGGCGCAGAAAGAGAATGACTGGGGCTTCAACTGGTTGCCGAAATGGGATCAGGCTTACGACGTTATCAAGTACTTCAATATGATGGATAACGGCAACGTCACTGGCTATATCTGTCAGGGCTTCAACCCGGTAGCGTCCTTCCCGGACAAAAACAAAGTGGTGCGTAGCCTCAGCAAGCTGAGGTATCTGGTGGTTATCGATCCGCTGGTGACCGAAACCTCGACCTTCTGGCAGAACCACGGCGAGTCTAATGATGTCGACCCGTCGGCGATTCAGACCGAAGTCTTCCGCCTGCCGTCGACCTGCTTTGCCGAAGAAGATGGCTCGATCGCCAACTCCGGTCGCTGGCTGCAATGGCACTGGAAAGGTCAGGATGCCCCAGGTGAAGCGCGCAACGATGGCGAAATCCTTGCCGGGATTTACCATCGCCTGCGCGAACTGTACCGCACCGAAGGCGGGAAGGGCGCGGAACCCCTGCTGAAGATGAGCTGGCGCTACAAGCAGCCGGACCATCCGGAATCGGCAGAAGTGGCAAAAGAGAACAACGGCTACGCGCTGGCGGATCTCTACGATCAAAATGGCGCTCTGCTGGCGAAAAAAGGCCAACTGCTCAATAGCTTCGCGCTGCTGCGCGATGACGGCAGCACCGCGTCGTCGTGCTGGATCTATACCGGCAGCTGGACCGAGCAGGGTAACCAGATGGCGAATCGTGATAACGCCGATCCTTCGGGCCTGGGCAATACGCTGGGATGGGCATGGGCGTGGCCGCTCAATCGTCGGGTGCTGTATAACCGCGCTTCGGCTGATATTAACGGCAAGCCGTGGGATGCGAAGCGGATGCTGATCCAGTGGAACGGCAGCAAGTGGGTCGGAAATGATATTCCGGACTTCAATACTGCGCCGCCGGGGAGCAACACCGGGCCGTTTATCATGCAGCAGGAGGGACTTGGCCGCCTGTTTGCGCTCGATAAACTGGCGGAAGGGCCGTTCCCGGAGCACTACGAGCCGATGGAAACCCCGCTTGGCACCAACCCGCTGCACCCGAAGGTGGTCTCCAGCCCGGTGGTGCGTCTGTATGAAGAGGACGCCATCCGCCTGGGTAAGAAGGATAAGTTCCCGTATGTCGGCACCACCTATCGTCTGACCGAGCATTTCCACACCTGGACCAAGCATGCGCTGCTCAATTCCATCGCGCAGCCGGAACAGTTTGTCGAAATCAGCGAAGGGCTGGCGAAAAGCAAAGGTATCGCCAACGGCGACTGGGTGAAAGTCAGCAGCAAACGCGGCTTTATTCGCGCGGTTGCCGTGGTGACCCGCCGACTGCGCACGTTGAACGTCAACGGCCAGCAGGTCGAAACCGTCGGGATCCCGCTGCACTGGGGCTTTGAAGGCGTGGCCCGTAAAGGCTATATCGCCAACACCCTGACGCCTAACGTCGGCGATTCCAACTCGCAAACGCCGGAGTATAAGGCGTTTCTGGTCAACATCGAGAAAGCGTAAGGAGCGATTCAATGGCGATGGAAACACAAGACATTATTAAACGCTCCGCGACCAACCCGATAACTCCCGCGCCACGCGCGCGGGACTATAAGGCCGAAGTCGCCAAGCTTATCGATGTCTCCTCCTGCGTAGGCTGTAAAGCCTGCCAGGTGGCCTGTTCCGAGTGGAATGACATTCGCGATGAAGTGGGGCACTGCGTCGGCGTGTACGACAATCCGGCGGATCTTAGCGCTAAATCCTGGACGGTAATGCGCTTTAGCGAGACCGAACAGAACGGCAAGCTGGAATGGCTTATCCGCAAGGATGGCTGTATGCACTGCGAGGAGCCGGGTTGCCTGAAAGCCTGCCCCTCCGCCGGGGCGATTATTCAGTACGCCAACGGCATCGTCGATTTCCAGCAGGAAAACTGCATTGGTTGCGGCTACTGCATTGCCGGGTGTCCGTTTAATATTCCGCGCCTCAATAAAGAGGATAACCGGGTTTATAAATGCACGCTGTGTGTGGATAGGGTCAGCGTCGGTCAGGAACCGGCCTGCGTGAAAACCTGTCCTACCGGCGCGATCCACTTCGGCACGAAAAAAGAGATGCTGGAAGTGGCGCAGGAGCGGGTGGATAAGCTTAAAAAACGCGGTTATGCCAACGCCGGGATCTACAACCCGCAGGGCGTAGGCGGCACCCACGTGATGTACGTCCTGCATCATGCCGACCAGCCGGAGCTGTATCACAAGCTGCCGAAGGAACCGCAGATCGATACCAGTATCAGTCTGTGGAAGGGGGCGCTGAAACCGCTGGCGGCGGCGGGCTTTATCGCCACCTTCGCCGGGCTTATCTACCACTACATCGGTATCGGGCCGAACAAGGAAGTTGATGACGACGAGGAGGAGCATGATGAGTAAATCGAAGATGATTATGCGCACGACGTTTATCGATCGTGCCTGTCACTGGACGGTGGTTATCTGTTTCTTCCTCGTGGCACTGTCGGGAATATCGTTTTTCTTCCCGACGCTGCAGTGGCTAACGGAAACCTTCGGCACGCCGCAGATGGGGCGTATCCTGCACCCGTTCTTTGGGGTGCTGATTTTTGTCGCGCTGATGTTTATGTTTGTGCGTTTTGTCCACCACAATATCCCTGATAAACAGGATATCCCCTGGCTGAAAGGTATCGTGGAGGTGCTGAAAGGCAACGAACATAAGGTCGCGCGCGTCGGGAAATATAACGCCGGGCAGAAGATGATGTTCTGGACCATTATGAGCATGATTTTTGTGCTGCTGGTGACCGGGGTGATTATCTGGCGCCCGTACTTTGCAGAATATTTCCCGATTCCGGTTATCCGTTACAGCCTGCTGATACACGCCACTTCGGCAATTATCCTGATCCACGCGATCCTCATCCATATGTATATGGCATTTTGGGTCAAAGGGTCGATTAATGGGATGATTGAGGGTAAGGTCAGTCGCCGCTGGGCGAAGAAACATCACCCGCGCTGGTATCGCGATGTCGAACGCCTGGAGGCGATCAAAGAGAGTCGCGAAGGGATGAAGTAAGCCTTCACGGCGCAAAACCCGCTCCGGAGATGTCGGAGCGGGTTCCCGGCAGTCAGCAGTTCGTGATAAGTGTATCGATTGAATCGATAACGCCCTGGCGCGCATGACTCAGATTGCAGACGAAATCCTGTGGCTGGATCCGTTTATTATTTAAGTTACTGATCATTGGCGTACAAAGTAAAAAGCTGTCAAATTCTATATTTATCCTTGGTACGACATGCTGATGCCAGCGTGGTAACTGTTGTGTTCGCATTAAAGGAATAATGACTCTCGTGGCCAGGTCTGCATAATAATCATTCTGCACGTTCATATAATACGGCAGGGTTTTATTTGTCTGAGCAGAACAATTTCGATAAACATTGAATTGTTCAAGCATCATAGTACCCTGAAAAATTCATCATCAGTAAGAGTGCCTCCTTTTGCAATAAATTCATTCATTGCGGCAATGAATTCCTTGTGCTGTCGCTGTTTATCTGCTTCTCGTAAATCCTTACCTGGCTGTGCTGACGCCTTCTGGACGGGTACGTCAGTGGGTCTTTTACGTAGCGTATTACTTTTCATCATCGGCTCCTTGCGGTTGGTTCTGTGATTATTCACTTTACTCACTAAAAAATAAATCCCAGCAGCAACTTTAATGTTTATTTTGCGAGGCCGCTTCCAGAGGAAAGTAATAGCCTGAAATATTCATGGTTGTGGTAATAAACCTGGCGCTGGTATTAACCAGCGCGGCGAAGAATAATCAGAACTTCTCGGGAATAAAGCGGAAGGGGAAATTGGTC
The DNA here is from genome assembly GCF_024296565.1 of Klebsiella sp. SWET4. Classification (NCBI taxonomy): domain Bacteria; kingdom Pseudomonadati; phylum Pseudomonadota; class Gammaproteobacteria; order Enterobacterales; family Enterobacteriaceae; genus Klebsiella; species Klebsiella sp. SWET4. The sequence goes on along the minus strand of NZ_JANCOB010000001.1, from coordinate 960,860 downwards.
TGTTTCATTTTGCCAATTTTGCGCTTCGGCAGCGTCACATGCTCCACCGGTAAAGCTTCATAGGGGATCTGCGACAGCAGATGGGTGATGATATTCAGGCGTACGCGCTTTTTATCCTCCGAGCGGGCGACGAACCACGGCGCCCAGGCGGTATCGGTGGCGGCGAACATGGCGTCGCGGGCGGCGGTATATTCATCCCAGCGGTTGAAAGACTTTATGTCCATCGGCGAGAGCTTCCAGATTTTACGACCATCGTCGATGCGATCCCGCAGGCGGCGCTCCTGCTCCTGCGGAGAGACCTCCAGCCAGTACTTGAGCAGAATAATGCCCGATTCGACCATGCCGCGCTCCACCATCGGCGCGCCGTCGAGAAACTTCTGCACCTCCTCCGGGGTGCAAAAGCCCATCACCCGTTCGACGCCGGCGCGGTTGTACCAGCTGCGATCGAAAATCACAATCTCGCCAGCCGCCGGAAGGTGCTTGATATAGCGCTGAAAATAGAGCTGGCTTTTCTCACGCTCGGTGGGTGAGGGCAAGGCGACGACCCGGAAGATACGCGGGCTGACGCGCTCGGTGATCGCCTTAATGGTGCCGCCTTTGCCGGCGCCGTCCCGGCCTTCAAAGACGATGCACACCTTCAGCCCTTTATGCACCACCCAGCGCTGCAGTTTCACCAGCTCAACATGGAGTTTGCGTAACGCTTTCTCATACGCTTTATTGTCGAGCGGGGCGGTCTTCACCGCCGCGTCGACCGGATTACCGTTTTTCTTATTACCCATCGCCATGCTCCGTGTTGCCGAGGTATCCCTTTGAAGTGTAATCCTTCGCCGGCGAGGCGGTGGAAAATATTCGCGGAGGGGACGGGCTAGCTGGCGTTCCCCGCCGCAATGACTTCCAGCCCCACCCGCTGCCCCCATGACAGCTCCAGGGTGTTACCGTCCGGGTCGGCAAAGAAGGTGAAGTATCCCACCGGATCGCCCAGCTGTTCCGGTTCCCGCCGCAAAACGCCTTCCCGCCGCGCCTGAGCGACCTTCTCATCGATCTCCGCCTGGGTGGCGCAGGCGACGCCGAGATGGCCGAACGGGCCCAGCGGTGTGTCGGCCGGATCGTCACTCTGCACCAGCACCAGAGCGAAGGGCCGGGTGCGATCGCTGAGCCACGCCACCTTACGCGCTGAGGGCAAGCCGGGCTCGCGCTGGTGAATGACGGTCATCGCGGTATAGCGGGTATAAAAATCAATGCTGCTGGCCAGACAGCGGACGGTAAAGGCGACATGGGTAAAACCGACATCAACAGTTTGCATCGATGATTCTCCAGAGGTGAATGATGGGAGGACTTTACAACCTCAAGTTAAGTTGAGATCAATTGGGCGTTTATCGCTTTGAGCCCACTGATTTTAATAGGGGAGGGTCATTGCTAAGCCACGCCGTCGCCGGCTCGATGATGGCCGGCCGCGCGGCGGCGAGCATGAACGAATCAGGCCGTTGTATGGAGGAAACTGCCGTCGGGCGTTTTTAGCTGGTGTGTCGGGGCGGGATGGTCAATAATGCCGGCCGTCTCTCAATACCCCTATAAGATGTATGAAAAAAACGATTTTTTCACTGGCGCTGGGCACCTTCGGACTCGGCATGGCGGAATTTGGCATTATGGGCGTGCTGCCGGATATGGCGCACGATGTCGGGATGTCGATCCCCGCCGCCGGCAATATGATTGCCTGGTATGCCTTCGGTGTGGTGATCGGTGCGCCGATCATGGCGCTGCTCTCCAGCCGGTTTTCGTTGAAATCGGTGATGCTGTTTCTCGCTGCCCTGTGTATTCTCGGCAATACCCTGTTTACCCTCTCCAGTAGCTACGCCATGCTGGCGCTTGGCCGCCTGGTTTCCGGTTTTCCTCACGGGGCGTTCTTTGGCGTCGGCGCGATTATCCTGTCGAAAATCGCGCCGCCGGGGAAGGTGACCGCCGCGGTGGCGGGGATGATTGGCGGGATGACGGTGGCTAATCTGGTGGGCGTCCCCGGCGGCACCTGGCTTGGGCATCACTTCAGCTGGCGCTATACCTTTGCCCTAATCGCGGTGTTTAACGTCGCCGTATTGATGACTATTTTCTGCTGGGTACCCACCCTCTATGATCGCACCAGCACCCGGCTGCGCGAGCAGTTCCGTTTTCTGGCCTCCCCGGCGCCGTGGCTGATTTTTGCCGCCACCATGTTTGGCAACGCCGGTGTGTTTGCCTGGTTCAGCTATATTAAGCCCTTTATGCTCAATGTCTCCGGCTTTGCCGAAAGCAGGATGATGCTGATTATGATGCTGGCGGGGCTGGGAATGGTGGTCGGTAATCTGTTCAGCGGCAAAATTTCCGGACGCTTCAGCCCGCTGCGTATTGCGGCCATAACCGACGGGGTCATTGCCGTGACGCTGCTGCTGATCTTTGCCTTCGGTGAGCATAAAGTCGCTTCGCTGACTCTGGCGTTTATCTGCTGCGCGGGACTATTCGCCCTGTCGGCGCCGCTGCAGATCCTGCTGCTGCAGAACGCCAAAGGCGGCGAGATGCTGGGGGCGGCAGGAGGGCAGATTGCCTTCAACCTCGGCAGCGCCATCGGCGCCTTCTGCGGCGGGATGATGATTGCCCAGGGCTTTGGCTGGAACAGCGTGGCGCTTCCTGCCGCCACGCTGTCGTTTCTGGCGATGAGCGCCTTGCTCATCTATGGCTGCCATCAGCGCCGACAAGCTTGCTAACGACGCTTACTCACGCCAGGGTTCGCCAAGGGTCAGCATCAGCCGGTTGGCCCAGGCGAAAAAGGCCGCCGACTGCAGCAGATCCAGCTGGGCCAGGGTATCTAAACCCTGCTCATCAAGCGCCGCCAGATGGCGGGCATTCAGCCCCGGCGGCGTCACCGACAGCGCAGCGGCGGCGTCGATTTCCGCCTGCCAGCGCGGCGACTGGCCGTCACTCAAATTCTCCCCCGGCGTCACCGCCAGCAGCGTGTCGACAGCGGTCTCGTCCTTCGCCAGCTGCGCCGCTTTACGGGCATGCACCGAGGCGCAGTAGATACAGCCGTTGATTTTGCTGGTCACCGTGGCGGCCAGCTCGCGTTCGGCGCGCGGCAATCCCCCGGGGGTATAGAAAATGCCTTTATCGGTCAGGGTCCGCTGCTCCAGCACCGGCTGATTGCGCGCCAGCAGGCGAAAGTAGGGGGAGTCGCTATGGCCATATTTGGCCAGAATCGCCTGTTCTTCAGCGTTGAATTCCGCCAGCGGTTTATCGGCCAGCCAGGGTTCCCAGTGCAGCTCATCGCGGGTGAAGCGAACCGGGGCCGCTTTGCCGCTCTGGGTATGCGGTGTGGTATGCCAGTATCCGGCAACCTGCGGCGTATCGGCGCTGACGATCGGTTTATGGTTGAGCGCCCGCAGGCCCAGCAGCAGTCGGCTCTGGAAGCTGACAAAGGCCACCAGTTGCGCCAGAGTGACGATGCCCCGCAGGCTCCAGCCCGCGCCGGTTAAGGTGTGCAGCGCGCCGGGGGTGGCTTCGACGGGGGTGAAGGTGAGCAGGCGGGCAAAGGCCAGCGCCGGGACCAGACGATCGGTGGTTGGATCGGCGAGCCCGAAACCGGCATAGTGCGCCGCCAGCGCGTCCGCCTGGTGCAGTTTCGCCACCTTCGCGGCCACCGCGAAGCGTTCATCAAGAGGAAAGTCAGCGTCCTGCTGGCTGAACAGCACTTCATAACTTCCCTGGGCGTGACGGGTGCTGGCGTCGCGTACGGCGCGCGCCTGGTCGAGCGGGGAACCGGGGGCAATCTCCGCCAGTTCGGCCAGAATATCCTGACTCAGCGTCATGGTGACTCCTTATCTGATGTGGGGGGCAATATGCTGAGCGATCAGCTCAATGGAACGCAGCGTATCCCGGTGCGAAGGCTCCACCGAGTGCACCTGAAACGAAATATCGGTGGCGCGGGCCAGCACGCTGTCCTGCGCCAGGGAGGCAATAACATGCTCAGGATCGCCAACGTGGGCATCCAGCTGTTGTAGATAATCGGTGACGCTGTCACCTTCTATCGTATGACCCGCCGCCCGGTGCTGTGTCGCCTGCTTGCGCAGACCGGGCTCGGCGACCTGCAGGGCGTGGGCGTGACTGTCGGCGACGAAGGCGGTGCGCGAGGCGAGGATCCGCGGTGCAACGCCGTCCGGCAGCGCCGCCAGGTAGGCGTCGATGATCGGGTTCTGAATGGCGTCCAGCGGCAGACGTGGCTCGCCGGGTGGCCGTGGCTGGGTGCGCGACAGCATCAGCCCGTGTCCCGCCTGACCGGCGCGGATGGCGCCCTCCGCCGAGAAGGTGGCGATCCAGATACGCTCCGCCAACTGCGGTGCGGGCGGATAGAGACGGTTGTCCGGGTGGCTCAGCGTGTCGCCGCGCCAGGCGCTATGGATCAGGTGCAGATGGTCGGCAAACACCGCCCCGCGCTGCTCGCTGGTCAGGCCGAAGGGCAGAAACGACGTTGGCGTGCCGCCGGAACCAAACCCCACCTCCAGACGCCCGTCGGTGAGTAAATCCAGTACCGCCGCGTCTTCGGCGACGCGCAGCGGATTTTCCATCGGCAGAGTGATAATCGCCGTGCCGAGACGGATCCGGTCGGTCTGTGCCGCCACGTGGGCGAGAAACACCAGCGGCGATGGCAGGCCGCCTTCCTGTTCATGAAAATGGTGCTGGGCAATCCATGCGCTGTCGAAGCCCAAACGCTCCGCGTGGCGGATCTGTTCGGCCGCCAGCCGGTAGCGCGTTTGCGCGGAGCCCTGATCGAGCAGACGGGTAAAAAAGCCGAGGCGTTTAGGCATTATGCGTTCTCCGTGTGGGCCTGTGCTAAGCGGGGTGAAACCTGGGGAATGGCGGCGATCAGTTCGCGAGTGTAGGCCTGCTGCGGAGTGGCGAACAGGCGGTCAACGTCGCCATGCTCCACCACCTGGCCGGCGCGCAGTACCGTGACGCTGTCGGCAATCCGCCTGACCGTCGCCAGATCGTGGGTAATGAACAGGTAGCTCAGACCCAGCTGCTGCTGTAACTGCTGCAGCAGGGCGAGGATCTGCGCCTGAACGGTGACGTCGAGCGCCGAGGTCGCTTCGTCAAGGACCAGTATCGCCGGCTCGAGGATCAGCGCCCGGGCAATCGCCACCCGCTGCCGCTGGCCGCCGGAGAGCTCCCGCGGCGTACGCGACAGCAGCTCCGGGGCCAGCGCCACCCGCGCGGCGACGGTCTCCACGCGCAGGCGACGCGCCGACGCGCTGAGGCGCTCAAAGTTCTTTAACGGCTCTTCGATAATCGCAAACAGCGTCTGGCGCGGGTCGAGCGAGGCGAAGGGGTTCTGGTAGACAAACTGGATTTTCCGCCGCAGCTGACGCTGCGCCTCGCGGCTGAGATGCCCGGCGTCGATACCGTCGATGGTCACCTGTCCGGCATCGGCGCGCTCAAAGCCCAGCAGGATCCGCGCCAGGGTAGTTTTCCCGGAGCCGGATTCGCCCACCAGCGCATGGGTGGTGCCGCGTCTGACCTCAAAACTGACGCTGTCGAGCGCCTGCAGCGCCTGTTTGCCCAGCGAGAAACGTTTGCTGATCCCCTCCACGCGAATGGCCGGCGTGGCCAGCAGTCGGTGACGAGCCGCCGTCAGCCCCAACGGCGCATCCTGCAGGTCGTGGAGCAGCTGGCGGGTGTAAGGGTGTTGCGGACGCTGGACAATCGTCTCGGTGGCGCCCTGTTCCTGAATCTCTCCCTGACGAAACACCATGATCCGGTCGGCGCGTTCTGCGGCCAGCGCCAGATCGTGGGTGACAAACAGCACGGCGGTACCCGACTCGCGACGCAGGATATCGAGCAGGTCGAGAATGCGCTTCTGCACCGTGACGTCGAGAGCGCTGGTGGGCTCGTCGGCAATAATCAGATCCGGCTGCAGGGCAATGGCGATGGCGATCAGCACCCGCTGTTTCATCCCGCCAGACAGCTGATGCGGATACTGGTCAAAACGCTGTTCCGGGTGGCTGAGACCGACTTTAGTGAGCAGGTTAAGGACCTGCTGTCGGCGCTCAGCGGCGGAGAGGGACTGATGAAGGCGCAGGATCTCTTCCACCTGCTGGCCAATGGTTTTTACCGGATTGAGCGAATTACCGGGATCCTGCGGGACCAGGCTGATGCTCACTCCGCGCAGGCGGTTAAGGCGTTTTGCCGACCAGTCGCTAATCACTTCGCCATTGAGGACAATCCGCCCGGCATCCCGGCGGGCATTATCCGCCAGCAGGCCGATAATGGCCTGCGCGGTGGTGGTTTTCCCCGAGCCGGATTCTCCGACGAAGGCCAGCATTTCGCCACGCTGGATGGAAAAACTCACGTTGTGCACCACCTCGCGCCATTCGCCCCGCGAGCGGTAGCTGATGCGCAGATCTTCAACGGACAGAACGTTCATGGGCGTACTCCACTCCACTGGCGGCTAAGACGATTGGCGGCAAGGACCACGGCGACCACGGCGAGGCCGGGGAAGGTGGTCAGCCACCAGGCGGTCGACAGGTAGTTGCGACCTTCGGCGATCAATAATCCCCACTCCGGGACCGGCGGCGGGGTGCCGTAGCCGAGGAAGCTGAGGGTGGCCAGGGCCAACATCGCCTGTCCGAACTGCAGCGTCGCGAAAGCAAGCACCGCAGTGAGCGAGTTGGGCAGAATATGGCGCCAGAAGACGGCGAAAAAGGTGCCGCCGCTGCCCCGGGCCGCCTCGACGTAATCGCTGTGGCGCACGCGCACGACCTCCGCCCGCGCCAGGCGTGCGAAGCTGGCGATAGCTGCCACGCCAACCGCCACCGCCGCATTCACCGTGCCGAAACCAAGCAGAATAATTACCGTGAGCTGCAGCAGCAGGGAGGGGATGGCCAGCAGGACATCGACCAGGCGCATGATCGTGGATTCAACGCGTCCGGTCAGCGCCCCGGCGAGCGTACCAAGGGCGGTACCTACCACCAGGCCGATGGCGACGGCGATCAGCGCCGCCGACAGGGAATGTACCGCGCCGTAAACCACCCGCGTCCACAGGTCGCGCCCCAGCTGGTCGGTACCCAGCCAGTAGTGCGCTTGCGGCGCCAGGCGCTGAGCGCCGGGGATCCCTTCCAGCGGGTTCGCGGCGGTAAACCACTGCGGGGCGAGGGCCATTAACAACGCGGTGATCATCACCGCCCACGCCAGCCACAGGCCAGGCTGCAGACGCACCCTGCGCCATTCCGGGCGGCGGCGAACCGCGATGGCATAGTCGACCAGGCTCATTTCGCACCTCCGGTCTGTAAATGGAGTCGGGGATCCAGTCGCGGCATGACCAGGTCGACAAGCAGGTTTATCAGGACGAAACCGAGGGCGGAGATCATCACCACTGCCTGCAGCACGGCGATATCCTGGTTATTGACCGCCTGCTGGGTCAGCTGGCCGAGGCCGCTGCGGCCGAAGACGGTCTCGGTGATCAGCGCCCCGGCAATCAGCTCACCCAGCAGCAGCCCGGCAATATTCAGCGCCGGCAGCAGGGCATTACCCATCACATGGTGCCAGAGGACGCCGGTCTCGCTCATTCCCTTGGCGCGGGCGACCGCGACGAAGGGCTGAACCGCCACCTGATCCATGCTGCGCATCAGGATCTGCGCCAGCGGGGCCGAAATGGGCAGCGCGACGGCGATAACCGGTAAAATCAGCCCTTCCAGTGGGCCGGGGTTGATCACCGGGATCCAGCGCAGCTGAAACGAGAAGAGCTGGATCAGGGCGATACCCAGCCAAAAAGTCGGCAGAGAGATAAACAGCACCGGCAGCGACTGCAGGAGGTTACTCAGCCAGCGCAGCCCCGGCAGACGCGAGGCGAAGGCGAGGGCGAACGCCAGCGCCACGGCCAGCAGAAAGGCCGGCAGCGCGAGGCTTAAGGTATCCGGCAGGTTGCTGGCAATCAGACTACTGACTGCCAGCCCTGCCTGCAGGGAATAGCCGAAGTCGCCGTGCAGCATCGCCAGCAGCGTGTGCAGGTACTGGCGCCACAGCGGGCTATCGGCGCCGTAGGCCAGTCGCATGTCGGCGATTTGCGCCGGGCTCAGGCCAAGATCCGGATTCTGAAATTTGATCAGCACCGCATCTCCCGGCAGCACCTGCAGCAGGAAAAAAGTGAGGGTAAATGCCGCCCACAGGACCAGCAGCCCCTGGCCGAACCGTCGCAGAAGATAAGCGCTCATATCCGGCCTCTTAGTGCTTGTCCAGCCACGCGCCGTAGAACGACGGACGACCGACGGCCTCGAAGCTGACGCCTTTGACCCACGGCGCGCCGGCGAATACCTGCGGCTCTTCGAAAATGGGGATCACATAGGCGTTATCGATCAGATAGCGCTGGGCGTCACCGGTTAACTGCAAGCGCTGCTGCGGCTCTACCGCCGCGGAGATGCCGGTCAGCAGGTCATTCAGCTTATCATCGCGGAAATGCTGCACTTTATCGCTGGAGCCGCCTTTCTGCAGCAGCGCATCGCGGTTGTTGGGGAAGAACATACTTTTCACCACATCCGGGTCGGCGCGGCCCACTTCTGAGACGGTGAGCGGGGTTTTCTGCGGGTCAAGATTGTCCAGCGTACGGCTACCGGCATCCCCGGCTTTGACGGTCAACGCCACACCTACCTGGCGCCACTGCTGGGCGATCAGCTGCAGCACTTCCTTATTCTGCGGCTGCGGCAGCGATTCATATACCGTCAGCGCCAGCCGCTGGCCGTCTTTACTGCGAATACCGTCGGCGTCGGGCTTCCAGCCGGCGTCGTCCAGCAACTGTCGGGCTTTGGCCTGGTCGAAGGTCAGTTTATCGCTCAGATTGACATAGCCGGCGGCGGAGCTGGCCAGTACGGAGGTCGCTTGCGGGTAGTTAGCGGAGAATAGCGTCTCCACCACCTGTTTGGCGTTGGTGGCATGGAGCAGGGCCTGGCGCACCCGCAGATCGGCGACCAGTGGGTTATCCGGGCGGAAGCTCAGGCTGTCGTTGACCCCGCGGGTAGGGGCGGCGTAGATCTTAAATCCCTGATCGGTCGCCTGCTTTTCATCGTAGGCCTGCACCTGGCGAATAAAGCCCGCCTGGCCCGCCAGCAGCGCGCCGATGCGCACGCTGTCTTCCGGAGTCACAATATAGGTGATCCCGTCGAGGTTAGCGGGCCCCTGCTGGGCACTGTTTTTCGGCCCCCACTGATAATCCTTGCGCGCCACCAGCGTCAGCTCGCGGCCTGGCTTTTCATCCTGCACCACAAAGGGCCCGGAGCCGATAATATGCCGGGCATCGCCCAGCTCTTCAAAATTGCGCTGCAGGGTGCTGAGTGATACCAGACCGGAGCCGATGGTGGCGGTTCCCTGCAGGAAGCCCGGCGACGGTTTGTTGAAGTAAAATTTCACCGTCAGCGGGTCGATCACTTCGCTGCGCTGGTAGTTATTGATGACCTCCGAGACGGGCAGGCGATGGGCTTTATCTCCCAGACCATAGGTGTCGAAGTTTTTAGCCACGGCGGCGGCGTCAAGCGGCGTGCCGTCCGAGAAGGTGACCCCTTTGCGCAGGTGGAAAGTGTACTCGGTTTTATCGGCATTGCTGGTCCAGCTCTCGGCAATCCACGGCTCAATCTCCAGCGTTTTCGGGTTCTGCCAGGTGAGCTTGTCGGTTATCTGATTGAGAATACCGCCATTCGGATAAAAGCCGCCGGCGGGCGGATAGAGATTGGTGTGCGGTTGCTGCTCCAGATAAATTAAGGTGCCGCCTTTAACCGGCGTGTCGGCGGCCCAGACGGAAAAGGCGCCGGAGAGAAACAGGGCGGCCAGCGCGGGCAGGCGAAAATGACGATGCATGGTGAATTCCTTTGTTATCTATTGTGTTGCCATCATCGGGCGCGGCTAAAAACAAAGGAACCAAGGAATTGCGCTAAGCATTTGCGGAAATTGGATTTACTTCGCGAGTGGGAAGCGTGGGGCAAGCGCCTCTCCCGGGCGGGAGAGGCGTTGGTGATTAGCTGCGCAGATCGATAACCATACGGCCGCGGATCTGACCCTGCTCCATCTCTTTAAAGATGGCGTTGATATCTTCCAGCGGGCGCAGGGTGACTTTCGGCACCACTTTGCCTTCGGCGGCAAACTGGAAGGCTTCCACCAGATCCTGACGAGTACCGACCAGCGAACCGACTACCTCGATGCCGTCGAGCACCAGACGTGGAATATCGAGGCTCATCGCCTCCGGCGGCAGGCCCACCGCGACCACGCGGCCACCGGCACGAACGGCATCTACCGCCGAGTTAAAGGCCGCTTTGGCCACCGCGGTCACTACGGCAGCATGCGCGCCGCCGGTTTTTTCCTGAATCACTTTCGCCGCATCTTCATTACGGGAGTTGATGGTCAGATCGGCGCCCATTGAGGCCGCCAGCTCCAGCTGCCCGTCATTGACGTCAATAGCGATCACTTTGGCGTTAAAGACATTCTTCGCATACTGCAGCGCCAGGTTGCCCAGCCCGCCGAGACCGTAGATAGCGATCCACTGACCCGGTTTGATGTGAGAGACCTTGACCGCTTTGTAGGTAGTGACGCCCGCGCAGGTGATACTGCTGGCGGCGGCGGAGTCGAGGCCGTCCGGGACTTTTACCGCGTAGTTGGCGGTGACGATGCACTCTTCCGCCATGCCGCCGTCGACGGTATAGCCGGCGTTTTTCACCGAGCGGCACAGCGTCTCATTGCCGCTGTTACAGTAATCGCAGTGGCCGCAGCCTTCGAAGAACCACGCTACGCTGGCGCGATCGCCTGGCTTCAGGGAGGTGACGCCCGGTCCGACTTTTTGCACCACCCCGATCCCTTCATGGCCGAGAATGACGCCGGTTTTATCGCCAAAATCGCCGTTTTTCACGTGCAGGTCCGTATGACACACGCCGCAGCATTCCATTTTCAACAACGCTTCACCGTATTCCAGCGGGCGCAGCGTTTTTTCCGTGACGTTAACCTGATGGTCGTGGGTAACAACAGCAGCCTTCATGCCTGTCTCCTTGTGAGGGGATTGTTTAATTTTATTAATGCAATAGTACCCAATAAGGATTAGACGCGATGGAGAAAAATACAAGGCGCTTTAGTACAGGATGTGGTTTTTTGCTACAGCGGTAGCACAAAATTCAGGCAATACCTCTAATTTTGGTAGGTAATAATAGCGTCACTGAATGGTCATGTTTTCTTCATCACCCAACTCTATCGTTTTGCGCATCAATTTCTTATAACAACAGAGTGATACAACAATGCATCTGGTAAAAACCATCCTCACTGCCGGTCTGTTTCTGTCCGCCGCCGCGCAGGCGCAGAACGTACTGGAATTCCCCCAGCCGGAAAACAACCCGGAAGAATTTTACGCCGTCACCGAGATCCCGGCAGGGGGCATCATTAAGTATGAAACCGACGCCAAAACGGGGTTTATCATCGCCGACCGCTTTCAGTCGATGCCGGTGGCTTACCCGGCGAACTACGGCTCGCTGACCCAGTCGCTGGCCGGAGATGGGGACCCGCTGGACGTGGTGTTTTACACTCGCGCGCCGATGACGCCGGGTACACTGATTAAGCTGCGGCCGATCGGTGTCCTTAAGATGATAGACGGCGGTGAGAAAGACGACAAAATCATCGCCGTGCCGGCCAGTAAAATTGACCCAACCTATGACGACATCAAGACCATCACCGATCTGCCGAAAATCGAGCAGCAGCGGCTGGAGGCCTTCTTCCGGGTCTATAAAGAACTGCCGGAGGGGCGTAAAAAGGTTGAGCTGGCCGGTTTTAACGATGCCGCCGCTGCGAAGCAGGAGATCAAATCGGCCTGGGAGGCCTGGAAAGCGCAGAACCCGCAATAATATTCATCGCGGGCGCTGTCCGGCGCCCGCGGTATTCGCTCTCACGACCCCAGTGGCGCCGAAATCACAGGTCACACGGTAACGCTTATCTCACCATATTGCATCTTGACGCAGGATGAAGATGATGGTTGTATTGTACAACTATTTCATGTTTCGGACCCGCCGCCATGCCTGACACCCCCTTAATCCAACAGATTCGTACCGCCTCGCGGTTAATGGTGCGCGAGCTGGGCTTTATGAGCACCACGCTGGCCGCCACCCATTATTCACCTTCGGCGGTGCACACCCTGCTTGAGGTATCGATGAGGGGGGAGATGACGGCCGCGCAGCTGGTCACGTTGCTGGGACTGGAAAAATCAAGCGTCAGCCGGATGGTCTCTCGTCTGCTGGCGGCCGGTGAGCTGGAGGAGCGTCCTTGCGCGGAGGATGCGCGCGCGAAATCACTCGCCCTGACGGCAAAGGGGCACGATACGGTGGCGAAAATTAACGCCTGGGGTACCCGTCAGGTGGTGGAGGCGTTAGACCATCTGGATGAGACGCAGCAGCACACTGTCGCCACTGGACTGGCGGCCTATGCCCGGGCGCTGGCGCAGTGTCGGGATAGCGCGCTCGCGGATACGGCTCCGCAAATTTCGCTGATGACCGGCTATCAGCCGGGGATGATCGGCCGGATTGCCCAGATGCACGGGGAGTATTACGCCCGTCATCATGACTTTGGCGCTTTTTTTGAAGGCAAGGTCGCCAGCGGCGTAGCGGAATTTGCCACCCGGCTTTCCTCCCCGGCCAACCAGATCTGGCTGGCGATCCGCGAAGGGAAAATCGTCGGCTCGCTGGCTATCGATGGCGAGGACCTCGGCCAGCAGGAGGCGCATCTGCGCTGGTTTATTCTCGACGACAGCTGCCGGGGAAGCGGCATCGGCAGGCGTCTGCTCAGCGAGGCGATGACTTTCTGCGATAGTCGCCAGTTTAGCGCGGTGCAGCTGTGGACCTTTAAAGGGCTGGACGCGGCCCGCAAACTGTATGAATCCTTTGGCTTCACGTTAACCCGCGAATGGCAGGGAGAGCAGTGGGGAAAGGTAATGACCGAGCAGCAATTTACCCGGTCCGGAAACACCGGCTAAGGGCGTGACGCCTTAGCCGGTGGGGGGACATGGAGATTACGTCAGCTGGTTAAGCAGGCGGGCAATCTCCTCTTGCCACTGTGCCTGCAGTGACGGCTTTTGATGTTTTGGCTTGCGGGCCATATCGTCAGCCAGCCATTGCTCCAGGTCAATCAGCCGCGCCAGCAGCGCCTCCTCATCATCGTCAGCCCCGGCGGGCGTACTTTGTAAAGCGAGTCGACTGTCTGGGGCGGGCGCCACGGCCTGCAGACGGGCATAGACCTCCTCCAGGCTGTGCCATTCCGTTAACCCGGCGTTGTCGATCAGCCAGAAGCGGTTACAGCTTTCACTAATCAGCTGGCGGTCATGACTGACCAGCAGCACGCCGCCGGGGTAATCGCGCAGCGTCTGCGCCAGCGCCGCTTTACCCTCCATATCAAGATGGTTGGTGGGTTCATCCAGCAGCAGCAGACTGTAGCGCGCCAGCGAGAGGCCAACAAACAGTAGCCGCGACCGCTCGCCGCCGCTGAGGGTGCTGACCTTCTGGCTATGTCTCGCCCAGCCAAACCCGGCGGCGATCAGCGCCCGCTTACGGGTGTCGGCCGACGGGGCGAACGGCGTCAGCGCGTCGAGCAGGCTGGCATCGTCCGGTAACTGCTCCAGCGTCTGGTCATAGTAGCCGGGGTGCAGCCGGGGATGCAGGCGCAGCCCCGGGAGTGGCGATGCGTCGTTCATCTGCTGCCACAGCAGGCGCAGCAGGGACGATTTACCGCCGCCGTTGCGCCCCATGATGGCCACGCGATCGCCACTGCGCAGGCGCGCCACGCCGGTGGTGAAGAGGGATGGCAGGCCCGGCGCGGGCGCGACGGGCAGGGTGTCCATCTCCAGCAGGCGGTCAGCCGGCAGGGCGTCCCCCTGCAATGACAGACGCCACGGCGGGCCGACGCTGAGCTCGGTTTGCTCGTCTTTCAGGCGGGCGACCTGCTTCTCCATCTGTTTGGCTTTGCGGGCGAGGTCTTCGTTGTCATAGACGCGACCCCAGGTGGCCAACCGCCGGGCGCTGGCGCTGACCCGGTCGATCTCCTTTTGCTCGGCCTTATGGCGCAGCGCGGCACTTTCATCCTGCTCCTGCAGTGCCTGACGGGCAGCGCTGCAGGGCAAGGCGAAGCTGTGCAGCGTCTGGTCGCGGAGGATCCAGCTGGCATTAGTTACAGCATCCAGTAAGGTGTTGTCGTGTGACACCAGCACGAAGCTCCCCTGCCAGGTTTGCAGGAAGCTTTCCAGCCACAGCAGGGTCGGCAGATCGAGATGGTTGCCGGGCTCATCCAACAGCAGCAGGTCAGGCTGGCGGATCAGCGCCCGGGCCAGCAGCAGGCGCGTGTGCTGGCCACCGCTCAGGGTAGTGGTTTGCTGCTCCATCACCGCCGGGGTAAAGCCCATCTGCGCCAGCAGGCGTTCGGCCAGCCAGCGCTGCGCTTTCCGTACATCGGCGGGTAACGGGGCCAGCACGGCCTGCAACAGCGACTGCGAACGCAGCGCCTCCGGCAGATGCTGTTCAACGCGGGCCATCAGACACTGACCGGCGAGTGAGACGCTGCCCGAGGTGGGCGCGAGGGTGCCGTCCAGCACCTGCAACAGGGTGCTTTTGCCGCAACCGTTATGGCCGATGAGACCGATACGGTCGCCTTTCTTCAGGGTGAAGGAGAGGGTGTTAAACAGCGGCCCAAAGGCAGTCTCCACGTGGAGCGCATGGGCAGTTAGTAATGTACTCATAGTCAACTTACTCAAGAGTTACAGGCATGCAAATGCCTCGTCAAAACTCGCTGACGATAACCCGGTAAGCCGGAGAGAAGGGATTGCGTGAAGTGTCTTCGCTCAAGCCATAGTTATCGCAGCACGATACCGATAACGCTTGAGCTGGCGCAATTGCCTAATGCATGTGAAACAATAAACATTTCACAATACAGCATGGGGGGCCTCCTTTTTTATTCAGTCAGTGGGTGGGTGCTGGCAGTGTAGTGGGGAAAGGCTAGCGACGCCAGTGACAAAACTGGCAGGGGGCCCCGCCAGCTTTCACCTGCGCCGTCTTTGTCTACGATGCCGGGTTGGCGCAGAGGGCTTATGTGTTTGCCAGAACATGGTTGCAGAACCATTTTTTTGCTGGCTCATTTACGGTGCCTCCACAGGGACGGTGGCGATCGGGCGGGCAATCATGATTGCCGTTTCACTGAGCGCATTCAGATCGCTTACCTGAGTACACTGGCGGGCCATGACCTGCGGATCGCCGTCCGGAAACCAGCCCTCATTGAATGACAGGGTGTAAAACTGGCTATACCGCTTGACTTCACAGCGCCAGGCGCGGCCAAGATTGTTTCTGTCGATAAGCCAGCGGGGATCTTTCGCTTCAACAAAAATTTCATATTTAGAGGGTTGAATGACATGTCGATCTGAATTCGTTTTGCTCCAGAAAATGGCAGTGTAAGAAATGTTGTGTTTACCGTACTGAATACTGGCATCTCGTCCGGGGGTAACCTCCGGATGGAGGAAAATAAATATCCCGGCGGCAATCAGTACCATCAGCGGTAATATAGGATGCTGTATCGGCCGCCAGGGGATTTTACGTACCGCCAGCAGCCAGACCAGGGTAATAATAAACACGTAGAGCAGGGCGAAGAAAAATTTACTCGGTTCATAGATGACGACATCCACCAGATCGCCGGTGGCGGGCTGATACTGTTCCGCCCGCGGGGTGAGCATCCACATATCACCGCTGAAGAGGCACATTCCGGTGATGATGGCGATACCGCCGATAAGAAACAAGACAATACGGATCAGAATCGCATTCGCTTTATTCGCGCCAGGGGTTAATTTTAGCATTTCACATTCCGTTGTGAGGGGGTGAGAAACAACTATTTTGCACAGCGGAGGGCGTGCGGCAAATGCTATCCGTTTTATATTTTTACGATGAATGAATATGGGCGAAAAAGATGTTTCTGTGGCGGGAGATATTATTCTGACGTTATTAATAACCGGGCCGATATATCGGCCCGGTGAGCGTGATTAAATCGAGGTGCGGCGATAATTGCGATATTCCGGCAGCCAGAAATTATCGCTAATGGCCTGCAGCAGCGCTTCAGCGGAGGTTTTCACCGCCACGCCTTGCTCCTGCGCCACCTTGCCGACCGCGAAGGCAATTGCCCGTGAGACGGTCTGGATATCCTTCAGCTCCGGCAGCACCGGACCTTCGCCGTTGTTCACCAGCGGCGAGTGTTTCGCCAGGGTTTCACTGGCGGCCATCAGCATCTCGTCGGTGACCCGCGACGCGCCGGAAGCAATCACGCCCAGACCAATCCCCGGGAAGATATAGGAGTTATTGCATTGCGCGATGGCGTACTGCTTGCCTTTCAGGGTGACCGGGGCAAACGGGCTGCCAGTGGCGACCAGCGCCTCGCCGTCGGTCCAGCTCAGGATATTCTGCGGCGTCGCTTCCACCCGTGAGGTCGGGTTAGAGAGCGGCATCACGATTGGCCGCGGGCAGTGCTTGTGCATCTCGCGGATAATCTCTTCTGTGAACAGCCCCGGCTGACCCGAGACGCCGATCAGAATGTTCGGCTTCACGTTACGCACTACGTCCAGCAGGGACAGCACATCGTTAGTGGTATCCCAGCCCTGCAGATGCTCACGCTTCTGCACCAGCTTGTTCTGGAACGGCAACAGATTAGGCATACCGTCGGTTAACAGGCCGAAGCGGTCAACCATGAACACGCGCTGGCGGGCCTCTTCTTCGCTAACGCCTTCGCGGACGATCTGGGCGATAATCTGCTCGGCGATGCCGCAGCCGGCGGAACCCGCGCCGAGGAAGACGATTTTCTGCTCGCTGAGCTGGCTACCGGCGCCGCGGCTGGCGGCGATCAGCGTCCCGACGGTGACCGCCGCGGTGCCCTGAATATCGTCATTAAACGAGCAGATTTCATTGCGATAGCGGTTGAGCAGCGGCATGGCGTTCTTCTGCGCAAAGTCTTCAAACTGCAGCAGGACGTCCGGCCAGCGGGCCTTAATCGCCTGGATCACGTCGTCAACGAACTGATAATACTCGTCGTCGGTAATGCGCGGATGGCGCCAGCCCATATACAGCGGATCGTCCAGCAGCTGCTGGTTGTTTGTTCCGACGTCCAGCACGATGGGCAGGGTATAAGCCGGGCTGATGCCGCCGCAGGTGGTGTACAGCGACAGCTTGCCGATCGGGATCCCCATCCCGCCGATCCCCTGGTCGCCGAGGCCGAGAATACGCTCGCCATCGGTGACCACAATCACTTTCACGTTATGGTTCGGGACGTTCTGCAGGATGTCGTCAAGGTTATGGCGATTCTGGTAAGAGATGAAGACGCCGCGGGCGCGACGGTAAATCTCGGAGAAACGTTCGCAGGCGGCGCCCACCGTCGGGGTATAGATAACCGGCATCATCTCTTCGAGATGGTTGCCGATCAGGCGATAAAACAGGGTTTCGTTGGTGTCCTGGATGTTACGCAGGTAGATGTGTTTGTCGATTTCAGTTTTGAATCCCTGATACTGGATCCAGGCGCGCTCCGCTTGCTCTTCGATGGTTTCAACCACTTCCGGCAGCAGACCAAGAAGGTTGAAATTGCTGCGCTCTTCCAGACTGAAGGCGCTGCCCTTGTTGAGCAGGGGGAATTCAAGCAGAACGGGACCCGCGTAAGGGATGTACAGGGAACGGTTTTTCTTATGGGTAAATTGCATCGCACTAACTCCTTGATCATGACCACAGTCCCGGCGCGGCGATAAGCGAGGGCGGGTGGAAAGCAGCGGGCAGAGTATAGAGTAGATGGTCGTCAAGCGGGTAAACAAGCAATCAATTGCCATAAAAAAACACCATCCTGGCAACAGGACGGTGTTGTTTATCATCACTCAGACTGAAAATTAACCACCGCGGCGTTTGCGGCCGGTAGCATGGATGTGGTTGAGGGTGGTTTCTTCATCGCCTTCCAGCACCACTTTTTTCTGCTGGGAAAGCTTATAGTTCAGACCGAGAAGATGACGTGCCTGATGGTTCGATTTCATTCTGACTCCTTTATCCTGTTCTGGTTTCAAGGGCAAACCCGGTGGTGACCGGATGAAATGTAACCCAAAGTCGGCCGCACGTTTTTTGTGCGACCTCAGCTAGGGTGGTCCATTTTCAGGGCAATAGCAACCTTCGCGCGCCAGATTAAGAACAGTCTCCCTCACGCACAGCCGGGATCACCACTTCATCTCGCCGGTATTAACTTTGGCGCTTAACTCCAGCGAGCTGGTCTCCGCCAGGCCCGGCCACTGCGTCTCCATGGCCTTGATCACCCCGGCCGAATCCTGATGCGTCTTCAGCGCCTGCTCAAACTGCTGGAGATACGTTTTTGTGAAGCGCACCGCGCTGTCTCCCTCCGGTGGGGTGCCGAGGTAATGACCAGGGATCACCCGCTGCGGGTGCAGGGCGATTATCTGGTCCAGCGTGTGGCGCCATTGCTGGCGACTGGCCGGCGTCTGGGTGTCGGCGGTCCAGAGATGCATGCCCCACGCCACGCCTGTGCCGCCGAGGATCGTTTTGTTCGCCCGGATCCAGACGAACGCCGCGTAGTCATGCGGCTGCATAATGGTTACTTTCTCGCCGTCGATGGTAAAGCTGTTGGCCTTCAGCGCCTGCGGAACGTACACCTGTGTCGGCGCGCCATCTTTCATTTGCGGGCCCCAGTACGCCAGTTTGGCCGCTTTGGTGGCTTCAATATGTTTGACGACCTCCGGCGTGGCGACCACTTCCGCCTGCGGGAAGGCTTTCATCAGCGGTTCAAGACCAAAATAGAAATCCGGATCGCCAGAGGTGATCACAATCCGCGTGAGCGGCTTGCCGTTTTTCTTGATCATGTCTACCAGCTTTTCGCCGTCTTTGACGCTGAACTGCGCGTCAAACAGCACTGCTTCGTGCGGGCCGGAAACGAGAGTGGAGTTAACGGCAAAGATGCCCTTTTCCTGCGGATTGTAGGTTTGCAGCGTCAGAGGCGCCGCGAAGATCGAACCGCTGAACAGGGCGGTGGCAACAGCAAGAGCAGATAATTTCATGATGTGTTCTCAGTAACAGGTGAATGCGTTCCATTGTACGGATTTCGCTATTTGATAGAATTGCTGAAATAAGAGATGCTGAGTTTCATAAATCGTGCAGATGAAGGGGGCATGATGGACAGGGTGATTGCTGCTCAGGTATACCTGCGCATCTGCGAGCTGGGAAGTCTCAGCGCCGCGGCGCGGGCGCTGGGGATGTCGCGTCCGATGGTCAGTCGCTATCTGGAGCAGATGGAGAACTGGGCTGGCGCCCGGCTGATCCATCGTTCCACCCGCCGGCTGACCCTGACGCCGGCGGGGGAAAAAGTGTTGCTTAAGACCCGCGGGTTGACGCGGATCGCCGATGAAATCGCCGGCGAGCGCCAGCGGGCCGACCCCAGCGGCACGCTGCGCGTCGCCTGCGCGCACTTCACGGCAATGCAGCTGATCTCTCCGCTGCTGCCGGACTTCCTCGCTCGCTATCCGCAGTTGCGCCTGGAGCTGGATATCAATAACCATCCGGTCAGCCTGATCGGCGAGCGCATCGATGTGGCCATTCGCATTACCGACAACCCCGAGCCCGGGGCGATCGCTCGCCGCCTCGGGCTGTGTCGTTCGCTCCTCTGTGCCGCACCGCGCTGGCTCCAGCAGCATGGCCCGCTGGCGACGCTTGACGATCTGCAACAGCATAACTGTCTGTTATACAGCCACTTTGCCGGCCAGCGTTGGCAGTTCAGCGATGCGCAGGGGCAGGAGGCGTCGGTGGCGGTGAGCGGCAATCTGAGCGCGGGGATCTCTTCTCTGCTGCTGGAGGCGGCGGTCGCCGGGTGCGGCATTGCGATGCTCCCCGAACTGGAGGCGCGGAGCGCGTTGGCCAGCGGGGCGCTGGAGGTGGTGCTCCCTGACTGGACGCCGAAGGCGCTGAGCGTCTATGGCATCTATCTTTCCCGCGACTATCAGCCCGATGGGCTACCGCTGTTTCTGGATGCGCTGCAGCGACGTCTGGGGGAGATTGCCGCCGGGGCATGAACATGGCGTTGCATTCAGCGGCAACACCGGCGGGCGGTGGCCCTGCCGGTGAGCTGACGATGAGACTTACTCGTTGCCCCATTGATTAAGGAAGTTGGCGATATCGTCAATTCGGCGTTCATCAATGGCCGCTTCGCGGGCCATCTCCTGCTGCGCCTCTTCATCGATCTCTTCGTTATTCATCAGCCGCTCAATCAGCAGTTGAAAATAGCGCGCCAGCGCATCGCGTTCCGTCTCTTTAACCGGGGAGGCCGCTTCGGTCTCGTACTCGTCCACGATGTCATAAAATTTCAGGGGGATCTCATTACTCATCAGTTGTCCTCAGGGTCAGCGCACAGCGGCGGGCGGATATCATAGCATGCAGCCGGCTAAACACGCTGCGGGAGAGGAAAAATCGCCACGCAGGGCTGCGCGGCGATCGTGTTGGGGAGGGACCGGCATAACGCCGGCCCGCTTATCGGCCCGGAGGCGACGGATTTAGACCACGCCGTCCCCGCCGTCAGAACACCACACCTGACCGGAGGTATAGGAGCAGGCGTCTGATGCCAGGGTGACGTACAGCGGGGCGATCTCGACCGGCTGCCCCGGGCGGCCCATCGGTGTGTCTTTGCCGAACTGTTTCACTTTCTCGTCCGGCTGGCCGCCGCTGGATTGCAGCACCGTCCAGTAAGGGCCTGGCGCCACGGCGTTGACGCGAATGCCTCGTTTCGCCACCTGCTTGGCCAGCGATTTGGTAAAGATCGCCAGGCAGGCTTTGGTCTGGGCATAATCGAGCAGGATCGGGCTGGGTTTATAGGCCTGCACCGAGGTGGTATTGATGATTGCGCTCCCGGCCTGGAGATGGGGCAGCGCCGCGCGAGTGATCCAGAATGGCGCGTAGACATTGGTTTTAAAGGTGGCGTCAAAGTCTTCGGTGGTGAGCTCCTCGAGCGTCTCGCAGTATTGCTGACGTCCGGCGTTATTGACCAGGATGCTCAGGCCTCCCAATTGTTCCACCGCGTCGGCCACCAGCGACTGACAGAAGGACTCGGAGCGAATATCCCCCGGCAGGGCCACCGCGGTGCGACCTTCGGCTTTGATCAGCGCGATGACTTCATCGGCATCCTCTTGCTCCTCCGGCAGATAGCTTATGGCGACATCAGCCCCTTCGCGGGCAAAGGCGATCGCCACCGCGCGGCCAATGCCGGAGTCGCCGCCGGTAATTAACGCTTTCTTACCCGCCAGCCGCCCGGTGCCGGTGTAGCTGGTTTCTCCGTGGTCCGGTGACGGCTCCATCTCCGCATCCAGACCCGGCGGGGTTTGTTCTTGCTCCGGGAACTCCGGACGGGGAGCCGTCTCTTCTGGCAACATGGAGGTGGGTAATTTTTTCATTGGCGGTTTTTCATCTTGCATAGTCATCTCCTTCAGACAGAACGGGCCAGACCTAAGGATAGGTCAGCTTCACCCCAGGCCAGGCAGCGCGAGAGGATCATCTATCTTGTTTAACAGGCAAAATAGGGGCTTTATTTGACTTTAACCGGCTGATCCTTGGCGAATTTCGTTGTATGTCGCTGCGTTATTATTGGTGGTGTTAAATTAGGATTATTCCATCCTTAATTTGCGGCTCGGGGCTATTTTACCGGGCGGGCTGAATGACGGTATGCTTTTTTAAAGACGAAGGGGGGTGCATTGTGAAAAAAATAGTTTTTTGCACCTATGGATGGTTGATGAACTACTTCATTGTGAGTATTTTTATGACGGTGATGTCTGGCTGAAGAAAAAATAAATAACATCTATCATTTTCATTTTTTTACAAAAGCGTCGAGGGGAAAAGTTTCACGATAGAAAATGGTGATAACCTAAGGCGAATAAGTGAGTTACAATGTATTTATTTTTACTGCCGCTTCGTTATTTATTTTTTATTTGCCATTTGGCGTGGATAAAAGCCTGGCGTTAATTTGACTCCTGCGAGCATTCCTCTAGTGTTAGATATTGAGGGCGATGATTTGTAACAGGGTCATTTTCCATTTACCAACCGAGATCGAGTAAACCTAAAAGGTGAAATTATGGCAGAGCATAGAGGCGGTTCAGGTAACTTTGCAGAAGATCGTGAAAAAGCATCCGAAGCCGGGCGTAAAGGCGGACAGCACAGCGGCGGGAACTTTAAAAATGATCCTGAACGTGCATCCGAAGCCGGTAAAAAGGGTGGTAAGAACAGTCATGGCGGTGGTCGTAAAGCCGGTGACAGTTAATGACTGAAGCCTGAGGCGCTTTAAAAAGGGCGCCGAAAAAAAAACCTGTGGGCCTGCCGGTCCGCAGGTTTCTGTTTATATGAGCTGATAATAATAAATCTGGTCGAATACTCGTATTTATTTATCGGCAATACGCGAAGAGTAAATGAATCGGCAACATGCTGGTTAACGGTTAAGTATTTATAAGATAGCAGGTAATAAAAATGAAACTGACACCGGCATTGATTAAACGTTGCCATCTTGTGGCCGCCGTGATGTGGGTCATTCTGGCAATACCCTCGTTAATCTGGTGGAAAAACAGCGTCCTGTGGGTCATTCTCATTAGCATCTATGCGAATATCGTTGGGCATTTATCCGGATATAGTGCAGCGCGAGCGGATCAGGCGGCGGAAGAGAATGAAGATCCCACATCCAAATAAAGGATTGGTTATCAGAGGTATTTATGACGGATATTGAAAATTACCATAACTGGCTGCGCGATGCACATGCGATGGAAAAACAGGCCGAAGTGATATTAATCGCCGCAATCAGAAGGAGTGAGAACTATCCGCCACTGCGCACGCGTCTTGAACAACATCTCTATGAAACCCGCCGGCAATTATCGTCTCTGCAGGATATCATTGCCCGTAATCATATTTCCCGCTCCGCGCTGCAGGATGCGATGAGCCGGGTCGCCGCATTGGGCCAGTCCATTGGGATGATGCTGCCCGGCGATGAGGTTATTAAAGTCATTATCACGGCCTATGTTTTTGCGCAATTCGAGGTCGCCTGCTATACCGCCTTATTGACGGCGGCGAAACGGGTGGGCGACCACCATGCCATCCACGCCCTGGAGGCGATGCTGGCGGAGGAGCGAGGCATGGCTGACTGGCTGCTTCATCATCAGCCGCCGATCGTCGGGCAATTTCTGCATCGTGCCGATCTGCCTGGCGTTGAGGCCGGAAAATAAGCCGCCGGAGAAAAACTATGGTTAAACGCCACACGATCGCGCTCCATGCTGTCGAGGAACAGGTTCCTCTGAAATTAACCGCCAGACAGCAGGCTCTGGTGGACGCGGTGGCGAATCGGGCGCCTTCAGCGGAACACGCTACCGTATCGCCTGTCGCCAAACCCCGGCCGACGGCGAGGGGCGGACGTAAACCGCGCTGAATCTGCTGGCGAGTGACGGACCACCCGTCAGGGTGAATAAGCAAGGTGATAGTGATGCAACGGGAACAGTGGTTTCACAGAGCGGTCATTTATCAGGTTGATAGTTCACTGTTTTATGACGCTAACGGTGACGGCTACGGCGATCTCGCCGGTATTCGCCAAAAGCTACATTACATTCGCAGCCTCGGGGCGACGGTGCTCTGGCTGACGCCTTTCTATCTCACCCCTCTGCAGGATGATGGCTATGATATCAGCGACCATCTGCAGCCCGATCCGCGCTTTGGCACCATAGCCGACGTGATTGAGCTGATTGCCCGCGCCCGGGAGCTGGGGCTGCGGGTGATTGTTGAGCTGGTTATCCAGCACACTTCCGCCCAGCACCCGTGGTTTCAGGCGGCGCGACGCGATCCCCGGTCGCCGTGGCGGCCATACTATCTTTGGGCCGACAGGCCGCCGGAGAAGGACGATCCCCCCATGTTTCCCGGCGTCGAGGAGAGCGTCTGGCGCTGGGACGAACAGGCCGGGCAATACTATCGCCACATGTTTTATCGTCATGAGCCGGATCTGAATCTTGCTCATCCGCCGGTGATCGCTGAAATCGAAAACATCATCACCTTCTGGCTGCAGGCGGGCGTGTCAGGTTTTCGCCTCGATGCCGCGTCACATCTGGTGAAACAGGCCGGGAAGGGCGACGAGGCGCGCGGCTACCCGCTGCTGAACCATCTCCGGCAGGTCGTTCAGCGCCTCAATCCCGAGGCGATACTACTGGGTGAAGTAGACGTTGCGGTAGAAGATTACCGCCATTACTTCGGTCACAGCGATCGGCTGCAGATGGTGCTCAATTTCTGGCTTAACAAATATCTCTACCTCAGTCTGGCGCAGCAGCGCGCCGCCCCGGTGGTAAAAGCCCTGCAGGCGATGGTGACCCCGCCGGACGGGTGCTGCTTCGTCAACTGGCTGCGTAACCATGATGAACTGGATCTCGAGGGGATCGGCGAACGCAATAAACGCCAGGTTATCCGCACCTTTGCCCCTGATAAATCCATGTCCGTTTACCAGCGTGGCGTACGCCGGCGACTGGCGCCGATGCTGGATGGCGATACCCGGCGCATGGCGCTGGCCCATGCGATCCTGCTGGCGCTGCCCGGCGTGCCGGTGATGCGCTATGGCGACGAGATTGGCATGGGAGACGATCTGAGCTTACCGGAGCGCTACGCGGTCAGAACGCCGATGCAGTGGTCGGCGGCGCCCAACGGCGGCTTTTCCCGGGCGGCGCGGGACGATCTGCCGGTAAAACCGATAGCCAGCGGGCGGTGGCGTTACCAGCGGATCAATGTCGAAACGGCACTGCGCCACCCCCGATCGCTGCTGAACCGGGTGCGCAATATGGTGCTGGCGCGGGCGGAATATACCGAGCCGGGCTCCATTCCTTTCGCCATCCTCGCGGTGAAGCCTGCTGCGGTACTGGGCCTGTGCTATCGCAGCGAATCGCGGGAAGTGCTGATGCTGGCGAACTGCAGCCAGCAGGCGGTAGAGGTCCTGCTCCCGCCGCTGGCCGAGGGCTACTGGAGCCCAATTCTGGAAGATAAGCTCTATCAGGATGGGCTACACGGCGGGAAAGATGCGCGGCTGGCGCTTTCCGGGTATGGGTACCGCTGGTTCAGCCGGAGCCTGGATTAACGCCGTTTCCCGGAACGACGGAACAACGCCCGCAGAGCCATCGTCGCCACCGCTACCCCGACGCCGGCAGCCACTTTTCCCGGGAGATCGGCGCTAATGGTCACCGCTTTACGCCGTGCGCCATCGTTAAAGGGGCCGTGTCCGGGGTGATTGCCGCGTACCGGCGTGAACAGGTCGTCCTGATGCTCTGCCGGCTTCGGCTGGCCGGTAAACTGTCCCTCCCACGCCTTTTTCACCATCAGCCGATCGAGCAGGCGAGGAAAGAAGACCTGACCGAGGATCGACTGGATGGTGCTTTTCCCGACCCACAGCTCGTTGACCGGACGCTGGATGACGCTATAGATAGCTTCGGCGGCCACTTCCGGCTGATAGACCGGCGGCACCGGCTGCATGGCCTGATCCATTTTATTCCGCGCCCAGCCAAACTGGGCGGTGTTCATCCCCGGCAGCTGGACCATGGTCAACTGGATGTGTCTTTTCTCGTGCATCAGTTCGGTACGCACGGCATCGGTAAAGCCGCGGATCGCCGCCTTGGCTCCACAGTAGGCCGATTGCAGGGGAATCGACCGCCAGGCCAGCGCCGAGCCGGCCTGAATAATCACTCCCCGATCCCGGGGCGCCATCACCTCCAGCGCCGCACGGGTGCCGTTGACATAGCCGAGATAGGTCACCTCCGTCACCCGGCGAAATTCCTCCTCGCTCATCTGACGAAAGGGGGCCAGCACGGTGGTCATGGCGTTGTTGATCCAAACGTCTATCGCGCCAAGTGTGGCTTCCACCTCGGCGGCGGCGCGCTGCAGCGCCCCGGCATCGGCGACGTCGGCGCTAATGGCCAGCGTTTTAATGCCAAATCGTTCGCAGGCCTGCTGGGCTTCCTGCAGACCCGTCTCATCTCGGGCAATCAGCGCCACGTGGTATCCTGCGCGAGCGAAACGCAGTGCGGTGGCTTTGCCCGCCCCCGCGGTTCCCCCGGTAATTACCATCACAGACATAGAGACCTCATTTTTTTTGGCTAGCGCAATATTAACTGCACAGATCGGTTAATTATTCCTCACAAATGACAATGACGAGGTGGGAAATATCCTGGAATATACGCAGTGTGAATCAGACGACATATCCGGATGATGCTGGCTGGATCGTGCCTGCATCGGCGAGGACGTTCTATAATCTGTTAGAACCCTGTCAACCCGCGAGGAGGAAAAATGGTGACATTAAACATGCTTAGCGTTGAAAAAGAAGAGGATGACGCCACCCGCGCCCCCGAATCAGGTGATAAACAACCGGAGCGCGATAAATAAAATTGAGACTATTCCTTTTCAGGAATAATGGATATCTGGCCGTTACGCTCGAGGATAGCGAATTTGATCGCTTTGAGCTCATAGATCCCATGGTGCTGCCTGGCTGCCAGCAGGATATCATCGACAGAGATATTGACGAGCTTTATCTTTTCGTCGATGACAGCACCATTTTCCACCACAATAACCGGGCTACCATCAATGAAATTTTCCGCCTGCGAGAAGCGTTTCTTAATATAGCCGAATAAAATATCAACACCCACCAGAGTGACGATGGTGAGCATCGAACCGGTGACGGAGTAGTCGGTGCTGAGCATCGCCTGTTGCGTGGCTTCGCTAATTATCAGCAGCAATATTAGATCAAAGTTGGTTAACTGCATCAGCGTTCTTCTGCCAGCAATCTTAAAAATAATCAACAGGATAAAATAGATTGCTGCGGCTCTGAGGACCATTTCCATAGCCACTCCTAGGGATAGACAAACTGGTTCCAGGTGACAGGCGCGCGATCGTTCACTGCCGCCTGCAGGGAAATATTGCCGGCTGTTTTTGGGGTAATGGATAACCACACCGACATCGGCGAGCGGTTGGCCGCTTGCTGATACACGAGGTATAATTTCCCCTCGGCACTGTACATTTTATCCGGCTGCGGGCGGATATCACCGACCTGGTAGCGCGATAAAAACGGGGCGGTGAAGCTGATAATTTTTTCACTACCTCCATCGGGTTTAATCTGAATATTCACTTCGGTTTCACTCATCAGTCTGGCATACCGCTGATAATCGACGCTTAATTCACCTGCGGCACTTTCCCGGTGCGCTTCACTGAAATAACCGGAGGACCACAGACCGCTTAGCGCGGTAAGAATGATGAGACTCAGAAAAATTATCCCATAGCGCCGGAATCGATATTCGAAGCGTAGTGCTCGTTCATTCTCGTCAACGATGGGACAATCCTGTTGATTCTTAATCATTATTATTTTCCCCGCGTTTCGTTTCGGCAACAGCGTAACGATAAGGACATTCTTATATTAGTCGATATCAGAACAATTGACTTTGTAAAAGTGAATCGCCTCAGCCAGGCTTTATTCTAATCATCGGTAAAATGACGGAGGGATGATGAAAAAATTAGCGCTCGCTATGGCCTGTGTACTCGCCGTGGGTATTGCACAGGCGGACGATAAGGGCGGTTTTAGTCAGGATGCCGCACCGCCGCCGCCGCACAAACTCGATGACGGCTATCGCGGCGTCGAGGATGGCCGGATCATGACCGTTGAGCAGGCGAAAACCATGCACGATGGCGCGACTATTTCACTGCGCGGTAATTTGCTCACCCGAGGGGAAAATGACCGTTATCAGTTTCGCGATAAAAGCGGCACCATCACTGCCATCATTCCGGCCGCCGCGTTTAACGAACAGCACGTAGAGCCTGACGATCTGGTCAGCATCAACGGTAGCCTCGATCGCAAAATGACGCCGCCGGTGGTGCGTGTCGATCGTCTGCTCAAGCAGTCGCCTAAGTAAGCGGAGAACGCCGATATGAGTAATACATCTCAGCCGCAAGGTGAGCAGGGCGGAAAGCATCCTGCGCGCGAGGCGCCTGCCGAGCATGGCGAAGTGCCGCGTAAACGGGACGACAGCAAGGACGACAAAACCGATCCTTATCAGCCACACGATGGTCGTTAGCGAGGCTGACCACGAGATCCTTAAGGGCACAGTGATGCCCAGGCCGCAGAAAAGGCGCAGGTTCGGCATCACGCACTATACTTTTTGTTCGACATCATCACAGGAGGAGTCACATGGCGATTCATAAGAAAGGGCTGGCGCACTGGGAAGGCGATCTGAAACATGGCAAAGGCACCGTGTCGACAGAGAGCGGGGCGCTGAGCCAGCAGCCCTACGGCTTTAACACCCGTTTTGAAGGGGTGAAAGGCACTAACCCTGAGGAGCTGATTGGCGCCGCGCATGCCGCCTGTTTCTCAATGGCCCTGTCGCTGATGCTCAGCGAAGAGGGCTATACCGCAACGTCTATCGACACGACGGCGGTGGTCACCCTCAATAAAACCGACGGCGGCTTTGCGATAACCGACATCGCGCTGCAAAGTCAGATTGTTCTGCCGGACGTTGCGCCGGCGGCGTTCGATGAGATCATTCAGAAAGCGAAGGCCGGTTGCCCGGTATCGCAGGTGCTGAAAGCCAATATCACTCTCGACTACCAGCTGAATCCGTAAGCTGTCGTGCCCGCGCGCAGCGGGCACCCTATCCCGATATCTCTCCCTGCGCTGCCCAATAGTGGTATCTTTTGTCCTTTAATTGCACGTAAGGGACATCATCATGATCGGCATTCGCGGGATGATCGAGGCGCAGGTGCTCGGCCTGACCGGCATGGCGCTAAAAGAGATCGATTTTGAACAGCCTAAAGGGGAGCCGGGGCTGTTTGGTCCGCAGTCGGCCATCTGGCAGGTACACGGCGATTTTACTTCGATGCTCTGCGGCGGCATCAGCGCGCTGCTGCTGCAGATGCTGCATCCCCTGGCGCTGGCCGGCGTCTGGGATCACTCCCGTTTCCGTGAGGACATCTTTGGCCGCCTGCGCCGCACCAGCCAGTTTATTTCCGCCACCACCTTTGCCACTACCCCCGACGCCGAGCGGCTCATCGCCAAAGTGCAGGGGATCCATCAGCGGATCGGCGGGGTGGATAAGGACGGCACTCCTTATCAGGCCAGCGATCCGGCGCTGTTGACCTGGGTGCACGTCGCCGAGTGCAGCCGCTTTATGGCCTCCCACCTGCGCTACAAGCGGACAGTGGTCAGCGCCGGGCGCCAGGAGGACTATTTCCGCGAGTCGGCGGAAATCGCCCGTCGGCTGGGGGCCCAGGACATCCCTCAGACGCCGCAGGAAGTGGCGGACTATCTCGAGGCGATGCGCCCGCAGTTGCGCTGTGACGAACGTACCCGGGAGGTAGCCGAGGTGCTGCTCTCTACTCGTCTGCCGGGTAGGCTGAGCCAGCCGGTGGGTCAGGTCATGATGCGCGCCGGGATCGATCTGCTGCCGGAATGGGCGCAGGAGATGCTGGGGCTGTCGCTCACGCCGCTGCAGCGGCGCACGACGCGCCTGCTGGTGCATGGCGTGGCCCGCGTGCTCCGTGCCTCGGTACGCAACGGCGCCTGGCATTGCGCCATGCGCCGGATGCAAGTGGAGTGAAGGTCACTTCGCCTTGCCCAGCTGTCGGGCAATCAGTGCCTCCAGGCTGCCATCCGCCCGCCACTCGCTGAGCGCGTCATTCACCGCGTTGAAGCCAGCGACATCCGCCCGGGCGACGCAGATGGCCTGCTGGATCTCAGTAAAATTATCCGCCAGTACCCGCACCCCAGCGTGCTGACGGGCTGTCGCCTCCAGCGGCTGTCGGATACCGGCGACCATATCTCCTTCACCGGCGAGGAAGGCGTCGATGGCCTCCTGCGAGGAGGGAAGGCGATTCAGGCTGGCGTGCTGCAGATGACGGGTTAACCACAGATCGTAAGCGGCGTTTTGCCCGACGTTAATGGTGGTTGCCGGGCGATCCATGTCAGCCACCCGCTGACAGGCCGAATCGGCTCTCACCAGCGCGGTCCCCTGGATGGTGATGTAGGGAGGCGTAAAACGCAGGGTCGCTTCCCGGGCCGGGTCGATGGCCAGAAACGCAATGTCCCAGTGATCACCGCCGGCGTCAGCCACCACTTTTCCGGCGGCAGGATAGGGGACGAACTCGGCGGTGACGCCCCAGCGCGTCGCCAGCCGATGGCTAAGCTCGACGGTGAGACCTGCGGGCTCCCCCGTCTCCCCGAGATGGGCCAGGACCGCGTTGCCCAGGTTAATGGCAAAACGCAGCCGGGATGAGGTGTTCTCTGACATCGCTGACTCCTGTGGTGGTGAAGAGAAAGTGGCCCGACCTGCCGGGCCAGTCATAAGATAGCCCATCCGCGCGCGGTTGTACCTGTCCTGCCACCCTTTCAGAATATATTAATAATCGACAGCGCCGATATCGTTAAACGGAAAGGCAATGGCTTTTATATTGTTAAGCATAAACTCAGCTTGTCAGTTTATTCTTCCCGCTCACAAAGGGAGAGAAATAATGACACAACATAATTTTGAAAATGATAATAAATATCATGAGCGTTCGGTGCAGGCGCGAAAGAGTACCCTTATTAGCGTGGTGGTCAATATTTTCCTTTCCGTGTTTCAGGTTGTGGTGGGAATATTCTCTGGCTCCCAGGGGTTGATTGCTGATGGGATGCACTCTTTTTCCGATCTGGTCGCCGATGGGGTGGTGCTGGTGGCGAATAAAAAGAGCCGTCGACCCTCAGACCACGATCACCACTATGGACACTGGCGCTACGAGAATGGCGCCTCGCTGATCCTCGGCGCGATCCTGGTGCTGGTCGGGGTCGGCATGCTGTGGTCCGCGGCAGGTCACCTGGCGCAGCCGCAGACGATTCCGGCGGTGCACAGCGTGGCGCTGTGGATGGCGCTGGTGGCGCTGGCCGTTAAGGAGGGGCTGTTTCGCTATATGCTGGCGGTCGCCACGCGGCTGAATTCATCGCTGCTCATCGCCAACGCCTGGCATGCCCGCTCCGATGCCGCGTCATCTCTGGTGGTGGCGCTGGGGATTATCGGTAACCTGGCCGGGTTCGCCTGGTTCGATCCGCTTGCCGCGCTGGCGGTGGGACTGCTAATCACCCGCATGGGCTATCGTTTCGCCGCCACGGCGCTGCACGATTTAATGGACCGCGCGGTCGATGAAGAGACGCAGCGGGCGATCGCCGGCACGCTGCAGGCCACGCCGGGCGTGGCGGGTCTGCACGATTTGAAAACCCGTAAGGCGGGGGATCTGGTGCTGGTGGATGTCCATCTCGAGGTGGCGGGAGAGATGTCGGTAGCCGAGGGACATCAGATTGCCCGTCAGGCGCGGGAGCGGGTCCTGGCGCAGCATCCGGTGCTTAACGTAATGGTGCATCTTGATCCCAGCGACGCGGCCAGCGCGCTAGGCGGGGCTGACAAAAGCGGCCTGGCGCACCCGGTGTCCTGAACCGGCAATTTTATTGGCTCAGCGGCTATTTTTTCCCTGAGCCTTAATTGCTGGCGCATCGATTGCCTGAAATATAAAAAAAGCACATACTAAAAACGCCATTACCATCGCTAAATAATGGCGAAGATCTGCCCATCGCAGTTAACGATAAAATAAACCAATCGGTTCATAGATAATCTCTATTCTTTATTCAGAGATAATGACCAGAGCGGTAATTCAGGAAGTCAGACAATGATCATTCGGCCAGAACAACACTGGTTTCTTCGCTTATTTGACTGGCACGGCTCCGTGCTGTCGAAAATCATCTTTCGTCTGCTGCTTAATGTGCTGATGTCCATCATCGCCATTATCAGCTATCAATGGTACGAGCAGCTGGGGATCCACTTAACGGTGGCGCCGTTCAGCCTGCTGGGGATTGCGATTGCGATTTTTCTCGGCTTTCGCAACAGCGCCAGCTACAGCCGGTTCGTCGAAGCGCGCAATCTGTGGGGGACGGTGCTTATCGCCGAACGTACGCTGGTACGCCAGTTGCGCAATATCCTGCCGGCCGAACACGATGTCCATCGCCGCATCGTCAGCTATCTGGTGGCCTTTAGCTGGAGCCTGAAGCACCAGCTGCGCAAAACCGATCCGACGGCTGACCTGCGGCGGCTGCTGCCGGATGACAAGGTGGCGGAGATCCTCGCCAGCTCAATGCCCACCAACCGGATCCTGCTGCTGGTCGGCAACGAAATTGGCCAGCTGCGGGAGGCGGGCAAGCTCAGCGACATCACCTACGGGCTGATGGACAACAAACTCGATGAGCTGGCGCACGTGCTGGGCGGTTGTGAAAGGCTGGCGACCACCCCGGTGCCATTCGCCTATACCCTGATCCTGCAGCGCACCGTGTACCTGTTCTGCACGCTGCTGCCGTTCGCGCTGGTCGGCGATCTGCACTACATGACGCCGTTTGTCTCGGTGTTTATCTCCTACACCTTTTTGTCGTGGGATTCGCTGGCGGAAGAGCTGGAAGATCCTTTCGGTACCGCCGCCAATGATCTGCCGCTGAACGCCATGTGCAATACCATTGAGCGCAATCTGCTCGACATGACCGGTCAGCATCCGCTGCCGGAGACGCTGCGTCCGGACCGTTACTTCAATCTGACCTGAATCAGACCCACCGGGCGGTTTCCGCTGCCCGGTCATCGCTTTCCCGTGGGTCTTTTATCCGTCAGCGCACAGCGACGATAACCGCGAAAATTTGCAAATAAGTTAAATTTAACACCTGATAGATAACATCAATTATACAGATTTGTTGTGTATGTTATTATTCAGTTAACAAACGCAGTACCTACGCTTTCCCATCGTACTATCCTTGAGAAACCGCATCCTAATCAGGTGACGCCGTGCTAACCACGCCACGTCGCCCGGGGCCGTCGTACGCCTTTTTTCAGGCTGCGGCGGCCAGAACAGAGCAGCAGGAGTTAAAAGATGACCAATAAAAGACGCGCGGTGCCCGGTGTTCACCCCTATGATGGCCCGGCAGGTGGGTGGGGCGCCCTGAAGGCCACGGCCATCGCTGTGCGTACCCAGATGGATGCCTTCGAGGCGCCCGCCACGCTGCTGCGCACTAACCAGCCGGATGGGTTTGACTGCCCGGGCTGCGCCTGGCCGGATAAAGAGCATAAATCCACTTTTCAATTTTGCGAAAATGGCGCCAAAGCCGTGACCTGGGAGGCGACCACCAAACGAGTGACGCCCGCGTTCCTCGCAGCCAACACTGTGACCTCCCTGCTGGCGAAGAGCGATTTTGAACTGGAAGGCTACGGCCGCTTAACCCATCCTTTAGTCTACGACCGCGCCAGCGATACTCTGCGTCCGGTGGCGTGGGAGCAGGCCTTCGCCCGCATCGGCGAGATCCTTCGCGGCCTGCAGCCTGATGAGGTCGAGTTCTATACCTCTGGCCGGGCGTCCAATGAGGCAGCGTGGCTGTTCCAGCTGTACGCCCGCGAATATGGCACCAATAACTTCCCCGACTGCTCCAACATGTGCCACGAATCCACCAGCGTGGGCCTGCCGCAGTCGATCGGAATTGGCAAAGGCACCGTCTCCCTCGACGATTTTGACCAGACCGAGCTGGTGATCTCCATCGGCCATAATCCGGGCACCAACCACCCACGGATGATGGGCACCCTGCATGAGCTTTCCCGCCGCGGCGTGCCGATTATCGTTTTCAATCCGCTGCGTGAGCGGGCGCTGGAGCGTTTTGCCGACCCGCAGAACGTGATGGAGATGGCGACCCGGCGCTCGACGCCAATCGCTTCGACCTACTACCAGGTGCGGGCCGGCGGTGACGCGGCGGCGCTGAAAGGGATCGCCAAAGCGCTGCTGCAGCTGGAGGAGGAGCAGGGCAATGTGCTCGACCACGGGTTTATTACCCAGCATACCCAGGGATTCTCCGCCTTCGCCGAGGATCTGCATGCCACCCGCTGGCAGGATATCGAACAGGAGTCCGGCCTGACGCGCGAATCCCTGACCCAGGTCGCCGTGGCTTACGCCAAATCCAGGGCCACCATCGTCACCTACGGCATGGGTATTACCCAGCATAATAAAGGCACTTCCAACGTCCGTCTGATTGCCGACCTGCTGCTGATGCGCGGCAACATCGGCAAGCCGGGCGCTGGCATCTGTCCGCTGCGCGGCCACTCAAACGTGCAGGGAAACCGCACCGTCGGGATCAGTGAAAAACCCTCCGAGGCCTTCCTCGACAGCCTGCAGCGGGTGATGGGGATTACGCCGCCGCGGCATCATGGTCACGATGCGGTGAAGGCCCTGGAGGCCATGATCGCCGGCGACGCCAAAGCCCTGATTTGCCTCGGGGGCAATTTCGCTGTGGCGATGCCGGACCACGAACGCGCCTTCCCGGCGATGCGCGGCCTTGAGCTCAGCGTTCACGTCGGCACCAAGCTCAACCGCTCGCACCTGCTGACGGCGAAAGAGACCTTTATTCTGCCGTGTCTGGGCCGCACCGAGCTTGACCTGCAGGCCAGCGGCCGGCAGTCGATCACTGTCGAGGATTCGATGTCGATGGTGCATGCGTCGTCAGGCAAGCTTAAGCCCGCCTCGCCGACGTTGCGCTCGGAGCCGGCGATTGTCGCTGGTCTGGCGAAGGCCACTCTGCCGGCCAGCAAAGTGGACTGGCTGTATCTGGTGGAAGATTACGACCGCATTCGCGATCTGATCGAACAGACCATTCCGGGGTTCGAGGAGTATAACCAGCGTATTCGTCATCCCGGGGGCTTCCGCATGCCGCTACCGCCGACCGAGCGCATCTGGCCAACGGCCACCGGTAAAGCGATGTTCTCGGTCTTCAAAGGGGTGCATGAGAACGTGGTGGTGGAGGGCGAAGATGTGATGCGCTTAGTGACGCTGCGCAGTCATGATCAGTACAACACCACCATCTACGCGATGGATGACCGCTACCGCGGTGTTTTTGGCCGCCGCGACGTGCTGTTTATGAATGAACAGGACATGGCTGCCCAGGGGCTGGAACATGGCGATCGGGTAGATATTCATACCGCGCTGCCAGACAGCGAGCTGACGCTGGAAGATATCACGGTGGTAGCCTACGGCATCGCGCCCGGTACCGTCGGGGCCTATTATCCGGAAGCCAACGTGCTGGTGCCGCTGAACTATCTGGATGAAGAGAGCGGCACCCCTTCGTATAAGTCGGTTCCCGTTCGTCTGACGCTGCGCTCGAAAGAGATCCGTCCGCTGGCCGGCGTACGCTAAAAAAGCGGGGCGCAGGACGGCATCGCGCCGTCCTGCGCCCCGCAGCCCCTCGTGATATCCTCGCTTGAATTTATCGCTAGTGAAACTAACATTCTGGTAACCTGTGCGCGGCCCCGGGGGTGAACGGCGGGGTTCAAACGGGAAAGAGAATGGATATTAAGCAACTCAAGTATTTGATCGCGCTCGATCAGACGCGCCATTTTGGCCAGGCGGCGGCGGCCTGCCATATTACTCAGCCGACCCTCTCCATGCGCATTCGTAATCTGGAAGAGGAGCTGAACCTGACGCTTATTCAGCGCGGCCAGCGCTTTGAGGGGTTTACCCCGGAAGGTGAGCGGATCCTGGCCTGGGCGCGGGCGGTGCTGGCTGCCCATGATGGTCTGGCGGCAGAGGCGGCGATCTGTCGCGGGCAGATGGTCGGTCAGCTGCGGGTCGGCATGGTGCCGCTGGCGAGCCTGAACCCGATGCAGCTGATTAAACCGCTGGCGGAGAAATACCCGGCGCTGCAGTTCAGCCTGCTGTCGATGACCTCGGAGCAGATTATCGATGGCGTCAGCCGTAACCAGTTGGATCTGGGCATTTGCTATCTGCAGCATCTGGACCAGCGCCTGTTTAAGGTCGCCCGGTTGCCGCAAACCCGGATGGGGCTCCTGCATGATAAACGCCATTTCGACTTCAGCGGTGGGACGCCGGGGTGGGAGGCGCTGGCGACGTTGCCCCTCGGTTTTCTGACCAAGGGAATGTACTACCGGGAATCCATTGAAATCAGCTTTAAGGCTAAAGGGCTAACGCCGAAGTATGTTTTTGAAAGCGATTCGACGTTTCAGATTATCCAGGCGGTGCAGGCGGGGATCTGCTGCGCGATTATGCCGCTCAACAACGGCCTCGAAGCGCTGAGCGATAATCTTGAAATTCTGCCGATCGCCGAAACCCAGGTCGATTCACAGCTGGCGCTCATTATGCGCCAGCAGGAGCCGGTATCAACCCTGGCGGAAAAATGCTTCGCCGAGGCGCAGGGGATTTTTGGCTGAGGCCAGTCCCTGCGACAACCTCAGATATTCTCCAGTCGAATGCCCCGCGTTCTGGGGCCGAAGATCCCTACCGACAGCATCACCATCAGCATACTGACGACGATAAAGCTAATCACCCCCGGCGTGCCGGCGTATTGCAGAATAATGCCGATCAGGATGCTGGTCACCGCGGTGGAGAGCCGGCTGAACGAGTAGCAGAAGCCGACGGCGCGGGCGCGAATATGGGTCGGGAAGACCTCGGCCTGGTAGGCGTGGTAGCTGATGGTCAGCCAGGCGTTGGACCAGGTGATCATAAACCCGCAGATCACCAGCAGAATCGGGCTGTTTTGCAGGGCGAACAGGGTCCCGAAGATGACAGTCATCAGCGCGGAGAGGACAATTTGCCACTTGTTCTCAAAGCGATGCACGAAGCGGGTGCAGAACAGGCAGCCCAGCGGATAGGCGAGGGTGATAAAGAAGGCGTACAGCAGACTGTGAGTGATGCTGGCCCCCTGACCGGAGAGCAGCGCCGGCAGCCAGTTGCCAAAGCCGAAGAAGCCGATCGCCTGGAAGAAGTTCATCACCATCAGCATCAGGGTGCGCTGCCGATACTGCGGCGCCCAGATTTCGCGGAAGGTGCCGCGTTTGACGACGCTCTGTGCCGCATGCGCATGCTTCGGCGACGGCGTCAGGCCACAGCGGGCTTCCATCTCACTCATCACCGCATGCGCATCATCATGCCGCCCTTTGCTTTCCAGCCAGCGCGCTGACTCCGGCAGCTTTTTGCGGATAAACCAGATCGCCAGCGAGAACAGCGCGCCAAAGATGATCACCCAGCGCCAGCCGCTGAGGCCGAAGAGGGTGGTTGGCACCAGCATCCAGGACATCAGCGCCACCGCCGGAACCGACAGGAACTGGATGAAGAAAGCGAAAGCAAACGCTTTATTGCGCAGATGGGTTGGCATCCATTCGCTGAGATAGGTGTCAATGGTCACCAGCTCAATACCGAGGCCGATCCCCACCAGAAAGCGGAAAAAGATCACCCCTTCCGCGCTGCTCTGCGTCGCCATCAGCAGCGAAAAGAGGCCGTACCAGGCGAGCGCCACCATAAACGTCAGACGTCGCCCCAGCCTGTCCGCCAGCGGCGCCAACAGACTGGCGCCAATAAACAGCCCCATAAAGGTGGCGGAGGCAAAAGCCGCCTGATCGGCAATCCCGAATATCCCCGCCTGCCCGGTGTGGAAAATCCCGTCGGCCAGCAGCCCTGCGCTGATATACCCGGTCTGGAACAGGTCGTAGAGCTCGAAGAAGCCACCGAGGGAGAGCAGGGTGATAAACGACCATAAACCGAAGGAGGCGGGCAGCGCATCAATGCGTCCGGTTAAGCTGGCGTGCGGTTGTCCTGGCGAGGCATAAGGCGCGCCGCCGAGAACCTGGGTGGTAGACATGGTGTTGTATTCCTCAGGATGAATGGTTTGCCTGCTAATGTTAATTGATTGTTAATAGTTTTATATTTTTAATCCTACGCGTTAGCTGCAATCTTTAGCGCAAGATATCGCGGTACACCATGAAAAATGAGATTCATGCTAGTTTTCGCCGCATGCCAGGCGAAGAATTGAAGTAAATCACCGCGGACGGTATTTCCCGTTGTGCGATTCGCCAACCCGCAGGAAAGCGGCTAGAATGGCCTCCTCGCAGGAGGTTATAAGAATGTTAAAAGAGGGATGTATGGCGTCGTATTCAGATCAGCCAGAGATGGCGACTGAGTTTCGCTTTACCCGTGTGATGGCCGAGCAGGCGGCGCGGGCGCGTCTGACGCTCGATGACGATCAGCTGTCGCTGATCGCTCGCCTGGATGCTCTGGGCCAGCAGCTGTTGTCCGCGGCTGGTACGCCGCAGGGGCTGTACGTCTGGGGGCGGACCGGGCGGGGGAAAAGTTTTATCCTCGACCACTTTTTTGCCAGCCTGCCGCTCGCCGCCCGGCGGCGGGTCCATTTTCATCACTTCTTCCGCGAGCTACATCAGCGGCTGAATGCTCCCGGCGCGCCCGACCTGCAGGCGGTGATGAGGCAGATGACTTCCGGCTGTCGCCTGCTGTGCTTCGACGAATTTCATCTTCACGACCCTGGCGACGCGATGCTGATCAAGGTCTTACTGGAGCATCTCTTTCAGCGCGGTATTGTGCTGTTGGCGACGTCAAACTATCCGCCGGAGATGCTGCTGCCCAATCCGCTGTATCACGATCGCTTTTTACCGTCGATCGCGCTGATCCGCGCCCACCTGGCGGTCGTCGCGCTGAACGGTGAGGAGGATTATCGCCAGCGTCATCTGAGCGTCGATAATGCCTTCTGCAGCGGGCGGATGTGGGTTAATCCGAATACACAACAGCGTCAGCTGTATGACCTGCCGTCGTTACCTGCCGAACCGGTTTCGCTGACGGTAGGTTATCGCACCCTGCTGGCTGCCACGGCGTCATCCACTCTGCTCCACTTCACCTTTGCCCAGCTCTGTCAGGCCGCCACGGCGGTGATGGACTATCTGACGCTCAGCGAAAGCTATACGGTTTGGTTACTGGATGAAGTGCCGCCGCTGGCTACGGTGGGGCCGGCGGCCCAGCAGCGCTTTATCAACGTGATTGATGTGCTGTATGAAAAGCAGATCCGCCTGCTGCTGGTAACCTGCTGCGATCTGGAGACACTGGTGGCCGGGGTGGAACTGGAGGATATTCAGCGTACGCGGAGTCGCCTGCAACAGTTGCCGCGGGCGGTGTGAGAGAAACGCCCCGGCGGCTGCCGGGGCGGGGGGATTACAGGTCGAAGCGGTCGAGATTCATCACCTTAGTCCAGGCGGCGACGAAGTCATGCACCAGCTTCTGCTGCCCGTCGGCGCAGGCATACACTTCCGCCAGCGCGCGCAGTACAGAGTTGGAGCCAAACACCAGATCCACGCGGGTGGCGCTGTACTTCGCCTCGCCGGTTTTACGGTCGCTGCCGGTAAACAGCTCCGCGTGGTCATCGGCCGCTTTCCAGACGTTGGCCATATCCAGCAGGTTGACGAAGAAATCATTGCTGAGCACGCCGACGCGGTCGGTGAACACCCCGTGTTTGCTGCCGTCGTAGTTCGCGCCCAGTACGCGCAAGCCACCGACCAGCACGGTCATTTCCGGGGCGGTTAGCGTGAGCTGCTGGGCTTTATCGATCAGCAGCGTTTCCGTCGAGACACCGCCTTCGATACGGCGATAGTTGCGGAAGCCATCCGCCAGCGGCTGCAGCAGGTCAAACGACTCGACGTCGGTCTGCTCAGGCAGGGCGTCGATGCGGCCTGGGGTAAACGGCACGTTAACGCTGACGCCGGCGGCAGCGGCCGCCTGCTCAACGCCGACCACGCCAGCCAGCACGATGATATCGGCTAACGACGCTTTGCCGGAGGCGCGCTGGATCGCCTGCAGAGTCGGCAGCACCCGGCTGGCGATAGCATTGACCGGCCAGTCTTTCTGCGGAGCGAGGGCCAGGCGTGCGCCGTTGGCGCCGCCGCGCTTATCGCCGCCGCGGAAGGTGGAGGCGGAAGCCCAGGCGACCGAAACCAGCTCACTCACCGACAGGCCGGCGCCGGCGATGGCGGTTTTCAGGCTGGCGATATCCTCAGCGCTCGGCTGATGAGTCGCTGCCGGCAGCGGATCCTGCCAAATCAGATCTTCTTTCGGCACTTCCGGACCGAGGTAACGGGATTTTGGCCCCATATCCCGGTGGGTCAGCTTGAACCACGCCCGGGCAAACGCCTCGTTAAAGGCCTGCGGATCGTTGAGGAAGCGGCGGGAGATCTTTTCAAACTCCGGGTCGAAGCGCAGGGTCAGGTCGGTGACCAGCATGGTCGGTTTGCGCTTTTTCCCCGGATTAAACGGATCCGGGATAATTTCCGGCGCATCTTTGGCTTCGAACTGGATAGCGCCAGCCGGGCTGCGGGTCTGCACCCATTCATATTTAAACAGGTTCTCGAAGAAGTAGTTGCTCCACTGGGTGGGCGTCTGCGTCCAGACCACTTCCAGACCGGAGGTGATGGCATCCGCACCTGCGCCGCTGCCGTAGCTGGAGTGCCAGCCCAGACCCTGCGCTTCCAGCGGGGCGGCTTCCGGCTCGGCGCCGACGTGGCTGGTTTCGGCGGCGCCGTGGGTTTTACCCAGCGTGTGGCCGCCGGCGATCAGGGCGACAATCTCTTCATCGTCCATCGCCATATTGCCGAAGGTGGCGCGAATGGCTGCCGCGGCGGACAACGGCTCGCCGCTGGCGTTCGGTCCTTCCGGGTTGACGTAGATCAGCCCCATTTCGGTGGCGCCGATGGCCTGTTTGGCCAGACTTTCCGGGTGACGGTGGGCCAGCCACTCTTTCTCATCGCCCCAGTCGACGTCCAGATCCGGTTCCCAGACATCTTCACGACCGGCGCCAAAGCCAAAGGTGCGGAAGCCGGCGTTTTCCAGAGCGACGTTACCCGCCAGCATGTAAAGGTCGGCCCAGGAGATTTTCTGGCCATATTTCTGTTTTATTGGCCACAGCAGACGACGGGCTTTATCGAGACTGACGTTGTCTGGCCAGGAGTTCAGCGGCGCAAAGCGCTGCTGCCCACGGCCTGCGCCGCCGCGACCGTCAACGGTGCGGTAGGTGCCGGCGCCGTGCCAGGCCATGCGAATAAACAAGCCAATATAGCTACCCCAGTCTGCCGGCCACCACTCTTGCGAGTCGGTCAGCAACGCTCTGAGGTCAGCTTTCAGCGCGGAGTAGTCGAGCTTTTTAAACTCTTCCCTGTAGTTAAAATCCTCACCCAACGGGTTGGAACGACTGGAGTGCTGGTTCAGCAGATCGACACGCAGCTGGTTAGGCCACCAGTCGCGGTTGCCGGTGCCGCTGCCGGCGCTCTGTTTTGGCGTCTCGGCGTGGAAAGGGCACTTTCCGGCGGATGCGTTGTTGGATGGGTCGTTAGACGTGCTCATATCAGGCTCCGTTTGCTTTTGTGAATGCCATTACGATATACACTGCTACCAATAAGCGATATTTGAATGAGTCTACAGATTTAATAGCTAATTCCGTTCAACGAAAGGTAAACATCCCCTTATATGACCAGGCATACCTGGCGGTTAGTATAAACCTCACCATTAACCATAGACGTAACGAGACGGCAAAGGAAACGATCTGCGTCAATCAGGGAGCCGGAATGCTAATTGTTTGAGATATGACAATTTTCCTGCGAGAAAAGGATGAGGGCTGTCCGTTGCGCGAGCGTAACGAATGTTCGGTACGGGGGTTGTTGGCGGACACAGAATAAGCTAATACTTAGGCACCATGTGACTGGCGCTGAAGACAGAATACTGTCGGGGAGCATGGTCGACGTCGCCGCGCGCCTGGGCATTACCGATAGCTGGAGATAAGTTATGCCTGAATTCGCTTCATTAATGGCCTTTGCCGCGGTGGCGCTGGGGTTGGTGTTAACCCCAGGCCCCAACATGATGTATCTCACTTCGCGTTCGATTTGCCAGGGAAAACGCGCTGGCTTTATCTCCCTTGCCGGCGTGGCCGTGGGATTTTTCTTCTATATGTTGTGTGCCGCTTTCGGCATCACCGCGTTGGTTTTCGCGGTTCCATACGCCTACGATGCCTTGCGTTTATGCGGGGTCGCTTATTTGCTCTATCTGGCGTGGCAGGCGATCAAACCGGGAGGGCGGCCGATATTTGCGGTGCGCGACTTACCCGCGGACAGTGGGCGTAAGCTGTTTCTGATGGGATTCCTCACCAGCCTGGCGAACCCCAAAGTTGCCATCCTGTATCTGTCCCTGCTGCCGCAGTTTATCACTCCCGGACTCGGCAGCGTGCTCAGTCAGTCGTTAATATTAGGCTGTACCCAGGTGATCATCAGCGTGGCGGTGAACGGCATGATTATCTTGCTGGCCGGGCAGGTGGCGTTATTTCTTGGTCGGCGGCCGGGCTGGCAACAATTTCAACGCTGGCTGATGGCGACGGTACTGGCGGGAATGGCGGTTAAGATCGCTTTTGAGGCCAGAAAATAAGCGGGTTGATCGTGTAAACAGATGCCAGCCGTCCCCGTTGCTGGCTAACCTCACACTCTGATGCCTTTCTCCTGCACAGAAAGGCTTCCCACGCTCTAACATGCTGAAACATTTCTGCCAGATCATTAGCAACCTTTCAGTAGGGCTGGCGCCGCGATAAGGCTATGCTTCCCGGCCGTTACGCTGTTGGCTTTTCTTGTGATTCAGGTGATGTACCGCTAATGCCCCTTTTGAGAGATGAAATTCGCGACCACTCCGCGGAAGAGATGCTGTTTATCCGCCGGGCCGCAATTGCTTTTCTGCTGGTGGTGGTCTGCTTTGGCGTGCTGATCGTCAACCTCTACCATCTGCAGGTGGAGCAGCATGATTTCTACCAGACCCGATCGAACCAGAACGACATTAAGATGCTGCCCATTGCCCCCAGCCGCGGGCTGATATTCGATCGCAATGGCATTCCGCTGGTGCAGAACATTACCCTGTATCGCCTGCAGGTGATCCCGAGCAAAATTCCCGATATGACCGCGCTGCTGCAAAGCCTGACGCCGATCGTCGACCTGACGCCGGATGACATCGCCAGCTTCCGCGACGATATGCACCACAACAGCCGCTATAAAGCGGTGACGCTGAAGTCCGACCTCAGCGACGTGGAGGTGGCGCGCTTCGCGGTTAACGAATTCCGTTTCCCCGGCGTGACGGTGGAGAGCTATCAGCAGCGCGAATACCCGTACGGCGCCGAGCTGGCGCACGTGGTGGGCTATGTGTCGAAAATTAACGACAACGACCTG
Source organism: Klebsiella sp. SWET4 (assembly GCF_024296565.1). Taxonomy (NCBI): domain Bacteria; kingdom Pseudomonadati; phylum Pseudomonadota; class Gammaproteobacteria; order Enterobacterales; family Enterobacteriaceae; genus Klebsiella; species Klebsiella sp. SWET4. The sequence goes on along the minus strand of NZ_JANCOB010000001.1, from coordinate 917,719 downwards.
CAGCGGCTGGCGAAAGACGGCGAAGAGGAGAACTATGCTGCCGACCACAATATCGGCAAGCAGGGGATCGAGGGCTATTACGAAAAAGCGCTCCACGGCACCACCGGCTATCAGGAAGTGGAGGTCGATAACCACGGCCGGGTGGTGCGTCTGCTGAAAGAGGTACCGCCGGTGGCCGGGAAAAACCTCTATCTGACCCTCGACCTGCACCTGCAGCAGTATATTGAGTCGGTGCTGAAGGGGCAGCGCGCGGCGGTGGTGGTGGTCGATCCCCGGGATGGCGGCGTGCTGGCGATGGTCTCCAGCCCCAGCTACGATCCTAATCCGTTCGTCAAAGGCATTGGCTATCAGGCCTATAAATCGCTGCTCGATAATCCGGACCGGCCGCTGATCAACCGCGTCACCCAGGGGCTGTATCCCCCGGCCTCGACGGTGAAGCCCTATATGGCGCTGTCGGCGCTCTCCGCAGGGGTCATCACCCCGAATACCACCTTCTTCGGCGCGCCGACGTGGACGCTGCCGGGCACGCAACGCCGCTACCGCGACTGGCTGAAGACCGGCCACGGGATGCTCAACGTGACCAAAGCCATCGAAGAGTCGGCTGACACCTTTTTCTATCAGGTCGCTTTCGAGATGGGCATTGACCGGATCCATGAGTGGCTGAGCAAGTTTGGTTACGGCCAGTCCACCGGCATCGACCTTAATGAGGAGTATGCCGGCGTACTGCCCAGCCGGGAATGGAAACAGCGGGTGCATAAAAAGCCCTGGTATCAGGGGGACACCATCTCGGTCGGCATCGGCCAGGGGTACTGGATCGCCACGCCCATTCAGATGGTGAAGGCGCTCACCACCCTGCTGAACAATGGCAAGGTGCAGGATCCGCATCTGCTCTATTCGATGAAGCAGGGCGATCATGTGGAACGTTATCAGCAGCCGGCGAACCTGCCGCAGGTGGGCGATCCGAAATCGCCGTACTGGGGCATTGTGCGCAACGGCATGTATGGGATGGCGAATCTGCCCAACGGCACCGGCTACAAGCTGTTCCATACCGCGCCGTACCAGATCGCGGCGAAGTCCGGCACCTCGCAGGTGTTCAGCCTGAAGCAAAACCAGACCTACAACGCCAAAATGATCCCGGTGCGTCTGCGCGACCATATCTTCTATACCCTGTTTGCCCCTTATCAGCATCCGAAGGTGGCGATGGCGCTGATCCTGGAGAACGGCGGCGGGGATGGGGTGGTGGCCGGACCGACGGCGCGCGCCATTCTGGACCACATCTTTGTTCCGCAGCAGGCGTCATCCGCGGCGGCTGACGTGCCGCAGCGTGACAGCGCCGATGCCCAGTAAGCGGCTGGACTTATTCCGGACGCGCATCGTTCATAGATATTGGTTATTTGTCCCGCGGCTTTCCGGGCGGCATAGTGATGGCAGGAACATGACCCGGAGCGAGGAGGAAGGGTGACACGTAACCGATTATTGCTGGTTCAGACCGGCACGCCGCCGGCAGCCATCCGCGAGGAGCATGGCGATCTGCCGCACTGGTTCCGTACGCTGCTGGCGCCGTGGCAGGCGCAGCTGACCGCGGTGCGGGTCTTTGAAGATGAACCGCTGCCGGCGCCGGATCGCCAGACCGTGGCGGTTCTCACCGGTTCGTGGGCAATGGTGTCCGATCGCCTGGCATGGAGCGAACGGACCGCCGACTGGATCCGTCAGGCGGTGGCTATCGGCATGCCGCTGTTCGGCGTCTGCTATGGTCATCAACTGATGGCCCATGCGCTGGGCGGTGAGGTGGCTTACCATCCTGCCGGGCGGGAAAGCGGCAGCAAAACGATTGCGCTTTCGCCGTGGGGTGTCGATGACCCGCTGCTGAGCGGCCTGCCAGCGACATTCCCCGCGCATTTGAGCCATTTGCAAACCGTGACCCGTTTGCCGGAGGGGGCTACCGTGCTGGCCGCATCCTCCCACGATCCCCACCAGATTGTGCGCTACGGGCCGCAGGCGGTCTCCACGCAGTTTCACCCGGAATTCACCGCGCCGATTGCCCGCTCGCTGATCCGCTACCGGGAGGCGGTGCTGCAGGCGGAAGGCATCGACCCACAACAGTTACACGACGAGGTCCAGGAGAGCCCGCAGGCCGCGGCGATCCTCACCCGCTTCGTCAGCGACTTTCTGACCCCGGATGCCCCCGGCCATTAACTCCCTGTCGTGAACAGCACTCGCCAGCGACGACGCCGGCGGGTCATCTCACGCCACAGGGCGACCACCTCTTCAACGCGCAGCGCGTCAGCCGCCTGCGGCGTCACCCCCGGCAAGTTATACTCCTGGCGCAGCGCGTCCAGGGCGCGCACCTTCGGCGGTACCCGGGAGCGGGCCTGAGCGGCCAGCCGCTGCTGTAACAACCTGAAGGTCGCCTCATCCATGGGGTCCAGCTGGCGCAGAAAGGTTTTACAGCAGCGGAGGAGTTCTCCGGGACGGCGATCCGGGGACTGGAGCGCCATCAGCAGTCCGTCGCGATCGGCAACGCGCTGATAGCGGCAGCTCACCACATAGCCTATCTGCTGCTCCACCCGCAGGCGCTGGAAAAACGGCGGCTCGCAGAACTGCGCCAGCACCCGCAGGGCCGCCAATGAAGCGCCTTCCGGCAGCGGAAGAAAGACCAGTAGCGCCGTGTCGCCCCGGGGATAAGCCAGCCGCTCGACGCCGCCGCGGCAGGGGGCCGGAGCGGGCATCGGCGGATTAACCGGGACGGTAAGCCGGCTCAGCTGACGCGCTACCCACTGCGCATCTTCCGCGCTGCCGCCAATCAGGGCCGCCAGCCAACCTTCCTGGTGCGCTGACGTACCCAGCCGTTCGGGGAGCTGGGCCATGAGATGACGGATCGCAATACTCTCCGGCGGTGGGGGCAGCGGGGCGACCGGGAGCGCGAGCTGCCGCACGATGGCCTGCAGAATCGCCTCCGGCCGTTGGCCGGACGCAGGCAACTGCAGGATCAGCTGCCAGCTGCCGTCGAACAGATGCCACTCGCCGTGTCCCCCGGCATGGCGCAGGGCGGCAAGAAATGGACGCAGCTGTTCCCCGCGCGCCAGCCCTTCGGCCGGCGTGGGCGAGCAGTAGAAGGGCGGTCGCAGCAGGAGCGTCGGCGGCTCTCCCGGTGACGGGAGGTGACGCAGTGGCGCGGCTTCCGCCGGGCTTTCGGCCACGAGCTCGCCAGCGGCCTGCGGATAAAAAGCGAATGCCAGCGCCGGGTCAGAGACCGGACGTGGCGACCAGCGGCTGAGCGGCAGGCTAAAGCCCTGGGTGGCTACCGTTGCTCCGGGGGGCTGCGTCTGGCAGGCCAGGCTGACCGTGGGGGCGGCCAGCAGGGCGGCGCAAAAATCGGCGAACCCGGTGGGCGGCGCCCCGGGGGCAAAGCCGAATGCCCGCTGGCGCAGCTGATCGAGGGGCGACAGCGCCTGAAAACGGCGCCGGGACAGCTGATAGTAGTGTTGCTGCTGCTCAGGCGTCGTCTGCTGTAGCGCCTGCAACCAGTGGGTTATCTGCCGGTCGACCTGTTCCGGCCGGTCGCTGGCGAAAATCAGCGCCAGCCAGCCGAAGTGCTGATCCTGATACAGCCAGTTCAGCGCCACGTCCTCGGCCATCCCGCGCTGGCGCAGGCCGGCCATCAGGCTACCGGGGGCTTCATCCAGCAAAAACTCGCGCAGTAACGTGACATTGTCACTTAAGGCGATCAGCGGGCAGCGCCACAGCGCGGGCTGGCTGGAGACGGCCAGCTGCAGTTGAGGGGGCTCGCCCAGAGTGAGCGGCGGCGCTGGCGGCGGTGCCTCGCCCGGGGCAAGCCCGGTGGCGAAACGGGTCGCCAGTTCGCCGAGCACCTCCAGCGACTGCGGCCCCTGCAGCCAGAGTTGCATCCGGCGGGCGACGTAGTGGCTGCGGTGAAAGTCACGTAAGGCCGCCTGTAGCGCGAGGAAATCCTCCCCCAGCGACCCGGCGTCGCCGACCTGAAAGCGGCGAAACGCCGCGGGCGCGATGGCGGCGTGACGCACGGCGGCTTCCCGTCGCGACAACTCATGCTGTTGGATCAGGCGGTTTTCGGCGTCGATAACCGCGACTTCGCGTTGAATATCGTCCCTGAGCAGCAGCGGCGCCTGCAGCATCTCCTGCAGGCGCGCGACGCCGTCAGCCAGATCCTCGGCGGCGACCTCGAAAAAGAAAGCGCTGTGGCGGGACAGGGTGGTGGCATTCACATTCCCTGCCTGGCGCTGCACCCAGCTCATCAGCCGTTCATCATTGCGGTAGCGCTCACCGCCGTAAAACAGCAGGTGTTCCAGCAGGTGCGCCAGACCGGGGAAGCACGACGGTTCATGGTGGCTGCCGGCGGCAACCCGCACCAGGGCCGCCGCGCGATCGGCCTGCGGCTGATGAACCAGGGTAGCCTGCAGGCCGCCCGGCAGAGTGACAGTGCGGGTCGCCAGCGTCATTACAGTTCCCGGGTTTTGTAGATAAGCTGCGAGCGGGTACGGTTGCGGAACTGCAGCTGGCTGACTTTGATGTCGCTGCAGGCCGCTTCGCGCCGGGCCTCAAGGATTTTGTGATGATGTGGGGATTTGCTGCACACCGGGTCGGCGTTATCGGCGCTGCCGGTCAGCATAAAGGCCTGACAGCGGCAGCCGCCGAAGTCTTTCTCTTTTTCATCACAGGAGCGGCACGGCTCCGGCATCCAGTCATACCCGCGATAACGGTTGAAGCCGAACGAGTCATACCAGATCGATTCCAGACTCTGCTCCAGCACCGACGGGAACGCCACCGGCAGCTGGCGCGCGCTGTGGCACGGCAACGCAGTGCCTTCCGGAGTGACGCTGAGGAAAATCGATCCCCAGCCGCCCATACAGCCTTTCGGGCGTTCCTCGTAATAGTCCGGGGTGACGAATAGCAGGTTGGTGAGGTTACCGCTGGCGGCCATTTTCTGCCGGTAATCGGCGACCACCTGCTCGGCGCGGGCGATCTGTTCCCGGGTCGGCAGTAACCCCTCGCGATTAAGAAACGCCCAGCCGTAAAACTGGCAGGTGGCGAGCTCGACGTCATCGGCCTCCAGCTCAATGCACAGCTCGATAATTTTATCGAGCTGGTCGATGTTGTGCCGGTGGAGGACGAAGTTCAGCACCATCGGGTAGTCGCGCGCTTTCACCGCTCTGGCCATCGCCAGCTTCTGCTGGAAGGCTTTTTTATTGCCGGCAAGAGCGGCGTTGAGCACCTCATCGCTGGCCTGGAAGCTAATCTGGATATGGTCCAGTCCGGCCTCGCTGAAGGCGTCGAGTTTGCTCTCGGTTAGCCCAATTCCCGAGGTGATCAGGTTGGTATAGAACCCGAGGTCGCGCGCGGCGCGGATCAGCTCCGGCAGATCTTTACGGGTCAGTGGCTCGCCGCCGGAAAAGCCCAGCTGTACGCTGCCCATCGCTCGCGCCTGGCGAAAGACCTCGATCCATTGTTCGGTGGTCAGCTCCTTTTCCTGCCGGGCGAAGTCCAGCGGATTGGAACAGTAGGGACACTGCAGCGGGCAGCGGTAGGTCAGCTCCGCCAGCAGCCACAGCGGCGGATTGACGGCGGGTTTATTCTGGCTCACGGCAGGTGATCCACTTCTGTTGACAGGCGATCTGCAGGAACTCGACGACGTCGTCATCGACGCCGCCGGCTTCCGGGAAACGTTCGTTAAGCATGGCGATAATCGCCGCGACGTCGCGCCGGCCATCGACCAGCTCGAGGATCGCCGCGGCGGTCTCATTGAGTTTGGCCATACCCTCCGGATAGAGGATCACATGGCTCTCCTGGGCGGCTTCCCACTGCAGTCGGTAGCCGCGACGAAAGGCAACGATGGACGTTTTTTGCATGATTACACCAGTCGGGTCGTGTGCCAGGCCGCCTTGTCGGTGACCGTGTGATAGGGCGGGCGCTGCAGAGCGTAGGCCATGGTCATGGCATCGAGCATCGACCACAGGATGTCGAGCTTAAACTGCAGGATCTCCAGCATCCGGTTCTGTTTTTCAGCGCTGTCACAGTAGGTCTTCGCCAGCGCCAGACCATGCTCAACGTCGCGGTTAGCCTGGCTCAGACGACTGCGGAAGTAAAAATAGCCTTCCTCTTTGATCCACGGATAGTGCTGCGGCCAGCTGTCGAGGCGCGACTGATGGATCTGTGGGGCGAACAGCTCGGTCAGGGAGCTGCAGGCCGCCTCCTGCCAGCAGGCGCGACGAGCGAAATTAAGATAGGCATCCACCGCGAAGCGCACGCCGGGCAGCACGTGACGCTCGCTGAGCAGGTCGTCGCGGCTCAAACCGACCGCTTCCCCCAGCCGCAGCCAGGCTTCAATCCCGCCATCTTCGCCGTGGCTACCGTCGTGGTCGAGGATCCGCTGCACCCATTTGCGCCGGGTCTGCGCATCCGGGCAGTTGGCCATAATCGCCGCGTCTTTCAGCGGAATGGTGGTCTGGTAATAAAACCGGTTCGCCACCCAACCCTGAATTTGCTCGCGGGTCGCTTCGCCGTTATGCATGGCGATGTGGTAAGGGTGGTGAATATGGTAGAAGGCGCCTTTAGCCCGCAGAGCCTCTTCAAAGGCCTGCGGCGACAGCGTGTCGGTGATCAGCATGCGGTATCCTGAAGGGTGATTGCCATCCCGTCCCAGCTCACTTCAATCCCCTGTTGCGTTAGCGCCTGGCGCTGGGGAGACTGTTCGTTAAGGATCGGGTTGGTGTTATTAATATGAATGAGAATTTTGCGTTTTGCCGGCAGGGAGGCCAGCAAGGCCATCATCCCGTGCTCATCGCTGAGCGCCAGGTGTCCCATATCGCGACCGGTATTGCGCCCGACGCCGGCGGCCTGCAGCTCGTCATCCTGCCAGACGGTGCCATCGATCAGCAGACAGTCCGCTTTTTGCAGCCACGGCAGAAGGGCTTCATCCGGCTCACCCAGCCCCGGGGCATAGAACAGCGTCTGCCCGTTGCGGCGGTTTTCGATAAACAGCGCCACGTTATGGCCCGGCAGCGGCCGGTCGCGATACGGCGAATAGGGCGGCGCGTTGCTGGCGATAGGCACGGCGGTAAACTGCAAATCAGGGCAGGCGTCAACGGTAAAAGGCTGCTGCGGCGCGATGGGATGATGCACCAGGCCGCCGTTCCAGTGTCGCAGCATGGTAAACACCGGGAAGCCGGTGGAGAGATCCTCATGAACCTCCGGCGTGCACCACACCTGGTGCGGGCAGCCTTCGCGCAGGCTCAGCAACCCGGTGGTGTGGTCGATCTGGCTGTCGGTGAGAATAATGCCGCCGATAGACGTCCCGCGCAGTACGCCGGGTTTATTTAACTCGGGGGTATGGGCAATCTGCTGGCTGATATCCGGCGAGGCATTGCACAGCACCCACTCTTTGCCGTTATCGCTGACGATGATCGACGACTGGGTGCGGGCGCTGGCCTGAATGGTGCCGTTGCGCAGACCCTGACAGTTGGCGCAGTTGCAGTTCCATTGCGGGAAACCGCCGCCGGCGGCGGAGCCGAGGACTTTAATGAACATGAAGACGGACCGGGTAATGAATGAAGGTGCCCGCGCGAACGGCGGGCGGGGCGATTAACGGTTAGAAATGTACAGCGTCACTTCCAGACCGAGACGTAAATCGATAAAAGCAGGTTTCTTCCACATGTTGTGTTCCTCTTAAAAATGACGACAGGCCTCACGGATAATGCTGGATCTGTGACGGCCGCCGCATATTGCGCTTCACCGGGAGAGAGATCAACCCGGAATCTGTAAGGAATTAACTTTATGTTTACAATATAACCTATTGTTGCCAAACCTTTTTTAATACCCGCAGCCAGTTGTTCCACAGCAGCTTATCCAGCACCAATTGATCATAGCCATTGTCCCGCAAGGCATTGATAAGCCGCGGTAAGCCGGCCACATCCCCCAGCTCGTCGGGCAGGGTGATGCCGTCAAAATCCGAGCCGAGAGCCACATGATCCTCACCCATTATGTTAATAAGATAGTCGATATGCCGGACAATGGTGGTTATGGGTGTGTCGCTATCGCGCCGTCCGTCGGCGCGCAGGAAGGCATTGCCGAAATTGACGCCCACTACGCCGCCGCTGTCGCGGATCGCCCGCAGTTGCCGGTCGGTCAGATTGCGCGGCTGTGGGCACAGGGCGTGGGCATTAGAGTGGGTGGCCACCAGTGGGGCGGTGGAGTGGTGGGCGGTATCCCAAAAGGCCTGTTCATTCATGTGCGAAACATCGATCTGCATCTTCAGGGCGTTGGCCTGAGCGATGAGCGCAATGCCCTCGCGAGTGAGACCCGGCCCGCTGTCCGGGCTGCCGGGAAAGGCGCCGGTGACCCCGCAGCCGAAGCGATTGGCGATGTTCCAGAACGGACCAATGCTGCGCACCCCGGCGCGATAAAAGGCCTGCAGATCTTCGCCTTGCGCGTCGAACCCGCCAGCACCTTCGATGTGCGCCACCATCGCCAGCGCGTTATCCTGGCGACAGCGTTCGATATCCGCCGCGCTCAGGCACAGCCGCGCGCGACTGGCGTCATGGGCGCAAATCGCCTTGAGGATAGCCAACTGCTGCCAGAGGATCGCCCGCGGATCCCACGCCTCGCTGGCGTACTGCGGCGCCACGCGGGCGATATACTCCTGCGGCGGCACAAAGAGGGCGAACAGGCCGCCGGCCAGCCCGCCCTGGCGGATACGCGGATAGTCGAGATGGCCGTTTTCTATCCCGGCAAAGAAGGCGCTTACCGGATCCTCACGATGGTGAAGCCAGAGATTCAGCAGCAGGTCATTGTGACCATCAAAAATCGCCATAGCGGGTTCCTGCGTTCTTAAGTGGTGAAAAATGCCTGCCACGGTAACGGATTTATCTCCTGGGGCAAGCATAAATTCACATGCCCGCAACAATTGCCAACCTCGACTCTGTATCACACTGTATCTCGCGGCGCAGCGCTGACATTAAGAGATAAAAATGGCCCCGGTCGGGCACATGGCAGATACAAATTTCCGCTTTACTGGTCACGTACTCTCTTGATGATGATAAAAGGTGAGAAAGTGATGAACAGATTATCCCTGATCCGCTATACCAGCGCCGCGGCGCTGGGGTTATCCACCCTGTGGTCCGCTGCCGTTTGCGCCGCGGAAGACGCGGGGGCGTTCGACAAGATCCACCAGATCCGCGCCGGCGACCTGAATATAGGCTACGTGGATATCGGCCCGCGCGACGGCCAGCCGGTGATCCTGCTGCACGGCTGGCCCTACGATATTCAGAGCTATGCTCAGGTGGCGCCGGCTTTAGCGCAGAAGGGTTACCGGGTCATTGTGCCGTATCTGCGCGGCTACGGCACGACCCGTTTCCTCTCCGCCAGCACGCCGCGTAACGGTCAGCCGTCGGCGATGGCGGCCGATATTGTCCATCTGATGGACGCCCTGAACATCAGGCAGGCGGATCTGGCCGGCTTTGACTGGGGCGCGCGCACGGCGGATATCGTCGCCGCGCTGTGGCCGCAGCGGGTGAAATCCCTGGTCTCGGTGAGCGGGTATCTGATCAGCAGTCAGCAGATTGGCGAAAAACCGCTGCCGCCGCAGGCGGAGCTGTCGTGGTGGTATCAGTTCTATTTTGCCACCCCGCGCGGCGAAGCCGGTTACCGGCAGAACACCCACGACTTTTCGAAATTTATCTGGCATCAGGCGTCGCCGCAGTGGCAATTCAGCGACGCGACCTTTGCCAGAACCGCCCGGGCGCTGGATAACCCGGACCACGTGGCGATCACCATCAGCAACTACCGCTGGCGCCTGGGGCTGGAGAAGGGGGAAGCGAAGTATGCCGGCTATGAACAACGGCTGGCGGCGCTGCCGCCGATAACCGTGCCCACCATCACCCTTGAAGGGGCGAATAACGGCGCGCCGCATCCGGCTCCCGCCAGCTACCGGGCTAAATTTACCGGGAAATATGAACACCGGGATCTGCAGGGGGCGGTGGGCCATAATCCGCCGCAGGAGGACCCGGCAGACTTTGTCCAGGCGGTGGTGGACGCCGATCGTTTGTAATCCGCGCCTTGCCGGCGGCGCGACGTTGCGCTTCCGGCAACACGGCTTATGCTTGTGAAGAGTTAATTTTGCCGCAGGAGCAGCCTTTGGAGCGTATTGACCACATCCTGGTCGTCGATGACGACCGCGATATTCGGGAACTGATTGTCGACTATCTGGAAAAATCGGGATATCGCGCCAGCGGCGCGGCGAACGGCAAAGCCATGTGGTCGGTGCTCAAAAATCATCAAATTGACCTGATTGTGCTGGATATCATGATGCCGGGCGAGGATGGCTTAACGCTCTGTCGCCAGCTGCGCGCCAACTCGCAGCAGGATATCCCGGTGCTGATGCTCACCGCCCGCACCGATGACAGCGACCGGATCCTCGGCCTGGAAATGGGGGCTGACGATTATCTGATTAAACCTTTTGTGGCCCGCGAACTGCTGGCGCGCATCAAAGCCATTTTACGCCGCACCCGGGCGCTGCCGCCCAATCTGCAGATCACCGAGGCGGGCAGACTGATCGCCTTTGGCGACTGGCTGCTCGACACTGCCGCCCGCCACCTGCTGGATGACAGCGGCGCCATCGTCGCCCTCAGCGGGGCGGAGTATCGGCTGCTGCGGGTGTTTCTCGACCACCCCCAGCGGGTGCTGAACCGCGATCAGCTGCTGAATCTGACCCAGGGACGCGACGCGGAACTGTTTGAGCGGTCAATTGACCTGCTGGTGAGCCGACTGCGCCAGCGGCTACGGGAGGATGCCCGCGAGCCGGCCTACATTAAAACGGTGCGCAGCGAAGGCTATGTGCTGTCGGTGCCGGTCTCCATCCGCGAGAGGCATGAATGAGGTTCTGGCCCGCCTCGCTGCAGTCGAGGCTGATGGCGCTGCTGTTTCTGGCGCTGCTGCTGGCGAATACTTTAACCCTGTCGCTGCTGTTTTATGAGCGCATGAGCAGCGCCCGCAGCGTGATGCTGGACAACCTGGCCTCCGATGTCGCGACCAGCGTGGCGATCCTCGACCGTCTGCCGGCCGCTGAGCGCCCACAGTGGCTGCCGAAGCTGGCGCGCGGCAACTATCGCTATCTGCTGGACTCCGGGGAGCGCGGCGACTACCCGGACAGCTGGCGCGCCCGGGACGCAGCCCGCTCCCTGCAGGAGGCGCTGAGCGCGCAGTACCCGGTGAGTATTGTGACGATCCCCGGCCCGCGGCAGCATATTCAGGCCCATATTACCCTCCACGACGGCGCCCCGTTGACTCTCGATCTGTGGCCGAAGCTACCGGCCATCGCCCGCTGGCTGCCGGTGGTGCTGATCGCTCAGTTTGTTCTCCTGCTGGCCTGCGCCTGGTATGCTGTTCGCCAGGTGTTGCTGCCCATCACCCGTTTTACCCGCGCAGTGGACGCCCTTGAACCGGCCAGCGACACGGCGGGAACCATGGCCGAGCAGGGGCCGGAAGAGGTCCGCCGTGCCGCTCGCGCGTTTAACGCGATGCAGGCGCGCATCCACGACCATCTGCAGGAGCGGGCGCGGATCCTCGCCGCTATCTCCCACGATCTGCAAACCCCGATCACCCGAATGAAGCTGCGGGTGGAGATGGCCGACCAGCCGGAACTACGCGATAAGCTGCTGCAGGATCTCGACAATATGACCCGCCTGGTGCGGGAGGGCATCGCCTTCGCCCGCACCTCGCAGCCGCTGGCGGAGGCGCGCCAGCGGCTGAACCTTGACGCCTTTCTCGACACCATCGTCTGCGATTATGCCGATGTCGGCCGGCCGGTGCGTTTTTGCCCGGAGGAGACCGCCGGGGTGGTGTCGATCCCACCGCAGGCCCTGCGCCGGGTGATGACTAACCTTATCGATAATGGGTTGAAATTCGGCACCACGGTCACGGTAACTCTGACCCGCGACGCCGCCGGGGATGTCACCCTCCATGTACTGGATGAGGGGTCGGGGATCCCGGAGGCCGCGCTACAGGCGGTGCTGCAGCCGTTTTATCGCCTGGAGGACTCGCGCAATCGCGATACCGGCGGCACCGGTCTGGGGCTGGCGATCGCTGCGCAGCTGGTCAGCCAGATGAACGGCGCACTGCGCCTGGCCAACCGCCCGCAGGGCGGCCTGGACGCCAGCGTTCGCCTTGCCGCGGCGGGATTGTATCCTGCTGTATCTCCGGCGCAGACGGATAATTAAGCCGACAATTCTCCCCCTTTCCCGACACATTCGCCTTACATGGCCTTGCGGTAATGTCGTGGCTGCCACTCCCGGCAGCGACGACATAATGAGGAGAAGGCGATGTCGATATTCATTGCATTTTTGGGCGGAATGTTAACCCTGCTGAGCCCCTGTACGCTGCCGGTGATCCCGCTGCTGTTCGCCAGCGTCCGGGGCCGCCGGGGGCAGCTGGCAATTATGCTGGCTGGAATGGCGCTGATGTTCGGCGCGGTTTCGTGGCTGGTGACGGTCGCCAGCGGCTGGGTGGTGAATCTGACCCTCGCAGGCCGCGGCCTGGCGCTGGCGTTCTTCGCCCTGGTCGGGCTGAGCCTGCTTTCGCAGCGCGTCGCGCAGCGGCTGACCTCACCCCTGGTGGCGCTGGGAAATCAGCTTAACAACGCCAGCTCACGCCAGCGCGGCTGGATCGGTTCGCTGCTGGCCGGGCTGGCGGTGGGCCTGTTGTGGGCCCCGTGCGCCGGGCCGGTATTGGGGGCGATACTGAGCCTGGGCTTTGTGCATCCGGGCCAGGCGACCACTGGCGGGTTGCTGCTGGCTTACGGCAGCGGCGGGGCGCTGATGTTATTCCTGCTGGGGTGGTGCGGCGCGGCGTTGATTGCCCGTCTGCGTCGTGGGCTGGCGTTCGGCGAACGGCTGCGCCGGCTGGCGGGGGTGGCGATGCTGGCCTCGGTGGCGCTGATCGCCAGCGGCGGCGATCGCTATCTGCAAAGTGCGGGAGGCTGGAGTCAGGCGCTGGAGCATCGGCTGGCCGCCCGTCTGCCGCAGCCGGAGCAAAAGACCATCCTCCAGCCGATCGCCGCGCCGCAGCCCAGCAGCGCGATGCCCTCCCTGGCGGGAGGCAGCGCGTGGCTCAACAGCCCGGCGTTAACTCCGGAGCGTCTGAAGGGCAAAGTGGTGCTGGTGGATTTCTGGACCCGGGAGTGCATCAACTGTCAGCATACCCTGCCTTACGTACGCGACTGGGCGAACAAATACCGCGCGGCCGGGCTGGTGGTGATTGGCGTCCATACCCCGGAATATCCCTGGGAGCGTTCGCTGCCGCTGCTGCGCCAGGCGGTGAAGGACGGGCGGATAACCTACCCGGTGGTGGCGGATAATGAGTACGCCATCTGGAATGCCTTCGGCAATCAGTACTGGCCGGCGCATTACATTTTCGACGCTCGCGGACAGTTGCGTTATACCGCCTTCGGCGAAGGGGATTATGCCCGCCAGGAGCAGGTGATCCAGCAGCTACTGCAGGAGAACAAAGCCTGACCCGCGGCGTAGGCGTCGGGCGGACGGATCCCTCCAGCCCTTATACTGATGCCGGGCGGCGCTGCGCTTGCCCGGCCTACCTGGTTACGGAGCCGCGTGTAGGCCCGGTAAGGCGCAGCCGCCACCGGGCATCGAAGCGGGAGAGGCGCTGGATGCCCATTGTCGGTGACTGCCGAACGGTTCCCTCTCCCTTCAGGGAGAGGGTTAGGGTGAGGGTGAATGGAAGTAGCGTGACAACGTCACATCTCGACCCACCCCTGCAGGGCCTCGGTCATCAGTTCGCCGAGCAGCGCCACGGCGGCGGAATGCTGTCCCTCGCGCGGGGTTTGTTGCAGGTTAACGGCCAGGCTACCTGGCGATGGCAGCAGCCCGGCGACGGTGCGCAGGTTGCCGGGCATGCCGATGCGGGTGCGTATCGTCAGCCCCAGGCCAGCCTGTACCGCCGCCCAGATGCCGTTCAGGCTGTGGCTGACGAATACCACCTGCCAGGGGATCCCCGCGGCATCGAGACAGGCAATAGCGCGAGAGCGCATCAGGCACGGGCTGTCGAACATCACCAGCGGCAGCGGCTCGCCGGAGGCCAGCAGTGCACCAATATCCAGGTCAGGATGCGCAATCCACGCCAGCGGGCAGCGGCCCATCCCGGGGCCCTGATCTTCGGTTTGCCACAGCAGCGCCAGATCCAGCGCCTCTTCCGCCAGCGCCTGGCGCAGCGGACCATTGCGATCCACCCTGGCGACTATCCGCACCTGCGGATGATACCGTTTAAATTGCCCCAGGATCCCCGGCATCAGCGATTCGCCAAAATCTTCCTGCATACCAAGGTGGATCTCGCCGGTGAGTCGCTCGCCCTGCAGCGCGCGCAGGGTTTCATCATTGAGCGCCAGCAGTCGTCTGGCGTAGCTCATCAGCTTTTCGCCTTCCGCGGTGAGCACCAGATGCCGCCCCTGTTTGGCCACCAGCGCCGTACCGCACTGGCTCTCCAGCTTTTTAAGCTGGGCGCTGACGGCCGAAGTGGAACGCGACAGGCGCAGCGCTGCCTGGGCGAAACTGCCGCACTCCATGCCGGTCACAAAGCTGCGCAGGGCGTCGAGATCCAGTCCCGGTAAGCGTTTCTCCATCATCATCCTCATTTTCAGGATGTTTATCCTGAACGTCGTTATTCTCGGGATAATACTGTGGCATCGCGAAAGGCAGGCGTCAACGGGCCCAGCGACCAGCCAGGGAGCAGAGAACGTCAGTGGCGCGGAAAGAAATAAAAAAGCCGATAAGGAGATTATCGGCTTATTGCAGGTAAGGCTGACAGCGGGGCGGCAGGCGCCGCCCGCTAGGGCAGGTTATTGCGCCAGCAGCTCCTGAGCGGTGCGTTCCACCAGGTTAAGCAGAACCTTCACGTCATCCAGCGTCACCACCGGGTTCAGCAGGGTCAGCTTCAGGCAGGTGACACCGTTATGCTCGGTCACGCCAACGTTAGCGCGGCCGGAAGCCAGCAGGGCATCGCCGACGCGCTGGTTGAGCAGCGCGATGGCCGCCGCGTCGCTCTGCGCCATCTGCGCCGGACGGGAACGGAACAGCACGCTCGCCAGCTGCGGCTGCATCACCAGCTCCAGCGTCGGCTGCGACTTCACGTACTCCGCCACGTTTTTCGCCATCGTGACGCCGTGATCGATGATCGCCGCATACTGTTTCTGGCCCAGCGCTTCCAGACCCATCCACAGCTTCAGCGCATCGAAGCGACGGGTGGTCTGCAGCGACTTAGATACCAGGTTCGGTACGCCGTGTTCTTCATCGAACTCGGAGTTCAGATAGGCCGCCTGATAACGCATCAGCTCGTAATGGCGCGCGTCCTTCAGCAGGAAGGCGCCGCAGCTGATGGTCTGGAAGAACTGCTTGTGGAAGTCCAGGGTAACGGAATCCACCAGCTCCAGACCGTCAAGGTAGTCGCGATACTGCTCAGACAGCAGCAGCGCGCCGCCCCAGGCTGCGTCAACGTGCAGCCAGATCTGATGTTCCGCGGCGATACCGGCGATGTCGCGCAGCGGGTCGATAGCCCCCGCGTCGGTGGTGCCGGCGGTGGCGACGATCGCCATGATCTGCTCGCCGTTAGCCTGCGCTTGCGCAATCTTCGCTTTCAGATCGGACACGTCCATCCGCGCGAATTCGTCGGTTTTCACCAGCGTGACCGAGCGGTAGCCGAGGCCCATCAGCGCCATGTTCTTCTGCACCGAGAAGTGGGCGTTTTCCGAGCACAATACTTTGTACTTGCGGATATCCCCCGGCAGCCCATCCTGCTGGATGGAGTGCCCCTGACGGGCGAAGAAGGCGTCGCGCGCCAGCATCAGGCCCATCAGGTTGCTCTGGGTGCCGCCGCTGGTGAAGACGCCGGCGTCGCCAGCCGGATAACCGACCCGGGCGCGCAGCCATTCGATCAGCTTCATCTCAATGATGGTTGCCGACGGGCTCTGGTCCCAGGAGTCCATGCTCTGGTTGGTGGCGTTGATCAACACTTCCGCCGCCTGGCTAATTACCAGGCTCGGGCAGTGCAGGTGCGCCACGCACTGCGGGTGATGCACCGACAGGCTGTCTTTCAGGAAGTACTCGATCGCACGATCAATCGCCGCCTGGTTACCCAAACCCTGTTCGTTAAATTCAAGGGAGATACGCTCACGCAGCTCGTCAACGCTTTTCCCCTGATACATCTCAGGTTGCTTCAGCCACTGCACAACGGCCTGGCTGGTCTGCTCGATAACCTGCTGATAGGCTTCAACGCTCTGCGCTGAACCAGCAAGAATCGGATTCAATGTGGACATGGTGGTCACTGACTCCACTCAGACCGGCTTTACGCCGGCGGCCAGCAGGGCCTGTTCGAATTTGTCGAGGAACACATCCAGTTCCGCGTTGCTGATCAGCAGGGACGGCAGCAGACGCAGCACGCAGCCGTGACGACCACCGCGCTCCAGAATCAGGCCCGCTTCGAAGCATTTCTTCTGCAGCAGGGCAGAGAGTTCGCCGTCAGCCGGGTAGCAGCCCATGTGATCCTGAGCTTCGTTCGGCTTGACGATTTCGATACCGATCATCAGACCAAGACCGCGTACGTGGCCAATGACCGGGTAGCGCTTCTGCAGCTCGGCCAGTTTGCCTTTCAGCCACTCGCCCTGGGCAGCGACTTTGTCGGCAATCTTGTTGTCGCGCAGGTGACGCAGGGTGGTCAGACCGGTAGCCATCGCCAGCTGGTTGCCGCGGAAGGTGCCGGTGTGGTGACCCGGTTCCCAGGCGTCGAACTGTTTTTTAATGCCCAGCACCGCCAGCGGCAGACCGCCACCGACCGCTTTCGACATCACGATGATGTCCGGCTGGATACCGGCGTGCTCGAAGGCGAAGAATTTACCGGTACGGGCAAAGCCAGCCTGCACTTCATCGACGATCAGCAGAATGCCATGCTCTTCGGTCACTTTGCGGATGCGCTGCAGCCACTCAACCGGCGCCGGGTTCACGCCGCCTTCACCCTGCACAGCTTCGAGGATCACCGCCGCCGGTTTACGGACGCCGCTCTCCACGTCGTTGATCAGGTTTTCGAAGTAGTAGGTCAGGGCTTTCACGCCGGCTTCGCCGCCGATGCCCAGCGGGCAACGATACAGGTGCGGGTAAGGCATGAACTGGACTTCCGGCATCATGCCGTTAACCGCCGCTTTCGGCGACAGGTTGCCAGTGACGGACAGCGCGCCATGGGTCATCCCGTGATAGCCGCCGGAGAAGCTGATCACCGCCGTACGGCCAGTGTATTTTTTCGCCAGTTTCAGCGCGGCTTCCACGGCGTCAGCGCCGGAAGGACCGGTGAACTGCAGGCAATACTCTTTCCCTTCGCCCGGCAGGCAAGAGAGCAGGTATTCGGAGAAACGATCTTTTAACGGGGTAGTCAGATCGAGGGTATGTAACGGCAAGCCGCTGGTAATGACACTTTGGATGCTCTGCAATACATCAGGGTGGTTGTGGCCCAGAGCGAGAGTACCGGCGCCCGCGAGGCAGTCCAGGTACTGTTTGTTATCCGCATCCGTCAGCCACACGCCTTCAGCTTTAGTGATAGCCAGCGGTAACTTACGCGGGTAACTCCTGACATTCGATTCGAATTCGGCCTGACGGGCCAAAAAGGTTTCGTTGTTTGCGTCTAATAAATCGGCACGTAAAGTATCAATACGGACTTTATCCGTCATCATATCACTCCCACAACCAGCATTGCGGTTGAACGCTGGTTGAATAATTGGTCTAAGGAATTGAATTGGCATTCATAAAGCGCGCACAATATATGGCTTTTTAAATCCGCATTCAACGTTTTATTGATTGCGCTATTTTGACGTTATTCTTACCGGGGCAATAATTAACGTAACCTGCTGAATTATAATAGAACAACTGCGTGTCACGATAACCCTTTAAAGTGTAATTATTAGTGAGAAAGTCTCTATATTTTTATTGCCGCTGCGTTAAAACGCTGACGGAATGCCTTCCGTCAGCGATAGCAAGTCTCAATGCAGTTCCACCGCATAATTTGTTAAAGGTGTGACTTTTTTCACCAACTTATTGTTATATAAAAACTGTTCATAAGCTTCGTAGCGCGGTTTATCCAGCGCCGCCGGATCGGTGGCGAACAGCGGCACGGTTTGCAGCCACGCCTGGTGGTTGAGTTCGGTTTTCAGCTCCGGGTGGGCGGCGGCAAACGCCTCCCAGCTTTCCTGCGGATGGGCGCGGAGATAGCTCACCCCGGCCTGCAGGGCGGTGAGGAATTTACGGATCTTCGCCTCATGAATCGCGTCGCGATGGGCGACAATCACCAGCTCGTCATAGGCCGGCACGCCGTAATCTTCGACGTTCATCACTACCGGCGTTTTGCCCTGCAGCTTCAGCTCCTGTGCTTCTATATTACGATAGCCGCCGATGACCGCGTCCACCTGGCCCGCCAGCAGGGCGCTGGTCAGCTGGAAATTGACGTTAACCAGTTTGATACTGGCCGGATCGATCCCCGCGTGTTGCGCCATGGTCGACAGGGTGGCCTGCTCAATGCCGCTGACCGAATAGCCCACCTTCTTACCTTGCAGATCTGCCGGAGTTTTGATCTGCTTGTTGAGAACGATCACCGTGTTCAGCGGCGAGTTAATCAGGGTCCCGACGCGCACCAGCGGTAACCCTTCGTCAGCGAAGAAGTGCACCTGCGGCTGGTAGGTGATGGCCAGATCCGCCTGACGGGCGGCCACCATGCGGGGAGGCAGCGCGGGATCGGAGGGAGGGACAATCTTGACGTCCAGCCCCTGAGCCTTAAAGGCGCCGATCTGCTCGGCCACCATAATCGGCGCATGGTCGGGGTTAATGTACCAGTCCAGCACCAGCGTCAGCGGTTCATTGGCCAGCGCGTGGCCGCTGACCAGGGCCGTCAGGGATGCCCCGGCGAAAAGCGACTTTTTCATCTGTTTTCCTTTATTACTTCATCTTTATTCCGGTGACCAGTCGATCAGCCTGTGTAGCAGGGTATCTACCGCCAGCCACAGCAGGAGGGTCAGTAGCACTAAAATAAACAGCGCGGCGAAGCAGATATCGGTTTGCAGCCGCGCATTGGCATTGAGCATGACGTAGCCCAGCCCCTCAGCGGAGCCGACCCATTCGCCGATAATCGCGCCGATGGGCGCCACCGCCGCCGCCATCCGCAGGCCCGAGCCCAGCGCAGGCAGGGCAGCCATCAGGCGGACATGCCGCAGCTGAGCGCCGAAGGAGGCGTTCATGCTGCGCGCCAGATCGAGATACTCCAGGTTGACCCGTCGCAAGCCATCAAAGAAGGCGGAAGTCACTGGAAAGAAAATCACCAGCACGGCCATCGCCACTTTGGCGCTCATGCCAAAGCCCAGCCACAGCACCAGCAGCGGGGCGAGGGCAAAGACCGGGATCGCCTGACTGGTGAGGACCAGCGGCATCAGCCAGCGCTGCAGACGCGGAGAGAGGATCATACCCAGCGCCAGGGTGACACCGAGCGTCACGCCTAGCGCCAGGCCGCTCAGGATCTCACTGAGCGTGATAAGCGTGTTCCAGCCGAGATAGGCGCGATTAACCCACAGCGCCTCGGCGACCGCCATCGGGGAGGGTAAAAGAAAGTGAGGAATGCCGCTGCGGCTGGCCAGACCCCAGAGGATCATCAACCCGCAGAACACCATGCTGCCCCGCCAGAGACGTCCGGTCATGGATGAGCCCTCATCAGTTGCTGCAGCAGGGCGGCCTGGCTGTTCAAGAGATCGGGCGCGTCCGGCGCGCGCGGAGGTGTGCCGGCGAGGTGATGGCTGTCATCGATGTCGCCGTCGGCCGCCGAGAGGACCAGCAGGCGGTGGCTCAGCCGGCAGGCCTCCTGCGGATCGTGGGTGATCAGCACCACCGTGCGACCAGCCAGCAGGGTGGCTGCCAGAGTTTGAATGCGCGTGCGGGTGAGGGTATCCAGCGCCGAGAAAGGCTCATCCATCAGCACGATGGGGCGATCCTCATACAGGGTGCGGGCCAGCGCGGCGCGCTGACGCATGCCGCCGGAGAGGGTTGCCGGCCGGGCGTCGGCGCAGGACGAGAGCTCAACCTGATCAAGCAGGGCGGCGACCCGGGCACGATCGACTTTTTCACCGCGCAGCCGCGCGCCGAGGGCGACGTTGTCCCGGACGCTCAGCCAGGGGTAGAGCAGATCTTTCTGCCCCATCCACGCCAGACGGCCCTGAATAGGCTGCCCATCGCTGGCGACCACTTCTCCCCGGGTGGCGGGCGCCAGACCGGCCATCACCCGCAGCAGGCTGGTTTTGCCGGCGCCGCTGGCGCCGAGGAGCGACACCCACTGCCCGCCGGGGACCGTAAACGACAGGTTGTCGAACAACCGACGGTCGCCGAAATGCAGGCTCAGGCCACGGACCTCAATACCCGGCGCCGTCACGCCCGGGTCTCCGCCGTCGCGTTGAGGCCCATCTGCCAGAACTGCGCCTCAAGGCGGGTGGCAGTGGTGAAAATCTCGCTCAGCTCAGTGATCCGGGCCTCGCTCCCGCGCTGCTGCCACACCGTTTCCAGCAGCGCCAGCGCGGCGTTGACGCCGTGCAGATAGCCTTCATCGCCATAGTTGCGGATCCACGAGGCGTAGGGGTTATCGTCCAGTCGGGTGGCGGGATGCTGCAGCAGGCCGAGACCGATTTCCGCATAACCGGCCACGCAGGGCATCAGCGCGACCAGCAGATCCAGCGCGTCACCCGAGTGGCCAATATCCAGCACGTAGCGGGTATAGTTAATGGTTTCCGGCGCTTCAGGCTGGGTAGCCATCTCCTGCTCGCTAATGCCCCACTGAGCGCAGTAACCGACGTGCAGCGGCAGTTCGTTGAGGATGGCGTTCATTGAGGCGGCCGCGGCCCGCATCTCCGGCAGCGTGCGCAGTTTACTCACCAGCAGCGCATAGCTGCGGGCAAAGTGGATCAGAAACAGATAATCCTGGGTCAGGTAGCGACGAAATGCGCTTTCCGCCAGGGTGCCCTCGGCAAGCTGCTGGACGAAAGGATGCGCCACATAGTGCTGCCAGTCAGCGGCGGCCAGCTGGCGTAAACGGCCATAAAGACCATGGCTAAACGCGGGAATTATCACAGGACCTCCAGATATTCAGGGGAGATCCGGGCGTGCAGGGGTGTGAACAGGCAATGGCGGTAATGCAGGCAAAATTGCCGACCCGTCCCTTCGCTGGCATGACCCAGATCAGGTTCAAAGGGTTCGGCTTGCGCCATCTCAGCCCTCACGGGACACCCCTCGGTAGCGCTATGTTATACGATATTCACCTTTTGAATACAATCACCGCGCTGCCCTGTATCGCGATGGCATTTTTCTGTGATAGCCAGCACTTTTTCGTTTAAAAATACCCGAAAAACAGGCGACTGCGCGTTGGTGAGCATTATTCTCATACGTTATATTTTCATTACCCCGTCGCGTTAATACTGTTCGTGAGGCGTGTCGTGCGTCCCCAAAGCCCCGGAGTAAGCATGAAATTCCTGTTGTCCGCACTGGCGGTCGCGGGCCATTAATCAGTCATTCATCCACCATGATAACCCTTTGATGTCCCTATTTCGCGCTACCGCTATCAGGGCGACGACGTGGTCACGGCGCAAACCTCCCTGGGCCTTCACCCCGCGCTGGATCCTGCAGGGATTCGTTGGCGCGGGGTGCGCGGCGCGCACGCCAGCGGAACAGTCAGAGGTGGCATGGGGGGCCGGTTTTCGTTACCTGATTGCACGGCAGTACGGTTTGCGTACCGGGATTGACGTGGCGTTCAGTGAGCATGAGCAGGCGGTCTATTGCAATGTCGGTTCGGGTTTATAACTACACATGAGAATAACAATGAGAGCATCCGGAACGGTGTTAACGCTGCTGTTGGCGGCCTGTGGCGCGTCGGCCGCGGAGCAGAGCGAGAGCGACAGCTATTTTCCGATATGGGGCGATGAGGCACGCGCCCGGGGGTATTCGATCCCGTTACCCTACGGCGTCAACCTGAGCTATATGAATATCCGTCAGGATATCATGGTCGACAGTATTACCTTTTCCGGGCTTAAGCTGGGCAACCATCCCATTCCCAGCGATATGTTCGCCATCGATGCCGGGCACACCCGCGAGAAGAGCAAAACCGAAAACCTGCGCCTCGATATGTGGGTCTTTCCGTTTCTCAACGTTTACGGGCTGGTGGGGCATACCCGCGGGTCGTCTGTCTCCCAGGTCTCCGTGGATTCGGATCCGTCGCAGTTTCGCGGTCTGGATCGGGTGATCGCCGGCGCGGTTCACCAGCTTTATCAGAGCGGAAAACTGCAGGATATTGATTTTACGCTTGATTTCAAAGGAACCACCTGGGGAACCGGCTTTACGCTCGCCGGGGGATACGGCAACTGGTTCGGGTTAGTAGACACTAACTACACCCGTACCGATTTCGATATTCTCGACGGCAGCATCTCGGCGGTCACCGTCTCGCCGCGCGTCGGCTACCGCTTCAGTTTTCAGGGGATCGACGGGCCGTCCCACCTCAGCCTGTGGGTCGGGAGCATGTATCAGGACGTGCAGCAGGAGTTTAAAGGCGATCTGGCCGACCTGCATATGCCGCCAGAGCTTCAGCCCCTGATTGCCGCAGTCAATAAAGACGGCGAGGGGAAATTCGACGTCAAGCAGAAGCTAACCTCACCCTGGAATATGCTGATTGGCGCCCAGTATGAAGTTACCAAAAACTTTAACGTGCTGACTGAATTTGGTTTTAACGAGCGCAATAGCTTCTTTGTCTCCGGTGAATACCGTTTTTAACTAAAACTGCTGGCGCCATCTGCCGGTAAGATGCGCGCTCTTTTGTTGTTGTGGAGAGGCTGTTGATGCGTAAAGCCTTATGGCTGTTGTTTGCACTGTCGCTGCCGGCGCTGGCGCAGGATCCGGTGCTGCCCGCTGTGACGGCGATCCATCCGGTGCCCACCCTGGGTGAGCTGCCGCCGCCGGAGTCGCTGCGACCGTGCTGCGCTTTTGGTTACGACCTGCACGTGCGCGCGGTGGGCATCCCGATCCCGGTATACCAGATCGGTAATGTGCTGACCCTGGATACGCTGGGCAAGCACCATTACAACGACAGCGCGTTCGGGGCGGTGAAAAACCTGCTGGGGCTCAGCGAGGAGCAGAACGGGCTCATCTATACCCGTCGCGGCGGGTTTATTGATATCGCCCATGTGCGCGATACGGCGGACTACACCTTCTATCTGTTCAATCGTATTGCGCCGACGCTGGGCCAGGCGGGGCGGATCTTCTACAGTGAAGAGCTGGGCGTACGCCGCGTTCAGCTGAATGCCTTTACGCCGCCGGCGGGCGTCAGGCAGCGCTATCAGCTGGCCGCCTGGCTGGCGGGTCATCTGGCCTTCGAAATTGCCCAATGGCATGAGATTGCCCAGTGGTATGGCTTCCAGTCGGTCCCCGGGTTTTCTGAGGAGATCTCCGCTTTTTCGCCAGAGGATCTCTACTCCAATTTACTCGGCGCCAGGCTGGCGATTAACGTGATCCTCAGCGGCCACGGTGGTTCGCTGGAAGACTATAACCAGGCCATGGATGCGGCGCTGAAACAGGCGCTGACCCGACTGATGGTGGCGACGCGAGGGGAGACGGAAGCGATGTTTCAGCGGATCGACGGCGACTGGTGGAACAGTCACCGGCGGGTGCCGGATAAGTTTCTGGTGCTGAAGCGTAACTATGATCTGCAGGAGAATCGACTGCCGACGCCGGTCCCTTTCGAAACCCTGCCGCCGTATCGCCTGACCATGCCGGAGCAGGTTGGGGGGTTCCGCTTACGCGACCTCGGCGAACTGCAGATCTACCCAGGGCATGATATGCAGGCGCTGCCGGTTCCCGCGCAATACTATGGCGCCGGCGCGTTCCAGGCGCTGGCGGATAGCGCACGTGAGGCGGATAAGACCCAGCTGGCACGAATTGAAAAATAGCCATAAAGGCTCAGGGCGAGCGCCCTGAGCCAGTGAGTTAGCGGAAGTCGACCCAGCAGGCGCCGTTGTCGGCAGACCGTACGCAGTTTTCCACCCAGCGCACGCCGAACGCGCCGGCGCGAGCGTCCGGATACCAGAAGTCGGCCAGCAGCGCTTCGTCGCGACGGTCGGCGGCATCCATGGCGATGGCGAAACGGCGATAGAGATTCGACCATGCCTCAAACAGTCCCTCCGGATGGCCGCCGCCGATGCGGTCATCCTGACGCGCCAGCGGATCGAGATAGTCCATGCCGCGCTCGAGGATACGCACCGGCTCGCCCTGGATTTCATAGCGCAACTGGTTGGGCTGTTCATCCCACCATTCGAGACTGGCTTTTTCACCGACGATACGCACCTTTTGTCCGTGCATGGAGCCGCAGTTAACGGCGGAGCTCCACAGCGAGCCAACGGCGCCGTTGTCATACTCCATCAGCACATGGGCGTTATCTTCCAGCGGCGCGCGGCTTTTGACGAAGCTTTGTCTGGCGCACATCAGCCGGGTGATGTTCAGCTGCGGAGCCATGGTTTCAACCAGAAACAGTGGATGAGTGGCCAGGTCGCCCAGAACATAGCTGGGGCCGACAAAGCGAGGATCGACCCGCCAACGCGTACTGGCGTTTTCCAGCTCCACCGGCTGGGCGTGAAAACCGTGGGCAAACTGCATATTGACGATACGGATGTCGCCCAGCAGCCCGTCGGCGATCATCTGCCGGGCCTGCAGGATCAGCTGGTGGCCGGCATAGCCGTAGGTCACCCCGAGGATCTTCTGCTGCCGCTGGCTGAGCGCCACCAGTTCGTCAGCTTCCTCGCTGCTGAAGCACAGCGGCTTTTCGCACACCACGTGCAGCCCGGCCTCCAGCGCCGCCCGGCAGATGGCATAATGGGTGTTATTTGGTGTAGCAATCGACACCGCCTGAATGCCGTCCGGACGCTCCGCTTCACCGCGGAACAGGCTCTGGTAGTCGGCGTAACAGCGGTCGGGATCCACCCCCAGCTGTTGGCCGAACTGGCGTCCGCGCTCGGCATCAATATCAAAGGCGCCGGCCAGCAGCGTAAAGGTGTTATCACGCAGCGCCGCTGAGCGGTGAATATAGCCGATCTGGCTGCTGCCGCCGCCGCCGACCATGCCCCAGCGCAGGGTGCGATCGAGAGGTTTTAAACCGTTAATCATGTTGCGTCTCCTGTCAGAATCCCACGTCGCGCAGATAGCGCAGACTTTCCGTGACCGCCTGCAGGCTGCCTGCGGCATGGCGCGGGTCGCGCTCTTGTTCAATGGTTATCCAGCCCTGATATCCTCGGCGGGCGAGAAAGTCTTTGATGGCCGGATAGTCAATGGCGCCGCTGCCGAGCGGGCACATTACCCCTTCGGCGCAGGCGGTGAAAAAGTCGATGCCCTCGGCGATGGCGCGCTGGTAAACCTGCGGATCCACATCCTTGAAGTGCAGGTAGTCGAGTCGCGCGTAGTAGCGATCCAGCCAGTCGAGCGGATCCATACCGGCGTAGTAGAGATGCCCGGTATCCAGACACAATCCCGCGACGTCGTGTGGAATATCGTTCGCCAGCCGCTCGATTTCATCCGCAAATTCGATGCAGCCCCCGGCGTGGGGATGGATAACCGCCCGCACACCGTACTCCTGCCAGGCGAGGGTGCTGATGGCGGTAATGTGCGCCATCATGCGCTGCCAGTCTTTGTCATCAAGACGTGGAGCGAGCGCGCCGCGCCCGGCAAAGCGCGCCCGTTCAGGGTTGCCGAAATCAATAATTACCAGGTAAGGCGGCTGAACAGGATGCCCTGGCGTGGGTTCGGCGGCCGGAACCTGCGACAGATTGCGGCAGATCTGATGGGTCAGCGCCACCAGGGTGGGGAAATGGGCCTCGCTGACCAGATCGTCAAAGATCGTACCGGCCACCAGCGACAACTGATGCTGCTCCAGCGCCGCGCGCAGGCTGGCCGGGTCGGTGGGCAGGTAGCCCCAGGGCCCCAGCTCAATGCTGCGATAGCCGGCCTGCGCCGCCTCCTTCAGCACGGTAGCCCAGGCGGGAAGGTCAGGGTTTTTCGGGTCATCCACGCCCCAGCTGCAGGGGGCATTGGCGATTGAGAGTGTCATGTTGGCTTCCTTTTTACACAGGGGATGCCGCTGAGTATTGAATAAATATTTCATTCTCAACAATGATGGAATGATGATTTTTTGATGGCCATCATGCTTTGAATTGATGTGGTTTTTGATAGTTTTTTATCAAATTGAGGGCGGGCGCGGTCTGCCCGTTAACTGGCCCCGGCGGCGGCGGGGCCGGGAATTTACATATTTTCTTTGGTGATGATATCGAAAGGCTGAGGGAGAGAAATCACCTCGCTGTGCGAGCGAGAAACCGCGTCCGTTATGGTGCGTAGCGTGGCAGCGGCAAACGCCTCCAGCCGGTGGTTAAGCATGATGTCGATGGTGCCATCGATCAGCGCCAGTTCACTGTCGTTTAGCGGACCGTGGCAGACGAGAGTGATCGCCTGCTGACGGCCGCTGTCGCGCAGCGCCTCGACAATGCCTTCGACGCCGCCGCAGGGGGCATAGATCGCCTGCAGGGCCGGGTACTGACTCAGCATCTGCTCCGTCACGCTCCTGGCGATATCCGCCCGTTCATGGCTGCGAACCGGCTCCAGGATCTGCTGCCCCATGCCTTGTTCACGCAGGCAGGAGCGGAAGCTGATCTCACAGCTTTCCTGACAGGTAAAACGATTGTCGCCAATGATAATGCCTATTTCACCATTACCCCGACATAAGCGCTCAATAAACCAGGCCGCAGTGCGCCCGGCTTTTTGATTATCGAGGCCGATATATCCGCTGCGCTGAGGGACCGACAGATCCGAAAGCAGGGTGAACACGCGAACGCCACGGGCGGCAGCCCGGGCCACCGCGTGGCGAATCAGCGGGTGGTCCAGCGCCACCAGGCCTAACACGTCCACTTCGTCACTTAGCCGGTGAATGGCCTGAGCCATCGCTTCCACCGCATCGATGGCAAAATGCAGTATCACCGGCACCTGGCCCGCCGGTAGCCATGGGGCGGCCTCTCGCGTCAGCGCCTGGGCCAGCGGCAGGTAGAAGGAGTGGGTCTCCTGCAGCAGAATAAACCCCATTCTGACCGTGACCGGCGCTTTCCCCGCCGCCAGGCGATAGTGGGGCTGCTCGAGGGTAAACCCCAGTCGTCGTGCCGCCTCCAGTACGCTCAATGCCGTGGACTCCTTCACCGCCGCACGCTTGTTGAGCACCCGGTCGACGGTGGCAATACCGACGTTGGCTTCACGTGCGATATCGGCAAGCGTGATTTTAGTAGCGGATTTTTTCACTATGATGGCCGTTTGTGATGAGAGTTATGATAGAAACTATCACGATTAGTCTGGGCATAAAAGCCGCAATGCGGGCATCCTGGACAAAGCCAATACGCAGCCAACGGGCGAGAAGACCGATAGACACACTCTGTGATCAAAAGCGACTACCAGTTCTGGTATTGCTGCTATGCTGTTGAAATAGAATTAATAAAAAAGACATTATCGCATCCAGACGGTTAAACCACGCGCAAAGTCGCCTCGGGTGGGCGTCGCTGCGTGCAGAACCGACTATACTTGCCGCGCACGCGCGTCATTAAGGCTATTCGGTTGTTTTGTTATCACTTTATACCAGCGTCAGGGACGCATATCGTTATGTGTCGCTTCTGCGCCGGGAATTGGTCGGTTTGGGGCCTGTATGTTATTAAAAGAACTGGCTGTTTTTGATGTATTAAGTACCCCGATATGGGTAGTCCATCCTTTTACTGAAAGTGTGGTCTATGCCAATCCGGCTTCCCGGACATTGAGCGGCGATATGTCGCTGAAGGAGATGCGTAACGGTATCTATTCGACCTGTCCTGAAACGCAGTTACAACATTATCTTCGCTATCTCGATACGATGACCGAGATATTTGAAGTCTGGACGTTACAGACGGGCAAGGGCCTGCAGTCGGTATATTGTAAAACCACCCTGGTCGACACCGACGACAGCGGTACCTTATTGCTGTTTGAAGCCGTGAAGCTGCTGGCGCAAAATCAATCCATTCATACCGGCTCCCGCCGCTATCAGCGACGCAACAATGGTTTTTTTGCCCGTTTTTTTATGACCAATACCGCGCCGATGCTATTGATCGATCCCAGTAAGGATGGTCGAATTGTCGATGCCAATATTGCGGCGCTGCGTTTTTATCATTATTCCGATGAGGAAATGCGCAATAAACATACCTGGCAAATTAATACCCTTGGTCGGGACGTGATCCCCATCATGAATAATATTGCTAATATGCCAGGCGGGCATAAACCGCTTAATTTTACGCATATTTTAGCCGACGGTACGCTGCGCCATGTCCAAACCTATGCCGGGCCCGTAGTGCTTTATAATATTCGACTGATGCTATGCATTATTCACGATATCACCGAAGAAGTGCATCTGAAAAAAGAGCTGGAATTCTCTGCCGCCCACGATCCGCTCACCGGATTGCTTAATCGCCGTGAATTTTATCGCCTCGTCGAGGCGCCGTCATTTATCGCGCAAGGCTTTTGTCTGCTGTTAATCGATATCGATCATTTCAAGAGCATTAATGATATTCACGGTCATCAAAAAGGGGATGAAGTCCTGCTGGTGATCTCCCGCATTCTGGAAACGTCGGTGGATCGCGAAGATAAAATTTATCGCTGGGGGGGAGAAGAGTTTCTGCTCTTTTTACCCCATTCGCCGATTGCGCGCGCCCTGATACTGGCGGAAGGGATCCGCCAGGCGGTCAGCGAGTATCAGACGCTGTCGGTGACGGTGAGCATCGGCGTGGCCGAACACCATGACGGGGAAGCGATTGATCAGCTTTTTTCCCGCGTTGATAAAGCGCTGTATGTGGCCAAAAATGGTGGGCGCAACCGGGTCTCGCGCCTGCCGTTTGAAAATGTGGAACTGCTGCACAGCCGCGGAGGCGCGGCCTGACCAGCCCGATGCTTTTTCTCCCCGCCGGACGCGCAGGCTGACTCACCGACTATACTGAGTGAACGCCAGCCTGCTGATTTAGGTGGCAATATTGTTAGCCTGTCGCTGAGGTGGCAAACGACATATGGTGCGTCTTTTCGTTCTCCTGTCGGTACTTTCGCTTTCCGCGCCAGCGACGCTGGCGGCGAACGGCCACGCCATCAAACAGCGTGCCGATGCCGTATTGACTCTGATGAGCTATACCGTCGTCCCTGACGTGACCGCCAGCGATCTCAACATTGGTT
Organism: Klebsiella sp. SWET4; assembly: GCF_024296565.1. Classification (NCBI taxonomy): domain Bacteria; kingdom Pseudomonadati; phylum Pseudomonadota; class Gammaproteobacteria; order Enterobacterales; family Enterobacteriaceae; genus Klebsiella; species Klebsiella sp. SWET4. The sequence goes on along the minus strand of NZ_JANCOB010000001.1, from coordinate 888,362 downwards.
CCGGCAGCAACGACAAACATAATCTGGCCATCACCCAGTTTGGCGGCGGGGCAACCCTCAGCGAGTCGTTTCCTCTGTACCTTGAAGGTACGATGGGTTACAGCCGTTACGACCCGCGCTTTGTGGTCAGCAATGGCGAACAGACGCGGAATGTGCCGACCAAATGGAACAGTCTGACCACCACCGGCGGCGTCGGTTGGGATTTTTCGCTGCACCGGGACAGCCTCGGAGGCAACCTGGTGCTGCGGCCGATCGTCAATGTGATGCTCGGTACCCTGGCCAGCGATGCGCGTATTGGTAGCTGGGCAATTGAGCGAAAAACCAACGCCGATCTGCAATTTCTCGACGGCGGTCGGTTCAACGCCTGGGGGCTGGGCGGGGCACTGATGCTGGATTACGAACGCTTCTCTGCCACCCAGGATATTGATGCCGAACTGCGTTACTCCTATATGCATCTGCAAAGTTTCGGCAGTAGCGCCGAGGTGGTACAGGGCGAGGCCAGCGCGGAGAATCTCGGCCTGTATCTGCGCCGCCGCGCGCCGATAGCCGACTGGACGCTGCTGGGCAACCCGCTGCGTTATGTGCTGGAGGGGGCGCATACTGAATTTCTCGGCGAGCAGCGAGGGGCGCTGGGCTTTACCGGTTTGACCTCCCTGGGGGTTGGCCTCGAGCTGGACAGCAGTAAATACCCGGTCTTTATCACCCGCACCCGACTGGTGGCGCGCTATATGTTCGGCAATAACACCACGGGCTATGGCGTAGGCCTGGCAATGAGTTTTTGATTACCCAAATTCTGGTGCCAGGCAATTCACAGGCCCTCCGGGAGAGGGCCTGGAGGCGTGCCAGCGTCGCAACGATGACCGAACGGTTCCCTCTCCCTTTGGGAGAGGGCCAGGGTGAGGGTCAATCCTGACACCACACCCGCTCGCCATTCACCCACGTCTCGCTGATATTGCGTTCATCTCCCAGGGTCATCAGCACGAACAACTGCTCATAAATGTCATGGCAGCGGCCTGTGCGCAGACGCTGCAGCGGGGTGACCGCCGGGTCAATCACCACAAAATCTGCCTCTTTGCCCGGCTGAAAATTGCCAATTTTATCCTCCAGCCGCAGGGCGCGCGCCCCGCCGAGGGTGGCGTGATAGAAGGCCTCGCTGGCGCGCAGGCGATAGCTCTGCAGTTGTCCTACCTTATAGGCCTCGCCCAGCGTCCGCAACATGCTGAAGGTGGTGCCGGCCCCGACGTCGCTGCCGATGCCCATCCGCACCTGGTGCTGCCAGCAGGCGGGCAGGCGGAACAGCCCGCTGCCGAGAAACAGATTCGAAGTCGGACAGAAGGCGACGGCGGACCCGGTGTCATGCAGGCACTGCCACTCGGCATCATCGAGATGGATCCCGTGAGCAAATACGCTGCGTTCGCCGGTGAGCTGATAGTGATGATAGACATCCAGATAGCGCGCATGCTCAGGCCACAGCTGTTTAACCCAGGCGATCTCCTCGCGGTTTTCACTGAGATGTGTCTGCAGCCAGGTGTCGGGAAACTCAGTCCGCAGGCGCTGCACGGCCTCCAGCAACGCCGGTGTCGAGGTAGGGGCAAAGCGCGGGGTGATGGCATAGCCCAGCCTCCCGCGCTGATGCCAGCGGAGGATTAACTCCCGGGTCTGCTCGTAGCTCTCCCCGGCGGTTTCGCACAGATAATCCGGCACATGGCGATCCATCATCACTTTGCCGGCGATCAGCCGCATATTCAGACGCAGCGCCTCGCTGAACAGCGCCTCGGCCGAAGCCGGGTGCAGTGTACAAAACACCAGCGCGGTGGTGGTGCCATGGCTAATCAGCTGGTTAACAAAAAACTGCGCTATCTCCTGCGCGTAATCCGCATCGGCAAACTGGCTCTCCACCGGGAAGGTGTAGGTGGTGAGCCACTCCAGCAGCTGTTCACCAAAGGCGCCGATCATTTCAGTCTGCGGATAGTGAATGTGGGTATCGACAAACCCGGGCAGCAGCAGCTTGCCTCGCTGATCGACATAACCCTTCAGTGGATGCAGAAAGGCTTCGCCCTCCTGCCATGGCAGCAGCGCGATAATTTTCCCGTCCCGCAAGAACAACAGGCCATCATCGAGATAACGGGCCTGAGCAGCCACCTCATCCGGGGTCTCTGCCACGCCGGCGATATCAAAAAATGCACCGCGTACCGCGGTCTGGTAATCCATCATCGAACCTGCCTTCTCTTAACGCCTGGGAATAGTGATAAACAGCAAGATTGGTGCCAGTTTGCAGCCTGCCGCGGCCAGACGCCGCGGCAGGTGGGGAGGGTTACTCTTTTTGCGCTACCGCGCCGGAATGAAAGGCTGCGGTCGCCTGTACTTCACGCTCGTCGCGGGCCAGCCAGCGGTAGAGGGTGGCGCCGAGGAAGACCCCGATAAACCAGCTAAAGTTCGCCACTTCATGCAGGGCCGGAATAAAGCTGATGATCAGCCCCAGGCCTACCGAAGGTAGCAGGGCGGCAATCGCTTTCGGGTTAAAGCCGTTGCGGTACCAGTATTTGCCCTTCGGCGTATCGTCAAACAGATCGTCCACCGACACCCGGCCGCGTTTGATCAGGTAGAAGTCGGCGATCAGGATGCCAAACAGCGGGCCAATAAAGGCGCCCAGTACGTCGAGGGTATAGTGGATCAGCTCCGGCGAGTTAAACAGATTCCACGGCGTCAGAAGTATCGATCCCACCGCGGCAATCATCCCGCCGGTACGGAAGCTGATTTTCTGTGGCGCGCAGTTGGAAAAATCGAAGGCCGGAGAGACGAAGTTAGCCACGATATTAATGCCGATGGTGGCGGTAATCATGGTCAGCAGGCCAATGGCCACCGCCAGATCGTTACCCACGCGGCTGACGGTTTCGATCGGGTCAGTGATCATTTTGCCGAACAGCGACTGGGTGCCGGAGACAATCACCACTGTCACCACCGAGAACAGCAGGAAGTTAAACGGCAGACCCCAGCGGTTACCGCGGCGGATCTCGCCCATGCTTTTGCCGTAGCGGGAAAAGTCACCGAAGTTAAGCAGCGGCCCGGAGAAGTAGGAGACCACCAGCGCCGTGGCGGTGATCATCTGCCAGGTCTGCTCGCCGGCGCTCAGGGATTTGCTGGCGAGGGTAAAGGAGATCCCATCCAGACCGGTCTTGTATACAATCCAGCCGGCCAGCGCCAGCATCACCACATAAACCGCCGGACCGGCGATATCGATAAAGCGTTTGATGGCGTTCATGCCATGCCAGAACACCATCGCCTGCAGCAGCCACATGGTGGCGAAGCACAGCCAGCCGAGCGTTGACAGCCCGAGAAAGCTGCTGCTGGTCAGCGAGGCAAGGGAGGGCCAGAACTTGAGCAGAACCAGCATCAGGGCATTCGCCGCCAGATAGGTTTGAATACCGTACCAGGCGAACGCGATCAGCCCGCGGATCACCGCCGGGATATTGGCGCCGAAGACGCCAAACGCCTGACGGCAGATAACGGCGTATGGCACCCCGGCCATCTGGCTCGGCTTCGCCACCAGGTTAGCGCACAGCTGCACAATACAGATGCCGACCAGCAGGCAGAGCAGAACCTGCCAGCTGGCCAGTCCAAGCGTAAAGAAGCTCGCCGCTACTACGTAGCCGCCCATGCTGTGCACGTCCGACATCCAGAATGAAAAAATATTGTACCAGCTCCAGTTCTGGTCGCGGGTGGGCGCCAGATCCTCATTACATAGCCGCGGACTGTAGCTGGCGGCCGCCTCGTGAGTCTTCTTCTGCTGCGTGTGGGATGAATGTGGCATGAAACCTGCTCCTCTGAATGAAAACCCTGTGAAATGGATTGCTGAGGCTATTGCAGGATCCAGGCCAGAATGATGAATCTTGTATACAAAAAATAAATTTTATGTATACGATCTGCTATCGATAAGTGAAACCGGAGTGGGTTAATGAATAATGAACATCGTCTCCAGGCCGCGCCAGCGCTGCAGGACAAGGACGAAAGCATTTACCAGGCGCTGATGACGGCCATCGTCGAACATCAGTTGCCGCCGGGCAGCAAACTACCGGAAGAGGCGCTGGCGGAGGTGTTCGCCGTGAGTCGCACCGGCATCAGAAAGGTGCTGCAACGACTCGCCGCTGTGCAACTGGTCACGTTAACGCCCAAACGTGGTGCACACGTCACCAGCCCGAGCGTGGAAGAGTCCCAGGCGATCTTTCGTACCCGGGCGCTACTTGAGGTCGCTAATCTGCCGGATGTGATCGCGCGCTGCCAGCCGCCGCATCTGGCGGCGCTGGAGAACATTATTCAGCGTGAACAGCAGGCCCATGAGGCGCACGACGGCCCGGCGGCGATCCGCCACTCCGCTGACTTTCATATTCAGCTGCAGGCTATCTCCGGCAACCCGGTGCTCACCGAGATGGTGACCCGCCTCAGCCAGCGCTCCTCTTTAGTGATTGCCGCCTGGGGCGCTCCCTGGCGACAGGGCTGCCGTTGCGACGATCACCAGCAGCTGGTGGGTTTGCTACGGGATAAAGCCCTGCAGCCGCTCAGCGAGGCGCTGATGCACCATTTTGATCATATTGTCGCCAGCCTGTGCTTCGAGCGCGATGGTGTCAGCCTGCCCGATTTTTCCCGGCTGTTCGCCGGCCACAAGGAGTCGTGATGTCTGCCATATGTATACAAGTGATCAACCCCAATACCAGCCTGGCGATGACTGAAACGATAGGCGCCGCCGCGCGTGCGGTCGCTGCGCCGGGTACCGAGATCCTTGCGGTCTGTCCCCGCGCCGGGGTGCCGTCAATTGAGGGCCACTTTGACGAAGCCATCGCGGCGGTCGGCGTGCTGGAGCAGATCAAGGCCGGACGCGAGCAGGGGGTGGATGGGCATGTGATCGCCTGCTTCGGCGACCCGGGGCTGCTGGCGGCGCGGGAGCTGGCCCAGGGGCCGGTGATCGGCATTGCGGAAGCCGCGATGCATATGGCGACGATGGTCGCCACTCGTTTCTCCATTGTGACCACGCTGCCGCGCACGCTGATCATCGCCCGTCATTTGCTGCACCAGTACGGATTTCATCAACATTGCGCGGCGCTGCACGCCATTGATTTGCCGGTGCTGGCGCTGGAAGACGGCAGCGGCCTGGCGCAGGAGAAAGTGCGTGAGCGCTGCATTCGCGCGCTGAAAGAGGATGGTAGCGGGGCGATTGTCCTTGGCTGCGGTGGCATGGCGACCCTGGCGCAGGAGCTGACCCGCGAGCTGCGGGTGCCAGTGATCGATGGCGTCAGCGCGGCGGTGAAGATGGTGGAGTCACTGGTCGCGCTGGGCCTGGCGACCAGCAAGCACGGGGACTTAGCGTTCCCGGAGAAAAAAGCGTTAAGCGGACAGTTTCAGTCGTTAAATCCATTTTAAAAGGGGCAGGAGATGGGAGAGAACCAGGAGCACTATCCTCGCGATCTGCGAGGCTATGCAGGGCAGCCGCCGCACGCGCGCTGGCCGGGCGGGGCGCGGATCGCGGTGCAGTTCGTCCTCAACTACGAGGAAGGCGCTGAGAATCACGTCCTGCATGGCGATGAGGGGTCGGAACAGTTCCTGTCCGATATTATTGGCGCCGCCAGCTACCCGGCACGCCATATGTCGATGGATTCACTCTATGAGTACGGCAGCCGGGCCGGGTTCTGGCGCATCCATCGTGAGTTCAGCCAGCGCGGGCTGCCGTTGACGGTCTTCGGCGTGGCGATGGCGCTGGCGCGGCACCCGGAGATTGTGGCGGCGATCAAGGCTGCGGATTACGATGTGGTCAGCCACGGCTGGCGCTGGATCCACTATCAGCACATGGATATTGCCGAGGAGCGCGCGCATCTGCAAAAAGCGGTGCAGGTACTGACCGACCTGTTCGGCAAACCGCCCACCGGCTGGTATACCGGCCGCGACAGCCCCAACACCCGCCAGCTGGTGGTGGAGCACGGCGGCTTTGACTACGACAGCGATTATTACGGCGATGATTTACCTTTCTGGAGCGAAGTGGCCTGCAGCGACGGCAGCCAGCGGCCGCACCTGATCGTGCCTTATACCCTCGACGCCAACGACATGCGCTTCGCCACCGCCCAGGGGTTCAACACCGCGGAGCAGTTTTATACCTATCTGAAAGACAGCTTTGACGTGCTGTACGCCGAGGGTGAAACCGCGCCGAAGATGATGTCCGTGGGGATGCACTGCCGACTGCTTGGGCGTCCGGGCCGTTTCCGCGCGCTGCAGCGTTTCCTTGACTATATCCAGCAGCACGACAAGGTGTGGGTCTGCACCCGGCAGCAAATTGCCGACCACTGGCGCGAAACCCATCCGTATCGCGGGTAGCTTGCTGCCACTCATCTGGCCCTCTCCACAGGGAGAGGGTACCGCCCGGTCGCGTCTGTTGAACCGGTTCACCAGGATGTATTTCTGATTATTGAATGAGCATGGCGAGGAGTACCAGGCACAGCAGCAGCACATAGATGCGTGCATACCATACATCAGGTACCGCAGGGATTGCCCGGCGGCTAAACACTATCCCGGCCCAGCCGGTCAGGACGAGCAGGCCTAAAATTTTCAGGCTGATAAACCCCAGAAATCCGCTCAGCGGAATGCTGTGCCAGCCAATGACGGCATAGGTCACAGCGCCGCATAGCGCCACGGGCAAAGAAAGCGGGTTGGATGCGCTAACGCACTCCTGCATCTCATACCCGTGTCGCCGTAGCAGGGGCACCGTCATGACGCTGCCACCCACGCCCAGCAATGCGGCAATCATACCGATAACCATACCGCCGCCAGTGACCACTGGCAGGGACAGCCGACGCCGAGCGCTGCCCCTGAAAAAACCTTTGCGCAACAAACAATCGCTGATGGTTGCCAGCATATAGAGAATAAACAGCGCGCGAACGATCTTCTCGCTCAATATCCCCGCCAGACAGGAGCCGACCACCGCCCCAATGGCAATAAACCATAACAACGGAAACAGCGTCTGCGCGGCAAGCTTACCCGCCCGCCAGTTTCGATAGCTGACCCAGCCGGCGTTAAATATCATCACCGCCGTTGAGGTAGCCACCGCGACATGCATGGCGTTTCCCGCGAGTTCCGGCTGCCGAAGGATCAGTTGATAGACAAAGGGCACCACCACAAAGCCCCCTCCGAAGCCGAACAGCACGGTGGTAATGCCGGTCGTAAAGCCTGCCAGCGCAATAATAACGATATCATTCAAGAGAATATCCCCGCCCTGAAAATGAGCGAGCAGCTTATACCGGTCGCGTACGGCTTCCCATTTGCGTAGCGCTCAATTACCTTTGTAAATCGGTCAGAGGGGGGCAGGTGTGCGCAACGTAAAAATTGACGAGGTCGATCGGCTCGATCGCGAAGTGGTGGCGTTAGGCAATGACTATGCGCAAGGGTATATACTGCCACCGCACCAGCATCGTCGCGCACAGCTGCTGTATGGCGCGACCGGACTGATGTATGTCACCACTCAGGACGGAGAATGGGTGGTTCCTCCGCAACATGCTGTCTGGATCCCTCCTGAAACCGTGCACGCCGTCAGATTTGTGGGGGTGACCACGCGTAGCTTATATATTGAGCCAGATTATGTGGCCGCTTTCATTAAACACCGTCGTTGTGAAGTGATCAGCGTCTCGCCGCTGTTGCGCCAGCTACTGCTTGAGGCTGTGGATTTACCACCGTTGTACGACAGCCCACGCGATCGCACGCTGATACAGTTGATGTTGCTGGAACTGGCCGCCATGCCGGTCCGCGAATTTGACATTCCGTTTCCGCAGCATCCGGCGCTGCTGGCGCTTTGTCAGGCTTTTTTGCTTAACCCCTCTATCCATGATCCTGCGGCACGCTGGGCCAGGGCGCTGTTTATGAGCCAGAGCACCTTTCGCCGGCATTTCCTGAAGCAGTTGGGCCTGTCATTTTCCGCCTGGCGTCAGCGAGCCTGCGTGGTGAGCGCCCTGGCATGGTTGATAGCAGGGAAACCGGTGAACGAAGTGGCATTATCTCTTGGATACGATAATGCGTCCTCTTTCGCCACCATGTTCCGCCGCGTGACCGGGCAGCCGCCATCGTTTTATCACCCAGCCTGATGCGTCGGGGAAGGGGACTCCGGCAGCATGTGTCGGAAATGAATGTCGCTTTTATGGCGTTGCTATGCGCTAACGTAGTCATAAGACAGACAATCCGGGAATGCCTGGCTTGCGTCTTCAGATACCCCTACATTTAGTGGTGGCTACATCCAGGCGGTTTATCTATTCTGCCTGTAACCGTGAGAAGACCGGAGTCTCTCTTAGTGAACCATCTTATCGTTGAAAAAATCATCATCATCTTTCTTCTCATCCTGTGGGGATTCGATACATTCAGAACCAGGAAAAGAAAACGTTATGATCCCGCCATTGAAGCCGCTGATGCCAGCGAACGCCATCAATGGCGCTATCTGAGATGGGGGTTTCGGATCATACAGGTGGTAGCGGGAGTGTATATCGTCGTGCAGTTGATTCAGGTTTTACTGAGATAGAGGCCGCCGGCAGGGCGACGGTACAGAACATCTGGCTGACCAGAATGAGGTCAGACAATAGCGGTTTTCACGTCGGCAAAGGGGAAGTTCCGCTCTGTGCCAGAAGCTGACGCTGCAGTACATTCCGCTTTCGGCTCGAATCGGACTGAGGTAACGTAGCGGAAATATTTTTCCGGACTCCACCACGATGCCTTCTATCGAAACGTTTATAACTTTCCTCCTCGCGCTAACGCTTCTGGAGATCTCTCCGGGGCCAGACATGATGTTGACTATTGCCAGAGGCGTCGGTCAGGGAAGACGTATCGCACTGCTTACGGTACTGGGCAATGTATTTGTAGCGGGTTTTGTGCAAGTTTCATTTCTGGTCCTGGGGCTGGTAACCGTTGTTCATGCCTGCCCAGTCGCGCTAGATCTGTTACGGTGGGCTGGTGCGGCTTATCTGATGTGGCTGGGCATAAAAATGATTGCGACTTCAGGCACAGATACGCGGCTGCGAAAAACAGCCAAAATTTCTGACTGGAGTGCCGTTAAGGAAGGCGCCCTGAACAGCCTGACCAACCCAAAATCCCTGCTGTTCATGTTCGCTTTTCTTCCTCAGTTTGTCGATCCTGCCGCGGGTCCTGTCTGGCTGCAATTGCTTGTTCTGGGTAGTATCCAGAAGGTGGCAGGAATTATTTCCCTGGGGTCAGTCGCGATGGCATCAGGGACATTTGGAAACTGGCTAAGTAAACACCCAGGCTTTATCAAATGGCAGGAACGATTTACAGGCGTTGTCATGATAGGCCTCGGTATCCGCATGTTGTTTAGCGGGTCTGGTGTCGTATCGAAACCTTCCAGTTAAGTTTTACCGAAAGGGTAAAGCCACTGTCCGCTCTTCGCTCATAGCGGACCTTCAAATCAGTTAGTTTGTCCGCTCTGTGCCAGGAGCGGACATTAAAATCAAAACCGATGGCAAGCTCACCGAGCATGACATTATGCTTGCGCTGCTTTGTAACGTGCTTCCAGCTTATCCAAAAAGCCAAAAAGTACTTGATTCATTTCACTGTAATCGTGCGCCCGGAGCGCTTCAGGCGTGTCAACGAAACGATATTCTGCTGCACGGCTCAGGTCTTTCTCAGAATGAGCGATCAGCCGTTCTACAACGTCCAATGTGAGCTCCATGTGGCACTGGAAACCAAAGACGCGGTCTGAATAGGCAACAATCTGCCGCGGACAGCCTTCGCTGTAAGCAATAATTTTAGCCCCCGGCGTCAAACCTGGCATATCGTTATGCCAGTGACCCACTGCCAGTGTTTTCCCAAAGTGAGAGAACATCTCATCCTTCCCGCCGTCTTCGGTCAATGTGATCGGGAATTTACCAATCTCTTTTTCCGGGCTATGAGAGAACGGCGCGCCCAGCGCTTCACCGATTAGCTGTGAACCCAGGCAGATACCGATCACCGCCTTACCGGTTTTAACCGCGGAAGCAATCAGCGCCTGTTCCGCTTTAGCATTAAAGTGCGGGCACGCTTCAAGCGTGGTGTCCGGATCTTGCGGACCGCCCATAACGATAAGAAAATCGATGCCTACGGCGTCATCAGGTAGCCGATCGCCCGCATAGACGCGTGAGTAAGTTACATCATGACCCTGGTTTATTGCCCAGGTTTCATATGCGCCCGGGGCTTCAAAACTTTCATGTACGATAAAGTGTACGCGCATGAGGATAAGCTCCTGTAATATCTTTGATGATCAGAATGATAAGTCACGCACCCATTGCCTAAGGCTCTACTCCGGGTGGTTCCAGTTCCGATATGATAATGGCAGGGGCTAAATCTGAAATGCCAGGTAGTATAGATAAAGCGCCAAGACATGATGAGGCCACAGGCTGGTCCAGTACTGCGATAAGCTATCAACGCGGCGAGGCAGATCCTCCCCATCATCATGTTGAGGGGCAGCTACTCTTCGCCACCAGAGGGGTTATGCTGGTGCAAACAGAGAGCGACCGTTGGGTGATCCCTCCTCAGCGGGCATTATGGCTACCGCCTTTGCATATCCATAGTTATCATCTGCTTTCACAAACTGATCTCAGGGCGATCTATTTCAGCAGTAGCCTTATCGCAGAATGTACGAGCTTTACGAAGAGTCAGCAGGTACATGTGATCACGGCTACGCCGTTAGTCAAAGAGCTTATCGCTGGGCTGTTCAGTGAGGACTACGCCAGACCGAGTCAACGGAAGATAGCTTTGTTGCTTCTGGAAATTCTCAGCGAGGCTCCACCTTTAACGATGGCGCTTCCCATGCCGAATGATGAGCGATTATTTAGCGCGGCCAGATCGCTACTGGTCAATCAGCGCTGGGAGGCATCGCTGAGCGAGCTGGCTTTTATGTCGGCCATGTCGGAACGGACCTTTTCCCGCTTGTTTATGAAGGATACAGGCTTTAGTTTTAGAACATGGAAGCAGAGAGCCAGAATTTGCGCTTCGTTGGATCTTCTCGCGAACGACGTTCCAATCAAACAGGTCGCTTACCAGCTTGGTTTCTCATGCCCGGCGGCATTTACCGCTGCTTTTCGCTGCATTCTGGGGTCAACGCCACGCGATTTTGTGCCTTAAACCGGGAAACCCTCAAAGCGGTCTTTGAGACTGTCATGGGCATATTACCAGACGCAGAAACCCTGCGAGGGTAGGGGTATCCCGCCTTTGCTGTTGAGAAAGGTAGTTTAATTTGCACCCGACACACTCTCATTGATTAAAGCACGGAGTGGAGATTACTGCGGTCCACAGTTCTGACAAACCGTGAAAGAGAAGGCCTGCGTAAAGAAAAAAGGTGTCGCGATGCGTGATGAAATTACCTTATGACAGACCTTGCGGTGATTTACGGCACCGGGTGGATTCCGGACGCTGTGAGCCGACTCATTGCTACGAAGCCTGATTCTGCTGTACCTCAAGCCATATGATAGCCTGCACAACAATCACATACCGTCCATTAATGCGTCCAGGGGAGTACTCCCGGGCCCTGGACGTCCCCTGTGTGCCAAAAGCGGAAGTAGGCTGAAGATAAATTAGCATTGCTGTTAGTCGTGGGTGCTGCAGATGGGTAGAAATTGATAACTTAGGATGCAAGTTCGTCCCGCTCTTTCTGCAGTTTTCATCGAGGGTATATTCTCCGGAATAATTGTGCCCATATACAAAGATAGTTCCGAATCGGAATGAGTTAATAATCGGTACAGCAGGCGTTGCGCTCGGGCCGACAATGATCGACCACGAAAAGCAGGAAGTATTACTTTGTCAGTAATACGATATCCTCTCAGAAAAGCGAGGTTTCCTTTCTGGCATATTAGCAACCCGGCGCGAACATCGTTTTCATAGATAATATATACTTCTCTCTCAGAAATATGGTCACACAACTCTTCGTCATCAACTGCTACCAAATTGCTTGCAGACAGTTCGCGAACTGTCTGCCATGTATGCTTATAGGCATCGCCCAGAGCCTGACAACACCAGTCAAAATCTTCGTATGTCGCCACTTGCAAAGTAAGAGATTTATCATTGAATTCAGGGGGTTCAGAAAAAGAGGTGGCATATATATACTGGTCGGGAATACCCTGCGGGAAGGACTGGCCTGGCACAAGAATGCGGACATACTGAGCTCTGAGTTGTGACCATTCCTTACTAATGAGTTCTAATGCAGTATGATTTAGGTCAGAATCCATACCTACAATATCAATAAAAGGTTTGTTAATATTTCCGCCCTGATAACGGGGGCCAGTAAGAAATTGCTTTCCATCAATTTTCAGTTTTCGTTGTAAAAAATATTCCTGACATAATCCAGTTTCTCTCCAGGGAAATCGCGCCGAGAAACTTCTGTCCGTACACCTCGATTCCTGCTCTGACAACCATTGTTTTAACCATGAACGTAGAGTAACTTCAGGCACAGGTAGCCTGGCATATTGAGATAGCATGTAAGATAGCATAAAAATATTTTGCCCTTGGATATAAAAATGTTTTTTTAAACAAATCAGAATAGTTCTACTCTCATTTTATTACCAATTATAGCTGGCACGTCCGCTCCTTGCTCAATGCGGACCTTTAGCTCGACAGCTTGTCCGCTCCGCGCCAGAAGCGAACAGTGTTATCAGTGGTCAGTGATAAAACGTCAACCCGTTGACCTTGTCTCACAGCACTTCAACCACTTCAAATTCTTCTGCGATCAACTCCATATCTTCAGAAAAATGACCTTCGCAGCTGAAAAATCTCTGATGCTCTCTCTTCCAGTATTCAAGGCTTAAATCGCCTTCACCTTCTTTGCGGGCGAACGCTTCAGTCACATCACAAAAACGGACCAGCTGCATTGAAACCAGTCTGGTCACGCAAACTGGAACATTCTGGCCATCAAGAATAATGTGATAACTCCCAATTCTCGGGGCAGATTCTTCCTGCTGGTAAGAGGCAAAAGATCCGCAAGAGGCCGTTTTGATCCCTTTTTTGATCAGGTCAGCAAGCTCGTTAGCCAGCTCCGGACTGTCACCCATTTGCCAGGCATCTGCGCCGGGATACTTCTTTTTTATTTCCTCAACCTCAACCATGAAAATCCCTTCGTTATCGTCAATGAAAAGAAATGGCATACCTTTTTTAACATGAGCGGTCCCAACATTATCAGCGATATCTTTCTTTAGATAGTGTGGTCCGTTCTTCGCTCAAAACAGACCTTAAGCGCATTTAACGCGTGTGCTCTGCGCCAGAAACGGAAGTTAACTTCGAGACGAGCCATAAAGTCGCCTGTCTTATTCAGACTGCCAGTAAAGCGGTGAACCGAACGCGTCCAAGTAGTAATCGATAATCGCCCGCACGTTCAGCGGAGGGTGGCGGGCATTCGGATAGATTGCCGCGATGTGCTGTGGCTCCGTTTTTATGGATGTATCCAGTTCCGGCAGCAGTCCGACCAGCTCGCCGCTCTTCAGCCGGTCTCCAATCAGCCAGTCAGGAAACAGCACAATCCCCATCCCCCCGAGTGCGGCAATCAGCAGGGTTTCCGCATTATTCGATGACATCAGGGGCGAGACGGGATAGTGCACCCATTCCTCTCCGCGCCTGCGCAGCAGCCATTGGTTTGGTCCTGATGAACCGCGATAGACCAGGCATTTATGCCGCGCGAGCTCTTCGGGTGATCCCAGCATGCCGTGCCGGCGGATATAATCCGGTGACGCGGCAAGATGATAGAACTGCTGGCCAAACACGCGCGCATGAAAGGCGGAATCCGTCAGCACGCCAATCCGGAAAATCACGTCAGCCGGCTCCCGGTGCGGATCGATGTAATCATCCGTCAGCGTAAGCTCAATACTAAGCTTCGGGTATCGCTCCGTCAGGCCGGGTAACGCGGGTGCGACATGGCGCTGTCCAAAGAACACCGGTGCGTTTATGCGGACCACTCCGGAAGGCTCAAGCGTTCTCTCATTGAGTTCCCGCCGCGCCTCCTCCATGCTGCCCGTCATCGCACGCGCATAGCGGATAAAAAGATGGCCGCTTTCCGTCGGAATTATAGCCCGGGTATTGCGGTAAAAAAGCTGCTGCCCGAGCACATCCTCCATCTGATGGATGACGCGTGATACCTGAGAGGCCGATATCCCTTCCCGCCGGGCCACCACAGAGAAATTCTGCGTTTCATAAACGTCTATAAAAATCAGCAGGGCGCGAATACTGATGTTCCCAAGGCCATTCATTAATGCATATCCTGCACAGGTGTTTATCTCATTATGGCATTTTTCTCATCCATGTTAAGTCGTAATCTTCTCCGCCTGGACTTTGGGAGACTGATTGCTATGCAACTAATATTGATTTTTATCGTCATTGCCGGAGGCATGGGACTGTCCATAGAGGCAGGATTGCTCGGGCCACTGGGTGGGGAGGTCGGTGACCTCTGGGCTACCTTCAGCATATTTGGCGTGGGCGCGGCGCTGACCTTCCTGCTGATGCTTTTTTTCAGCCCGCGTAACAGCCCGTCATTCTTTGCGCAACCAGCGTGGCAGCTACTTGGCGGCGTGCTTGGGCCGATTTACGTCATCATCCTGACCGTGGTAACGCCGGCAATCGGCATCGCCATGACTATGATCGGCATCCTGGCAGGCCAGGTGTTCAAGAGCCTGATTATTGATCACTTCGGTCTGCTCGGTACGTCGCGCCGGAAAATTGACAGTAAGCGTATCATTGCGCTGATTTTCATCATTGCAGCGCTGGCTATGGTTGCACAGGGGTAAAGTAACATTATGACTATTATCATGATTCTGCTCGCCGTCGCCGGTGGCGCCATGCTGAGTATCCAGGCGGCTATCAATGGCCAGCTGGGCAGCAAGGTCGGCGTATTCAAAAGCGCGTTCCTGACATTTTCTATCGGCGCCCTGGTGACGGGGCTGCTGATCTTCTTCTTCGAACCCAAACACACCCTGACGTTGATGGACGTGCCTAAATGGCAGCTGCTGGGCGCAATGTTTGGCGTACCGTATATCGTTATTATGGTACTGGCCGTCCAGCGTATTGGCGCGGCAGTGGCTACGGTCGCTGTCATTTTTGGCCAGTTAACCATGAGCATGCTGATCGATAACTTCGGCTGGCTTGGCAATGCGTCGATTCCATTCTCGATGAGCCGTCTCGGCGCCATTGTCTGCCTGGGTATCGCGCTGTTCTTCATTTACTCCAGCAGTAAGTCAAAAGCCGCAACGGCGAAAACTCCCCGGCAGCAGGAGAACGCTAACATATAAGCCCGGCCAGTTCAGGTGTTACACTGCAATGCCAAAGCTAAGTTCAGATGTCCGGGGCGGGCAACACTCAAATTTCCGCACCTCGCTCATGGCTGACCTTTGGCTCAGTTAGCTTGTCCGCTCTGTGCCAAGAGCGGACGTTGCTCATAAAGCAGTTTACCTACGGGTATTAGTCATTAATTTAGTTGATGTTGTATTGTTACGAGTGATCAACCTCAGGTTGAGGGGGACTCATTTATAGTCGAGTGTCCACTTTTGGTGGGTAAGATCAGTTCAGCTATCCGTCAGACATCCACGAAGCCATCTACCCACAAACGCTATCGAATAGCTGAACAGAATGATCTTGGCAGCGATTAAAAAACGCAAAATGTCCCCGACAGATGACTCGGTACGAAAGGTTATTTATATGGCGATCAAAGATGCGTCGAAAAAATGGACTATGCCGATCCAGAACTGGCGGATTGCAATGAGTCGTTTTATTATCGAGTCCGGTGACCGCCTGAGCGATCACCTTTAACGAGTGGGTAGTTACACAGAATTACTGACAGGCTCATGACTTCGCCTTTTTTTCGCTTACAAAAAAACATGTATGTTGGTTTTTTTCTTAGGAAGTCTATCGCATTTTATTCCTATTTCCACATTATTTTCCAATACTGAAAACTCCGTACTCACATCATCATCATTTAATTTCACTGCACAAAATTTTTGCGTGTAAAAATGAAAAGAATCTTCAAATACATAATCCACACTCAAGCTTATAAGCGATTTTTTATTAACTTTAGCAATAGATGCTCCAGCCTTATTAAATACCTCGGTTACATTTCCTATTTTGAAAGTTTTTCCAGTCAGTTGTAAAAGAATAAAGATTTCTCTTTCAACAAAAGAGGTAATGCTGCTAACTAATAAAAAAATTAACTCGCAGTGCCGTTGGAGTATACTCTGGCTGCCTATTTGCTCTGGCACACCATGTGAGGAATCATTTCTAACTTCAATGATATTATTAAGCTCTGACTCAAACTGCTCCTTAATTCTTTCCTCGCTTTCATATAAACCATACTCTTTTACAGACATAATTAGCCAACTTTCAAGACCAGTTAACCCTAACCGGCTAAAAAGCTCAAATATGACATTAGGCCTTAGATTATTATCATGCCTTATCAATGCCTCTGCAATAAATTGATAGTCAGAGACACTTTCATTAATAGCCCTATGATATTTCTCTATTAAACCCTCATGACTGAGAGAGCTAAATCTAGGCTGATCTATTCGACTCAAAACATGAGAAAACCCAATCCTATACTCCCTCTTTAGACCAGGAGATAAATCCGCATAGGTTTTGTTTTCCGATAAATAATCCAAATATGATGAAAGCGTTTTTTCGATAAAGTGTTCAAAAATAGCGTATAAACGAGTTACGGCAGTAGCGTACGCGTATTGTCTTATTTTCGTCACTTTAAATGGTGATGCTTTAGTCAGCCCAGAATAAATATCATTAAAAACATCCAAAACAACTATGATATCTTTTTCTGTATTATCCTTGATAACTTCGAGCATAATTATCTTCCAATTACATTGACCAGTATCTGTCGAAAATCATTTACTCTTAATTCAATATCTTTCTTAGTGCTAGCTCGCCCTGTAAAAGATGAAACACCTTTAGCTTCGAAAAGTTCTATTGTCTGTTTTAAAATTGACTCTTTGTTGTTTAATATTAAATCGTAGTCATCTAATCGCTCGCTAAATGAAACCATTACTGCATCATAAACCCCTTTCACTGGATGGCCGTAAAATTCGCCGTTCTTATACAACTTAAAAACATTATCACCATAGATTTTATAAGCTAACAGTTGTGTTCTCAAAAATATATCTTTCAATACGTCAACGTCATTATGCGTAAATTCTTTCGTACGTATTAAATACAAATCTAAAAAACCCTGAATTCCATATTTAAAATGCTGTAAATGTCTTAAAGCAAAAAACCTCAAAATAACTTCAAGATCTTCCATTTTTTTATAAAAAGATTCTCCATAAATCTCCAGTTTATGATTTCTCTCCTCCTCCTCCGTAAAAATAGGAAGGCCCCATATTTTCCTAAAAAGATCATCTCTTGCAAGTATGAAAAGCATGTCATTCACCAATCCCTTACTTAAAGAGTTTCTTATTTCCTGCCGTTCTAGGCGTACCCCGCCTGTGTTCAATCTTTCAAAAACCAATTGGCGTAAAAATATTGCATCTTCTTCATCTGGAGCTGACTCTTTTAATAAAACGATTGAAGAAATAGAGCGGCGATCAAGGCCTGATTTAATTTTATTAGGTAGATCAGCATAATACATACCATTCAGTTCAGGCCATAAATCTAATCCGGTTAATTTAAAACGATTGTTGTAATAATCTGATATGGCTGTGATTCGCTGCTGACCATCCATTACCTCATAAGCCCCAAAAGATTTCTCATATAAAAACACAGGAGGGACGGGGATATTTATTATGAAGGACTCAATAAGTTTAGATTGTCTTTCCTCATCCCAGCGAGATCTTCTTTGGTAAAATGGTCTGATTTCCATGTAATTTTGCCGCTCAAGCGCCTGAATGAAATTTGGCAACTTCTCATTATTAGTCTCAGTTACAATTCTATGCTCTCCTCGCTCATATTTTTCATTTATTTCACTCGTATTCATTTTTGTAGGTCTATCCTTAGGTGCAACATCCCACATTGATAATTCTGATTCAGAAAACATAATACATTCCTCAGTGAACGCTATTCAAAATACCATTTTTCATATAGGAAACAGGTTGTTAGCCTACCTTACATCACATAAAGGTCAAAAAAAACAATTTTCCCATTTTTTTTAGTCTTAACATCTGAACAAATGGTGAAACAAGCAATGAAATGACCTCCTCCCCGTCTATTAACCCACCGCAATTTTAGTAATACTATCAGCACCCTTTAAAACAGCTATCAATTTCCGCACCTCGCTCATGGCTGACCTCGTGACGCTTCAGAGGGCCCACGCTTTGTCAGAAATAGCCGTTTAACATGGCGATAAGATGATTCACGCTTGAGCGCTCATCTTCTTTTACGTAGCGCATTAAGCAGCGCCTGTGTGGCATCAGAGGACGTTCCGGATGGCGAACAAACCAGTCCAAATTCACGATGAATAGCCGGCGTCACTGGCACCACGCACAGGTTGCGCAAGGTCTCCGGCAGGGCGGATTCCGGTACCAGCGCGACGCCCATCTCTTCACCGACCAGTTTACAGGCGCTTATCCAGTCGCGAACCGTCACGCGAATATCAGAGAGTTGCAACCCGGCCTTTTCCATCAGGCTTTTGCCATTCACGACACAGCCGCCCGTCGCCAGAACAAAGGGCTGGTCCGCCAGCGCCTTTAGCGTTATGCCATCAGCTTTCGCATGCTGTGCCAACCGATGGCTGGCGGGCAGGACCGCGACCCATGCATCCTGTCCTAGTACCACCTCTGCACGTCCGGGAACGGGATTCATGACCACCCCAAGTTCAACGGTGTCTGCGGCAAGCCACGCTTCGACTTCTTCGTCAGAGCCTTCCAGCACAACAACGTCAATACCCGGATGCAGGCGCTTAACGTCGCGCAGCAGGCCGGGCAACAAGGTAGACGTCACGGAGGGAAAACTGGCCAGCCGAATGCGCCCGCGGGTGACGTTCCGGCCCCGATCAGCCAGTTCACGGATGGCGTTCAGCTGCGAAAGCATGTTTCTGGCATGTTCCACCACCTGCTCACCCAGGGCGGTAATCCCGATGTATCGTCGCTCACGGGTAAATACCGGAAAGCCCAGAGAAGCCTCCAGCTGGGCAATGGCCTGGCTGGCGCCGGACTGGGTCATGCCTATCTCCTCGGCAGCACGTGAGATATTGCCGGCATCCGCCACGGCTACCAGCAGGCGCCAGTGTAAAAGATTCATCATGATTATCAGTAGCTCAGCTAATAGTTCTTTTCTTTATCATTAATTTTACAGTGCGATCGGCGTTAAATACAGTGTGCTGAGGATCGTGCAGGACGTTGTCCGACGGCTTTACACATTAACGGAGACGAGATGAAACTTTATTACGCGCCAGATACCTGTTCATTATCACCGCACATCGTGCTGCGCGAGCTGAACCTTGAATTTGAACTGGTGAGAGTCAACAACAGAAGCAAGATCACCGCTGATGGTCGCGACTTCCTCACCATTAACCCGAAAGGATATGTTGCTGCGCTTGAGCTGGATGATGGGCAGATCCTCACCGAAGGGCCGGCGATGGTGCAGTACCTCGCCGATCGTAAACCTGAATACGGCCTGGCGCCACGCGCGGGCAGTTGGGAAAGGGTGCGCCTGCAGGAATGGCTTAACTTTATCACCAGTGAAATACACGCGGGTTCGGCGCCGCTGTTTAACTCCGCGCTGGCGGAAGATGTCAAAACGATTTTTCGAGACAAGCTATTCCGACGCTTCGATTTTCTGCAGACGACGCTCAGCGAAAAAAACTATCTGACTGGCCCGTCCTTTAGCGTGGCGGATGCCTACCTCTTCACGGTGCTGGGATGGTGCAAATTCTTCGCGATCCCACTGGATCGCTGGCCAGCGCTATCGTCGTATATGGAAATAATAAATGCCCGTCCTGCTGTACAGGCGGCATTACGGGCTGAAGCGTCTCAACAGGGCAGGTAGAAGGCGACATGCGTAGAGAAGGCCGCACAAGAGAGGCGGCCTTTGGCGTCAGATTGCCAGTTCAGGCATCTGCGCCATCACAAACGCGAAAACTTTTTCCGCGTCGAGTGAGGCATAGGGCAGACTTTCAATCACCGCAATAGAACGAGCGTCGCCAACGATCCCTCTTATCTCCGCGACCTTATACTGAATATGTGGCGCAACGAGAACTCCGTCGAAAGCGGGCGCCACGCTGGCAAAATTTTCCAGGCCCACTGCGCTGACAATGAGAGGATGGCCCTTTTTTTCCGCCAGTAACTGTATCTTTTTGGCGAGAGAATTGGCAGTGTTGCCAAACAAACAACATATCAGAAGCTTTTTCATGGTTTTACCTCCTGAGAATTAGTCACAGGATATGACTCGCCATGCGCATAAAATGAGCGCCACCTCATAATTGCGTGAAGAATTCATCATGATGATGCTGACCTTTCTGGCAAAGATGACCGATAGCGAAGATCTTGATAAAGGTCACTGCCACGCCGTGGCGGCGCTTCGTCGTCTGCTGTGGCAGAAGAGGGAGATCAGTGACTGAGTAGGGTGTCCGGGTGGAAATTCCCCGCCGGCCAGTGCCGGCGGGGGGAGTTGACGATTATTCCCAGCGTTTCAGCAGCAGGCTGGCGTTAACGCCGCCAAAGCCAAAACCGTTCGACAGCGCATAACGCATTTTCTGCGGGCGGGCCTGCAGCGCCACCAGATTGAGACCTGCCGCCTCTTCATCGGGGTGATGCAGGTTCAGCGTCGGCGGCACCACCTGATCGCGCAGGGCCTGAATGGTGAAGATGGCCTCGATCCCGCCGGCCGCGCCTAACAGATGGCCGGTGGCGGATTTCGTCGAGGTAATGGCGACCGGATGGGCGCCAAACAGCGTTTTAATCGCCGCCAGCTCACCTTTATCACCTACCTGCGTTGAGGTGGCGTGGGCGTTGATATGGTCAATCTCGTCGACGGTCACCCCGGCCTGGCGAATAGCGGTCTCCATGGCCCGACGTGCGCCGTTCCCGTCTTCCGGGCCAGCGGTCAGGTGATAAGCATCTGCGCTGGTGCCGTAGCCCACCAGCTCGGCCAGCGGCGTGGCGCCGCGCGCCAGCGCGTGCTCCAGAGATTCGATCACGATAAGCCCCGCGCCTTCTCCCATCACAAATCCATCGCGGTCTCGGTCAAAGGGGCGGGATGCGCTTTCCGGCTGGTCGCTGTAGGCGCTGGACAGCGCCCTTGCCGCGGCAAACCCGGCCAGGCTAACGCGATGAATTGCCGCTTCCGCGCCGCCGCAGAGGGCAATATCCGCCTCGCCGCTGCGGATCATCCGCGCCGCATCGCCGATGGCCTGGGCGCCTGCCGCGCAGGCGGTGACCGGTGCGCCGATGGGCCCCCGGAAACCGTGGGCGATAGACACATGCCCGGCGGCCAGGTTGGCCAGAAAAGAGGGGATAGTGAACGGCGAGAGGCGACGCGGCCCGCGTTCATCGGTGGTATGTACCGCATTGGCGATCTCGCTGAACCCGCCGATCCCGGTGGCGATCACCGTGGCGGTGCGTTCCTGTTCGGCCTCGGATACTGGCGACCAACCGGCCTGGGCCAGCGCTTCGCGGGCGGCGACCAGCGCAAACTCAATAAAGCGATCCATCTTTTTGCGCTCTTTCGCCGGGATGGTCGCCAGCGGGTCGAAGCCGTGCAGCGGATCGCTGTCAATGGACGGCACCTGGCCGGCCACTTTGCAGGGAATATCCGCGACCAGCTGCTCGCTGAGCCGGGTGATCCCTGACTTTCCTGCCAGCAGCGACTGCCAGACGTGCTGTACACCGCAGCCCAGCGGGCTGACAATCCCCATCCCGGTGACGACAATGCGTTTAACGGAAACGCCCATAGTTAACTCTCCTGTAGTATTAGTGTGCCGGCGGCTTTTTCATCAAGGGAACCAGCAGCGCGGCAAGCAAAAAACCCATCATGATGAGGTAGAAAGCATCGGAAAATGCCTGGGTTCGCGCCTCCCGCAGCGCCAGCGCGGAAAGATTTTTCAGCGCCGCCGTCTGCGCGGCATCCGGCGAGATCCCCTGGACGGTGAAGTTTGCCGCGCTGCGCTGAACAAAATCGCTCATTGCCAGGTTGGCGTTATTCAGATGGTCCGCCAGGCGGCTGTAGTGCAAATTGGTTCTGTCGTTAAGCACCGTGCCGCACAGGGCGATGCCGATGGCGCCCCCGAGGTTGCGCATCAGATTAAACAGCCCGGAGGCCAGCTTCAGGCGCGCGGGCGGCAGGCTGCCCAGCGTCAGGGTCACCGTTGGCGCGACGGCAAACTGCTGCGCCAGTCCACGAAAGGCCTGCGGGAGCAGCAGCTGATCCGCCCCCCAGTCGTGGGTGATCGGAACAAAGCTGTACATCGACACCGCAAAGCCGATCAGCCCGGCCATCAGCAGCCAGCGCAGGTCGACGCGGTTGGCGAGCCACGAATAAAACGGAATAGACATGACCTGGAACAGACCGGTGGAAAATACCGCCAGGCCGATCTCCAGCGCACTGAAACCGCGCACGCTCCCCAGATACAGCGGGGTTAAATAGATGGTGGCGAAGATGCCGACGCCGGCCATAAACGAGAAATAGCAGCCGAGGCTGAAGGTTCGATCCTGCAGGGCGCGGAGATCCATCACCGGCTGCGGATGGCGCAGGGTGCGGATAACAAAGGCCACGCCGCAGAGCAGGGCGACCCAGGCGGTGGTCGTCAGGGTCGCGTCATCAAACCAGCCCCAGCGCGGACCTTCTTCGAGGGTATATTCCAGGCAGCCGAGGGACAAGGCCAGCAGCAGAATACTGAGATAGTCGGCGCCGCGCAGCAGAGTGGGGTCGGCGCTGTCTACTTTTACCAGCAGCGGCACTGCCACCGCGATGTAAATCCCCGGA
Organism: Klebsiella sp. SWET4; assembly: GCF_024296565.1. Taxonomy (NCBI): domain Bacteria; kingdom Pseudomonadati; phylum Pseudomonadota; class Gammaproteobacteria; order Enterobacterales; family Enterobacteriaceae; genus Klebsiella; species Klebsiella sp. SWET4. Next base: position 865,463 of record NZ_JANCOB010000001.1, on the reverse strand, counting down.
ACCACGTTGATAAAGAACAGCCAGTGCCAGTTGTAGTTTTCGGTGATCCAGCCGCCCACCGTTGGACCCAGCGTAGGGGCGAGGGAGGCCAGGCCGCCGATCGTCGCCGCGGCAATAACCCGCTGTTTGCCCTGGAAAAAGGCGAAAGCGGTGGTGAACACCAGGGGGATCATCGACCCGCCCGCCAGTCCCTGCAGGGCGCGGAAGGCGATCATACTCTGGATGTTCCACGCCCAGCCGCACAGCAGGCTCATCAGCGTGAAGCCCGCCGCGGAAGCGGCAAACAGCCAGCGGGTCGACATGACCCGGGCCAGCCAGCCGGAAAGCGGGATAATAATGATCTCGGCGATCAGGTAGCTGGTTTGTACCCAGACGGTTTCATCGTCGCCCGCCGACAGGCCGCCGCCAATATCCCGCAGCGAGGCGGAGACGATCTGGATGTCGATAAGGGCAATAAACATCCCCACGCACATGCTGGCGAAGGCGAAGATCTTCTTCGCCGTCGGCATCGACAGTCCCTGCGGGGCGGGCAGCGCCTGAACGGTGCTCATCGAGGGCTCTTTTCGTTCACGGTGACGATCACCGACAGTCCCGGGCGCAGGACGTCAAGCTTTGCCCCGTCACCTTCCAGCGCAATGCGGACCGGCACCCGCTGCACGATTTTAGTGAAATTCCCGGTCGCGTTCTCCGCCGGCAGAATGCTGAAGCGTGAGCCGGTCGCCGGCGCCAGGCTGGCGACATGCCCCTTAAAGGTATGGTTCGGCAGCACATCGGCGACGATGGTCACCGGCTGGCCGGCACGCATATGCGCCAGCTGGTTTTCCTTGAAGTTGGCGTCAATCCACAGGCCGTGCGCGGGTACCAGGGAGAGCAGCTGCGTACCGCTGCTGACGAAGGAGCCGGACCACGCGCGGCGGTTGCCAATCACCCCATCGAACGGTGCGCGAATGTCGGTATAGCTGAGGTTCAGCCTGGCCATCTCGAGGTTAGCCTGGGCCTGCGCCAGGGCAGCCAGGATTTGCTGCTGGCGAGCATCCAGCACCGCCAGCTGACGTTCGGCCACGGTTTTATCCGCTTTGGCCTTCTCCTGCTCGGCGTGCGCCCGGCGATAATCGGCGGAGGCGTTATCGCGGATCTGTGCGGAAATCGCGCTCGACGCGGCCAGGGCGTTATAGCGTCGGTTGTCGTTAGCCAGTTTTTCGGTTGCCGCCGTGGCGGCCAGTAACGAGGCCGCAGAGCCGGCAATGGTCGCCTGCTGAAGCTGGCGGGTAGCCTGGATATCGGCCAGCGCGGCCTGCTGCGCCGCCACTTCTCCGGCGGCTTTCGCGAGGGCGGCGCGATAATCGCGGTCGTCAATGCGGATCAACAGGTCACCTTTTTTCACCGCCATATTGTCCTGCACCGCCAGCTGCTGGATATAGCCGGAGACTTTGCTGGAGATGGCGCTAATGTCGCCGCCGACATAGGCGTCATCGGTGGTCTGCATAAAGCGCCCGGTATGCCACCAGTAAGCGCCGTAGCTCGCTGCCGCCAGGGCGGCAGCGCCCAGGGCCGCCAGGACAAGAATATTTTTCTTACTGGTCGGATTCATTGCTGGCATCTCTGTAAGGTTCAGGCTGGAATTTTTGCCCGCTATCGCCTTCGCGTTTGCGCAGCAGATATTCATGACGATATTTCATCAGCGGCGAGGCGGCGGGGCCCGGCACCATGGCGTACTTACCCGGAATAATCTCTTCCCCGGTCGCTTTATCCACCATGACTGGCTCCACCCGTCGCTGGGTGGCGGTTTCCACCAGCTGCATCTGACGGCCTTCGGGGGCGAAGTGGCGGTTACCCCATTCCGCCAGCGCCAGCAGCACCATGCGAAAATCGCGGCCGCGTTGCGTAAGGTGGTATTCGTAGCGCGGCGGGGTGCTGCTGTAGCACACCTTCTCCAGCAGCCCGTCGTCGACCAGCGCCTTCAGACGGCGCGACAGAATATTGGGCGCGACGTTGCTGCTTTTCTGGAACTCGTCAAAGCGGGTAAAGCCCGCGAAGGCGTCACGCAGGATCATGATGCTCCAGCTGTCGCCGATGCGGCCAAGGCTGCGGGCAATGGGGCAGGGAGCGTGGCAAAGCGGTTCATTTTTCATGGGCTGTCCAGTAATCAGGTGGCTTTTGCCAGCAAATTGACATAGTCACTATCAAAATGCAAGTTACTCTTCATGGTACCCAGAGAAGAAGCCGCACTCGTTTCGCTACGCGGTTTCTTCCTTTGAATGCCGAAAAGAGGGACAGTCTCCGCCGCCACCTTATTCCTGCTTTATCGTAATAAGAGATAAAAATCGCTGATGGCGGATGAAACATTTTAATAATGATAGAAATCGATATGGTGGGTAATGACCTTTATTGGGGGATGCGATATAAAGTATGGTGAAATGCAAATTAACATTCTCATAACTTATAAAGGTTAAATAAATGAAGCAGGTGGGTATTGTTGGCTGGCGGGGAATGGTAGGCTCTGTATTACTGCAAAGAATGATCGAAGAAAATGATTTCGACGATATTTCAGCGCATTTTTTTAGCACTTCCAGTGTGGGCGGTGTGGGCCCGGTTATTAATGGTAAAAGCGACATCCTGAAAGATGCGAATTCCCTCAGCGCCCTCGCCGAAATGGATATCATCATCACCTGTCAGGGCGGGGATTATACCAAAGCCATCTATCCAGCGTTAATTAACCATGGCTGGCAAGGTTACTGGATTGACGCCGCTTCGGCGCTGCGGATGGATGAAAAAGCCTGCATTATTCTCGACCCGGTCAACCGCGATAATATCGATCGCGCAGTGAAAGCGGGAGTGAAACTGTTTGTTGGCGGCAACTGCTCCATTACGCTGAGCCTGATGGGGCTGGCCGGGCTGATCAAGGCTGACCTGATCGAATGGATGAGCGTGATGACCTATCAGTCTGCCTCCGGAGCGGGCGCCAAACAGGTGCGGGAATTAATCGCGCAAAGCGCTTATATCAGTCAGCATTTATCTGCAGATGAACTGACGGCATCAGGTTCCGTGCTGCCTTTAGTCAATAAAGTGAGTGAGCTGATTAACAGCGCCGGCATGCCGGTGGAGAATTTTGGCGTCCCGTTGATGGGCAGCATCATTCCCTGGATCGACAGCGATTTAGGCGATGGAAACAGCCGCGAAGAATGGAAGGGCGAGGCGGAAACCAATAAAATTCTTGGCCTTGCGCCCGGCACCATTCCGGTCAATGGCTTATGCATTCGGGTCGGCGTGATCCGCTGCCACAGCGCTGCCATTACCCTTAAACTTAAACGTGAGGTCAGCGAAGCGGAATTCGCTGAGTTAATAACCCATTCCCATCCATGGGTAAACTATATCCGCAATAATAAGCAAGAGAGTGTCAGTCAATTGACCCCGGCTGCTATTAGTGGTTCGCTGCAGGTAGGAATTGGCCGCTACAAGAAAATGTCGTTAAATAATGAACCCGTCTACTCGGTGTTAACGGTTGGCGATCAGCTATTATGGGGTGCGGCGGAACCCCTGCGCCGCATGTTAAATATCCTGCTGGGCAAAATATAGTTACGTTCATCCGGGGAAAGCACTCGCTCGCTGACGGTTAAGACAAATGTTTAACGAAGCGTTTGCGGACCTCCTTGTAGCCGTTATTTTCATAAAATTGATGCGCTCTGATTCTTTTTTCACCGCTTGAAAGTTCGATCTGAGCGCATTGTTTATCGCGGGCGAGGCGCTCTGCGGCATGGAGAAGTTGCTGGCCTATCCCTGAACCCCGTGACGATTCCTCGATGACCAGCGCGGAAATTAATGCCCATAAACGGTTCTCATGTACCGGTAAAATAAAATTGATAACGATTACGCCACACACGGCGTTTTCTGTTTCCGCCACCAGCGCACTCATCATACTCTGCGGGGCAGTGATGCGTTGTTCTATGATCGCCGTCTCCGTCTGATAGCCCAGCTGCAGAAATAGCGTTTTCAGCGAGGGGATATCTTTTGATTCAGCCGCTCTGATGAACACCATGATCTTCGACTCCAAATAGCGTGTTACCGGACCGGAAGCGGGCCGGTGGATACCTTATTCTCCGGTCCGCTCCCGTATACGCCACTCAGTCCATCAGACTGACCTGGGCGGCGACAATGCGCCAGCCGTAGGGGAAGCGTACCCAGGTCTGCTGCTGGCGGCCCAGGCGGGCGCTGCCTTCGCGGGTGAACTCGGTGCTGCACACCGCCATATCCGCGCCAAAGGTGGTAATGGTGGTATGGCGCAGATCGCGGGCCAGACCGGCGGCGGGGCGGGCGGCGCGAAAGGCGCGGATCGCCTCGATGCCATACAGATTTTCGCCGGCTCCCAGCCGTACGGTGCGCGGGTCGTGCCAGAACAGCGCATCCAGCGCCTCGATGTTATTGCTGACCAGCGCCTCTTCATACTGATAAAACGCCGCCGTCACCTCGGCGAGGATCGCCGGGCGGTCTACATTATCCAGATTGATCATGCTGCACTCTCCGCCACTCGGGCATCGGTAATGCCCATCGCTTCCAGCGCCCGCGCGGCGCGAAGACAGGCTTGTTCGTTAAACGGCGCGGCAATCAGCTGCAGGCCAATCGGCTTACCGCTGGCGGTACGCAGGGGCACGGTCACTACAGGCAGACCGAGGAAGGAGATCGGCTGCGTTAGCATTCCCATGCTGGCGCGCACCGGCAGCGGCTGGCCGTTAATTACCATCTCCTCCGCGCCTATCGGCGTGGCGCTGCATGGGGTGGCGGGGGCGATCAGCACGTCGGCCTGGCTGAACAGGGATTTCATTGCCTGGCGAGCATGACGGCGAAAACGCTGAGCCTGCAGATACCATGCGGAGGGGATCATCGCTCCGGCCAGCAGCCGCTCGCGGGAGTGAGGTTCAAAACGCTCTGGCGAGTGGCGAAGATCCGTCAGGTACTGATTGCCGCCTTCGCTGGCGCTGATGATAAAGGCCGCCGAGCGGGCCAGCGCGGCATCCGCGAACTGCAGCTCGCTGTCGGCGCCCAGCGCGTGGGCGATCCGATCCACGGCCGCCCGGGCGTCGTCATCGCACCAGGTGGTGAAATAGCCGCCCAGCCGCGCGCAGCGCAGCCCCTCCAGTCCGCGCTCCAGCAGATTACCGGTGCGCTCGCTGGCTTTATCAGCCTGAAAGTCATCGGCCGGGTCGCGCCCCTGCAGGGCGTCATACACCGCGGCGAGGTCGGCCACCCGGCGGGCAAAAGGACCAATATGATCCAGACTGGCGACAAACGGATGGCTGCCAGAGCGCGAAAGGCGACCGAAAGTGGGTTTCAGGCCAAAGATCCCGCACAGCGACGCGGGGACGCGGATCGAGCCGTTGGTGTCGCTGCCGAGGCTGAAATGGACCAGCCCGGCCGCCACCGCCGCGGCCGAACCGCCGGACGATCCGCCGGCGATCCGCGACAGATCGTGCGGATTGCGCGTCGCGCCATAGTGGCTGTTTTCGGTGGTAAAGCCGTAGGCGTAGGCGTCCATATTGAGCATCCCGCTGAGCAGGGCGCCGGCGCTGTGCAGCTGGCGCACCGCCCAGCTGTCGCTGGTCGCCGGTGGCCGGTCGCTCAGCAGTTCCGCCCCGGCGAGGGTGGTATGCCCGGCGACATCAAACAGATTCTTTACCGCATAGGGAATGCCTGCCAGCGGCGGCAGGGGGCGCTTTTCCCGGCGCAGGGCGTCGATGCTGTCGGCCTCCGCCAGCATGCGCTGGGCGGTGACCTCGGTCCAGGCGTTGATCTGCGGATTCACACGGGCGATGTCGTCCAGCGTCTGGCGGGCGATCTCCCGGGCGCTGAGTTCGCCCTCGTGCAGCGCACGCTGGATCTCGGCGATAGTGAAGTGATGAAGAGTCATGCTTTATACACCCCCGCAATCTCCTCGCGCGGCCCGAGGGGATAGTCCATCAGCGGCTGCGCCATGGCGGCGATGCGGGCAAACTGGCGCTCCAGCTCTTCACGACGCGGCGCATCCAGCTCCATATCCAACAGGTGAGTCATCTGCGTCAGATACTCGCTCCAGTCTGGCTGTGTGGTCATAGTCTGCTCCTTAGTATCCGGCGGCGGCGCCGTTGCTGCGTGGATCGGTCGCCCCTTCAAGCAGGCCGTTGGGATGGCGGACAATGGCGCCGGCGTGACCCATCGCTTCGCTGAAGTCGGCCAGCACTTCCACTTCGTGCCCCAGCTCGCGCAGGCGCGCGATACAGGCGGGGGCAAAGCGTCCCTCCAGTTTCAGTGAATCGGAGGACTGGCCCCAGGTGCGGCCCAGCAGCCAGCGCGGACGGGAGATGCTCTCCTGCAGCGGCACCCCCTGCAGGATATAGCGGGTAAACAGCGCCGCCTGAGTTTGCGGCTGACCGTCGCCGCCCATCGAGCCATAGACCATCACCCGGCCATCGTTCAGGCGGGCGGCGGCAGGGTTGAGGGTATGGAATGGCTGTTTGCCAGGGGCCAGCGCCAGGAGATGCTGCGGATCGAGGCTGAAGGCCGCCCCGCGGTTTTGCCAGACGATCCCGGTGTCCGGGAGCACCACGCCGCTGCCGAACTCGTGATAGATACTCTGAATAAATGACACTGCCAGTCCGCTGTTATCCACGACGCCCATCCAGACGGTATCGCCCGGGCCTTTGCCGCGGCCCCAGGGGGAAGCGCTGGCGTCGTCGATGCTGTCGGCCAGCGGCTGCAGGGCTTCCGGGGTGAGCAACTGCTGTACATCCACATCCAGATGGCGTGGATCGGTGATATGCGCATCGCGCAGGGCAAATGCCCGCTTGGTGGCTTCGACAATACGGTGCACCGTTTGCGCGTCGTCGGCATCGGCCATGTTCAGGCGGTCGGTGATGCCAAGGATCGCCAGCGACACCAGTCCCTGCGTCGGCGGCGCAAGATTCCACAGCGTGCCCTGCTGGTGCTGGAGCGTCAGCGGCGCCGGACGCCGGGCGCGGTGGGCCTGCAGGTCGCCGAGGGTGATCGGCATCCCCAGCGCGGCCATACCCTGCGCGAGACGCTCGGCCAGCGGCCCGCGATAGAAACTGTCGAGACCGTCGCTGGCCAGCATGCGCAGGGTACCGGCGAGGGCGGGCTGGCGAAAGCGGCTGCCGGGCCGCGGGGCCTCGCCCGATACCAGCCAGGTTTCGCTGAAACCCGGCTGATGGCGCAACTCTTCCAGTTTGCTGGCGGTGGCGTGGGCTTGCGAGGCGGTGACCGGAATACCGTCTTCGGCATAGCCGATCGCATCGGCCAGCAGGCGGGCCACCGGCAGCGCGCGGCCGGTTAAGTCCCGTGAAATACGCAGCGCCTCGTCCCAGCCGCTGACGGTGCCGGCGACGGTCAGCGCGGCCTGCGGTCCCCGGTGGGGAATATGCTGCTGTCCGGCGTAGGCCTCGAGGGTCGCCAGCGATCCGGCCGCCCCGCTGGCGTCAATGGCGATGGGGTCTCCCTCAGGCGGTACGATCAGCCAGAAGCCATCGCCGCCGAGGCCATTCATATGGGGATAGACGACGGCGATGGCCACCGCGGCAGCCACCATCGCTTCAATGGCGCTGCCGCCCTCGCGCAGGATCGCCAGCGCGCTCTGACTGGCGAGGTGATGGGGGGCCACCGCCATGCCGTGGGTCGAAACGTTGCTACTGTGCATAAATTATCCTTTCTGAACGAATCACCCGCAGAACACTGCAAAAGCTGTTCCATCTCTGAACGTTTCGTTTCATTGATAAAAACAATGACCAGAATTTTCCCACTGGCACGCTATGTGTAAGGCATAGCAGATACAGTATGATGAGGGATGGATGATGAAACGAAAGTTACAGGGGCGCTATGCAACAACTCGATGAACGACTGAAAGGGCAATACGCCTCGCTGTCGCCGCAGGAGCAGCGGGTGGCGGATTTCATCTTTGACCACTTTGATGACCTGATAAGCTACAACAGCGCCGAGCTGGCGCAGCTGAGCGGCGTGTCGAAAGCCACCGTCAGCCGGCTGTTCAAGCGCCTCGGTTACGACAAATATAAGGATATGCGCGATGAACTGCGCACCCTGCGCCAGAGCGGGATGCCGCTCACCGACCAGCGCGACGCGGTGCAGGGTAACACGCTGCTGGCGCGCCATTATAAGCAGGAGATGGCGAATCTCACCCAGTGGGTCAACGCCCTCGACGCCCGCCAGTTCGCCGAGGCGCTGACGGCGATGGTGGCCGCGCGCCGCATTGTGGTGGTGGGCATGCGTAACGCCTATCCGGCGGCGCTGCACTTGCGCCAGCAGCTGCTGCAGGCCCGCGGCCAGGTGCTGGTGCTGCCCCAGCCGGGCCAGAGCCTTAGCGAAGAGCTGGTCGATCTGACCGCCGATGATCTGGTGGTAATGATGGCGTTTCGCCGCCGGCCGCGAATAGTACGCCCGCTGTTGCAGCAGCTGCAGCGCGACGGGGTGCCGGTCCTGTTAATGTGCGAGCCGCAGGCCCACAGCCTGTTTCCGCTCTCCCGCTGGCAGCTCTGCGCGCCGCTGGACAGCGTCTCCGCCTACGACAGCTATGCCTCGGTCAACAGCCTGATTAATCTGCTGGCCAATGCCTTTCTCCATGAAACGCTCGACAGCGGTCGTCCGCGCATCCACGATATCGCCACGCTTTATCAGCAACTGGACGAGCTGGAACAACGCTAATGGGGCGCCAGCGTGGTGCTGTGCATTATTATGGTGCAATAAAAACCACGTGATGGCGCCGCCGCTCGCTGAACACTTTCCCGTTAATCCTTGTCCTTTCTCACTTTTTGTTTTAATTCCTCGCCAACCCTTGCCTCGTCTGTATCTGGCACATTAGTTGCAAAAACAGATTCAAAGAATCTTTTGTTTCATGCTAACGTAACGGGTAAACATCATGAAGAAACTGTTGATCGCACTGGCCGGGGCCGCTTGTCTCCTTTCGTCTGTTTCTGCCGTGCAGGCTGACCAGCTCCAGGATATTGAAAAACGCGGCGTCATTCGTATTGCCGTGCCTCAGGATTTTCCGCCGTTCGGCTCGGTGGGCACCGACCTGCAGCCGCAGGGGTATGACATCGATATGGCGCGCTATCTGGCGAAATCGATGAAGCTCAAGCTGCAGCTGGTCCCGGTGACCAGCGCCAACCGCGTGCCGTATCTGCAGACCGATAAGGTGGACCTGGTGATCTCCAGCCTCGGCAAGAACGCCGAGCGCGAGAAGGTGATCGACTTCAGCCGCGCCTACGCGCCGTTCTTCCTCGGCGTGTTTGGCCCGAAAGGGGCGGAACTGAAGGACGCGGCCGCGCTGAGCGGCAAAAGCATCGGGGTGACCCGCGGGGCAGTGGAAGATATGGTACTGACCAGCGTGGCGCCGCAGGCAGCGCAGATTAAGCGCTACGAGGATAATAACACTACGCTGTCGGCTTACCTGTCCGGTCAGGTGCAGTATGTCGCGACCGGCAATCTGGTGGTGGCGGCCATCTCCCGGCAGAACGCCGACAAAGCGCCGGTGCCGAGCTTTATGCTGAAGGACTCGCCGTGCTTTATCGGTCTGAAAAAGAACGAACCGGCGCTGAAGGCGAAAGTGGATACCCTCATCGAGCAGGGCATTAAGGACGGCACCCTCAACGGTCTGTCTGAGAAGTGGCTGAAAGCGCCACTGCCTGCCAGCCTCGGCGCGTAAGGTCTGGGGATGACGGAGCAACTTCATTTCTCTGAGCTCTGGCCGCACTGGCCGGAGCTGCTGGCCGGCCTGTGGGTGACGGTGCAGTTGACGGTGCTGGCGACGATCGGCGGACTGGCGATCGGCATCCTCGGGGCGGCGATCCGCAGCGGGCGCCCGGGAATGCTCAGCCGGGTATGGGGCGGATATGTGGAAATCATCCGCAACACGCCGTTTGTGGTGCAACTCTTTTTTATCGTCTTTGGTTTACCGAACCTTGGACTGAAGATGACCGCCGGTGAAGCGGCGCTGCTGGCGATGGTGGTTAACCTCGGCGCCTATAGCACCGAGATCGTCCGCGCCGGTATTCAGGTGACGCCGAAGGGCCAGTGGGAAGCCGGTCGCGTGCTCGGGCTTAGCCGGACGCAAACCTTCGTTCGCGTCGTATTGCCCCCGGCGCTGCAGCGGATTTACCCGGCGCTGGTCAGCCAGTGCATCATCGTGATGCTCGGCTCGTCAGTGGTGTCGCAGGTCTCCTATGAGGAGCTGACCTTCGCCGCCAACCTGATCCAGTCGCGGACATTTTTGAGCTTTGAGGTCTATCTGGTAACCACCGGGATCTACTTAGCGTTATCGATAGCGATGCGCCAGCTGCTGATGGCGGCGGGGCGTAAATGGCTGGGGGTACAGGCCTGATGACCACTTTTACTGACTGGGACATTATCCGCAACCTGCTGCTGGCCGGTCGCTGGACGGTGCTGCTGTCGCTGGTCGCGTTCACCGGCGGGGCGCTGGTGACCTTACCGTTACTGCTGCTGCGCCTCACCGGCGGACGCCAGGTGAAACGGCTGATCCGCGGGTACATTGAGCTGTTCCAGGGGACGCCACTGCTGATGCAGCTGTTTCTGGCATTCTTTGGCGTGGCGCTGTTCGGCGTCGACGTCTCGGCGTGGACCGCCGCCTCGGTCGCTCTGACGCTCTACACCAGCGCCTTTTTGCTGGATATCTGGTTCGGCAGCATTCGCGCGCTGCCCAAAGGCCAGTGGGAGGCCTCGCGGTGTCTCGGGCTGAGCTTCGGCCAGACCCTGTACCGGGTGGTGGCGCCGCAGGCGCTGCGCATTGCCATCGCGCCGACGGTGGGCTTTGCCGTACAGGTGATCAAAGGCACGGCGCTGGCATCGATTATTGGCTTTGTGGAGCTGACCAAGGCCGGGACGATGCTGACCAACGTCACTTATCAGCCGTTTAAAGTGTTTGCCCTGGTGGCGCTGGGCTATTTCATTCTGTGCTATCCGCTGTCCCGCTACAGCCGCTATCTGGAGAACAAATTCAATGCCTCTCATCACCATTAATCAGATGCAGAAGTACTACGGCGACAACCATGTGTTGAAGGGCGTCGATCTGGATATCGACATGGGGGAAGTGATCTCGATCATCGGTCGCAGCGGCTCGGGTAAAAGCACCCTGCTGCGCTGTATCAATGGTCTGGAGGGCTACCAGGAGGGCAGTATCAAGCTCGGGGGCATGACCATCACCGACCGCGATTCACAGGCCCGGGAGATCAGCCGCTCTATCGGCATGGTGTTCCAGAATTTTAACCTGTTCCCGCACATGACGGCGCTGGAGAACGTCATGCTGGCCCCGCGGCGGGTGCTGAAGAAGTCCCAGGCCGAATGCCGGGAGCTGGCGCAGCGGATGCTGGAGAAGGTCGGTCTTGGCGACCGTCTGGATTACTATCCGGCCAATCTCTCCGGCGGCCAACAGCAGCGCGTGGCCATTGCCCGGGCGCTGGCCATGTCGCCGAAAGTTTTACTCTGTGACGAAATCACCTCGGCACTCGACCCGGAACTGGTGGGTGAAGTGCTGAAGGTGCTGGAGCAACTGGCGGCGGAAGGTATGACGCTGATCCTCGTCACCCATGAAATGAATTTTGCCCGCGAAGTGGGCGACCGCGTGGTGTTTATGCATCAGGGACGCGTCTGGGAGCAGGGCGACAGCAAAACGCTGTTCGCCAGCCCGCAGACCAGCGAACTGAAACAGTTTATCTCCTCGGTGCGCGGTCTTAACTAACGTAAGGAATGGCAGATGGATATCACTCAGTTTTCGCAAATTAACCCGCCGCAGCGCCTGCTGATGGGGCCGGGGCCGATCAATGCCGACCCGCGCGTGCTGCGCGCCATGTCGAGCCAGCTGGTTGGCCAGTACGATCCGGCGATGACCCACTACATGAATGAAGTCATGGCGCTCTACCGCGGTGTGTTTCGCACCGAAAATCGCTGGACGATGCTGGTCGACGGCACCTCGCGCGCCGGGATCGAAGCGATTCTGGTGTCGGCGATCCGTCCGGGTGACAAAGTGTTGGTGCCGGTGTTCGGCCGGTTTGGACATCTGCTGTGCGAGATCGCGCGTCGTTGCCGGGCAGAGGTGCACACCATCGAGGTGCCGTGGGGCGAGGTCTTTACGCCGGATCAGGTTGAGGACGCGATCAAGCGCGTGCGCCCGCGCCTGCTGCTCACCGTGCAGGGCGATACTTCCACCACCATGCTGCAGCCGCTGGCGGAGCTGGGGGAGATTTGCCGTCGTCACGAAGTGCTGTTCTATACCGACGCCACCGCGTCGCTCGGCGGTAACCCGCTGGAAACCGACGCCTGGCAGCTGGACGCCGTGTCCGCCGGGATGCAGAAGTGCCTGGGCGGTCCTTCCGGCACCTCGCCCATCACCCTCAGCCCGCGGATGGAAGAGGTCATCCGCCGCCGCCGCTGCATTGAGCAGGGGATCCGCACCGATGCGCATCACGACGGCGTCGACGAGATGATCTACTCCAACTATTTCGATCTCGGCATGGTGATGGATTACTGGGGGCCGGAGCGCCTTAACCACCATACCGAAGCGACCTCGGCGCTGTTCGCCGCCCGGGAGTGCGCGCGCCTGATCCTCCAGGAGGGACTCGACAACGGCATCGCCCGCCACAAACTGCACGGCGATGCGCTGCTGAAGGGCATCCAGGCGATGGGGCTCGAGACCTTTGGCGACCTGCGGCACAAAATGAATAACGTGCTGGGGGTGGTGATCCCCAACGGGGTCAACGGCGATCAGGTACGCAAACTGATGCTGGAAGATTTCGGCATTGAAATTGGCACCTCGTTTGGTCCGCTGCACGGTAAAGTCTGGCGCATTGGCACCATGGGCTATAACGCGCGTAAAGACTGCGTGATGCAGACGCTCAGCGCGCTGGAAGCGGTCCTGAACTACCTCAAGTTCACCACCACTCAGGGCGCGGCGATGCAGGCGGCCTGGGATCACTACCGCACCGAGGCCACCCTATGAGTGATACCGCCCGCCAGCAGGCGGAGAGAGAAGCGGCTGCCAGCCGGGTGATGGCGCGTGCCGATCGGCTGGCCACCCTTAGCGAAACCGCCGATGCCCTGACCCGGGTCTATCTGTCGCCCGAGCATCTGCAGGCCAACCAGTTGGTGGGCCAGTGGATGCAGGCTGCCGGCATGATGGTGTGGCAGGACAGCGTCGGCAACATCTGCGGACGCTATGAAGGACAACAGGAGGGGGCGCCGGCGGTGCTGCTGGGCTCTCATCTTGACACCGTGCGCAACGCCGGGCGCTACGACGGCATGCTCGGCGTGCTGGCGGCGATTGAGGTGGTCCAGCGTCTGCACCAGCAGGGGCGACGGCTGGCAAAGGCAATCGAGATCGTCGGCTTTGGCGATGAAGAGGGCACCCGCTTTGGTATTACCCTGCTCGGCAGCCGCGGCGTCACCGGCACCTGGCCTGAAAGCTGGCTGTCACAGTGCGATACCGACGGCGTGAGCGTCGCCCAGGCGCTGGTGAATGCCGGACTCGATCCGGCGCGGATCGGCCACGCGGCCCGTCATCCGCGGGATATCGCCGCCTATCTGGAACTGCATATCGAGCAGGGGCCGTGCCTGGAGCAGGCGGGGCTGGCGCTCGGCGTGGTGGAGGCGATTAACGGCGCCCGACGGCTGAACTGCCGCTTTACCGGCGAAGCTGGCCATGCCGGCACGGTGCCGATGCTCCACCGCAAGGACGCCCTCGCCGCGGCGGCGGAATGGATGGTGCAGGTGGAAAACCTGACCCGGCAGCGCGGCGGTAACCTGGTGGCGACGGTCGGCACCCTGCGCTGTGCGCCGGGCGCGGTGAACGTGATACCGGGCGAGGTGCAGTTGACGCTGGATATTCGCGGCCCGCAGGATGCGCCGCTGACGGCGCTGCTGGATGAGCTGCTGGGCGAGGCGCAGGCCATTGCCGGGCGTCGCCAGCTGCGTTTCGCCGCCGAGGAGTATTATCGCATCGCCGCCACCGCCTGCGACAGTCACCTGCACGCGGTGCTGGGCGAGGCGGTGATGGCGGTGCAGGGGCGTTCGCTGACGCTGCCGAGCGGCGCAGGGCATGACGCCATCGCCATCGCCGAGCGCTGGCCATCGGCCATGCTGTTTGTGCGTTGCCTGGGGGGCGTCAGCCATCACCCGGCGGAGTCGGTCACCGCCGCCGACGTCGGACTGGCTATCGACGCTTTCTCCCGGGCGGTAGATAAGGTGGCCGACGCCTGATCGCGCCGGTCACCGTGCCCCGGCTGGCGGCTTTACACCGCCAGCTGGTTGACCACCTCGGCGACGGAGGTGATGGCATGGATGTTGCCGATCCCCGCGCCCACCGAGATATATCCCTCATCGGTATTCCCCTCCAGCATGCCCAGCCGCATCCCGCGCAGACCACCCATCGCCTGGGCCAGCTCGGTCCTGGAGGCGCCGGCCCGGTCCATGGCCACCAGTGTGTCGCTCAGTTTGCCGGGCAGCGCGCGGTAGTAGTCCGGCAGAGTACGGAACAGGCGCAGATCCAGACCGTTGGCGGCCACAATTTTCGCTTTCACCGAGTCGGGAACCCGGCTTTCGATGGTGCTGATAAATACCGAACCGGCGAAGACGCCCTCCGCCCCCAGGGCATGAACGGCGCGCGCGCCCCGGGCGTCGGTGATCCCTCCGGCGGCCATCACCGGAACCCGCTGTACCGCGTCAACGATCAGCGGGACGATGGTGAAGGTCCCGAGGGCGGTCCCCGGCAGCGTGCCGCCTTCGTCAAAGCCGGTGGCGACAATAATATCCGCTCCGGCCTGCTCCGCGCGGCGGCTGTTCTCCGGCGTCGGGTTGATGTCACGATAGATAATGGTGATCCCGGCGGCTTTCAGTTCGTCGAACAGCGCCGGTTTTAACGAACCGTCGCCGTAGCCGGTGTAGACCACCACCTTAACCCCTTCCTCTTTGATCACCGGCAGGATCGCCGGCGTCCAGATGTCATTTTCCGCCGTCGGGATCAGGTTGACGCCAAAGGGTTTCTCCGTCAGCTGTTTGGTTTTACGGATCTCTTCGCGCATTTTCTCGGCGGTGGCCTCCGGGGTGGAAACGGCGGTTGCCGCCGTCAGTCCGGCGTTCGGGCCCAGCACGCCAAGCCCACCGGCGTTGCCGACGGCCGCCACCAGACGAGCATCGGTTAGCCAGGAGAGGGGCCCCTGGACCACCGGTTTTTCAATACCCAGAATGCGGGCGACGCGGTTAGGTTGCATGATATTTTTCCTTTTATGTTAATAAGTTATAAATTTCTTCGCCCCAGCGATGCGGCAATGAGGGCAGTGTAGGCGTCTTTATTGTTTTAAAAAATGAGCAAAAACTTTCATCACTATTATTAAATTAGTAATAATGTGAACTGATGAAGAGGTGGGAGGCGGGCCATCATGCAAATGAATCTGTTTGAAAATATTAAAATTTTTATTGAAATCGTCGATGCCGGCAGCTTTGCCCAGGCGGCGGAAAATTTGCAGATCCACCGACCGGCGGTGACCAAAGCGCTGCAGCAGCTGGAGCAGGAGAGCGGGGTCCGGCTGCTGCAGCGCACCACCCGGCGTCTGTATCTTACGCCGGAGGGGGAAGAGTTTTATCGCCGCAGCAAACCGTTGCTCTCCCAGGCCGACGATCTGCTGGAGTCGTTCGCGCCGGACCGACCGATCCGCGGTCAGCTGCGCGTTGATATGCCGATCGCCTTTGCCCGGCTGCTGGTGATCCCGCATCTGCCGGATTTTTATCAGGCCCATCCGGAGGTGGAGATTGTCCTCAGCAGCTCCGACGTACGCCGGGATATGCTGCGCGATGGTCTGGATTGCCTGCTGCGGGTGGGGGATCTTGAGGATGGCGACTATGTGGCGCGTTCGCTGGGGGAGGTGGCGTTAACCACCTGCGCCAGTCCGGGCTATCTGGCGCGCTATGGGGTGCCCGCGACGCTGGAGGACCTGCAGTCGCATCTGGCGGTGAACTGGGTGAACAGCAGCAGCCGGCAGATTATGCCCTGGCGATTCCAGACCCCGGAGGGCATCAGGCAGATCGCCATTCCCGGTAAACTGGTGCTGGACAACTCTGAAGTCTTTACTGCCGCCGGGCTGGCGGGGCTGGGGATGCTGCAGGGGATGCGTTTCTTTTTGCAACCTTATATCGACAGCGGGCAACTGGTGGAAATTTTGCCGGACTTTCCGGCGCCGCGTCGACCGTTGTCGCTGCTCTATCCGCACCGGCATCTGTCGCATAAGGTGCGGGTCTTTGCCGACTGGTTGCAGGGGCTGGTAGCGACCCTGGATCGATCGGTGTCGGCTTGACTCTGCTGGCTGAGCGTTTATATATAAAATGTGAATGCTATTAAGCAATGAATCACAAAGCTGGATAACGACTTAACCTGTAAGGGAATGCTGATGAAACTCTGGAATAAAACACTACTTGCTTCCGCTCTGTGTCTGACCCTGTTTGGCTGCGACGATGCGTCGAAAGTGGATAACAAACTGGATAAGGCCAAAGATAATGCGGAGCAGATGAAGGATGCCGCGGCGGACAAAGCGCAGGCGATTAAACAGGATGCGGATAAGCAAATCGATACGCTGAAAAGCCAGGCTGACGCCGAGGCCGACCGCCTGAAGGATCAGGCCAGCGCCATCAAGGCGGAGGCGGACAAGAAAGCGGATGCCATCGCCCAGCAGGCGAAAGCCCAGGCCGATGCCGTGAAGCAGAACGCAAAGCAGGAAAGTGACCGCATAGTCAAAGAGGCGGGTCAAATCAAAGACAATGCCATCGGCGACGCCAATCAGCTCTCGGCGGAGGCGGCGAGCAAAACCAAGGCCATCCAGGACAGTATCGCGGCGGACAAACAGAACACCACGCCACCGCCCGCCCAGCAGTAACCTGCGCTGTTTGCCTGACCCGCGCCAGGAAATATAGGGAGCGGAGCCTGATAGATTGCCCGGCGGCGCTGCGCTTGCGCGGGCCTACGCAGGGGGTGGGTTGGCTGCGCAATGACCGGGCATCACCCTTGTGTAAGCCGGGCAAGGCGCCGTCGTCGCCCGGCACGTGGACCGCAATAGCATCCTGCTCAGGGGTATCTTACGATACCCCTTTTTTATGCGCGCTGCGGGTTCAACGGTTTGGCAGCAGGGTGCCTTTCAGGCCGTGTGGCTCGGAGCGCAGGTACTGCGAAGGGACGCGAACCTGGGCGCCGAGGCTGGCGGCGGCGTGCCACGGCCAGTGCGGATCGTAGAGTACCGCGCGGGCGAGGGCGATCAGGTCGGCATCGCCATCCTCCAGCGCCGCTTCCGCCTGCTGCGGATCGGTGATCAGCCCCACGCCAATCACCGGGATGGCAACCTGCTGGCGAATGTCGTGGGCGAATGGCAACTGATAACCCGGTCCGACGGTGATCGACTGCTCCGGCGACAAGCCGCCGCTGGAGACGTGAATATAATCGCTGCCCAGCGCTTCCAGCTGCTGGCTAAACTGAATGGACTGCTCGCAGTCCCAGCCGCCTTCGACCCAGTCGGTAGCCGACAGCCTGACGCCCACCGCCATGGTGTTGCCTACCGCCTCGCGGATCGCGTTAAACACTTCCAGCGGATAGCGCAGACGGTTTTCCAGCGAACCGCCGTACTCATCACGGCGCTGATTGCTGAGCGGCGAGAGAAACTGGTGCAGCAGATAGCCGTGGGCGGCGTGCAGTTCAATTAGCTCAAAGCCCAGACGCTGGGCACGCAACGCGCTGGCGACAAACGCCGCTTTGATGCGCGCCATATCGGCAAGGCTCAGCTCGGCGGGGGCGCGGTCGCCATCGTGAAACGCCACGGCGGAGGGGGCAACGGTTTGCCAGCCACCCTCATTAAGGGCCAGCTGATGACCACCCTGCCACGGGGCCGCGCAGGAGGCTTTGCGTCCGGCGTGCCCCAGCTGGATCCCCAGGCGGATCGGCGACCAGGCCCGAATATCCTCTACCACCGCGCGCAGCGCGTTTTCGGTTTCATCATCCCACAAACCCAGATCCCCCGGCGAGATACGTCCCGCTGGCTCTACCGCCGTGGCTTCCAGAATTAACAGGCCAGCGCCGGAGAAAGCCAGCTGACCAAGATGGATCCGGTGCCAGGAGGTGGCTTTACCCTCGTCGGCAGAGTACTGGCACATGGGGGCAATAACGATGCGGTTATCCAGCGCCAGCTGACCAATACGCGTCGCGCTAAAAAGATGGCTCATGAGTACCTCGTAAAAGTTAGACAGGGTCTTGCATGGGGGCGAACAGTCACTGTTTATAGCACGCCTGTTTACCCTTCTTTATTCGGATATTGCGTTTAAGCAGCCCGCTATTCGATAAACCACAGGCGGCGCCGGCGGCCCGTCGCCTGCTGCGACACGGCACGGGCCATCGCGCTGCCAATTTCGGCGCTGGCCGTCAGCCCCTGCACAAAGGGACGATCGTGCATCAGCCAGGGAAGGGCGCCGAAAGCGACCCGGCCGCGCAGCGTCTCGGGCGCCTGCAGCGTGTAGTCATCGCCGACGTCCGGAATGTCGTCGCCGCAGGCCAGCAGCTGCTGGCGCAGCGATGGGAAGGGCAGGTCCCGGGTTTTCAACGCTTGTTGCCCGCGGGCATCGATAAACACATCGAATTCACAGCGCTGCTGATGATGGACAATCAGCGTTCGGTGAGACTCGCGCTGCAGGTCATAATCCTCGCCGAGCGCCACAATACGCAGAATACCGGCCTGGTGCAGGGCCAGCAGCCGGCGAATGGATTCCGGCGGGATGGCGGCATAGTTATCGATAAACACCCGGGCGAGCCCGCGCCGGAAGCGGCGGCTGTCCTCGTCGTTGAGTTCCGGCACCACGCTTTCAATCGCCTCGTGCAGGCGGAGAATGGCATAGCGCCAGGGCACCGTGTGGTGTTCGCGTTTATTGCGCTCCACCTCCTGCAGATTGCGTTGCGCCCACTGGAACGGGTCATGGGTGAGACGGTCGGCAAACCAGGCCTCGGCGATGCTGTCAGGCGTTAGCTGGCGCAGCCCCGTCGCCTCGCACCAGGCCGGGGCGGCATATTCCAGCTCCTGCACGACCAGCTCGAATACCCGATCCAGTAGCCCGTCACTGCCCTGCGCGACGGCAGCCTCAAGGGCGGCAGGGGTGGCGATCTCCAGCGGCTCCCATGGGATCGGACAGTAAAAATCGGCTTCCGGGAGCACCCCATTGCGCGACAGCAGGGTGATCTCCAGCGCCTCGCTGCCAGGATGGAGGGTAAAATGGGTCGTTTTGTCGTTCTCAGTATGGAAAACACCATGCTGGGCCACCACGGCGATGGCGGCATCAATGGCGCTTAAAGAGGTCCCGAGGATCCCGACCCGACAGGGCGCGATCCGGGCGTCCATCAGTCCGGTCCACGGGCTGGGGAAATACTGTCGACTGGCGCGCTCTTCCTCAGGCCACAGATGGCCGGTGGCAATCGCCACCAGGTCGACGATAACCGGTTCTGCCGCGCTATCAGTGTGGATGGCGATCCCGGCGGGCTGGACGGCAATATCCGTCACTTCACAGGATTCACAAACGCTAACGATGAAGCCGGCGTCCCGGGCCCGCTCAGTGAGATACAGAAAACGGTCGCGATAGTACTCGCCGAGGATCACTCGCGGCAGGAACTGGCGCTCATGCAGCGTGTGCCGCTCGAGGCCGCGCGCCGCCAGCCAGGCGTCGCTGTGCTGCTGCAGCCATTGCAGATAGGTCAGGTCGATAGGGGGGATCTCAATGCTGGCGATGTTAGCCAGCATTTGCGCCGCCGTATTATCGTCACTGTAGGGCATACCCACCCCGGCCTGCGCCTCTTTTTCAAACAGGGTGATCGCCAGCGGCTCGCCACGCTTCACCAGTTCATAGAACGTGTAAATCCCCGTCGGCCCCACGCCGACGATGGCAACTCTCTTCATGATTCTCTCCCTTCCTGTGGGCGGATGCGGCATGGACAGCGGTTCACTGTCGCCAGCCTGTCCTTAATTCTGGTCGAAAATTGCCGATCCGGTGGGCCGTTACACGCAATTTGAAACAAATTAGCAGGCTAATAAACTTGCCGGCGGCCGGAAAAAGGGTGTAATTAACAAAAGAGCAACTTTCTATACAAACAATTTACATAAGCGGTGACACCAGCTTGCTCTGCCGGACGCCGCGCAAGCTCCCGGCAACCCCGTCGGGATAGGGATGACAAGATGCATGGCTGGACTTCACGACAGCGCAACGCGGCGATTGCCAGTTTTTTAAGCTGGACGCTCGATGCTTTCGATTTCTTTCTGTTGGTCTTTTTACTGAGCGATATCGCCCACTCGTTTCACGTCGACCTTGAAGAGGTCACCCTGGCGATTCTGCTTACCCTGGCCGTGCGGCCGATAGGCGCGCTGATTTTCGGCAGGGCAGCGGAAAAGTATGGCCGCAAACCCATTCTGATGCTGAATATCGTCTTCTTCTCCGCCTTTGAGCTGCTCTCCGCCGCCGCGCCGTCGTTGCTGCTGTTTTTTCTGCTGCGGGTGCTGTATGGCGTGGCGATGGGCGGGATCTGGGGCGTGGCCTCGTCGCTGGCGATGGAGACGATCCCCGACCGCTCGCGTGGCCTGATGTCCGGCCTGTTCCAGGCGGGATATCCCTTCGGCTATTTGCTGGCGGCCGTCGCCTACGGCCTGCTGTTTGAACAACTCGGCTGGCGCGGGATGTTTGTGATTGGCGCCGCGCCGGTGCTGCTGCTGCCGTTTATCTATTTCTGCGTCGAGGAGTCCCCGGTTTGGCTGGCGGCCCGGCAAAGTAAAGCGAGCACGGCGCTGCTGCCGGTACTGCGTAGTCACTGGAAGCTGTGCCTGTACCTGGTGGTGCTGATGGCGGCCTTCAACTTTTTCTCCCACGGGACGCAGGATCTCTACCCGGTCTTTTTGAAAGTCCAGCACGGCTTCGAGCCTAAAACGGTCAGCATCATCGCGGTCTGCTACAACATCGCCTCGATTATGGGTGGAGTGTTCTTCGGTTCGCTGTCGGAGAAGATTGGCCGACGCAAAGCGATTATGATCGCCGCCCTGCTGGCGCTGCCGGTCATTCCACTGTGGGCTTTCGCCAGCGGCTCGCTGGCGCTGGGGGCGGGGGCGTTTCTGATGCAGTTTATGGTGCAGGGGGCCTGGGGAGTGATCCCCACCTGGCTCAATGAACTGGTCCCGGCCAACACCCGGGCGGTGCTGCCTGGCTTCGTCTATCAGCTGGGTAATCTGCTGGCTTCGGTGAATGCCACTCTCCAGGCGTCAATCGCCCAGCATCATGGGCATAACTACGGTCTGGCGATGGCCCTGGTGGCCGGTACGGTGGCGATTGTCATTACCGTCCTGACCTTCTTTGGTCGCGAGGGACGGGTGATCCAGCCCGCAGGAGCGGGACATCGCCAGCCGCTCTCCACCAGCCGTTAACTTCTGCTACCGGGCGTCGTCAGGCGCCCGGTAGCGTACGTTAGCCGCGCAGACGAATTGCCGCCGCCTGGCGTTTCTCCAGCGAGCAGATCCCAATCCCCACCATGATAAACAGGGCGCTGAACAGATGCCAGGCATGCGGCTGGGTATGCAGGAAGAGGATGCTCAACACCCCGCCGGAGAGCGGGATGATATGGGTGTAAATTTCTCCCCGGGTGGCGCCAATCGCGGCGATACCTTTGTTCCAGAACAGATAGGCCAGCCACGACGGGAAAATCACCAGATACGCCAGGCCGCTGAGGAAAAACGGCTCGCGCCAGGCGGCCCAGT
Organism: Klebsiella sp. SWET4; assembly: GCF_024296565.1. NCBI lineage: Bacteria > Pseudomonadati > Pseudomonadota > Gammaproteobacteria > Enterobacterales > Enterobacteriaceae > Klebsiella > Klebsiella sp. SWET4. The sequence continues at coordinate 843,648 of NZ_JANCOB010000001.1, read as the reverse complement.
CCTGCGCCGGGTGGCGCATCAGCCAGAAGATGACGATGGGCAGCAGGATCAGCGCGCCGAGCAGCGAGCTGACGGCGACAAAGCCATTCGCCGGGATCCGGCGGTCCTTCAGACGTAATAGCGAGCAGTAGAGCGCCCAGCTCAGCGCCGACCCCATGGCCCACAGATCGCCGACGGAAAAGCGATGCAGCGAGTTGGCATGCAGTGGGTTTCCCTGGAATAACAGGATCATCACGCCAAGGGTGCTGAAGATGACCCCCAGCCAGTTGCGGGCCGAAACCGGGTCACGAAAAATCAGCCGGTTAATCAGCAGCACCATACTTGGCGTGGCGGACATATAGATGGCGGCGTTGAGGGCGGAGGTGGTTTGCAGGCCAATATAGAGCGTGAGCGGGAAGCTGACCTGGCCACAGAGCGTTAGCACCAGCACCGCCGGCGCGTTTTCCCGCAGCAGGTGGCGGCTGGCGGCGATCTGCCGGCGGTAGAGCAGGCCCAGCAGCAGCGCCGTCAACGCCCATCGCGCTTCGGTCATCAGGATCGGATCCACGCCCTGAACCAGCACGTGACCGACCACGTAATTTCCCCCCCAGAACAGGGCGGCCAGCGTCAGTAACAGATAGGGCATGCTGATTCCTTGCGTCGCTTATCACTGTACCAGATGGTAACTTTAATAATTTTATAATATCAATATTTTTATAGTGGTCTTTTGTTTTATTTATTAAAAGTAGTTATTTTACAATATGATATTTGTTATTCCTAAATTTTCGTTGCCGCGTTGCGAACGGTACTATACCGTATATTTGCCATGCATTTAACAGGGACAAATCCATGCGTAACACAGAAAATGGGGTCATTGGTAGTGACCAGACCGCGGTGATGGCCAGGCTGGCACTGGATGAGTTAATTGACCAGCTTCTGCACAGCAACGCGCTGTCGCTGAAGCTGACGGCCAACCCGCTGGTGGCCGACAGAGCCTGGCATCTGACTGAGAATACCTGCATCCGCGCCTTCTCCGCTGACGATCCACAGGCCAAAAAGCGGGCTCACCATGCGCTGTTCATCCTCTATCAGTCCTGGCTTGCCGACCCGCTCTCGCCAGCGGCAGCCAATCAGTTTCATCCGCTACTCTCCGGGATCAGAAACTACATTGAGTCTGAGTGGCTGCGGGCGGAAAGCAAACGTTTCCACCGCCAGAGACCGGTGCTTAACGCCGGCAATATCGTCGACGAACTGCGCGCCTTATGCCAGCAGCACCCGGCGTCTCATCATCCGCTGTTCGATTTCCTTGCCAGCGAGGCCTCCGCGGCGCAGATCGACTATTTCTTCAAAAGCGACAGCGCGCTGAATCTGCTGTTCTTCGATCTTGTGGCGATGGGGCTGGTCGGTTCGCTGCCGGAAACCCGCGCCGAGATTGCGCAAAATCTGTGGGATGAGATAGGTCAGGGCAGCACTGAGATCACCCACGTCAATCTGTATAAGGATTTACTGAAGCGGCGGAATATCGCGTTGCCGGACAATCATTTTGCCCATTTGTACGAGTGGCAGGGTCTGGCCGGGTATAACGCCTTTATGCTGGGCGGCGTAAACCGTCAGCATTATTACAAATCGCTGGGGGTCATGGCGATGACCGAGCTGCTCGACCCACCGCAGTATGAAAAACTGGTGGCGGGCTGTCGGCGGATTGGGCTTTCCGATCGCGACGTGCATTACTATGCCGAACATATCACCGTCGATATCGGTCATGCGGATGGCTGGCTGAACAATGTGATTGTGCCGATTGGCAAAAAACATCCGGCGGCGATGGAGGAGGTCTACTTTGGCGCCGCGCTGCGCCTGCAAACCTGCAACGATTACTATGATTGCCTGCTGGCGGCCCTGCAGTCGCTGGACGGCAGCGCATTATCTCACAGCGTTCCGCCTTCTGAGTAAATAAGCGCTTTGGCTGCGCTCCAGGCGGTGATCCCCGGTGGGATCTCCCGGCATTCGACGGACTCGGCCTGCTGAGCGGCGATAGCGCCATCGATGAGCATCACCATCATCATGGCGACCCGCTCGGCAGGTTCCGGTTTTAACACCTGCAGGAGGATATCGCGGAAGAACTGCCAGAGGAGCGACTTGAACCGGGAGCACTGCTCCCGGATCGCCGGCGATGACGCGCCATATTCAAACAGTGCGCGGGTAAACATGCAGCCGTGGAATGTGTCGCAGATAAACCAGCGATGGTAGTAGTCGAACACGGCAAACAGCTTTTCCCGCGCGCTGGCTTTATCCGCCGTGATCTGCGCCAAATCCTGCATAAATTCGCTCTCTTTCTGCTTGAGGATAGCCAGAATGAGCGCCTCTTTATCGGCGTAATAGCGGTAGAAGGTCATTTTGGAGATGCCGGCATGTTCAGCAATCCGCTCGATGCTGGGCGACTGATATCCTTCGCGATTAAACAGCGCGCTGGCGTGGCGGAGAATGTCCGCTTGTTTTGGCTTCATGCGTTTTCCTGTCGAATATTCGCTGTCACGACTGCCGGTGACACGGCCGTCCTGCGACAGCGGTGCATTATGCCGGATCTTGCCGCCAGACGGGCAAAAAGTAAATCAGCCGCGGTTTATGCGGCGTCGGTGTTTTTGAATAAGGTTACAAGGATGAAGAAGAACATTGCCTTTTTTGACTTCGATGGCACGATAACCCACGAAGATACTTTTACCCCTTTCATTTATCAGTCCCTCGATGCGAAAGCCATTCGTCGGGGCAGGCTGCGTCTGTTACCGCATATTCTCGCCTGGAAAATGGGCTGGCTCTCAGCCTCTGCTATCCGGCAAAAAGTCTTTCATTATGCTTTTGCTGGAAAATCTCAGCCTGAGATCCTGCAGCGTGGCAACGATCATAGCCAAGTGTTTATTCCCCGCACGCTGCGGGAGAACGCGATGCAGCGTATAGCCTGGCATCAGGCGCGAGGAGACACCGTGGTGGTGGTCTCAGCCTCGCTGGATGTCTATCTTCGTCCATGGTGCCAGCAGCACCATCTCGAACTGCTGTGCAGCGAAGTTGAATTTCAAAACGGGGCAGCGACCGGAAAGTATCAAGGCGGAGACTGCAGCGGCCTGGCGAAAAAGGCGCGTATCCTGGCGAGCTACCCCCTGGCCGATTACGAGGAGATCTTCGCCTACGGCGATACGCCGGAAGATTTCGCCATGCTGGCGCTGGCCACCACTAAAATCTATCGCTGGGATGAGGCTCCGCCATGAGGCTAGCAGCGTCAGGCTGCGCAGGTTAAGATGGCCCCGCCATTGCCCGTCTCATTGAGAAGAAGAGAAGAGATGATGTTACCCCTGACCACGCCCCGGCTGCTGCTGCGCCGGTTCAGAACGGAAGATCTGCCGTCTTTCAGCCATTATCGCAATCTGCCGGAGGTGGCCCGCTTTCAGAGCTGGACCCACTACGGCATGACAGAGGCGACAGCCTTCTATGAACAACAGCGTTCGCTGGCCTTTGCTGAGGATGAGAGCTGGTTCCAGCTTGCCGTAGAGATCCAGGCCAACGGTGCGCTGGCGGGAGATGTGGGGATCCACTTTTTCGATCAGGGCAGACAGGCCGAGCTGGGGATGACCTTTTCCCCGGTGTATCAGCATCAGGGGTATGCCCGGGAAGCCATGCGGGCGGTGATGGCCTTACTCTTTGAACAGTTAGCCCATCACCGGCTGATGGCGGTGGTTGATACCCGCAATTCCGGCGCGATCAAACTCCTTGAAGGGCTGGGCTTTCGTCGCGAGGCGCATTACCGGCAGAATATCTTTTTTAAAGGCGAGTGGGGCGATGAGTACCTGTACGCACTGCTGCGCAGCGAATATCCGTGAAGTGACGGGCGAGCCGTCACTTCTGTCAGCGCTGCAGTTAGCTGTGCTGGCGGATAAAGCGCGCGCGCCACGGTTTTAGCACCCACAGCGCGAGGGCGGCGGTGACAAAATCAAGACTAATAGCGCAGCTGAAGACCACATGCCAGCCGTGGGTGTACTGATAGAGCAGTGCCGCCAGCGGACCGCCAAAAATTGACCCGATGCCCTGAGAAATATACAACCAGCCATAGTTGGTGGCGGCATGCTCGCTGCCGAACGTATCGGTGAGTGTCGACGGGAAGAGGGAGAAGATCTCCCCCCAGCCAAAGAAGACCACCCCGGAGAGCAGGACAAACAGCAGCGGATCTTCCCGGCACGCCAGCCAGAGCATCATCGCCACGCCTTCCAGCGCAAAGGCGATAAACATGGTTTGCTCGCGGCCGAAGCGGTCGGAAATAAAGCCAAACAGCGGCCGGGTTAAGCCGTTGGTGAAGCGGTCTATCGTTAACGCCAGCGGCAGCGCCGCCATGCCAAACACCACCGCCTGGCTAATGCCGAAATCCTCGGCGAACACCGCCATCTGCGACGTGACCATCAGCCCGGAAGTCGACATCATCGCCATCATGGCGAACATCAGCCAGAACAGCGGCTGGCGCAGCATTTCCCGGGAAGTAAACGATCTGCTGCTCTGCGCCACCGTCTGACTGACGGGCTGGGAGACAGCGGGCGGCGGCAGCTTCAGCCCCTGACTGGCGAGGAAGCCGACGAGGGCGAAAAGGATCCCGAAAGTCGTCATCGTGTGTTCAAGGCCGTTAGTGGTCAGCGACAGGGAGATGGGGAAGGTGGTTATGATGGCCCCCATCCCGTAGCCCGCCGCCACCGAGCCGGCGGCAAATCCCCGCTGCTGTGGGAACCATTTGACCATCAGGCCGACAACGCCGATGTAGACGATCCCGGTCCCGAGGCCGCCCATGCAGCCATAAACCAGCCAGAGCGTTGCCAGGCCATTCACCTGCGCGGAAAGCACCCAGCTCATTCCCGCCATCACCGTGCCAATAGCGATCAGCCGCCGTGGGCCAAACTTTTCCACTAACCGCCCCTGAAAAGGGGAAAAGAAGGTCTGCAGGATGATCAGCAGCGAGAAGGTGACCTGCAATTCTGGCAAACCCACGCCCAGTTTGGCGGCCAGAGGTTTTGTCAGCAGCGTCCAGACATATTGCGGACTGGAAATGGCGGCCATACAGATCAAGCCCAGCACCAGCTGGCGCCATTTGCCATATTTCGGGGTAACCAACGGTTCGCTGAGTGTCGTCATGTTGTTCTCCGTTTTCAGTAAGCAGGCTTCCGTGAAACGCATCCACCCTGGATGCCTCACGGAAAGGGGAAGGTGGCGACCGCAGAGTGACGACGTGTTGTGGCCATACGGCATACGATCTTGTCCACATCGCGGTATACAAGCGCACAGCATTAAACGTGCCATATAAAATAATCATTTATATTCAGCAGGTTAATGTAATCAGGTGGTGACTAACGGGATGCGACATGGTGAAGGAGCGGCACTGAGGCGGTGCAAATGGGTCATCGCGGTGCGTGGGAAACGTTCGTGGCAAATCCACAGAATGTCGGCGCATGCGCTCTGCGTTTTCCTGCACCAAAGCCATGCAATGCCCCAACATCACTCCCCATTTTTGGGAATCGATGCGTCCGCTAGCGGCGAAACGCGGCGGTGAGCGGCCTCTGGCTCCTGGCATGGCGCTTGCAAGAACATCGGCAGAAAGCAGCGCAACAGACAATTCAGATCACACAATAGCTGGCTAGGGTTCCGGTTCACTGCGGTGAACGTCTGGTCCGAGAGCTGGCGACCTCGGCGAGGTTACACGGCGGGATAAAAGCCCGGGAGACAGCAGCACCGTTGGGTGTCGCGCTGCTCCGTTTCTCGTGCTAACCAGAGGTCCACCATGAAAACATCGCCGCTCCTCCGCTCACTTGTCCTGTCGCTGACGCTGCTGACCAGCGTCCCGTCGTTTGCCGCCGTCAAAAAAGAGTTCAACGTCTGCTGGACCATCTACGCCGGCTGGATGCCCTGGGGAACCATCAGTAACGAAAAGATCATTGATAAATGGGCCAGCAAATACGGCATCAAGATCAATATCGTCCAGCTCAACGATTACATCGAATCCATCAACCAGTACACCGCCGGGCAGTTTGACGGCTGCACGATGACCAACATGGACGCGTTGACGATCCCGGCGGCGGGCGGTGTCGACAGCACAGCGCTGATCACCGGCAGCTACTCCGACGGTAACGACGGGGTGGTCCTGAAAGGGGCGGATAAAAAGCTCAGCGACCTGAAAGGGATGTCGGTGTATCTCCCGGAGCTGTCGGTATCCCACTATCTGCTGGTGCGCGGCCTGGAAAAAGCCGGGCTGCAGGAAAAAGACGTCAAGGTGGTGAATACCTCCGATGCCGATATCGTCTCGGCCTTCGGCACCAGCGGCGTGCGGGCGGCGGTGGCCTGGAATCCACAGCTGTCGGTTATCAAAAAGACCCCACAAACCAGCGAAGTGTTTAGCTCCTCGCAGGTGCCGGGCGAGCTTATCGACATGATGGTGGTGAATACCCAGACCCTGAAAGATAACCCCGCGCTGGGCAAAGCCCTGACCGGCGCCTGGTTTGAAATGATGGCCAAAATGAAGGCCGGGGATAGCCAGGCGTTGAGCGCCATGGCCGCCGACTCCGGCACCGATCTTGCCGGCTACCAGGCACAGCTGAAAACAACCCATCTGTTCTGGACGCCTGCCGACACCCTGGCGTTTATCTCCTCGCCGGATCTGGCGAAAACGATGCAGCGAGTGGCGCAGTTCTCGTTCGATAAAGGCCTGCTGGGTGAAGGGGCGCAGAGCGCGGACTTTATCGGTATGACCTTCCCGGGAAATGTCACCCTCGGCGATGCCGCCAACCGCAAACTGCGCTTTGACGACAGCTACCTGAAGCTGGCCGCCGCGGGCCAGCTGTAATGATTATCGCCGGGAGACCACGCCATGCGCCACATTAACCGTTATCCCCAAAAGGGGATGCGCCTGACGCTGATGCTGCTGCCTTTTGTCGTGCTGATCGCCGCCTGGTTTATTGGATCGGCGGTGCGGCTGGAAGCCAATCCGCAGGACAAGTTGCTGCCAGGCCTGTCGCAGATGGTGGCAGCCATTGACCGGATGGCGTTCACCCCGGACAAACGCAGCGGTGAGTATCTGCTGTGGGCCGATACGCTGATCAGCCTGAGCCGTCTGTTGACGGGCCTGGCCGTCTCGTCGCTGATCGGCCTCGGTATCGGCATCGCCGCCGGCGTCTTCCCAATGTACCGCGCGGCGCTGTCGCCGCTGATGACGGTGGTGTCAATGATCCCGCCGCTGGCGATCCTGCCGGTGCTGTTTATCGTCTTCGGCCTCGATGAGCTGTCGAAAGTGATGCTGATCGTCATCGGCATTACGCCAATGCTGGCGCGCGACCTGGAGCAGCGGGCGAAGGAGATCCCAGCGGAGCTATTTATTAAGGCGCAGACCCTCGGCGCCAATAGCTGGACCCTGGTGCTGCGGGTGGTGCTTCCCCAGCTGCTGTCGCGGCTGATCACCTCTCTGCGCCTGCTGCTGGGCTCAGCATGGCTGTTCTTGATCTCCGCCGAGGCCATCTCCGCTACCGCCGGACTGGGGTACCGCATTTTCCTGGTGCGGCGCTATATGGCGATGGACGTGATTATTCCCTATGTCATCTGGATCACCTTGCTGGCATGGCTGATGGATCTGGCGCTGCGCCAGCTGCACAAAGCCTGTTTCCCGTGGGCGGAAGGAGGCCGGGGATGAGTTTTATCGACATCAAAAACATCTGGCAGGAGTACGGCGATCACGTGGTGCTGGAGCGCATCAATCTGCAGGTGAAAGAGGGCGAGTTTTGCTCGATGGTCGGCGCGTCCGGTTGTGGTAAATCGACCTTTTTACGCCTGCTGCTCGGTCAGGAAAAACCGACCCGTGGCGACATCCTGCTAGATGGCCAGCCGCTGGCGGCGGAGCCGGATCGCAGCCGCGGCGTGGTCTTCCAGCGCTATTCGGTGTTTCCGCATCTCAACGTGCTGGATAACGTCGCCATCGGCCTGGAGCTGCCGGCGTCCCCGTTGCTGGGGCGCCTGTTTGGCGGCAGAAAACGCGAGGCCCGGCAACAGGCCCAGCACATGCTGGAGAAAGTGGGGCTGGGGCACGCTCTGGATAAATATCCGGCGCAGTTGTCCGGGGGGATGCAACAGCGGCTGGCCATCGCCCAGGCGTTCGTGATGCAGCCGCGGGTGCTGCTGCTCGATGAGCCCTTCGGCGCGCTGGATCCCGGCATTCGCAAAGATATGCATGCGCTGCTGCTCCAGCTGTGGAGCGAAACGCGCATGACGGTGTTTATGGTCACCCACGATCTGGCCGAAGGCTTCAACCTGGGCACCCGGCTGCTGGTGTTCGACAAAGTGCGCATCGATCCGCAGGCGCCTAACGCCTGGGGAGCGCGCATTACCTACGATATCCCGCTCAATGAGGCGCGGATGGCGCAGCTGGCCACCGGTAGCGACACCAACGTTTACGCATTAAGGAGATAAATTGATGACCGTACTTTTTCACGCCACTCCCAGCCTGCGCGAAGAGCGGCTTCCCGGCGGGGCGCATACCTCGCTGATTTTGCGCAAAGGGCAGATCCTGCGCCTGACTGATATCGACGGCGGGGCGAACGTCAGCATGATGATGCTCAACCCCCATGAGAAAAGTGAGCGCCTGAACCTGCCGGATACCCTCAAGGGCCAGCATACCGCGCGCCTGACCGCCGGACACTGTTTCTACTCCGATATGGGCCGGGTGCTGGCCGGGATCGTCGCCGACAGCTGCGGCTGGCACGATCCGTTCGGCGGGGTCCTTAACGCCGAAGAGACACACGACAAATATGGCGCCGGACGCTACCAGGAATTACGTAATGGCTTCTACCGCAACGGCGTCGATAACCTGCTGGTGGAGATGGGTAAATGGGATCTCGGCCTGGAAGATCTGCTGATGGTGGTCAACTTCTTCAGCAAAGTCACCGTCGATGACGAGGGCCGTTTCCAGTTTGTTGCCGGCAACAGTCGCGCCGGGGATTACGTTGAGCTGTTTGCCCCGATGGACGTCCTGCTGGTGCTCACCGCGCTGCCGCATCCCCAGGATCCGGCCACAGAATATGCCCCCCGTCCGGTGCAGTTGAGCTGGTATCAGGCCGACGATGAGGACGCGGCCATCCAGGCGCTCCTGACTCGCGATGAGAATCAGCGCGCGTTCCGTAATACCCAACTTTTTGCCCTGTAAGGAGGCGTTCATGACCGTTATCACCAGTAACCGACGCCCGGAAGAGGCCGTCTATCGCCATGTGATCCCGGCCGGGGAACCCTGGCTGTTTGAGGTTAAAAAAGGGCAAACCTTGCGCCTGCTTGATCTCGAAGGCAATCAGGCGATTGATACCCTGTTTTACAACGCCGACAACCCGCGCGAGCGCTACGATGCGCAGCGCACGCTGCGTCGCCAGGGGAACGCCTACCTGACCGCCGGCAGCGTGCTCTATTCCAACCTCGGCCATCCGCTGATGACCATCGTGGCCGATACCTGCGGGCGGCACGATACCCTCGGCGGCGCTTGCGCCCAGGAGAGCAACACCGTGCGCTACGCCCTCGACAAGCGCTATATGCACAGCTGCCGGGACAATTTTCTCTGCGCCTGTCTGCACGATGGCCGCCTGCATAAGCGCGATATCGGCGCCAACATTAACTTCTTTATGAACGTGCCGGTGACGCCGGAGGGCGGTCTGACCTTTGCGGACGGCATCTCGGCGGCAGGAAAATACGTTGAACTGCGCGCGGAGTGTAACGCCATGGTGCTGATCTCCAACTGTCCGCAGCTCAACAATCCCTGCAATGGCTGGAACCCGACCCCCGCCGAGGTGCTGGTATGGAACTGACCCGCTGGCAGCGCTGGCGTTTGCTGGCCTTTCGGCTGTTCGCCGTTCGCGCCGACCGCCTGAATCACACGCCGACGCGCCACGTTTAAGCGCCGGTTCCCCCGGGGACGACCTCAGGGAAAGACGAATTGTTGCGGGACGACCCGCTACGCTGTGAGTTCCGCTTATGTTTGATACCTTACTGATTGCCAACCGCGGGGCGATAGCCTGCCGCATTTTACGTACCCTGCGCGCCATGCAGGTGAAGGGGGTTGCCGTTTACGCCGAAGCCGACCTGAGCAGTCTGCACGTCCGCGAAGCGGATGAAGCGCTCAGCCTTGGCGAGGGCCCGGCAGCGCAAACTTATCTGGTGGTAGAGAAGATCATTGCCGCCGCGCTGCAGAGCGGCGCCCGCGCTATCCATCCCGGCTACGGCTTTCTGTCGGAAAACGCCGCCTTCGCCGAAGCCTGTGAGGCGGCGGGACTGGCGTTTGTTGGCCCGACCCCGCAACAGCTGCGTACCTTTGGCCTGAAACATACCGCTCGCGCGCTGGCGAAAGCGGAGGGCGTGCCGCTGCTGGAAGGCAGTGAACTGCTGGCCGACAGCGAGGAAGCCTGCCGGGCGGCCGAGGCGGTGGGCTACCCGGTGATGCTCAAGAGTACGGCGGGCGGCGGGGGAATTGGCATGCGCGTCTGCCGCGACGCCCGCGAACTGAGCGAGGCGTTTGCCACGGTGCAGCGACTGGGGCAAAACAACTTCAGCGACGCCGGGGTGTTTCTCGAAAAATATATCGAACGCGCCCGTCACCTGGAGGTGCAGATCTTCGGCGACGGTGAGGGGGAGGTTATCGCCCTCGGCGTGCGCGACTGCTCGCTGCAGCGGCGTAACCAGAAAGTGATTGAAGAGACCCCGGCGCCGAATCTGCCGGAAGGGATGGCGCAGGCGCTGTGTAGCGCGGCCATTGCTCTCGGGAAAGCGGTGAACTACCGAAGCGCCGGGACGGTGGAGTTTGTCTACGACAGCGCGGCGCAGCGCTTCTATTTCCTTGAGGTCAATACCCGCCTGCAGGTGGAGCACGGCGTGACGGAGCAGGTGTGGGGCGTGGATCTGGTACGCTGGATGATCGCCCTGGCCGCAGGGGATTTACCGCCGCTGAGCGAGCTGGCCGCCGGGCTACAGCCCCGGGGCCATGCCATTCAGGCGCGAATTTACGCCGAAGATCCTGGCCGCCAGTTTCAGCCTTCGCCTGGACTGTTAACCGACGTCTGGTTTCCGCCGGCGGACGGCGCCACGCTGCGCATCGACCGCTGGGTGGAAGCCGGATGTGAAGTGCCGCCGTTTTTCGACCCCTTGCTGGCGAAAGCTATCATCTGGCGCCCCAGCCGCGATGAGGCAATCGCCGGCCTGGCGCAGGCCCTGGCGGAGACCCGCCTGTATGGCGTCGAAACCAACTGCTTATACCTGCAGCAGATCCTCGGCTTTGCACCGTTTACCGCCGGAGAACCCTGGACCCGCTGCCTGGAGCAATTGCGCTACCGGGCCGATACCGTGGAGGTTCTGAGCGCCGGCACCCAGACCAGCGTCCAGGACTATCCGGGACGTCTGGGGTACTGGGCGGTGGGCGTCCCGCCCTCGGGCCCAATGGATGACCGGGCGCTGCGCCTGGGCAACCGTCTGCTGGGCAATGCCGAGGGCGACGCCGCGCTGGAGATCACCCTTAGCGGACCCACCCTGAAATTCAATACCGCCGTACAGGCGGTGATCTGCGGCGCGCCGCTCACCGTCACGCTCGATGGCGCCGGGCAGGACATGAACTGCGTATTCACTATTCCGGCGGGGGCGACCCTCAGGCTGGGGGCAATAAACGGACCAGGCGTCAGAAGCTATCTCTGCCTGCGCGGCGGTATTCAGGTACCGGATTATTTGGGCAGTAAAAGCACCTTTACCCTCGGCCAGTTTGGCGGCCACGGCGGACGGGCTCTACGCGCTGGCGACGTGCTGCATCTTGCGCCTTTGGTTGAGACAGGGGAAGGCGCGGCGCTTCCCGCAGGGCTGCGCACCGCGCTGACGGACGTCCGTACGCTGCGGGTGATTTATGGTCCCCACGGCGCGCCGGAGTTCTTTGCCCCGGCGTATATGGCGACCTTTTTTGCCACCGACTGGGAAGTGCATTTTAACTCCAGCCGCACCGGCGTGCGCCTGATCGGGCCTAAGCCGGTCTGGACCCGTGACAGCGGCGGCGAAGCCGGGCTGCATCCGTCGAATATTCATGACAACCCCTATGCCGTGGGGGCCGTGGATTTTACCGGCGATATGCCGGTGATCCTCGGGCCGGACGGCCCAAGCCTCGGAGGCTTCGTCTGCCCGGTCACGGTTATCGAAGCCGATCTCTGGCAACTGGGCCAGCTTAAGGCGGGGGATAAAGTGCGCTTTGTGGCGGTGGACGTCCCCACCGCCCGGCGGCTGGCGGCAGGTCGTCGCGCGGAGCTGGCGACCCTGCAGGCGCAGGACGTTGCCTGGCAGCCTGTGCCGCTCACCTCGCCGGTGGTGATGACCTGCGGTGACGCCGACAAACGCCTGGTGGCGCGCCTCTCCGGTGATACCCATCTGCTGCTGGAGGCCGGTGAGGCGGAGCTGGATCTGGTGCTGCGCTTTCGCATCCATGCCCTGATGCAGGCCCTTGAAGGGCAAGCCCGGGAAGGGATCATCGATATCACGCCGGGGATCCGCTCGCTGCAGCTGCATTTCCAGCCGGAAACGCTGGCGCTGGAGACCCTGCTGGCGTGGGTCAGCGGGGAGTGGGCCACGGTCTGCATGAGCGATGATCTGCAGGTTCCAACGCGGGTCGTGCATCTCCCGCTCTCCTGGGACGATCCGGCCTGCCGCAAGGCGATCGACAAATATATGACCACCGTCCGCCCGGACGCCCCGTGGTGCCCAAGCAACCTCGAGTTTATTCGCCGGATAAACGATCTGCCGGATGAGCAGGCCGTATGGAACACGGTGTTTGACGCCAGCTATCTGGTGATGGGCCTCGGCGATGTCTATCTCGGCGCGCCGGTGGCCACGCCCCTTGATCCGCGCCATCGGCTGGTCACCACCAAGTACAACCCGGCGCGAACCTGGACGGCGGAAAACTCGGTGGGCATCGGCGGGGCGTATCTGTGCGTCTACGGCATGGAAGGCCCGGGCGGCTATCAGTTTGTCGGCCGCACTCTGCAGATGTGGAATCGCTATCACGAGGTGGCCGATTTTGCCGGCAAGCCGTGGCTGCTGCGCTTTTTCGATCAGCTGCGTTTCTATCCGGTTTCGGCCGATGAACTGCTGGAGATTCGCCGCGATTTCCCGCTCGGTCGCTATCCGCTGCGCATCGAACACAGCACGCTGCGGCTGGCGGAGTACCAGCAGTTTCTCGCTCGCGAGGCGCAGAGCATTGACGCATTTCGCGACCATCAGCAGCGGGCGTTTAACGCCGAACGCGATCGCTGGATCGCCAGCGGCCAGGCCCATTTCGACAGTCAGGAGGGCGCGGCAGAAGAAGCGGGCGATGCGCCGCTGCAGCCGGGCGAGCAGGGGGTGGAAAGCCCGGTATCCGGTAATCTGTGGCAGGTACAGACCGCGGCCGGTCGTCTGGTGCGCGCCGGCGATGTGCTGGTGGTGCTTGAGTCGATGAAAATGGAGATCCCGCTGCTGGCGCCGTGCGATGGCAGGGTTCAGCAGGTCAATGTGCAGCCAGGCAGCGCGGTGCGTGCCGGGCAACGGGTGGCAGTGATTATTGAGGAGAAGGCATGATGCAGCAGACGTTTGATTTACGCCTGGCGACCCTGGCGGCGAACTATCGTAACGGCAACACCACCCCCCGGGCGCTGTTGGCAGCGCTCCGCCAGCGGGCGGAAACGCTGAATCCCGAATTTAATCTGTTTATCCATCTCCTGAGCGAAGCGGAGCAGGCGCCGTTTCTCGCGGCGCTGGAAGGCCATTCGCCAGAGACGCTTCCGCTGTACGGTGTGCCGTTCGCGATCAAAGACAATATTGACCTTGCGGAGATCGTCACGACCGCTGCCTGCCCGGCGTTTGCATACCGGCCGACGCAAAGCGCGACCATTGTCGCGCAGCTGATTGCGCTGGGAGCCGTGCCGGTGGGCAAAACCAATCTCGACCAGTTTGCCACCGGCCTGAACGGAACCCGTTCGCCGTACGGACGTTGCCGCAACGCGTACCACCCGGCTTACCCCTCCGGTGGCTCCAGCGCCGGCTCCGCGCTGGCGGTAGCCCTGGGTGTCGCCAGCTTCGCGCTGGGGACCGACACCGCCGGCAGCGGTCGCGTTCCGGCCGGGCTGAATAACCTGGTGGGGCTGAAAGCAACGAAAGGGGTGATCTCCACCGCCGGGGTCGTCCCTGCCTGTCGCACGCTGGACTGTGTGACCTTTTTCAGCGCGACCGCCGACGAGGCCAGCCAGCTGCTGGCGCTGGTTGCCCGGACCGATCCGCAGGATAGCTACAGCCGCCGCAATCCTCAGTGGAACAGCCGGCAGGCCTTTGGCAGGCCGTCCGCCGGGTTTCGCTTTGGCGTCCCGCAGGCGCTGAACTTCCTCGGTTGCCGCGCCAGCGAAGCGCTGTTCGCCCAGGCCGTGCAGCGGCTGACGGCGCTCGGCGGCGTGCCGGTAGCGATCGATTTCGCGCCATTTCTGGCCGCCGCCCGCCTGCTGTATGACGGACCGTGGGTTGCTGAACGCTATGCGGTGGCCGGGCCGCTGATTGAGCAGCAGCCGGATGCCGTGCTGTCGGTGATTCGCGACGTGCTGGCGAAAGCGCCTGATATCGACGCGACGGCGACCTTTAAGGCGATGTATCAGTTGCAGGGGTATAAAGCGCAGTGCGATGCCATCCTTGATACGCTGGACTGCGTGCTGACGCCAACCTTTCCGCGCCCGGTAACGCTCGACGAGCTGGCGGCGGAGCCGATCGCCCGCAACGCCGATCTGGGCTACTACACCAACTTTATGAACCTGCTGGACTATGCGGCGGTGAGTGTGCCGTGCGGGTTTATGCCTGACGGATTGCCCTCCGGCGTCACGCTGTTTGGTCGGGCGTTTACCGATCAGTATTTGCTGAGCCTGGCCGACGCCTTCCAGCGCGCGGAGCGGCTGCCGCTGGCAGGCGGCGCGCGGCTGGAGAGCCCGCCGCCTGCGCATTCCGCAGGCCATGACCGGATGGCACTGGCGGTATGCGGTGCGCATCTGGCCGGTCTGCCCTTAAACGGTCAATTGCTGGCGCGGGGCGGTCGGTTGCTGCAGGCGACCCACAGCGCGCCACGCTATCGTTTGTACGCCCTCGCGGATGGCAAACGTCCGGCGATGGTGCGTGACGAGCGCGACGGGGCCGCGATAGCGGTGGAAGTGTGGGAGATACCCAGCGCCGAGGTGGGGTCACTGCTGGCCGCTATTCCCGCGCCGCTGGGGCTGGGACAGGTTGAGCTGGCCGACGGCCGCTGGGTGACGGGTTTTATCTGCGAAGCCGCCGGGCTGGGGGATGCCACGGAGATCACCGCCTGGGGCGGCTGGCGTCAGTGGCTGGCCAGGTAAACGGAACACCCTCTGCGGGATCGCCGCAGAGGGAACCCTTGCTTATAGCGGGCTGTTCTCATCGAGCAGGGTGACGCTCCAGACGCGGGCGTGCGTGTCATCGATGCGATAGTAGCTTTTTACGCTCGCCGTACCGCCGATGGCGTAGCCCACCAGAGCGACAATGTTGAGCTGATGCCCTTGCTTATCGGTAAACGCATAATATTCATCCAGCACATAGCCGCTGGCGCTGGCCGCTGATTCCAGACGATCGTCCCTGGCTTTCAGGTCCGGGGTATAGTCGGCGATGGTTTTCCCCACAAAGTTTTTGGCGACGTCCTGCTTTTCGTCATCGCTGACGATAAACGCCGCGCTGGCAGGAAAGTGCTGAACCACGTCAGCCAGGGTTGGTTTCGGCGCGGCAGTGGGGAATAACGTGTGATCGATGGTGTAGGCCTGTAGCCAGCAGGAGAATAACGCCGCTTCCGCCGCGCGGCCATCCGGGTCGGAAAGTCCGGGCAGCGCATCGACGGTCTCTCCCGCTTTACGCAGCGCAATGAAATCGGCACAGGAAGAGACCCGTGCCTGATTCTGATCGCTCAGCACCAGCGTCAGGGGAGACTGGTTAATCTCAAGCTCGCCCGCCGCCAGCACCGGCGTGCTCAACAATAACGTCACCGCCATACCGATAAAATATTTCATCACATAGCCTCCATGAATATCGTCGTATCCTGATCCGAGGTGACAGGGAAAGCAAGCGATGGATGATGTCTTTTCCACACGTCCGGGCGATGGCTCCCGGACGCCAGTCGACGGCCGGGGAAGGTTACTGATGGTGTGGGGCGGGATAAAACGCTTCCGCTGTCCATTGCGCTGATGGCTGGCGGTATTGCTGCCAGAACAGATCGGCAATCTCCCGGGCTTCGGCGGAACCCGGCGTGACGTAGGCCCCCACCGTCACGATGGAAAGATGAATATTTTGCGCTTTTAAGACCGGAAAAAGGCCATGCGTCAGGTTAAGCAGCCCGGCTTTGCCGACGCTCAACGTCAGACACTCCGGGTGGGGCTGAGTGGCAAACATCCCGCCAGTCAGCAGGATCGCGCCTTCTCCACGCGCGGCCATCCGCGGAGAGACCGCTTTGATGGCGGCATATACCGCGCCAATATTGGTGCTGAGATCCTGAATGAAGCCTGCCACCGACTGGGTCTCAAGATTACCGTCATGCATGGCCGCGGCGTTGAAATGCAGCACATCCACACCGCCGGTTTCCACCTCTACCTCACGAATGAGTTCCGCGATACTGGTGATATCGCTGGCGTCCGCCACGCGGCCTTCCGCGGCAAATCCTGACGCTCTCAGCTGGTCGGCCTGTGCCGCCACATTGTTTTTATTGCGAGAGGACAGCACCACCCGGAATCCCTCACCGGCAAACCGTGAGGCCGTCGCCATTCCCATCCCAGGACCGGACCCAATACTCAAAAACGTTTTCATAGTCTGCTCTCACTGTAGGTTGAAGAGCCGCTATGTTAATAGACCAACAGATCGCTGATAATTAGCCTTATTTGCAAATGATTAATGTGCAGGGTGCAGGAATCATGTTCGATGATTTTGATGAACTGATGGCGTTTGTCTGTGTGGCTGAGGCAGGGAGTTTTATCGGGGCCAGCCTCAGGCTGGAGCGGGATGCATCGGTAATTTCCCGCCGGGTCAGCCACCTTGAGAAAAAACTGGGTGTCCGGTTGCTGGTGCGTACCACCCGTAGCGTAACGCTGACTGAAGCCGGGACCTGGTTTTTGCAGCGCGCCCGCACGGCGCTGGATGAGCTCAGCGCCGCCAGCCGGGAAGTAGGCGACTTTGCTGCCACCCCACAGGGAACGTTGCGGGTCTCACTGCCGGTGACCTTTGGCCGGGAGCTGATTGCCCCGATGTTTCCTGATTTCCTGCAGGCGTATCCGGATATTCGCCTTGATGCCCATTTTCTCGATCGACGAGTCGATATTGTCGCGGAGGGGTTTGATGCGGTGATCCACCTGGGAAACCTGCGGGACAGTACCTTAACCGGGCGCGAGCTGGGGGCATTTCGCAGCCAGTTGATTGCTTCGCCGGCCTATCTGCAACGCTACGGTGAACCGACTCATCCTGAGCAACTGGCAGCCCATCGGTGCCTCGGCTTTACCCACCATCCGGACTGGCCCTACTGGATCCTCGAGAATGGTCGGGAGCATATCCAGGTGACGCCAGCTGGCCCCCTCACCACCAATATCAGTGAAGCGCTGCTGACGGCG
Organism: Klebsiella sp. SWET4; assembly: GCF_024296565.1. Classification (NCBI taxonomy): domain Bacteria; kingdom Pseudomonadati; phylum Pseudomonadota; class Gammaproteobacteria; order Enterobacterales; family Enterobacteriaceae; genus Klebsiella; species Klebsiella sp. SWET4. The sequence continues at coordinate 825,982 of NZ_JANCOB010000001.1, read as the reverse complement.
GTCATTCGCGCAACCGGGATCGCACTGCTGCCGGGATGGATGGTTAATCAGGCGGTGCAGCGCGGGGAACTGGTCCGCGTGCTGCCCGACTGGCGCAGCGCGGCGCGGGTTAGCGTTTATGCCCTGATGCCGCCCGGCACGCTGGTTCCCGCCAAGACCCGGGTATTTATCGACGCGGTATGCCAGCAGCTGGCGTCATCCCCGCTGTGGCAGGACGAGTTGAAGCGATAAACGGGGGGTGCCGATAGAGCAAGCCACGGATGGCGGTTATACCGCGGTACTGGCCCGGACTTTGAGTACTGACGGAATTTCAATAAACTTTTCACAAGGTTTATCGTTGAGCAGGTCGAGAAGCGCTTTCCCGGCCTTCACCCCAATGTCATGCCAGGGAAATTCAACGGTTGTCAGGGCAGGGGAACAGACTGTCGATAATACCCCGCCGCCTAAACTCGCAATGGCTACGGTATTGGGCACTTTGATCCCGGCGCTGTGGCAGGCCATCATGCATCCACACGCCATTTCATCCGATGTGCAAATTAGCGCATCCAGATCGCCCCAGGTGATCATCATATCCTTGAAAATATTCACCCCTGTGGCAATGGTGGAAGGCAAATGAGTGGTCACTACCCGATGCGGAGAACGGTTAAGGGCCAGCATCGCCGTATTCCAGCCGCTCAGGAGCTGGCGAAACATTGTATTGTTGGCCGGGGTACACAGTAACGCGATATTTTTTAATGAGGCGTCCGCCAGGTGGGTCACGATCTGTTTCACAGCCTTACCGTAATCCACACCGATGCACATGCCAACAGACTGCGTATTTAACGCGCCAATTTCCAGGATAGGCACATCTACGTTGGCCAGCAGCTGGGTACAGCTCTCAATGGTGTCGATATTAAACTGAATAATCGCTGCCGGGTTATAGGCGAGCATTTTTTCAAACGTTTTTTGTTCGCTTTGGCCGTCATGACCGGATTCCATAAACATCATGGTATAGCCGCGTTCAGTCAGGATCTTTTGTAACGCCTCCGACACCGGCAAAAAACCTGGCGAAGAGAAGGTGGGGACGACGGCCAGAATGAGATCGGAATGGACCGACGCCAGATTACGCGCCTGGAGATTGGGGACATAGCCGAGTTGGCTTACTGCCGCATCAATACGGTCGCGAAGGTCAGGGTTGACTTTTTCAGGCATTCTCAGCGCACGCGAGACGGTCATGGCGCTCACGCCGACAAACTCAGCCACTTCGGTCAGGGTTATCTTCCCAGTTCCCTTACGACGTTTTTCTTTCGGGCTATTGTCTGCGTCTAGACTCTTCACCAGGATCACCAACCGTTTGAAAAATAAAAAGTAACAAAAGTAAATCGTTGATACACATTATAACTTACCACAGCGAGGGGGAAAGCACATTATAACCAGTGTTAGCGGTAACTCATTTTTTAACATTTTTGCTTGTTAGCGCTAACTTTGGGAGGTGTATCACAGTTGCATTTTATTTAGCTGTTTATAGTTCAGCACATGGGACCCCTCGGGAGTGCATATGATTAGAGACTGGTTAACCCCGGATAAAATTAATGTCATTAACTCAATAGATAACTGGAAAAATGCCGTTCGACTCTCAGCAGAACCTTTGCTGGAGCAGGGGTATATGGCCGAGCACTATATTGAGGCGATTTTGAAAAGCCATGAAGAACTGGGGCCTTATTATCTATTAGCCCCGGGATTAGCGATGCCCCATGCCCGCCCTGAACAAGGTGCATTGAGGAATGGATTATCGCTCCTTCATATTAAAGAGGGCATATCATTTGGCTCAACGGAGAACGACCCGGTATACGTGATTATTATGCTATGCGCTCGTTCCGGGAATGAACATATCACGATGATCGGTGAACTGGCAGAACTCTTTAGCGATCAGCAAAAGCTAGAACGATTGTTAAAAGCCGATGATATTAAGGCAATTCAGGCTGTTATTGACTGAAGGAAAAGAGAATGAAAAAAGTACTCATCGTCTGCGGCAATGGTTTAGGCAGCAGCTTTATCGTTGAAATGAATGTCAAAAAAATTCTTGCCGAAATGAATAAAGAGGCTGAAGTCGCGCATACCGACCTGACGTCAGCGAAAAGCGAAACGGCGGACCTTATTCTGAGCGCCAACGATATTGCCGAACATTTAGTTGGTCATTCCGCAAAGGTTGTTGGATTAAGTAATTTACTCGACAACAATAAAATCAAAGAGATTTTAGCAGAACACATTTAAGCAACGGCTTTCTGAACCGTGGAGTTTAATATGCTTCATTTCCTTATTTATGATGTGTTAGGGACACCGGCAATTCTGGTTGGATTGTTTTCTCTGATCGGTCTGCTGTTGCAAAAAAAAGGAATTTCAGATGTTATTTCAGGAACACTGAAAACCATCATGGGCTTTGTTATTTTAACGGCAGGCGCCGGTATCATTGCCTATACATTAACCATTTTTAGCCAGCTGTTTGAACATTCATTTCATATTCAGGGGGTGGTCCCTAACACCGACGCGATGGCCGCGCTGGCGCAGAAGAATTATGGCACGGAAACCGCCACAATCATGGTGTTGGGCATGTTGATCAATATCGCCCTGGCGCGTCTGACGCCATTAAAGTACATCTTTTTAACGGGCCACCACACGCTCTATATGGCAGCGATGCTGGCGGTGATCTTGTCAGTCGGGGGATTGTCGGGGGGGTGGGTGGTGGCCATCGGGGCGGTGATTCTCGGCGCGATGATGGTGATCTCTCCGGCGATCTTGCAGCCGTTTACCCGTAAAATTACCAATACCGACGATCTGGCTCTCGGCCATTTTGGCTCTATTGGTTATCTGCTTTCCGCGCTGGTGGGCAAAGTCGTCGGGAAAGGTAGCCCCTCGATTGAAGAAATTAAAGTGCCTAAGTCACTCAATTTTCTTCGCGACTCGTCGGTGGCCATCTCTCTCACTATGATGATTCTGTTCCTGGTGTTGGTGGTCGTCGCGGGCAAAACCTTTGTCGAGGAGACACTGAGTGCCGGTCAGAATTTTATTATCTTCGCCATTATTCAGTCCCTCACTTTTGCTGCGGGGGTTTATATCATCCTCGCCGGTGTGCGTATGGTGATTGCCGAAATTGTGCCAGCGTTTAAAGGTATTGCAGACAAATTAGTGAAAGATGCGAAGCCGGCGCTCGACTGCCCGACGGTGTTTCCCTTTGCTCCCAATGCCGTCATCGTCGGGTTTCTCGCAAGCTTTGTCGCGGGCCTGGTCAGCATGTTTCTCTGCCCGCTGTTCGGTTTGAGCGTCATCGTTCCAGGGCTGGTTCCTCATTTCTTCTGCGGGGCAACGGCTGGCGTTTACGGCAATATCACTGGCGGACGTCGCGGGGCAGTGGTGGGGGCATTTGCCCACGGCCTGCTCATTTCGTTCCTGCCGGCCATCCTTTTGCCAATGATGGGAGACATGGGCCTGGGTTCTACAACCTTTGGCGATGCAGACTTTGGCGTTGTCGGCATCGTTCTGGGGCATATTATCGCAATGTTTAACTAACTGTTTATTATCGGAGATGGTTTATGAGCGCGAAATTTTCACCCTCACTGATGTGCATGGATTTAACGCAGTTCAAAGAACAGATCACGGCAATGAATAAAAAAGCGGATTTTTATCACGTTGATATAATGGATGGTAATTACGTCCGCAATATCACACTGTCTCCCTTTTTTATTGAGAACCTGAAAAAAATCACTACCGTTCCCATCGATGTCCATCTGATGGTGAACCATCCGGAAGATATTATTCCCATGTGTCTCGAGGCCGGCGCCGATATCATTAGCTTTCATCCCGAGACGGCGAATAACAAAATTTTCCGCCTGCTGAATCAGATCAAGGATGCAGGCAAGCAATGCGGGGTGGTGTTGAACCCGGCGACACCGGCTGAAAGTATTACTGAATATGCGCACCTGTTGGATAAAGTGACGGTCATGTCAGTTGATCCGGGCTATGCCGGACAAAAGTTTATTCCTGAATCGCTGAACAAGATAAGAAGGCTCATCAGTATGCGCAAAAATAATGGCTATCACTATCTGACTGAAATTGATGGCTCCTGCAATGCAAAAACGTTTGGCCAGATTGCCGAATCCGGTGTGGATGTCTTTATCGTAGGGACATCGGGTCTGTTTTCTCTCCATGAGGATGTCAGCCAGGCATGGGACAGAATGATCGAGATTTTCCAGCGTGAAACCGTCGCTGCCTAATTAATTTTTTTACGAACCACAGCATATATTTAAAAAAAATTAAAAGACCTGCATCACGCCAGCGATGCCTGCTCTGTTATTCAACGACCACTCTATATGAATGCGGGTGAATTATGGATATTTCGACAGTGCTTAATGTTAAAAACATCAAGTTAAATATGACCGCCAGAACGAAAGAAGAGGTGATAGAAGAACTCACCGATTTACTAGTACAGGATGGTGCGGTGACTAATAAGGAGGACTTTATTCGTGATGTCTGGTTACGTGAGGAGCAAGGCTCTACCGGTTTTGAAAATCATATTGCGATCCCGCATGGCAAATCTTCCGGTGTTTCCCGTACCGCATTAGCCATCGGACGCACGCAACATACCATTCCCTGGGAGACCATGGATGGCAGCGATGTTCGCTGTATTATTTTATTTGCGGTTTGCCTGGTGGATCAAAATGCCACTCATATTCGCCTGTTAGCGCAAGTGTCCGGGTCACTGGCCGACGAAGACATTATCGCTAAATTACTGGTTGAATCTGATCCATATAAAATCATTGCGCTTTTCAATTCAGAAACTGAAAGCACCGAAGCGTAATATGTAGTTGTTAACATTCTTTTATATCTTATTAAATGAATTAACGGAGAATCGTGATGAATATTGTCGGAGTTACCGCCTGTACGGTGGGGATTGCACACACCTATATTGCTCAAAAGAAAATTGAAACAGCCGCCAAAAAAGCCGGTCATAACGTTAAAATCGAGACCCAAGGGACCATCGGCATTGAGAATCAGTTAACCGCTGATGAGATTGCCATGGCAGATATTGTTCTGCTTGCCGCGGATGTTAAAGTGACGGGAGAAGAACGGTTTGCGGGTAAGAAAGTGGTCAAAGTCGCCACGGAAACGGCAGTGAAATCCCCTAATAAGCTAATTGAAAAACTCAGTGAAATAGTCAATTCATAATTTTATTTCGGCCTGCTGACTCTATACTTAAGGGCGTAATTTATGTCTCTAAAACAAATATGGCAAGCAGCAAATCCTAAAGGACATCTGCTGACCGCTATCTCATTTCTGATCCCCATTGTCTGTGGTGCTGGATTTATTATTGCCATCGGTATGGGGCTTGGTGGAACGGTGCAGGACACGTTAACGCCGGGGCAATTTGATTTATGGCAGGCGATGGCCACTCTGGGCGCTAAGGCGCTTGGGCTGTTGCCGGTAGTCATTGCGGTGGGGATTTCCGGCTCGATTGCTGGCAAGCCGGGCATCGCACCAGGATTTGTTGTCGGGCTGGCGGCGAACACCATCAGCGCAGGCTTTATCGGCGGGATGATCGGTGGCTACATTGCCGGCTATATCGCGCTGGCGATCATCAAAAACGTCAAGGTGCCTGACTGGGCTCGCGGTTTGATGCCAACGTTGATCGTGCCCTTTTTTGCCTCCATTATCAGCTGCCTGATTATGGTCTATATCATTGGTACGCCTATAGGTATCTTTACGGAAGCGCTGACATCTTTCCTGAGAAGTATGGGCACGTCATCGAATCTTGTGTTGGGCGCAGTGATAGGCGCTCTGTGTATTGTTGACTTTGGCGGCCCGCTTAATAAGACATGCTTTGCCTTCGTTCTCACGCTGCAGGCGCAGGGAATAAATGAGCCGATTACCGCGCTTCAGTTAGTTAACACCGCAACGCCTATTGGTTTCGGCCTGGCTTTCTTCATTGCTAAGCTTCTGCGTAAGAACATCTATAACAGTGAAGAAGTGGAAACCTTAAAATCGGCGGTTCCAATGGGGATTGTTAATATCGTTGAAGGCTCTATCCCGATCGTCATGAACGATATCGTCCGCGGTATCGCCGCCGCGGCCATCGGTGGCGCGTGCGGTGGCGCAGTCACCATGGTGTATGGTGCGGATGCCACGGTGCCTTTTGGTGGGGTACTGATGATCCCCACCATGTCACACCCGATGGCTGGCATTATGGCCCTGCTGGTGAATATTGTTGTTACCGCCACGGTTTATGCTGTCATCAAAAAAGATATTCCGCGTGATGTGCTGGTTACTCATGATCACGAAGAAGAGGATATCGACCTTGATGATATTAAAGTGAGCTAACTTACCCCTGTATTATTTTATCAATGGCGTTGAGCTAGTCCTGCAAATCAGCCCATAACCGAGGGGTCCTTAGTTATGGGCTGAGTTGCGTCAGGTAGACGGCTGGGTAAAAGTGGAGCAGGGTGAACATTGTTGTTGCAAAAATGTGAATGCTTCAGTAGCCTTGTCTCTTTCGGAGACAGGAAATGCTCGTCACTGATTCACTTCTTGCTTACACCCTCGCAGCCACACTGCTTACCCTGACGCCAGGTCTTGATACTGCTCTTATTCTCCGCACGGCGACCGCTGAAGGGGGACGCAAAGCCTTGCATGCCGCGTTAGGCATTGATCTTGGATGCTTTATCTGGGGCGCGCTGGTGGCCTTTGGTTTAGGTGCGCTACTGGCGGTTTCTGAGTTGGCTTATACCTTATTGAAATGGTGCGGAGCAGGATACCTTTGCTGGCTGGGCATCCAGTTGCTCCTGCGCCCACGCCAGCAATTTAACCCCAACCCGACCGAATCAGATTCCACGAGTAACTGGTTCCTGCGTGGGATGCTGGGGAATGTGCTTAACCCCAAAATGGGCGTCTTCTACGTTTCGTTTTTGCCCCAGTTTATCCCTGCCGGGCATTCACCGATCAACTGGACCTTTCTCCTGGTCACCATCCATGTATTGATAGGGACGCTGTGGTCGTTAACGCTGATTACCGCCACTCGCTATGCCGCCGGCATCCTGAAAAAACCAGCCGTGGTGAAATGGATGGATCGGACAACCGGCTGCCTGTTTCTGTTGTTTGCCGCGAAGCTGGCCATGAGTCGGCGGTAGTCACGCAGGGGCGTATGCCCCTGTTTTTGTCTTAAAAAATGAGCAACCCGTGGAGTACTACTCAGTGCTGTAACGATCGGGCTCGAACGTACGTTTAGCCAGTTTCTTTTGCAAAACGATGACAATAATTGGGGTTCCTGATGCGGTAATTGCACATACCGCCAACAGCATGTCCATATTTTGTAGCGCCATGCGATGGTTGGGTAACAAAAAAGCAGACAGGAAAAATGCGGCAGTTGTCATCAGATACATCATGGATGTCTGTAATGAAGAGAATCCCGCTCGTTGCTTGTTATCAGGAAACTGAATCGTCACCGCCGACGATGACACCAGACGACTGTAAGCTGCGCCGAGAAACAACGTAATAAATAGCGCCGGATGCGGATAGCCCAGGAGGGGTATCAGCAAGCTCAGGATAAAAACGAGGGTCGACCCGGTCGCCAAACTCAAAGCAGAAAAACGAGAGGTTAATGCGCCTGTCATTCTGGTAGACAGATACCCCGCCAGACCCCCGCCGAAGAACAACCAGGGCAGCAGACCTTGAGAAGCCCCCAACAGCTGCGTCATTAATGGCGCCAGAACAGGAATGATCAGCATTGGACTAAACTGTACCAGCGCATTACCGGAAGCAAACAGTAAAGTATCTACATCGAGGGGCAGCGCGTGGGACGTGTCGAAAGTGACGGGATCCTGAGGGATGATGGAGACGATCAGCGGCAATGCCAACCAACACAGTGTGCAGATTAACCACAACGCGACATGCCAACCGTAATGAGTACACAAAAATAGTACAGCGGGCATCCCCACGATGCTGACCATCGAAAATGACGCAATCACCGTCGCCAACATTTTTCCGCGCAAATCAGCCGGCGTGTGGTTTATCAAAATAGTGATCCCCACCCCCATTGTCGTACCGCCAACCAGTCCTGCGAAAAAGCGCAATGTAAGAAGAAGAGGAAAACGGGTGGTCAATGTCGTCAACAGTGTCGCCATGGCTAGCAGTACCATATTGGCAATTAAAAAACGTTTCTTATTGCAACGGTCAACCCAGTAAAAGGCGATAATTCCCGACAGGACGGCTCCAGATGTGTACATACCGGATACATAGCCTGAGAAGGTGACGGGAACAGCGAAATCTGCAGCCATAAATGTAAAAACAGGACTGAACATCATATATTCCAGCGCATTAGTAAACTGGACAAAAGCGATTACCAAAGCAATCCGAATGAGCGTCTTTTGATTAAATGTTGTGGTGACCAGTGGCATAGCAAGCGACCTGTGGATGAAAGATATCCTAGCTTAACTGCTATCAAACTTGTCGATTAGGTGGTAAAAATGGCACTCATTATTATCATATGTGGGATAGTTGATGCGGCCAGTTCTTGACTTTAATGCGCTGAAAATCTTCATTGCTGTGGTGGAACGAGACAGTTTTGTCGGGGCATCGAAAGCCCTGGAAATGCCGACATCAAATGTGAGCCGTTGCATTTCTCAGTTAGAAGACAAACTGAACCTTCAGCTCATTGAGCGCAGTACCCGACATATGAAACTCACACAGGCGGGGCATCTACTCTATACCCGGGCGAAGCCATTACTGGAAGCACTTGAGCAAACTGAAACCGAATTAACGTTGCGACAAATGCAATTCAAGGGGCCATTACGTATCTGTATTCCCAATGAAATCGGTCCTGTATTGCTGGGCTCTGTTGTTGCTGATTTCGCCTGTCAGCATCCGGATCTGGAGATAAGTTGCGTCACAAATTTGTCGGGTTATGAATCCCTGCGAGATGATCTGGATTTAGCTGTCATTGTTAGCCGTGGTCAGATGGATGACAGTGACTACATCGCCCGTCATCTGGTGACGATCCCTTGCACCATCGTTGCGGCCCCCTCCGTCATCCAGCGTTATGGCACGCCTTCTCGAATACAGCAATTTGAAGAGTTACCCTGTATTACAACGGTGAATGCGCTTAAAGGCGCTCCCTGGCAGTTTGTGAATAAAAAGGGCGGATTCGAGACGATCAAGGTTAACGGTCGTTATCGGGTCAACAGCGGAGAGATGGCAGGGCGGGCGGCCATCTCAGGTGTCGGTTTTGCCATCCTGTCGAAACAAGCCTGCCAACCCTATATTGATGATGGGCGGTTAATCGAGATTGAATTTGAACAATCGGCAGCCCCCTTGCAATTGTTCGCTCTGTATTCAGATCGGCGTTACTTGCCGGCAAAAACAAGAGCGCTTATTGATTTCATGCATCAGAGATTGAGTCATTAACAAGAGGCCATCTTCAGCGCGCCAGGGCGGCGCTGTTTTATTCAGCCGGCCGGCTCAAGCAACAAATCTCTGAGATAGCCCTCCAGCAGGGAGGCACAAATTCGCGTTTCATACGACATCATCCCAGCTGGTGGATGGAGCAACCAGGTACTAAATGGCGGGATCGGATAGTGGCTTAAGAGGGGGATAAGCGCGCCGTCTGCCATTTCTTTTCTGCAAACCGGACTTTGCAAAACACCAATGGCATGTCCCGCTAATAACCAGGAGAGGACACTCCGCCAGTGCGTGGACTGAAATTGAATATTGACGGGAACATTAATGAGTTGATCTTCGGAAGCGATCAATTGAATGCGATTACTGGCGAATACACCGGAAACAGCAGCAAATGGATAATCTGTCAGCGCATCCGGCGTGTCAGGATGACCCATTTTCGCCAGCAAAGCCGGAGAGGCCACTAGCACTCTGCGCACGGCGCCAAGCGGACGTGCGACAAAAAAGCCTTCGGAGACATCACCTAACCTCAGTGATAAATCGACCCCCTCGGTGACGGGATCGATGACGCGGTCGTTAAAAATGACATCGACCTGCAGCTCCGGATGCTCGTTCTGAAGCTGCAACAATGCAGGCATCAGCAGGCTTTCTCCGGCGGAATAGGGCGCGGCAATACGGATTTTGCCTTGCAGCCCCTGATTTTCCTCATTCATAGAAAGAGCATGCTCTGCCGCCTGAATGGCCGTTTTGCTTCGCTCATAAAACACGTTACCGCTGTGCGTTAGAGACATATTACGCGTGTTGCGCCTAAGCAAACGTGTCCCAAGATGTGCTTCCAGTTTTTCTATTCTTTCACTCACGGCGGGCTGGCCAATGCCGAGATCGCGGGCTGCAGCCGACATGCTGCCCCGTTCAACCACCCTGATAAATATGCGCATTGCTGAGAAGAGATCCATTCACCAATTATATTGGCTTTACCGATAAATGTAAGTGGGGACAGGCATCTACTGCTTTCCTGCGAAATGATGAAAAATCCAGACTCAAGGCCTGAGTCAGGCTAAATTTCAATCTATTTAATTGATTTATTGGTGCAAAATAATGATGCCAGAGATAAAGCTTTTCATGTTCCAGTCAGGAACACAGCATTGTCGATATCAGCATATCCGGATGAATCAGGGCGTGGGAGAGCATTATGAGATCCCTGTTCCCTGGTTTCTGCTGACCCATCCGGATGGGTTTACGCTGATTGACGGCGGTCTGGCTGTCGAAGGATTGAAAGATCCCAGTGGTTATTGGGGAAGTGCTGTAGAGCAGTTTAAACCGGTGATGTCAGAAGAACAGGGCTGTGTGGAACAACTTAAGAGGATTGGCATTGCTCCTGAGGATATCCGCTATGTGGTCCTGTCCCATTTGCACTCTGATCATACGGGAGCAATTGGTCGCTTCCCCCATGCTACGCATGTTGTCCAGAGGCAAGAGTATGAATATGCCTTTGCCCCTGACTGGTTTACTTCGGGAGCCTATTGCCGACGCGATTTCGATCGTCCCCAACTTAACTGGCTATTTCTGAACGGGTTGTCCGATGATCACTATGACCTTTACGATGATGGCACGTTACAATGTATTTTCACCCCAGGGCATTCACCGGGCCATCAATCTTTTCTTATCCGCTTACCGGGTGGTACAAATTTTACGCTAGCGATTGATGCGGCTTATACCTTAGATCATTACCATGAGAAGGCGCTCCCGGGGCTAATGACGTCTGCTACTGATGTCGCTCAGTCAGTGCGAAAGCTGCGTCAGCTTACCGAGCGATATCATGCGGTATTCATACCCGGCCACGATCCTGAAGAATGGAAAAAAAACAGGCTTGCGCCAGCCTGTTACTATTGAATCATTCCTCGCTGATCGCCAAAAAGCGTCTGTTAAGCAGGGCTGTCAGCTTATCTTGTTCGAAATGGCGCTGGTGATGGCCGGGGCCATTTCTGCGGGCAAGCTCAGGGCTTCACGTCCAGCACGACATGACTGAATGTTTGATAGGTTTTTTCGTCCGGCGCGGGCGGGATGTTGGCTTTTTTCAGCGCGGACATCACCTGCGCGCAGAATGGCCGATCGCCGCTCTCGACCGTCGGATCCTGCACTGTCCCGTCACGCTGTAGCGTAAAGCGCACCGAGCATTTTTGCCCTTGCCAGGAGGCCGGCTGGTCTATGTTAGCGAAGATAGCCGCCTGGATCCGCGCCAGATAGCGTGAGGCATTGGCCTGGGGTGAAGTATCGGAACCCGTTTGATAATCGCGAAGTATCTTATCCACTTCAGCCGATATTTTAGCGTCTTCGGCGCTGTCCGGCGCAGAAGCACCACCCGAGCAGGCGGAAAGAAGTAAAGAGAGGGTGCAAACGAGCACAGCGTTGGTTTTCACGGACATGCTAAGCCTCCTTGCTGGTGGGGATACCGTCGTGTAAGAGGCGGTTATCCTCTGTTATTCCGCGAAATTATTCAAACGCTGAATGCATGGCACGCGCTTTCAGTGACAGTGTCACTCATTTTTTACTTTCGTCGCGGGCGGTGATGCCATCCAGTCGCGAATAATGTCACCGTATAGCTGTTCTGCCTCCGCCAGTCGGCTGAGCAGGCAGTACTCGTCGGTTTGATGCGCCATCGACGGCTCGCCGGGGCCGAGAATAATACAGGGCGGATCGCCCAATGCAGGCAGCAGCAGCGAGGCGTCGGTAAAGTAGGGCACCACGCGCGGCGCAATCGGCTCAGCGTGCAGCGGCTGACAGCGTTGGTAAACCTGCTTAATCCACGCGTGATCCTCCCGGCTGAGGACGGCGGGCAGGTCGACCAGCGTGGAGACGGTGACGCTTTCGCCAAGCAGCGTCGTCAAGCGCTCCCGGATAGTGGCGTGCTGTAAATTGGGCGCGCTGCGGATATCGACATCAAAACGCGTGCGGTCCGGTACGGAATTAATATTGAGTCCGCCTTCTATGCGTCCGACGTTGAGGGTGGGTTGCTTCATTAGCGGATGCGGCGCGCCTGGCGAAAAATGCTGAATCTTACCCAACGCATCCGCCGCAAGATAGATAGCATTGATCCCCAGCTCCGGCATCGCGCCGTGGGCGGTTTTCCCCCGCGTTTCGCAGCGTAGCCAGAGCGCGCCTTTATGGCCGATAACCGGATAGTTGGCGGTGGGTTCACCGACGATCAGCGCGCCCACCTCCGGCAACGTTGCGGAGGCGATCAGCGCCCGCGCGCCGTCGCAGCCGGTCTCTTCTCCGCCGGTTATCAGCAATACCGCGCCGCGTCCGGCGAGGATCGCTTCCCGCTGATGAACGCAGGCGACGGCAAACGCCGCTATCGCCGCTTTCATATCGCTGGATCCGCGGCCATAAAGACGCCCGTCTTCCATCTGCGAGCCAAAAGGATCGTACTGCCAGCGGGCATTTCCCAGCGGGACGGTATCCAGATGTCCGGTAAAGGCCAGCGGTTTACCGCTCTTCGCCCCGGGCAGGCTGGCAATAAGATTGCAGCGTCCCTCGCCGAACGACGACAGCGAAACCTCAAAACCGCTCTCGTCAAGCCAGTCGGCGAAGAACCGCATGCAGTCGGCTTCGCTGCCTGGCGGGTTGATGGTGTTAAAGCCCAGCAGCTGCCGGGCGAGCTCAAGGGTCGTGGTCATCAGCGGCGTTCCGTCAGCCAGTCGAGGCAGTTAATCCATAGCTGGCGATAGCCGGGCCATTTGGCAAACTCTTCCGGCAGCCAGTGCGCCGACATGTCGCTGGTCCACACCAGCGAACGACCCTGCTGATATTCGCGAACAGCCAGTAGCGGATGACCGGTACCGGCCACGGTCGCCAGCAGTTTGCCTTCCGGGTGCATTTCAACTTCGTTATAGCCCAGCAGCCACGGCCATTCGCCCGGAATATCGTTAAACAGGGGGTGAGACTCCGTCACTTCGGCATAGCAGCCTTCCGGGGTTTCAATGCGATCGTCCCAGGCCAGGCAGCGTACCGGCAGCACTTTCTCCACCGCGGTATGGCGGTAGCGCGCGCCGCCGTTGATTCCCTGGAAGCTGTAATAGCCGCCGATCATCATCAGCGCCCCCCCGCCGGCCACGTAATCATGCAGGAGCGTTAAACGGTTGGCGGTTCGGCGGCTCTTCAGCCAGGTGTCCGGATGCAGCAGCAGCGTATTGGCGCCAATGTCCGAGAGAATAATCGCATCCCACTCCTGCAGCGCTTCCAGCGTCAGCGGAAAGTCGGTCGCCGCCGCGTGGGCGGGCATATAGGTAATGGCATAGGGACTGTCGGCGAGCGCGGCCAGAAAGTCCGTTGCGCCGGTGTGCCAGGTGGCGGTGGCAAACTGGTCGAAGCCTTTAACGTGCGTTGACGTGCTGGTCCAGGACTCACCGACCAGTAAGATTTTTTTCTGCATGATGACGTTTCCTTTTATCCGCCAAAGACCCGCTGGGGGTTTCCAATCATTAAGGTTTCAAGTTGTTCGCCGCTGACGCCGTGGCGCCGCAGACGGGGAACAAAATGCTTGAGTATGTAGCCATAACCGTGGCCGCCGTAGCGGGTGAGCATGGTTTTCAGGAAGACGTCCTGCGACAGCAGAATTTGCTGGATGTAGCCGTCGTCAATCAGCTCGCGGATCGCGCGGGCGTTCTCCTCGTCGGAGGGCGACTGCGCCGACTCGTCGGCGTAGTAATAGCTCATGCCAATCATGTCGTATTCGAGAAACGCCCCGCGCTGCGCCAGTTCGCGCTGGTAGCGCTTATCGGCAAAGCTGGGATTCATATGGCACAGCACGGTATGGCGTAAATCGGCGCCTTCCTGCTCGAGAATATCCAGCACCCGATGGCCCAGCCGCTCCCAGCCGGGCAGATGGACCTCGATCGGCACGCCGGTCGCGGCGCTGGCCCGACCCGCAGCGCGCAGGGATTTCTCCTCATCCGGCGTAAAGCGGCTGGAGATACCGATTTCGCCGATGAGCCCGGCGAGCACCTCCGGTTTCTCCTCCGCGCCGCCAAGATCGTAAATCAGCCGTTCGGTCAGCTGTTCGACGCTGCTGATTTTTACCCACTCAGGGTGCGAAGGTTCCAGATAGAGCCCGGTACCCATAATGATGTTCAGACCGGTCAGACGCGCGATGCGCGCCAGCGCTTTCGGATCGCGGCCAATGCCGATATTGGTTGGGTCGACCACCGTTTCTCCGCCAAGGGCGCGAAATTTAGTCAGCTCGTCAATCGCAAGGTCGACATCAAACAGCTGACAGTTATCGCGGCTCATCAGCGGGTTGAGCGACAGTTCGCCAAGGTTTTCCATTTTCACCGGCATTTCGGCAAGATGGCGATCGCTGCAGCAGCAGGGCGGCACCCATTTGCCGGAGGCATCCAGCAGAATATGCTCATGCATCAGAGTAACGCCCATTTCGTTAATCGGCAGTGGGCCAAGCACAGTCATCACGTAACCGCTGCTGACGCCGACCGGCAGCGGGGAGGGATGGCGAAAAATTGATCCTTTCATCAGCTATCCTTTTGCCGCGGAGCGCGTCGGGTTGAGAATGCGGGTGTTCAGCCAGATAGCCAGCAGGATAATGGTGCCGGTGGCTATCTGGGTGTAAAACGGCGAAATATGCGACAGGATCAGCCCGTTCTGAATGACCGCAATCGACAGCGCGCCCAGCAGCGTGCCAATAATAGTCCCGAAGCCGCCAAACAGACTGGTGCTGCCTAGCACAACGGCAGCAATGACCTGCAGTTCAAAGCCTTCGCCCTGGTTGGAAGAGCCGCTGCCGAGGCGTGCGGTAATGATCATCCCCGCCAGCGCGGCGGCCATTCCGCTGATGATATAGACCTTCATGGTGACCGCTTTGGTGTTAATGCCGCTGCGCCGCGCGCCTTCGGCGTTGGCGCCGATAGCGGTCACGTAGCGGCCAAAGCGCATATGGTTGAGAACGATATGCCCGATCACCAGTATCATCATGCCGATCAGCGCGGGCATGGGGATACCAACTACCCACGCGCGTCCGATAAAGGTAAACAGGCTGTCAGCCGGCACCGGAATCGAGTAGCCCTGGGTGACCAGCAGCGCGATACCGCGAACTACGGCCAGGGTGGCGAGCGTGACGATGAACGCCGGAATGCCTTCATAGGCAATAAAGAAGCCGTTGATGGCGCCAACGAATCCGCCGAGCAGCAGGCCGCCGAGGAGTACCACCGGCCACGGCAGACCCCAGCTATTCAGGGCGATAGCGGAGAGTGCGCCGACCAGCGCCAGGGTGGAGCCTACCGACAGATCGATACCGCCGGTGGTAATGACCAGAGTCATTGCCGTCGCGACGATCAGCAGCGGGGCGCTCTGACGGATAATGTTGAGCCAGTTGGTGCCGGTGAGAAAGTTGCTGGTGATCAGCGAAAACACCACGCAGCAGAAGACGAAAAAGAGCGCGATGCTGACCACGCCTGAGTGGTTATGCAGCAGGCGGCGCGGCAGCGAATGCTGGATCATGCGGGAGCTGCTTAAGTTCATGATACTCATCCTGTTACCTCAATGTGCTGCCGCAGAGCGGGCGGTGAATTTTTCGCCCACAATCAGGTTAACGATATCGCTCAGGCTGGTGTCGGACACCCGTCTGTCGGCGACGTTAGTACCCTCATACATCACCATGATCCGGTCGCAGACCAGGAACAGGTCCTGCAGGCGGTGGGTAATCAGAATCACGCTCACCCCGCGAGCGGAAACGCGGCGAATGAGCTCCAGAACCGCTTCAACTTCCGCGACGGCCAGCGCGGCGGTGGGTTCATCCATAATCAGCACTTTCGGGTCAAAGGCCGCGGCGCGGGCGATGGCTATAGCCTGGCGCTGGCCGCCGGAGAGATTTCGCACCAGCAGGTGAGTATCCGGAATGGAGATCCCGAGCCCTTTAAGCATCTCTCTGGCATCGGCGTGCATTTTGGCCTCGTCGAGAAAGGGGATGCCGAGGACCGATTTCATCGGCTCACGGCCCATAAACAGATTGCCCGCGACGTCGACCGTGTCGCAGAGCGACAGATCCTGGTAGACCATCTCGATATGGCAACGGCGCGAATCGGCCGGATTCGTAAACTGTTGCTGTTCACCGTCGATACGAATCGTGCCGCTGGAGGGGATCACCGCGCCAGAGAGCACTTTGGTCAGGGTGGATTTCCCCGCACCGTTATCGCCCACTAAGCCCAGCACTTCGCCCGGGGCCAGCTCAAGGTTGACTCCGCGCAATGAGCGTATCGACCCGTAGGTCTTGGTGATATTGATCATCTCTACCCTTGGCGGGGTAGTTTGTGGCTGCTGCATCTGATAACTCCCATCGCTGTGGCCGGGAAAATGTTCGCCATCCTGCGGGAGGGACTCTATCCGACACGGTTTACAATCTAGTAAACCGGTTTACCTGCGGGATAGAGCACTCGCCAGGGCAGTCAGGACAAACGCTATGTAAGATATTTGTTCGCCAGTAAGAACGTTGCAGCATCCGTGCCAGGGCAGGAACCACACAGCAGCCCTGTAACTTAACCTTATGTATTCAATACACTTAATTGAATAAAATCCAGTAAACCGGTTTACTGATTATAGTGAATAAATTGTTAATTGATCGTTTTTTGCGCCAAAAGCGGGCGCTTTTGCGCCATTTTGGGACGGGCTTAACAGATCTTGATCGAGTCGCGGCCAATCCATTCAACCGGCAGGCGGGTTTCCGCAGGGATGTCCGGATCGTCGTTTAGCAGGCGCATCATGATGTTCACCGCGGTACGGCCCAGTTCGCGGGCGGGCTGACGGATAGTGGAGATCCGCGGCTGGGTAAAATCGGCGTAGTTGGCGTCATCGAAGCCGACTAACGAAAGCGCCTCCGGCGCCTGGAGCCCGCTGGCGCGCAAGCCATCGAGCAGGCCGAGCACCAGATAGTCGCTGGCCGCGAAGACGGCGGTGGGGCGAACCGGTTGGCTGAACAGGTACCGCAGCGCCTGCTGGCCAAACTCGCGCTGGTAGTCGCCATACATCACCCATTCGGGCGGCCAGCTCAGGCCCGCTTGCTCCATCGCGGTGCAAAAGCCCTGATAGCGCTCGCGGACGCTCATCAGCTTGTCCGGGCCACCGACGAAAGCGATATGGCGATGCCCGGCGGCGATCAGTTTTTCGGTGGCGATCCGCCCGCCCTGGACGTTATCGGCAAACACTTTCGGTACCTTACTGCCGGGAATATCTTCATCCAGCAGGACAATGCGTTCGTGACGCTGGACCTCCTTGCGCAGCAGGCCGTTATCGGGGCGGTTGGTGGTGAACAGCAGACCGTCGACCTGGCAGGTATCCAGCCAGCGAATGAACTGGCACTCTTTTTCCGGGTTGTTGCGGGTGATACACAGCACCAGGCTGTAGCCGCTTGCAGAAGCGGCCTCTTCGGCAGCGTCGGCCAGTTCGGCAAAGAAGGGGTTGGTAATATCGGGAAGCACCAGGCCAAGCGTTTCGCTGCCGCCTTTGCTAAGACGGCGTGCCAGGCTATTGCCGCGATAGTCCAGTTCGCGAATGGCGGTTTCGATGCGGTCGATGGTGTTCTGCGGCAGCACAATACTGTTGTTCATATAGCGCGACAGGGTCGCCTTCGACAGCCCGGCCAGCTTTGCCACATCGGATAACAATACGCGTTTTATACTCATTTCCTGCGCCATTTCTGCCAGAATCGGCTATCTGTAACATAGTTAAGCGCGGTGGATACAGCAATTTCTCTGCGAACAATCACCAAAAATAAATGCTTGACAAATTTTAATCAGCAGAGAATTGTATAGGCAGTTTACCGCATCATCCGGGAAGTCATTCCCAACCCCGTTTAAGTTATTCCAGTCGCGCACCGACACGGACCGGTTGCCGGGATGACATTAAGCAGGTATCCGCCGAACGTTCAATGATTGTTCTGGCGATATAGACGATATTTGCCCGCCAAAAAATAATCCTTCTGCGTTCGCATGCGGCGCGGAACTCTGCTGGCTATCAACTATTCCCGACGAGGATACTGATGATGTTATTTCACACCGGAAAACTGCGTTTCCTTGCTGTCGCCACGACCATGCTGGCATCAATGAGTTTTATTTCTGCCGCCAGCGCTGCCGGTCCGACTTATGCGCTGGTACAAATCAACCAACAGGCGCTGTTCTTTAATCTGATGAATAAAGGCGCACAGGATGCGGCCAAAGCCAGTGGCAAGGATTTAGTTATTTTTAACTCTAACGATAATCCCGTGGCGCAAAACGACGCGATAGAAAACTATATTCAGCAAGGCGTTAAAGGCATTCTGGTTGCTGCTATCGACGTTAACGGAATCATGCCAGCGGTTAAAGAAGCCGCCGCCGCAAACATTCCGGTGATTGCGATTGATGCCGTATTACCGGCCGGGCCACAGGCAGCTCAGGTCGGCGTTGATAATATTGAAGGCGGCAGAATTATTGGTCAATACTTCGTAGACTACGTGCAGAAAGAGATGGGCGGCCAGGCGCGACTGGGTATTGTCGGTGCGCTGAATTCGGCCATTCAGAACCAGCGGCAGAAAGGGTTCGAAGATACGCTGAAAAGCAATCCGAAGATTACTATCGCTAACGTGGTCGACGGGCAGAATGTGCAGGATAAAGCGATGACCGCGGCGGAAAACCTGATCACCGGTAATCCGGATCTGACAGCGATTTATGCCACCGGCGAACCCGCGCTGCTCGGCGCTATCGCCGCCGTGGAAAACCAGGGGCGGCAGAAGGATATTAAAGTCTTTGGCTGGGATCTGACGGCGAAGGCGATTTCCGGTATTGACGGCGGCTACGTCACCGCCGTACTGCAGCAGGACCCGGAAAAGATGGGCGCAGAAGCCCTGAATGCGCTGAACAGCATCACGTCGGGTAAAACCGTGCCGAAAACCATTCTGGTTCCGGCGACGGTGGTGACCAAAGCGAACGTCGATTCATACCGTCCGCTGTTTAAGTAGGTCAGCGCGCGCTGTCCGTGGTTAACAGGGCGGCGAGCTCACTGCTGCCGGGAAACGCGCTGAGCGTCCCCCGGCGGCTAACGGTAATGGCGGCAGCGCGACTGGCGTGCGCCAGCGCCAGTGCATCCGGCACGACGCCGCGCAGCAGGGCGGAGGCCAACATGACGGCGAGGAACGTGTCGCCCGCGCCGGTAGTATCAAGCGCCTCGGCGGGCACGGCGGGACAAAACTGACGCTGGCCCTCCTGGACCAGCCAGGCGCCTGCGGCGCCCTGGGTAATCACTAAGGTTTTCACCCCGTATGGCTGGAGCAGCTCGGCCTCGGATTCATTGACCACCGCGATGTCGATGAGCGGCCACAGATGGCAAAAGTCAGGATTGACAGGTGAGGGGTTGAATACCGTCGTCATGCCGCGGCTTCTGGCGTACTGGAACAGCGCCCGCGTTTTATCGAGGGAGAAATTGCCCTGCTGTAGCAGAATATCGCCAGCGACGGCATCCGCCATATGCGGAATAATTTCATCCAGGCTGAATGTATCGGCCGCCGCCGTAGTGGTAATGATGGCGTTGTCGCCATCAGCGCTATTTAAAATAATCGAGGTATCGCTATGTTGATTGAAATGGCCGTCGGGTAGTAGCGTCAGTGGTTCATTTTTTATCTGCTGGCGGATCCACGCGCCGTTGCTGTCATTTCCCGTGGCGGCAATTAAACGCGTCTCTATTCCGCAGCGGGATAATATAATCGCCTGGTTCGCGCCTTTACCGCCGATATCCTGCGACACTTTAACGCCGTGAATGGAAGCCCCTTTTTTCGGTATATCCGGAATGGACCAGGTTTCATCTACGGTAATATTACCAGTAACGTAAACACGCATAGTGTTCCCTTAACAGGATGGATAAGATGGTTGCTATCTCAGCAGAAAAAACGAATGCAATACAAGCTATTTTTTTACGAAGCAAGGCTGTTATTGGTGTTATTCATTGCGACCCATTTCCTGGCTCGCCAAAATATCGAGGAAAATCAGTCTCGGATATTGTTGAACGTGCGCTTCGCGATGCTGAAAATTATATTTCAGGCGGTGTTCATGGTCTGATTATTGAAAACCATGGCGATATTCCTTTCTCTAAACCTGAGGATATCGGCCATGAAACCTCAGCGCTGATGGCGGTCATTACCGAGAAAGTTCGTGAACGTTTTGCTGTGCCGCTGGGCATTAACGTTCTGGCTAACGCGGCGATCCCGGCAATGGCGATCGCCCTGGCGGGAGGCGCCGATTTCGTCCGCGTAAACCAGTGGGCCAACGCCTATATCGCCAACGAAGGATTTATAGAAGGGGCGGCCGCTAAGGCGCTGCGCTACCGCAGTATGCTGCGCGCTGAACATATTCGCGTTTTTGCCGATAGCCACGTTAAGCACGGTAGCCATGCCATTGTCGCCGATCGTTCGATTCAGGAACTGACGCGCGATGTCGATTTCTTCGAGGCTGACGCGGTGATCGCCACCGGCCAGCGTACGGGCGATAGCGCCACGATGGCGGAAATTGACGAGATCCGCGCGGCGACGGAACTACCGCTCCTGGTGGGCTCCGGGGTGACACCGGCTAACGTGATGCAGATCCTCGGGCGGACTCAGGGGGTCATTGTGGCCAGTACAATGAAGGTCGATGGCGTCTGGTGGAACGATGTTGAGCTGGCCCGGGTGAAACATTTTATGTCGGTCGCGCAGGCCGCGCTGGAGGAAGCTTAATGGAAGCGTTTAGCGAACGCCTGCTGCGCGAACATCAACCGGCGTGGCAGGCGATGCAGCAGCACCCGTTTGTGACTGATATCGAACAGGATCGTCTGCCGACAGTCGTCTTCAACCGCTATCTGGTGTTTGAGGGCAACTTTGTCGCGACGGCGATCGCGATTTTTGCCCTCGGGGTCAGCAAAGCGCCGGGTATTCAACAGCAGCGCTGGCTGATTGGCGTGCTGAATGCCCTGGTTGATATACAGATCGCGTGGTTTGAACAGGTGTTGTCAGCGCGGCAGATCGATCCCGCTGAGTACCCGGATGATTTGCCCGGGGTACGGCGCTTTCGCGACGGTATGCTGCAGACCGCCCACGAGGGCAGCTATGAGCAGATTGTGACCCTGATGTTCGGTGCGGAATGGATGTACTATTTCTGGTGCCGACGGGCGAGCGAACATTATCAGAGCGATGCTGATTTACGACGCTGGGTGGAAATGCACGCGGAGGACGAATTTTATCAGCAGGCTCTCTGGCTAAAAAACGAACTCGACCGCTGCGCCATGGCGCTGAGTGAAGACGAAAAGCAGGCGTTATCGGCGCTTTACGGCGAGGTGCTGCAGTGGGAAATTGATTTCCATCACGCGGCGTACGAGGAGTAGCCGCGAGGTGGATCACAGGGGGCGCCGGACGCGGCGTCTCCTGAATACGGGTTATATCTCGACGTTCTGCGTCTTGTTGGCGAAACTTAGCATTACCGTTAATGCCGATTCTTATTTCACATTTTTATCTTAATAAAGTCGGAGGGTTAATTTAGCTGCCTTCTGACTCTTTTGAGAGAAATTATAGAGGGCGAGCATTTATGTTATTTTATTCGGGCCTGTAGCTCGGGGCTCTCTTTTTTCTTTTCTTCCCACCTGAAGAAAAAGCTATTTTCAGAAATAGATATAAATTATCCATCGTTACTCGACGGCGGCTCTCCCCCTACAATGGACTTTAATTGCCAGATATTTAACAAAAACCAGGCCAAGGAAAAGGGATGAAACGAAGCATTTATTCACAGAACAGTTTATTGCGCATCAGTCTGCTTTCCGCGCTAACGCTTACTGCCAGCTTCACCACTCACGCACAGGATAAACCTGCCGCGGGTGGTGTTCTGACGGTCGCTCTGGGCAGCGATACCCCGATTATTGACCCCTCTATTACCGCTTATTCCGTCACCGCTCTGGTTACGCGTAACGTGGTGGATTCTTTGGTCGGACAGGCGGAAGATAACAGCTTTACACCATGGCTGGCGGAACGCTGGGAAATTAAAAACAATAACCGCGAATACACCTTCCATCTTCGCAAGGATGTGACTTTTAGTGATGGCACGAAACTGGATGCTGCGGCGGTAAAATATAACTTTGAACGCATACTCGATCCGAAAACCACCTCCAGTTACTCCAAATCGTTGTTGGGGCCGATTGACGCGATCACTACGCCAGATGAGTACACCGTGGTGATCCGCTATAAAACGCCTTTCGCACCGCTGCTGCAGGGGCTGAGCTTGCCGTATCTCGGTATTCAGTCACCGGCTTATCTGCAGAAAACGGCGAATACCAGCAATACCGTGGTCGGTTCTGGTCCCTTTATCCTCGAATCGTTTGTCAAAGGCAGCGGGAGTAAACTCAGCAAGCGCGCCGATTACAACTGGGGCCCGGGCTATGCCACCCATAAAGGCCCGGCATGGCTGGATAAGATCGAATTTAAGTACCTGCCGGAGTCAGCGGTGCGGCTTGGCGCGCTGAATAGCGGGCAGGTACAGGTGATCGATGCCATTCCGCCGGTGAATTATGCGCAGGTAAAAAATAACCCGAAGCTGGATGTGATCACCAGGGAAAACCCCGGCGTTCCGCGCGTCCTTTATTTGAATAGCGACACAGGGATCTTCAGCGACCTGAAAGTGCGGCAGGCCTTCCAGAGCGCCATCGATCGCACTACTGCCGTTAAAGCCGCGTTCTTTGGCATCCTGAAACCTGCCGACAATATTCTTGGACCCGCTACGCTGGATTACGATCCGGCCATTGCCAGCCAGTGGGGGTTTGATCTGCAAAAAGCCCGCCGTCTTCTGGATGAAGCCGGCTGGCAGCAAACCGATAGCGAAGGCTACCGGGTCAAGGAGGGTAAACGCCTTACTGTGCAATTTACCTATTCTTCAAACGATGTCGAAGCCGCTGACGTGACGCTGTTCCAGGCAATTCAATACCAGGTAAAACAAGCCGGTTTTGAACTGAAACTCGATCCGGTGGATTCAGGCATTCTCAGCAGCCGCACGGCGGCTAACCAGTACGACATTATCTCGAACTATTTTGTTCGCCCGGAGCCGGACATCCTGCGTACCGTTTTCCACTCCAATTATATTCCGCCGAAGGGGAACAACTTCAGCCGCGTTAAAGCGCTGGATAGCCAACTGGAAACCGCTGTCGGTGCCAGCGAAGCCGAGCGTAAACGCATCTACTATGCCATCCAGCACCAGATAATCGATCAGGCCTGGGCGGTGCCAATTTACATCCCGGCATATCAGTTAGGGAAAGCCAAACAGGTGCAGGGCATTAGCTGGGCCACGAACGCGAAGCCGAATTTCTATGATGTCTGGATCCAACGCTAAGCTGCTGGCAGCAGGCAAGCGCCTGCTGACCATTTTCGCCGTGCTGTGGGGCGCGGCAACGCTGACCTTTGTTGCGGTAAAACTGATCCCCGGCGATCCTGTGGCGATACTGATAGGCAGCGCCAACAGCGTTGTGGATGATAGTTTTCGCGAGACACTGACCCGCCAGTTCGGCCTGGATAAGCCACTGTGGTGGCAATATTTGCGCTACTGTGGCGAGGCGCTGACGGGCAACCTTGGCGTGAGTTATCAGTATCGCCAGCCTGTTGTGCAGGTGATTAGCGCAGCGTTGAAAGAGACGGTGCCGCTGGCCGTCAGCGCCCTGGCGCTGGCGCTGGTACTGGCGGTATTTAACGCATTACTGACAGCCGGACGTCATCCGCGTCTGCGGTCTCTGCTTGCCGGGTTGGAGCTGATGCTGCTTAGCACACCGGTGTACTGGATCGGCATCGTGTTGTTGAGCATCTTCAGTTTCAAACTGCAATGGTTTCCGGTGACCGGTAACGATGGCTGGATCGCCCTTGTGCTGCCGGTGGTGACGCTCAGCCTGCCGCTGGCTGCGACACTCAGCCAGGTGCTGCGTGATGGGCTGGAGGAGGCGCTTTCGCAGCCGTTCGCCATGACCGTGCGTACGCGAGGGGTGAGTGAAACTGCGCTGCGCTTACGGCATGCGTTGCGCCATGCCTCGCTGGCGGTGTCGACGCTGACGGGGACGCTGCTGGCCAGCGTATTAGGCGGCTCAATTCTGACCGAAACGGTGTTTGGCCGGGCGGGACTGGGACAAATCACTCTCGGTGCGATTGAGAACCGCGACATGCCCCTGGTGCTGGGGGTGGTGATGTTCTCTGCGCTGTCGTTTGTGGTGATTAACCTGCTGATTGATACCCTTTATTTACTGATCGATCCCCGTCTACGTCTGCGAGGGCATGCTGATGAGTGATCTTTTACTGCGGGTGGCCCGCCGCGACGGGGGGCGCTATCGTAACCCGTGGCTGGCGCCGGGTACCAGCATTCCGTTGTTACTGGTGCTACTGCTCGTGGTGGCGGTGTTTTTTCCATCGCTATTCACGCCGTACACCCCCGAACAGATGGATTTCAGCGCGATTTTGCAGCCGCCGGACCTCAGACACTGGTTCGGTACTGACCAGTTGGGGCGTGATGTGTTTACCCGCGTGGTGTATGGCACCTCGCTGTCGCTGAGCATTGGGGTCGGCGCGACCCTGATTGCCAGCGCGGGCGGTATTGTGCTGGGGACACTGGCAGGTCTTGCGCCCAGGGCGGTACGGCAGTTACTCGTACGGCTACTGGACATTATGCTGGCGTTCCCCGATTTGCTGTTGGCGTTGCTGGCTATCACGGTGTTGGGGCGTGGGCCAGAGAATACCCTGCTGGCGGTCGGACTGGCCGGCATTGCTGGCTATGCCAGGCTGGTGCGCGCGCAAGTGTTGCAGGTCAGGTTATCGGGGTATGTGCAGCATGCGGTGGCGCTGGGTGAGCCGCCAATGGTGATTATTTTGCGCCATATTGTGCCCAATACGCTGCGCCCGCTGCTGGTACTGGCAACGGTGGGGATAGGCTATTCCATATTATCCGCCTCGGCCCTCAGTTTCCTTGGACTTGGGGTGACTCCGCCGACGGCGGAGTGGGGCGCATTGCTCTCTGAGGGACGTAATTTTCTCGATAGCGCCCCATGGGTCAGCCTGCTGCCCGCCAGCGTTGTCGCGCTGTCGGTGATTGCCATTACGCTGCTGGGCCGACGTGTTCAAACCCTTATTGCCAAAGGCGGGATCGCATGACTTCAGAGACCTTCCAGCAACCGCTGTTACAGGTGGCGCAACTGAGCGTCAGCTTCCCCTCGCCGCAGGGGCTGATTGAGGCGGTTAACGCCTTATCGTTTGACGTGCATGCCGGTGAAGTCCTGGCTTTGGTAGGCGAGTCCGGTTCGGGTAAATCCGTCACGGCCCGGACGCTAGTCGGGCTGGCGGGGGCAGGGGCGGCTGTTCGCGCCGAGTCCCTGATATTGCATGGGCACGATGGCCTGTCGCAGAATTTACTGGCGTGCGATGCCCGCCGTTGGCAGCAACTACGCGGGCGCGAAATTGGTTTTGTTTTGCAGGATGCACTGACCTCGCTTGACCCGCTGCGCCGGATTGGTCAGGAAGTCGCGGAGCCGTTGTTGACGCACCGCCTGGAACGGGGGGCGGCAGTTCGCGAACGCGTGGCGGAGCTGTTAACGCAAACCGGCATCCCCGATCCGCATAACCGGATGGCGCAGTACGCACATGAACTCTCCGGTGGCTTGCGCCAACGAGCGCTCATCGCGTCGGCGCTGGCGGCGGGGCCGCGATTACTCATTGCCGATGAACCTACTACCGCGCTGGACGCCACCGTACAAAAACAAGTTTTGAATGTATTCAGGGCCCTGGCGGATGCCGGGCATGGCGTGCTGCTGATCACCCATGATTTATCGGTGGTGGCGGATATTGCCGACCGTGTGGTGGTGATGCGGCAGGGCAAAGCAGTGGAGAGCGGCAAGGTGCGACAGGTGCTGCATGCGCCGCAACACCCTTATACCCGCCGTCTGCTGGCGGCCATTCCCTCTGCTGGTACGCGTGGGACGTGGTTAACAGGAAACGATCCGCTGGGTCAAACGGTAGTGCGGGAGAACATCAGTACTGACAGCACCACACCCGTGCTGGCTGCCGATAACGTATCACTGGCGTATGTTCTGCCGGATGGCCGTCGCTTGCAGGCCGTCAATCAGGTGACGTTAGAGGTCGCGCAGGGCGAAACGCTGGGCATTGTGGGCGAATCCGGTAGCGGGAAGACCACGCTAGGCAAACTGGCGCTGGCGCTGCAGGCACCGCAACAGGGCGAGATCCTTCTCGCTGGGCAACCATGGAGCAGGCTGACAGAACGTCAGCGGCAGCCGTTGCGGTCGCGTATCCAGACGATTGTGCAGGATCCGCTGGGTTCATTTAATCCGCAATATAACGTGGCGCAATTGCTTCAACAGCCTCTGCGCCTGCATACGACGCTCACAGCCGCGGACCGGTTGTCACGTGCGCAGGCGTTGCTGGCGCTGGTTGGTTTAAGTCCTGATCTGCTGACGCGACGTCCGGCCACGCTTTCCGGTGGGCAGCGGCAACGTATCGCCATCGCCCAGGCCCTGGCCTGCGAGCCGGATATTCTGATTTGCGACGAGCCGGTGTCGGCGCTGGATGTCACCACCCAGGCGCAAGTGTTGGATTTGCTGGTAGCGCTGCAACGCCGTTTGCATCTGTCAATGCTGTTTATCTCTCATGATCTGGGCGTGGTGCAGCATATGAGTCATCGTATTGCGGTGATGAAAGACGGCGAGGTCGTCGAAAGCGGCAGTGTGGATCAAATTTTTCTGGCGCCACGCCACCCGTGGACTCGACAATTGTTATCAGCTGTTGGGCAGACGCCGTTGCGATATAACTGAGCAGTAAACGTTAAACACCGTTATCAGAAATGGGGTCAATGTTATTCAACGCTCTTATCATCTCCAGAGCCCATTCCAGGCGGTCTTGCGTGATATAGGGCAGGGAAGAGCCACTGGCCCGGCGCTCGATAGAGCCATCCGTACACAGTGCTCGTTCAGCGAAGTTTGCCTGTGTGAATTTCAGTTTAGTGACCTGCTGCGGGGGCGCCTGGCATACCCGATTTCACGAACGGCGGGCGGGTGAACCAGATGATGATAATCAGCGCCATAAAACCCCAGCCGAGCACCCAGAAATAGTCGATTGTCGACATCATGTAGGCCTGCTGGGTAACCACCTGGTCAATCATCGCAAGATGCTGCTGCGTCGGGCCACCCATCTTATTTACGTAATCCATAGCCGCTGGGTTGTACTGTGTCACGCTCTCGGTCAGATTCGCGTGGTGGAAAACTTCACGTCGCTGCCAGATCCATGTGGTTAACGATGAGGCAAAGGAGCCGCCGAGTACGCGAAAGAACGTGGCCAGTCCTGAGCCTTCCGCCACTTCGTTACCGTGCAGATTCGACAGCACAATGGTGGTCAGCGGCATGAAGAAGAAGGCCACGCCAATCCCCATAAACATCTGCACGCTGGCGATGGTGCGGAAATCCACGTCAGTATTGAACTGCGCGCGCATCAGACAGGATGCCCCCATTGTCAGGAATGACACTGAGCATAAAATTCGCAAATCCACTTTGGTGGCGTAACGTCCGATGACTGGCGTCAGCACCAGTGGTAAGAAGCCCATCGGCGCAGCGGCGAGACCGGCCCAGATAGCCGTGTAGCCCATCTGGGTCTGCAACCACTGCGGCAGAATAATGTTGATGGCAAAGAACGCGGCATAGCCCAGCATCAGCGCCAACGTGCCGATGGCGAAGTTGCGGTCTTTGAACAGCCGCAGGTTCACAATCGGGTGACGTTCGTCCAGCTCCCATATCACAAAGCAAATCAGGCTGATCGCCGAGACAATAGACATCACGATAATGGGCGTAGAAGAGAACCAGTCTTCGTCGTTGCCCTTATCCAGCACCACCTGCAGCAGGCCCACGCCAAGCACCAACAGCGCGATGCCAATATAGTCGACAGGCGATGACTGCGTTGTTTCTTCACGCATGCGCAGCTGCGACCAGACCACGATGGAGGCGAAAATCCCAATCGGCACGTTGATGTAGAAGATCCACGGCCAGGAGTAGTTATCGGTAAGCCAGCCGCCGGTGATAGGCCCCACGATAGGCGCCACCACGGTCACCATCGACAGCAGCGCCAGCGCCATGCTGCGTTTCATCGGCGGGAAGATAACCAGCAACAGCGTCTGACACATCGGGAACATCGGCCCGGCGAAAAAGCCCTGCAGCGCACGGAAGATGATGAGCTCCGTCATGCTGTGGGCGAAGCCGCACAGAAATGACGTCAGGGTAAAGAACATCACCGAGGCGATAAACAACCGCAACTGCCCGAATCGGCGGGTAAACCAGCCTGTCAACGGTAGAGCAATAGCGTTACACACCGCAAAAGAGGTGATAACCCATGTCCCCTGATCGGCGCTAACGCCCAGGTTGCCGGAGATAGTCGGCAGCGCCACGTTGGCGATGGTGGAGTCCAGCACCTGCATAAAGGTCGCCAGCGACAGGGCAAGCGTCGCCAGGAACAGGCTGGGGGGCGTAAAGGCTGCCTTCGGCTCTGACATAGCTTCTCTCTTAGCGCTGGGCTACAGCGCTGGTGTTGTCATGAAGGATTTTCGCCACCAGTTTATCGGCTGCTTCCATTGGCGTTTCATACACATCGGTACGGAATCGCGGCTGTTCGACGGTTTTTTGTGGCAGAAGGTGACCACCCTGATTGCGGATATCCACCTCAGCGTTCATCGACAGACCCACACGCAGCGGATGCTTCTGCATGTCATGTGGGTCAAGCGTGATGCGTACCGGCAGGCGTTGGACGATTTTGATCCAGTTGCCGCTGGCGTTCTGGGCTGGCAACAGTGAGAATGCGCTACCGGTACCAATGCCGAGACTTTCGATGGTGCCGTGATATTTCACGTTATCGCCATAGAGATCCGCATTAAGCTCTACTTTTTGCCCAATGCGCATGTTCTGCATTTGGCTCTCTTTAAAGTTGGCATCCACCCACACTTCATTCAGCGGCACGATGGCAAGCAGCGTGGTGCCGGAGGTGACACGCATCCCGAGCTGCACAGCACGTTTAGCGACGTAACCACTGACGGGCGCAACAATGGTGCTGCGGGAGTTATCGAGATAGCGTTGGCGCAGCGTCGCAACGGCGGTTTTGACTTCAGGATGGTTATCCACCACGGTGTCATCAACCATCGCCTGATTGGTTTTGAGCGCTTGCTCTGCAGCCAGTAAATCGCTTTGCGCGCTGGTCACGGCATCACGGTAGTGCGCCAGATCTTCCACCGCAATGGCGCCGGAACTGACAATTTTTTCCCGGCGCAAGTAGTCACTTTTCGCTGTTTGCAGGGCTACTTTTTTGGCAGCAACTTGTGCACGGTAGTTGTCGGCGGTGCTGTAGAGGCCACGCACCTGACGCACTGTGCTGGCGAGATTGGCTTCAGCCTGCTGCAGGGCGATGGCGGTATCGCTTGGGTCCAGCAGAACCAGGGGCTGGCCTTTTTCGACATAATCGCCTTCATCCACGGTCACCTGAGTCACGGTACCGGTGATTTGCGGTGTCAGGGTGACCTGATTTCCGTTGACGTAAGCATCGTCGGTGCTCTCGTAATAGCGGGCGTAAAGCAGATACCAGGCCAGACAGCCTCCTGCCGCGAGGATCAGGATCAGTAATAAAATGGCGAAGTTTCTTGTACGCTTGCCTGGGCGCTTGTCAGAGGGAGGCGCGTTATTTTCCATAGACATAACCGGTGACCTTAATTAGCGATGGGGGGCCGTGAATTCATCGGGCAGCATTTTGATAAGAATATCTGCGAGCTGCCGGGATTCTTCGGGCGTCAGACGCGCCGTTAAGTCCGCGAGGATGGTATTCAGTGCTTCATTCTGAAACGTATTGCACAGCGTCTGACCTTTTGCCGTCAGGGCCAGGATCACCTGGCGCTTGTCGTGCGGATTCGGGCGGCGCTCGATCAGGTCGTTCTTCACCATACGTGCAACCATACGGCTCATTGCCCCGGTATCCATCTGCAGGCTCTTGCAGATTTCTGCCGGGCTGGTGTTACCTTTAAATATATTAATCAATACCTTAAATTGCGGTGCGGTAATGCCGCTGTCGGCAAAGTAATGGCCGATAAGCAGGTCCTTAAACTGGTTTGCCAGATGGAACAGCAAACCCAGATGCAGGTTTTTATGGGAAGAGTCGATTGGGGTATTCATGATAGCTGCCTGGTCAGTAATTAACATGATAATTACTGCCTGGTCACCAATTGTCAAATTAGGTCAACAGAAAGCACACATATTGACAAATGGAGGAGGGCGATGAGCGTATTACGATCACTCGAACCCGTGATGTCCGCAGACATCAATCTGGATGCGCTCTGTGGTACAGGCCCGACGCAGGCGTGATTGATGTACGCGCGGCCGTAACTTGCCAGGGTTCCATAAAGCAGTCTGTGTCATCAGCTGGCGTACTGTCGGACCAAAATCAGCGTAATGTTCGCGGATAGTACGCAGTACACGTTCTCAGTTGCCGGTTGCCAGGCTGGCTACGACGACGGTTAACAAGTGAAAGCGGCCCATGTTCACGATAGCGCTCCAACAACCGTCGGCAGTGTCTGTCAGATATCTCAAGCGGATAATATTGAGTACGTACCGGGCAAGACCATCAGGTCGTTGGTTATTGCTGGGTTTTCAACGACGACGGCTAGCCATACCCAGCGGGCCAGATTCACGGTAACGCGACAGAAGGCATCGGCACAGGCTGTCAGATATGCTCAGGCGCTGTGTGGCCATCAAGTGTAGTCAGACGTCGAACGATAACGTCCTAATAACTTTGAGTCGGTTAACTTTATCCAAAGCAAAAAACTCCGCCGCATGAGCCGTCATCAGAATCTATCGATGCTGAATCTACGAGTACTTATCCAGGAGAAAACCTAACAACTTAGCCACCACAATATGAGTGCGCATAATGTATATTATGTTAAATGCATTGTCTTACTCAATAACGTCGTATGGCTTTTAACAATCACTTCGCCCACTACAGCCTCTTCTCCTGTGT
This sequence comes from Klebsiella sp. SWET4, assembly GCF_024296565.1. Lineage (NCBI taxonomy): Bacteria > Pseudomonadati > Pseudomonadota > Gammaproteobacteria > Enterobacterales > Enterobacteriaceae > Klebsiella > Klebsiella sp. SWET4. The sequence goes on along the minus strand of NZ_JANCOB010000001.1, from coordinate 794,493 downwards.
ATCAACCAGGCCTTTATCAGCCACAGACGTGATTCTCAAAAAGGCGCCAGCATCGTTTACGCACTCGAATGGCGAGTTCCAATCGTGTCCATAAACAGAAGCGCCAGCTGAAGTTGAATGGTGTACTGAAGATAAATAGCACCTTCGCCCAACGCAGCCGGCTTCCATGTTGACAGGTTCTATCGCAACTGCCCTTTCCCTTGTATCTAATAGTTTGCGTTGATTAGCTACCACCAGGGAGCACCTGGCCACAACATATCGCAACTCCGTTCTTCACCGAAAGCATAAATGCTCTCTCGGGCATTTATGCTTTTATATCGCGGTCAAATAGATTTGTTATGTTTAATCTATGAATGATACTCGTTATCCTTTGTGGCCACTATTCATCCAGCTGAATTGCGTATACTTTTACAGATGAATAAAACGCACAGTGGGTTAGCTTTCACGCTTTGCCATCATCAATGCCAGGTCAACGAGACGATTAGAGAATCCCCATTCATTGTCGTACCACGCCAGAATTTTGACCATATTACCGCCAATCACCAGCGTTGATAGGCCGTCGATAATCGACGAGCGTGGGTCTCCCTGGTAATCGCTGGAGACGAGCGGTTCATCGCTATAACCCAGGATCCCTTTCAAAGGTCCCGTTGCGGCGGCTTCGCGAAAAGCATTGTTCACCTCTTCGACCGTCACTTCTCGCTCAAGCGTGACGGTCAGGTCAACAATGGACACCACCGGCACAGGGACGCGTAGCGAGTAGCCCGTTAAACGGCCATCCAGCTCAGGAATAACTTTACCCAGAGCCTTCGCTGCGCCGCTGGAGTAAGGAACAATCGACAATGCTGCGGCGCGAGCCCCGCGCAGATCTTTTTCCGGCTGATCGTGCAGCGCCTGGCTGTTGGTGTAGGCATGGGTGGTGTTCATCAGACCATGTTTAATACCGAAATGCTGGTGCAGGACCTGCGCAGCAGGTGCAAGACCATTGGTGGTGCAGCTTCCGTTGCTTATCACGTAGTGTTTATCCGGGGAGTAGAGACTCTCATTAACGCCCATCACAATGGTTAAATCATCGTTTTTACCAGGGGCAGAGATAATCACGCGCTTCGCACCACCGCTGTGGATATGTACAGCCGCCTTTTCACGGTCAGTGAATAATCCTGTAGCCTCAATAACAATGTCGACTTCACGCTGACGCCACGGAATACTCGCCGGGTTGCGTTCACTGAATACGGTAATGGGTTTACCATCAACAACAAGCCCCCCTTCACCAGCGGTGACCTCTGCATCCAGCTTACCGAGCAGCGAGTCATATTTCAGCAGATGCGCCAGCGTTTTGCTGTCCGTCAAATCGTTGATTGCCACAATTTGAATATCCGGATTATCCAGTGCTGCGCGCAGTACATTGCGTCCGATACGGCCAAAACCGTTAATACCGACCTTTACCATAATTGACTCCTTATCTATATCTCTGGAGTCAAATTAGGACGGATAGGTTGTGGCGTAAATGACAAAAAAGGATCACTTTACGCCATTTTACGGCAGTGAAATCGTTGACGATATTCACCTGGAGTGAGGTTAAGCTGTTTTTCAAACAATCGTCGCAGGTTAATGCTGCTGCCAAATCCCGTTTGCTCGGCGATACGATCCAGCGTCTCGTTAGTCTGCTCCAAACGCTGCCGTGCGGCGGCCAGGCGGGCTTCCGCGACGTAGCGCGCCGGGGAAGCGCCGGTTTCCCGGGTAAAGACGCGGGTGAAATTTCGCGGACTCATGGCGACTTTTTCCGCCAGCTTATCTACGCTGAGGTCGGCGGTGAGGTTTTCGAGCAACCACGCCAGCAGATCGTTAATCGGGCCCTGTGAGGTGGTCTGCTGCAGGTTATAGCGGCTAAACTGTAGCTGGCCTCCGGGGCGACGCAGATACATGACGAAGTCCTGGGCAATATCGCGCGCCAGGCTGAAGCCGTAATCTTCTTCAACCAGCGCCAGCGTAAGATCAAAGCCGGAACTGACCCCGCCAGAGGTCCAGATATGTTCGTCCTGAATATAGAGCGGCCCGCCCTCGACGCGGACCTGCGGGAATTCCGCCTGCATGGTTTCCAGCAGTTTCCAGTGGGTAGTGGCCCGTCTGCCGTCCAGCAGTCCGGTTTGCGCCAGCAGCATCGCACCGCCGCAAATGGAGGCTATGCGGCGGGCATGGGGAGCGGCAAGGCGCAGCCAGTCAACCACCGCCATCCCTTCCTGCGGGTTTTGACCTCTGCCGGTAATCATGATGGTATCGCGGGGTTCACGCGGGTCAATCTCATGCAGGCGATGATCGGCCAGAAGATTTAAACCGGACTGACCATGGATAACCTGATGCGGTTGAGTTGTCGCTAGCTTGACCTGGTAGCAGATTTCCCGGGCACCTTCCGGGTGCAGGCGGTTGGCCTGCATCAAAATGTCAGCAATACCGGCGGATTCAAACAGCATGCCGCCATCGGGTACAATAATAAGTATCTTTTTCATGTCATGAAAAGTAATCTTTTTACAGAATAAGTCAACACGACAAACTCAAAGAATAAATTTTACTGTCGAGAGCACTGGATTCCGATGGATGTAAAAATCTGAAGGCTCGGAAAGAGTGGGTTCCGTTTCTGCCAAACAATGGCGACCCACTCAATGCTAACCCGACAAACCGCACGCCGCGCTTTCTCCGCCCTAAAATGTCCAGATGACAGCTGCTGTCAGTGCCGCCTCGTTACGTCGTAACACGATCGGGCTCTCATTTGCATGCTCCCCAAGCCAGGTATAGTCAGCGCTCAGGAGCGTGCCCCAGTGGGCATCAAACTGGTGACTCCAGGTCAGACTGTTGTCTATGCCATAAAATCCCCCCGGTGCTGAATAGCGGCTATAACCTGAGCGCTGGCTCTGCTGCGGATCCACCCCATACCAGGTATTCAGGTAACGGTTGTCGCCAAACAGGGCCGCCGTCTGAAAGGCGACCGTGTCATGGTCAGTTTGTACAGGGAGCAACGTCAAGGATGCCTGGTAGCTTACCCCCTGGCTGTCCGTTAAAGGCAGCGTCGCTTTACCTTCAACACTGAGCCACGAAAGCGCCTGCCAGCCGACGGCAAGGGCCGTGTTCAGGGAGACGTCAATGTCTCCCATCCCTTTCAGATTATTTGCCCCTGCCCGCCAGCTGGCGTTTTTATCCGCCCTTCCCAGATCGTATCCCAGCGTATGTTCGAAGTACCAGCCGCTGGCGTTCTGCAGGTCATATCCCACCCCTTTCTGCGTATCAATAAAAAATGCGCCGTTACGCCCCTGAAGTACAGGAACCACCTGCCATACCTGCTTGTCTGAACCTGAATATCGCGGAGTGTAGTGGCCTCCCAGCCCAATGGTGAAGGTGCCGGAGGAAGTGTCATCATTTGCTTGTACGCAGGATGTCATGGCCGTCAAAAGCGGTACGGTCATATACAGGGCTTTTTTTATCGCTATCATACTGTTCTCCTCACAGACGCCGGCTTCTCCTGAGGCAGGAGCCGCCACAAAATGTTGGCGCAGTATGATTTGGCAAAATCAATGAATCGTCGGGATAGTGTTAAGAAACGGTCAAGGTGAATGGATGTTGTCCAGAAGAGTGCTGATTATTGAAGATGACGCCGATGCGGCTGGCGTGCTCGAAGCCTACTTACGCCGTGAAAATTACGATGTCGTCATTACCGGAGACGGTCTTTCCGGGCTGGATATGGCGCACCGGTGGAAACCCGATCTGATCCTGCTGGATGTGATGCTTCCGGGGCTTAACGGCACCGAAGTCCTGGCTGGCCTGCGCCGTAAAAATGATGTTCCGGTGATCATGGTCACCGCCATGGGAGATACACCCGATCGTATTGGCGCCTTGCGCTATGGCGCTGATGATTATGTTGTTAAGCCTTACCATCCGGGAGAAGTTGTGGCTCGGGTGCAGGCGGTACTGCGCCGCAGCAATCAAACAGAAACAAAGGAAGAGATCCTTCGCTGGCAATCGCTTGAAGTGAATGTTACGGCCATCGTGGCGAGCATTGTCGACGGGGACACCACACCGCGTACGTTGGATCTGACCCCAACCGAATTTTCACTACTGACCACGCTTATGCGCTCTCCTTCACGTCCTTTTTCCCGCCAGCATTTACTTGAGCACTGTTTGCCGGAAAGTGAAGCCCTGGAGCGCGTGGTGGATACCCATATTTATAACCTGCGTAAAAAACTCGAGGCGGCGGGTATTTCCGGCGTGCTGGTTAACGTTCGCGGCGTAGGCTACAGGTTCAGACAACCATGACAAAAACCCGCTACTCCTCCCTGTGGCGCTGGATTTGCGCACGTATATTAGCGCTGGCCATCGGAAGCGTAATTGTCATTGCGACCTGTATGTGGCTACGTTATGCGGTGCAGAATTACTGGAACATAGGCAGAATGCCGGCATCGGTCCGACAAGAGTTTCTCGCGCTCAGCCAGAACCCGCAGGCGAACCCGGCGCGCTTCCATCAAATCGTCGATACCTGGTGGGGGTTGAGTTATTCAACCCCATCCATCGCCTCGGCGGACTGGGTCACCGTGGCGTTACTGGTCCTGGTCATGATCCCTTTTATTGTGGTGATGGGATTGAGATACGCCAGGCCACTGGCGCTGCAGTTCAGCCGACTGCGTGATGCGGCAAAGGACGTCGCCGAAGGGCAATTTGGCCGCCAGGCTGAGCTCATCAGGAATGCGCCGGCTGAAATGGTCAGCTTTGCCAGTGACTTTAATGCCATGACGGGGAAACTGGCCCGCTATGAAAAAGAGTTACGTACCTCTCATGTGGCCATGGCGCATGAACTTCGCTCCCCCCTGACTGCCGCTATCGGACGTATGCAGGGCATGCTGGATGGCGTGTTTGATGCCAGCCCGGAACAACTGGCAATGGTAATGAAACAGCTTCAGCACCTGAATCGCCTGACCGATGAACTTCATCTGCTCTCGCTGTCTGATGCCGGGAATTTGGTGCTGGAAAACGAACCCTTTCGTCTGGATGAGCTGCTTAAAGAACGGGCGACATGGATCATGCCCCAGGCTGATGCACATCGTTTTACAATCAGGCTTCATCATTCTCAGGCGTGTCCCTTCAAAGGCGATACGTTCCGTATGGGCCAGGTTTTCACCATTCTTATGGAAAATGCCCTCCGTTACGGGCGTGATGGCGGCCATCTTGATGTCACGCTGCACTACGCCAGCGGGCAATATTGCCTCGAATTTCGCGATGACGGCCCGGGGGTATCCTCCCAGTTCCTGCCGGAAATGTTCAACCGTTTTAGCCGGGAGGAGCAGTCTCGTGCCCGCCACTCCGGCGGCAGCGGTCTCGGTTTGTCGATTGCTCGCGCGATTTGTCAGGCCCATGGTGGCAGTATCAGCGCGTCGTTACCTGAAACCGGCGGACTCGCAGTCACCCTTTTGTTACCCTGGACGTCGTCTGAGATGGAAAATAGCCGCTCTTGATAATACCTTGACGAAACGTCGAATCTTTCTCGACTAAGCGCGCATTTAATAACGCCATCACCTTTATGGAGCGGCGTTATGTCAGATGAATTTTTACTCTCCCTCCGCCACAGTCTGCACCATTTGTACGACGTGGCGCGCACCCTTTCCTGGCTGCACTTTCTCCCCCTGACCATTCTTTCGGTAGTGATTTTTCTGCTGCCCGGATGCGGGGACAACCAGGGTAATACGACTGATCCTGTGCGAACGGTGCGCTACGTTGTTGTTGGCTCAGCGCAAACCCTTCCCGCGCTGGAAAGAACCGGAGAGATCCATGCGCACGATGAAACGATTCTGAGCTTTCGTACCGGCGGCCGGATAGTGACGCGTAGCGTCGATATTGGCGATCGAGTCAATGCAGGGCAACTGCTGGCCACGCTTGAAAATACAACCAGTCAGAATCAGCTCGATGGCGCACAGGCTGATTATGAAGGAGCCAAAGCCTCTGCTCAGGTTGCTGCACTTAACGTCAACCGAATGCAAAAGCTTATGCCAACAGGCGCGATTGCCCGCACGCAGCTCGATACCGCCCGCGCAGACTGGCTTGTCGCCCGCGCGCGTTTAAAAAACAGCGAGTCCGCGTTGCGTAATGCCCGGGAAAGCCTTGGCTGGACGCGTCTGATTGCGCCGCGAAGCGGCGTGATCACCGAAGTAAGCGCCTCTGCGGGTCAGGTGGTCAATGGTGGTCAGTCGGTATTGACGCTGGCGACCGGTGAAGCCCGCGATGTGGTGTTTGATATCGCTAAACCCGAGGCGATCCCGCCACAGGAACAGGCTGGCTTGCGAGTTTCCCTCCTCAGCGACCCGTCGGTGCAAGCGTCCGCCGCGGTAAGAGATATTAGCCCGCAGGCCGATCCTCAGACCCGCACATGGCGCGTCAGGGCTACCCTGCAAAACCCACCGCTGGCAATGGCGCTGGGCGCCAGCGTCACCGTCACGTTACCCGCAACGGGTCCGCATGGATACGCCCTTCCCGCTTCAGCGCTGAGCCGCGTCGACGACAAACCGGCGGTTTATGTGATTAACCCACAGTCGCAGGCGCAGCTTCGCGTGGTGGTACCAGCATACTATACCGCCACCTCGGTCATTATCTCCGGCGGCCTTGAACCAGGCGACCGGGTGATTACCGCCGGCGTGAGTAAATTACGCTCCGGCGAGCCGGTGATTGCCGGGGAGTGCGAATCATGAAACCCGTATTGAATGAGAAATTTAACCTGTCCTCCTGGGCGCTAAATCATCAGCAGATGGTCAGTTTCTTCATGCTGCTGATCATTGCTATGGGCGCGTTCTGTTATGAGAACCTGCCACGTAACGAAGATCCGGCGTTTACGATTAAAACGGCCGTTGTTTCTGCGCAATGGCCCGGGGCATCCGTAACGGATACCACCCGACTGCTGACCGATACGCTGGAAAAAAAGCTGCAGGAAACCCCCTGGCTTGATTATCTCGAAAGTGAGACCCGCGCCGGGAGCTCCGTTATTCATGTCAATCTTCGTGACGATACCCCGCCGCAAAAGGTGCCGGATATCTGGTATCAGGTACGTAAGAAAATGCAGGATATTGCCCCCTCTTTGCCAGAAGGCGTTCAGGGCCCCGCCGTCGACGACGAGTTTGATGACACGTACGGTACGATCTATGGCTTTATACCTGAGGGCTATACCCTGCGGGAGGTCCGGGACCGTGTTGAGACAATCCGCCGGGAACTCATGTCGTTACCGGATATCGGAAAAACCAGCCTGCTGGGTGAGCAGCAGGAACAGATAGTTCTCTCTTTTTCTCCAGCGCGTCTGGCAGGTATGGGGTTGAACATCCAGCAGGTAGCGGATGCCCTCAGAGCACAAAATGCGGTTGTCCCGGCAGGTATGATCCGCACCGGACAGGAAAATATGGCGATAAAGGTCAGCGGGGAACTGACTTCTGAAGCGAGCTTACGTGCCGTCACGCTGCATATTAACGATCGTTACCTTCCTCTGACGGATATTGCCACCGTTAGTCGGGAAAACGCCGAGCCTCCCCAGCCGGTTTACCGGGTCAACGGCAAACCCGCCATCGGGCTGGCTATCTCGATGGCGCCGACCGGTAATATGCTGCGTTTCGGCGCCGCGCTGAATGCAAAAATGCAGGCCATCAGCGTCACGCTGCCGCACGGTATTGAGATGGTCAAGGTTGCCGATCAATCAGCGGTGGTCAGCGACGCCGTAAGCGGGTTTATCCGGGTGCTTATCGAAGCCGTGGCGATCGTCCTGGCCGTTTCGTTTGTCTCTCTGGGTTTACGAGCCGGACTGGTAGTGGCTGCGGCCATCCCACTGGTTCTGGCCATGACCTTTACGGGAATGATGCTGGCAGGAATAGGTCTGCAGCGTATTTCTCTCGGCGCATTGATTATCGCGCTGGGTCTGCTGGTCGATGACGCCATGATCACCGTGGAAACCATGGTCTCTGGTCTGGAAGCCGGGGATTCCCGCCGGCAGGCGGCGACCCGGGCTTTTAAAACGACCGCATTTCCGATGCTGACGGGCACCCTTGTGATGATTGCCGGGTTTATTCCCGTGGGATTTGCTGCGTCCAGCGCCGGTGAATATTGCTTTTCCCTGTTTGCCGTGGTGCTCATCGCCCTGCTGTGCTCATGGGTTGTCGCGATCCTGTTTTCACCGTTAACCGGGACGTGGCTGTTATCTGACAACATCAGACAGAAGGCGAAAGGTCCTGGACGGATGGCCCGCGGATACCAGTGGCTACTGCGCAAGGCGTTGCGTCACCGCTTCGCCACCGTGTGTCTTGCTCTCATTGCGCTTGGTCTGTCCGTTTACGGAACAACCTTTATGCAGGGGGAGTTTTTCCCCGCCTCCGACAGGCCAGAATTGCTGGTAAGCCTGACGCTACCGGCAAATGCCTCGCAGTCGGAAACGCAAAATACGGCTGAAAAGCTGGAGAAGGCCCTGGCAGGCAACCGCAACGTTGAGCGCTTTTCGACATACGTTGGGTCGGGAGCGATCCGTTTTTACCTGCCTATGGATGTGCTTCTGGCAAATGAAAATATCGCCCAGATGGTGGTGGTGGCTAAAGATCTTAAAGCGCGGGATCGTCTTCATCGGCAGTTAAACAGGATACTGGCTACGCGCTTTAGCGACATCATCACGCGCGTATCGCCCCTGGAACTTGGGCCTCCCGTCGGCTGGCCAGTCAAATACCGGGTGAGTGGGCCAGATTATCTGAAGGTCAGGTCGATCGCGAACCGCCTGAGCGATGTCATTGGCCGGTCCCCCTCCTCTCGCGAGGTTAATCAGACGGCAGGCGAACCGGAGAGAGTCATTACCCTCAAGGTCAATCAGACCGCAGCCCGGGCTGCGGGCGTGTCGTCAGAAAGTCTGGCCCGGATGCTCAATACCGTCTGGTCCGGCAGTATAGTCACGTCGGTTCGCGATAATGACCGCCTTGTCGATGTGGTGCTCCGGGCCAGGGACAATGAGCGTCTTAACCTTGCCACCTTCTCTTCGCTGACTATTCAGGGGAATGACGGTAAACAAATTCCCCTCAGCGCCTTTGCCACGCCAGTCTGGGGCGTGGATGATCCGGTTATCTGGCGTCGACAGCGTTTGCCTTTCATCACCGTGCAAACTGACCTCGCCCCGGGACTTCGCGCCGAAGCAGTATCCGCAGCGTTGCGACCTGCGGTAGACAGGTTGCGCGCGGAACTGCCTGAAGGCTACAGCATTGAAGAAGGGGGCGCGGTTGCTGAGTCTGAAAAAGGTAATAGTTCGGTCTATGCGATTCTGCCGGTGACACTGGTCATCATGCTCTTGCTGTTGATGCTCCAGTTGCGCAACTATTCCCGTATGGCGTTGGCTATACTGATGGCCCCGTTTGGTTTACCGGGTATCGTGCTGGCTATGTTGCCTGGCGGAACACCAATGGGATTTGTCGCTCTTCTTGGCGTGATTGCGCTCGCTGGCATGATCATTCGTAACGCCGTCATACTGATTAGCGAGGTTGACAGCAACCTTGCTCAGGGGATGGCAAGCGATGCCGCCATTATTGCGGCCGCAGAGCATCGTGCGCGCCCCATCTGCCTGACTGCCTGTGCCGCCATTCTGGGAATGATCCCCATCTCTCATCAGGTATTCTGGGGACCGATGGCCTATGCGATTATCGGGGGACTACTGGTTGCCACGCTGGTTACACTGACCGTATTACCGGCATCGTTTAGCCTGTTGTTACACCTGAGAATGACGTCCTCAGGCGAGTTTACTGCTTCTTCGGCAGCAGAGAGCGAGGAGAAATGCCGAAGGCTTTGCGGAAGGCATGGCTGAAATGAGAGAAATCAGAGAAGCCGAAATCCAGCGCCGCCTGGGACACGCTACTGACTCGTCCGCATTCGATAGCCTCTCGGCTCGCCTGCAGCCTCTCCTGCCAAATCACTGCCATCGGCGTTTTTTTATGGCGGGCGAAAGCACGCGTGACGGTGCGAACGGAAACGTGGTGCGCCCGTGCCAGGCTTTCGATGTTCAAATCGGGATCGACAAGTTGCCGCCGGATGTAGTTCATCATCCGGGAATACAGATCGCGCTCAACACCAACGTTGTTCAGGTCCTGTAGCTCCAGGCTCAGTACCAGTAGATCCAGCAACGTCTGGGAGAAGCGGCCGGAGATATCCGCTGTGTTCAGACAGGCGGGCATCGCTGCCGCCTGACGCAGCATTTCGCGCAATGGGATCACGCCCGGGCGGCGGTCGTCGAGCACCATCGCGGTGAGGTGTTCGACCCCCGGTAAATGACAGCTCAGCAAATGGCGGGGGATCCGCACCAAATGATTATCGCGCCCGCCAAGACTGAAGCGGAATGTCTGGGCGGCATCGTAGAGCACCAGACTGTCCGCTGCCAGCGTCGCCTTGCGTCCCCCCTGTTCAAGCTGACCGTATCCATCCTGCATATACCCCAACCACAGATCGTCGTCGGGGCCCTGGCGCAAATAACGGGCCGTGCGATCCCAACTGTGTAGCGGCGCGGACAGTGAACACACATCCACCAGACCCACTCCACGTACCGTCAGCTGTGCATCAAAGTCGACCCCAGCCAGAGGGGCGCTGGCGGCTGGAATACAGTGGCGTAACACTACGTCGTTCCAGTACTCGAAGCGGCGCGACTCGGTAACGCCAACGGTTGAATAGTGGAGACTGCCCGCAGACTGCATGCTATTCATCATCATTCACCTCGCGCCGGGAATTCCGCCAAAACGACAGAAACGTTTCCGCAGACAGCAACTATCATGCCAACGAGCTAATACACCCTCTTTCAGTTACGCCGATCGGCGCTAAGTTACCGGGAACTATCACTGAAAATCCGCGCCCCCCCTTTTCTGCTGGCATATAGGGCGTCGAATAGCGGAACGACAAAACGTGGAACCGCACCCTAAACGTGCGGCGTCTGCACTATGGCGGACCATCACACGACGAGGGGCAGGCCCGCAACCGAATGTCCCTTCCAGCCAAACGACTGTCCTGCTGAAGCAAGTACGCCGCAAATTTCTCCCTAGTATCAGTAAGCGTAAGGTCTTCCGGCCACACCGTGCTCCGGACATAACACGACATCAGACAAGAGGGGGAACGTCATGACTTTCAGTAACGCTACGTTTCGCACCAGCCTGGCCGCCTGCACACTGTGGCTGGCAACCGGCCCGGCCCATGCGGTCGATCTCAATTCGCAGGACCTCATTCCCGCCCCCGCCGGCACCGATGCCGTTCTGGGATATTTCACCTACGCGACGAGAGATAGCTTCACCCCCACCGGGGGCGGTGAACTTAAGCAAGAGACCGGGCTCGACTCCTTCGTCAGCATCTTTCGTTACGTTCACTACATGGACGTCGGTGGCTTTACGGTTGCGCCGCAAGTGCTGCTGCCTTACGGACGCCTTTACAATGGCTCACTAAACGGCGTTCGACTTGATTCAGCCAGCGGCCTGGGCGATCCCATCCTTGCCGCGCCGGTCTGGCTGGTCAACAACCCCAGCACAACCTTTGCCATTGTGCCTTACCTGTACCTCCCCGCGGGCTCCTACGACGCCGGACGCACGCTAAACGTCGGTGAAAATCGCTGGAAGTTCGACCTTCAGCTCGGCGGCGTGCAGCAGCTGGGTAACGGTTTCGCCACCCAACTTTCCACGGACGTGATGTGGTATGGCGTCAACGACGACGCCTCGGGCATCGGCACCGGTCGACTCAAGCAGGACAACACCTATCAGTTTCAGGGCTGGGTGACCTGGACGCCGCCCGCCGATAAGAGCTGGACCCTGGCCGCCGGTTATTCCCAATACTGGGGCGGCAAACAGCAGCTTGACGGTATCGAGAACGGACAGGCGACGCGCGTCGATCAGGTCAGGCTGGAATTATCGAAATTCGTCACCCCCACGGTGCAGGTACAGGGTCTGCTCCAGCGCGACCTCAACGTCGATGGCGGTTTTAAGGAAGATCTACATACCACCCTGCGCGTGATGAAACTGTTCTGATGCGAATCGGCACAGAGACATCCCCAGACTCACTACTCACCCGCAACGGAGAAATCCATCATGACCGATCAGCAGCAAAAACCCACACTTTATGAACGTCTCGGTGGTTATGACGCCGTTTACGCTTTCGCAGGAGAAGTGTTGAAGACCTGTATGAAGCATCCCGATATCGGCCATATCTGGGCGCACGTATCCGAATCGTCGTTCCAGAAAGAGCATATCAACTTTGTCGATTTTCTGTGCAAGCACTGGGGCGGCAACACGGTCTACCGGGGACGAGATATGGTAACCGCGCACCGCGGAATGGGTCTGACCGAAGTGCACTGGAAAGCCGTATTCGAGGCAATTGATGAATGCTACGAGAACTTCAACGTTCCGCAGGATATCCGTGAAGAGGTTACCGCATTCCTGACCCAGTTCAAACCCGCCGTCATCGGCAGCCCTTCATACCGGGATGTGGTACTCGCGCATCCTGACATGGACGTCACCAAAGGGATGAAAAGCGTCGGCATTCACTGGCCGAAAACAGATAAACCGTCTTAACCGAGGACGGACATCCGCGCAACAGGCGGGTGTCCGTCTCAGCCAAATGACTGACCTGCACAACCATGTAGTGATGACATTTCGGGCTTATGTTGAAGGCAGGTTGCATTGGCAAACACCATATAAAGGGAACTCCATGGCTATTGAACGTCCTACCATTGAACAGCTGCAAGCGCTCGCCAGTCGGCTAAACATACGATTGACGCCTGCACAAGCCGAAGAATATCTGGCGCTGATGCAGGCCAATTTCGACGCCTATGATCTCATTGACGCCCTGCCCGACGAGATCCCCGCGGTGCACTACCCACGCGCCGCCGGCTATCGTCCTGAAGGCGACGAAAACCAGCTTAATGCCTGGTATTACAAGACCGAGGTGACAGGTGCAGCAACCGGTAAACTGGCCGGCCGCACCGTGGTGCTCAAGGACAACATCGCGCTGGCTGGCGTACCAATGATGAACGGCGCCTCGACGCTGGAAGGCTTCGTCCCCCTCTACGACGCCACCGTTGCCACCCGACTGCTGGATGCCGGCGCGACTATTCTCGGCAAAGCCACCTGCGAGCACTTCTGCTTGTCGGGAGGCAGCCATACCTCCGATCCGGCGCCAGTGCATAACCCGTTGCGCCGCGGCTACTCGGCCGGTGGCTCATCTTCTGGCAGCGCCGCTTTGGTCGCTTCCGGGGAAGTCGATTTGGCCATGGGGGGCGATCAAGGGGGCTCGGCGCGTATTCCCGCCGCATGGTGTGGCCTCTATGGCCTGAAACCGACCCACGGTCTGGTGCCTTATACCGGCATCATGCCGATCGAAGCCACTTTCGACCATACCGGGCCGATGACCCGCAGCGTAAAAGACAATGCCTTAGTCCTTGAGGTCATTGCCGGCGCGGACGGATTGGACCCACGTCAGTATGCTCCCAAAGTGGAAGCCTATACCGAGGCGCTCGGTAAGGGAGTCCGTGGCTTAAAGATCGGCATTATGGCCGAAGGTTTTCAGTTGCCGAACCTGGATGCGCGAGTCGCGGAGAAAGTTCGCGCTGCCGTCGCCCGTCTGCAGGAATTGGGCGCGACGGTCGGCGAGATTTCGGTACCGGAGCATAGCCTGGCGGGGGCGCTCTGGTCCCCTATCGGCTGCGAGGGGCTGACCGCGCAGATGATGCATGGCAACGGCATGGGCTTTAACTGGAAAGGACAATATGACGTAGCGCTGCTGGACAAGCACGCCCAGTGGCGTGACAACGCCGATGCGCTTTCCCCATCGCTGAAGATATGCATGTTCGTCGGCCAGTACGGGCTGGAACGCTACCATGGCCGCTACTATGCCAAGGCGCAGAATATCGCGCGTCGCGCGCGTGCGGGCTATGACCGGGCGCTGGCGGACTTCGACCTGCTGGTGATGCCCACTGTACCGCTTGTCGCTCAGCCATTACCGGAACCTGACTGCTCCATTACCGAATACATCTCCCGCGCATTTGAAATGATCGGCAATACCGCGCCGCAGGATATTACCGGCCATCCGGCAATGACTCTCCCTTGTGGGCTGGTCGACGGCTTACCGGTAGGAATGATGTTGGTAGGACGCCACTTCGCCGAAAGCACCCTTTATCAGGCCGCCGCCGCATTTGAAGCTTCCGGCGACTGGCGGATGTTTTAACCCTTAACCATCGGGAACCATAAAATGAGCCATCAACACGACCACGACCATACTGAACCGCCGGCGGACATCGAGCTACGCGTCCGGGCGCTGGAATCCCTGCTACAGGAGAAAGGACTGATTGACCCGGCGGCACTGGATGAACTGATTGACACTTATGAGCACAAGGTCGGCCCCCGTAACGGCGCGCAGGTGGTCGCTAAAGCGTGGAGTGATCCGGAGTATAAACGTCGGCTGCTGGCGGACGCCACAGCCGCCATCGCCGAGCTGGGTTTCTCCGGCGTGCAGGGTGAAGACATGCAGGTAGTGGAGAACACGCCGGACGTGCACAACGTGACCGTCTGTACATTATGTTCCTGCTACCCCTGGCCGGTGCTGGGTCTGCCACCGGTGTGGTACAAATCGGCCCCCTATCGTTCGCGTATCGTTATCGACCCGCGCGGCGTTCTGGCCGAATTCGGGGTAAACATTCCAGAAAGTAAAGAGGTGCGCGTCTGGGACAGCAGTGCGGAACTGCGCTATCTGGTCCTGCCAGAACGTCCGGCGGGTACCGACGGCTGGAGCGAAGCGCAGCTGATCGAACTGGTCACCCGCGATTCCATGATCGGCACCGGCCTGGTCGCCGCGCCATAATAAGAGGAGAAAACCATGAACGGGATACATGATCTGGGCGGTATGCACGGCCTCGGGCCGATCCTCAACGAGGAAAATGAGCCGTATTTCCATCATGAATGGGAGCGCCGGGTATTTCCGCTGTTCGCCTCGCTGTTCGTCGGCGGACATTTCAATGTGGATGAATTCCGCCACGCCATTGAACGCATGGATCCAGCCCACTACCTGGAGGCGAGCTACTACGAGCACTGGTTGCACGCATTTGAAACGCTGCTGCTGGAAAAAGGGGTGATCACCGCCGATGAACTCTGGGGTGGCTCGACCCCTGCCCCCTGCGCTCCGGGCACGCCGGTGCTGACGCAGGACATCGTGGCGATGGTTGTCAGTACCGGCGCCTCCGCGCGCGTCAGTCACGATATTGCTCCCCGCTTTAAGGCCGGAGACCGGGTTCGGGCAAAAAACATCAACCCAACCACCCACACCCGCCTGCCGCGTTACGTGCGCGGGAAAATCGGCCGTATTGAGACCGATCATGGCGTGTTCATCACGCCGGACACCGCGGCGCACGGTCTGGGCGAACATCCTCAGCACGTCTACAGCGTCAGCTTCACCGCGCTGGAACTGTGGGGCACGCCGCGCCCGGACAACGTGTACATCGATCTGTGGGACGACTATCTGGAGGAAGCATGAGCATTGCGACACAGCATGATTACGCCGCCGTCGGGTTACCCCGCGACGAGGAGGGGCCGGTTTTTGATAAGCCCTGGCAGGCGAAAGCATTCTCCCTGATCGTCCATCTGCACCGGGCGGGGCTGTTCCCGTGGGCAGAATGGGTACGGACGTTCAGCGAAGCGATCAAGGAGGCTCCGGCGCAACCCGGCGAAAGTGTGAACGATGCCTACTATCGCCAGTGGGCGACAGCAATGGAGAACATGATCACCGCCCTCCACCTGACCGCACCGGATGACATTGGCCGACGGACCCAGGAATGGCGACTGGCGTATATCAACACGCCGCATGGTCAGCCGATCGTCCTGGCCAATGCCAGCTGTCCGCCGGCGCATAACCACCACTCGCTTCCACTCGGCGTTCCGGTCACGGTGAGCCCGGCACAATCTTCCATCAGCCAAATTAACAACGGAGTTACATCATGAGCGATATTACCCTTACCACCAACACCCCGGCCACTCCGATACCGGTCGCGGCGCTGTTGCCCTGGGCACTGTTTACCACCCTGCTGGCACTGTTAGCGATCTATTTCGTCGGTGCGGAACAAGGTGCGACGTCGATGTTTTCCGGCACCCAGGTGCATGAATTCTTCCACGACGCACGACATCTGCTGGGTTTTCCCTGCCACTAAGGAGGCGGACATGATTGGGAAACTATTATTCAAGGGGATGATAGCAGGCATTCTGGCTGGACTGGTGGCATTTGCTTTTGCACACCATTTCGGCGAGCCGCAGGTCGATCGCGCTATCGGGATTGAAGAAAGTCTGGCCACTCATTCACACCAACACAGCGCGTCGGCTGACGGCGGTGAAGAAGAGGTGTTTAGCCGTCAAACCCAGTCCGGGATCGGGCTAATGGCCGGCATGGTGCTGTTCGGCGCAGCGCTGGGCGGCGGTCTGGCGCTGAGTTGGGCCTTTAGCTATCAGCGCTTCGGACCATCGAACCCGCGTCTGTTAGCGTTAGGCCTGGCGCTGGTCGGCTTTCTGGTCATGAGCCTGATGCCTGGTCTGAAATACCCACCCAATCCGCCCGCGGTCGGTAACCCGGAGACCATCGGCTATCGTACCGAACTGTACTTCGTCATGATGTTGCTTTCCATCGGCATCGTCATCGCGGCCGCGTGGTTATCACATCAGCTAATACCGCGCCTCGGTAGAGGGAATGCGATGATGTGGGCAACGCTGTTCGCGGTGGCGCTGATGCTCGTGGTTTGTGCCCTGATGCCGACAGTGAACGAAGTGCCCGAACACTTCCCGGCGGACCTGCTATGGCGTTTCCGTATCAGCTCCTTCGGCACGCACCTGGTGCTCTGGAGCGTCATCGGTGTGGCGTTCGGTGCCTTAGCCGAACGCACGCCGGCGACAGGTGTGCAGCGCCCAGCCTTCCGCCGCGGTTAACATCATGAGAGCGTCGCTAACGTTGATTTGTCAGGGAGAAACGGCAGCGTCCCGAGGTTCACATTTCCCCTGTGATGACCCTCTGGAGGCGCGGGAATGGCAGCGGGCGCGTCAGTTACAAAGCCGTGTCGCCCGTTGTCACCGCGTCTGGATCTCCCCGGAGACCGCCGCCCGACAAACTGCCGCAGCGCTCTCTTTACAGGGTACCCCGGTGATGGAGCTGGCGGAACCCGACTACGGCATCTGGGCCGGTCGGCCAGTACGTGAGGTGATGACGCAAGACGCCGACGCTTTCCTGGCCTGGCTGGAGGGCGATCCGCCGCCGGGCGGAGAGTCACGTGCTCAGTTGCTGGCGCGCTGTGGCCGTTGGCTGGCAAAACACGTCGATATTCCAGGCCGACACGGTGTAATTGCGTCGGCCTCCACTATCCGTGCCATGCTCCTCAACGTTCTCGGCGCCCCACTTCACTCATTTGCACGTATCGACGTTCACCCGCTCAGCATCACCGAGTTGCGCAGTGACGGACGGCGCTGGAATTTTTGTTTATTAAGAGATGACATAAAGGGCGAATGTTCGACGCTGTCCCGCTGAAGCCGTCAGCCAGTAAGCGCTTGGCCATTGATGGATCCGTCCACTGGTCTTGCATCGCTAAACCCAATGCCATAGAACCGCTCAGCGCGCTTCACGCCCCGTCCTGCGTAAAAAAGTAAATCTCCCTGACCATGTTTATTTATACTCAGAAAACATGTCATTAAGAAAGGAAGCTACGCGTTGAAATGGGTAACCTGGTTAAAACGTATCGTGTTGTCCCTGCTGCTGTTGATCGTTGGCGCTCTGGGACTACGCCTTTATGACATTCAGCGCGGACCCGAGCTGCAGCTCTGGCATACCTGGGTTCCGCATGAGATGGGCGCGGATGAAATCGACAATGCTGACTGGAACGATTACATCAACAAAGAGAATGCGCTCTTCAGTGAGGTAAAACGCCAGGTTACCGATAAGCTGGACGCTGAGCAGCAAACCGAACTGAATCGTTACTATAGTCACAGCCCCATCTATCCGGACTCGTTTCCAACCAACTGGAATCGGTCATATATCATGATGCCGGATGGCAAACCGAAAGGCGCCGTGGTGTTGCTGCATGGTCTGACAGATACCCCCTACAGCCTGCGGCATATCGCTGAAAATTACCGGCAACAGGGGTATGTCGCCATCGGTATCAGATTACCGGGCCATGGGACGGTTCCCGCCGGGCTGACCGATGTGGACTGGCAGGACTGGCTTGCCGCCACGCGCCTTGCGGTGAGAGAAGCGAAACGACTGACGGGTAATGATGTGCCCCTGCATATCGTCGGATTTTCCAACGGCGGCGCGCTGGCAATGAAATATTCGCTGGACGCGCTGGATAATGCCGAACTGGCAAAACCCCAGCGGGTGATCCTGATTTCTCCGATGATCGGTATTACCAGCTTCGCGCGTTTTTCCGGCCTCGCTGGCTGGCCCGCGTTTCTTCCCGCCTTCTCGAAAGCCGCATGGTTAAACATCATGCCCGAGTTTAATCCGTTCAAATATAACTCCTTCCCGACGAACGCCGCCCGGCAGTCCTTCCTGCTGACCAAAGCGCTGCAAAAGCAGATAGTGACTGACTCGAGAAATCACAGACTTAACAGCTTACCGCCGGTATTGACCTTTCAGTCCGTTGTGGATTCAACGGTCAGTACGCGGGCGATCGTGACGGCGCTGTATAACCGTTTGCCGGAAAATGGCAGTGAAATTGTCCTCTTCGATTTGAATCATGCCGTCAGGTTTAATTCATTATTACGCCGGACGTCTTACACCGCGCTGGCGCGATTGCTGACCGCGCCGCCACGCGCTTATCAGACCACGATCATCACTAACGCGAATTCAGCCAGTACCGATATGGAAATCCGCACAACACCTGCCGGGAAAACAGACACCACAGTGGAAAAGCTGCAGGGAATGCGCTACCTGCCGGACGTATACTCCCTTTCTCATGTCGCGCTCCCCTTCCCGTTAAGCGATTCGCTGTACGGGCGCTATCCCCATCCGCTGAATCAATATGGGATCAGCCTCGGCACGTTTGCTGCTCGCGGCGAGCGTTCGGTGCTGGTTGTGGGTCTGGACTCGCTGATGCGTCAGTCTTCCAATCCGTTCTTTCCCTATATGATCAAGCGCATTGACGAAGGGATCGACACTCGCCCGGCTCTCTCCGGGAAATAACTCTTCTCTGGATAAGTGGCCACCACGGCCACTTTTTCCTGAGGATGCGGTACTACGCTTTCGCCGACGTCGACAGCCACTGATATACCGCTGACAAATCCTGTCCGGCATATCCCGCGTCCGCCGCCTGCTGCCACAGTTCGGCAATGTTATCCAGCCCCGGCATGGTGTGCGGCTCGGCCAGGGATAGCGCCAGCCGGGCATCTTTCAGCGCATGCGCCAGTTGCATCTGCGGCGCGAATTGCTCGCTGGCGATGGCATCCAGTTTCACTTTGACATACGGTGCGGCCAGCGGGCCGCCTTCCAGAGCGCTCCAGAGCTGGTCGGGGGTAAAGCCCAGCGTCTTCGCCAGCTGGGCGCTTTCCGCGATGCCCTGCATCATCGAAATCAGCCAGGCATTGAGGACCAGCTTCATTTTCTGGCTGTTGCCGGCCTCGCCAAACCACTGCGTCCCGCGGGAGATAGCCGCAAACACCTGTTCGGCAGCGGCACACTTTTCACGATCTCCGCTGGCGAGCACCAGGATCTGCGCCTTCTCCGCCGGGGCTTTGGTCCCTGAAACCGGGGCATCGACGAAGGTCATCGCCGGCTGAAGCGCCCGCAGCAAGGCGATAGCCTCCTGCGTCTCCGGCAGGCCAATGGTGCCCATCTGACAATAGATCGCCTGCGGCTGACAGGCAGGCGCTATTTGCGCCAGTACCTCGAGGGTAGCCTGACCGTCGGCGAGCATACTGATGATCACCTCGGCATCAGCGACCGCCTGCTGCGGCGTGGTATGCAGGGATAATCCCTGCGCCTGTAAATCTTCGCCGCGTGCTGGCGAACGGTTCCAGCCTGCGACGGTAAAGCCTTTCTTCAGCAGATTGCTGGCAAAAGCATGTCCCATGGCGCCGAGTCCCAGCACCGCGACCTTTGGTAATGTACTCATCTTGTCTGTCCTGATTCGCGTGTTAATAAATGTCGGACGTCTACTATCGCATCTCTGACACGGATGTCAGTAGCAATAACCGCCATAAAAAGTGACGCTGTCACTCATGGTCTCACGGCTGTCGGAGCCACGCCAGCAAACGGCGCATCGCTGGCGTCAGCCGGGCATCATCCTGATAACACAGACACAGGCGGCGCTGTGCCCAGCGATCCTGCAGCGCGATGACGGCAAACCGGTAGCGCTGCTGGTAGCGTTCGGCAATGACGCGGGGCAGGATCGCCCCGCCGGCGCCGTGAGCCACCATCTCGCAAAGCCCTTCAAAATGGCTCATCCGGACCCGGACGTTTAGCGCCTGGCCGAGCCCGGCGGCATGTTGTTCAATATGCTGCTGCAGTGCGCTGGTCTGGTAGAGGGCGACCAGCGGCTCGTTGATGACCGCCGCAAACGCCACTTCATTCGCGCCGGCCAGAGGGTGAGTCGGCGGCACAATCAGCACCAGGGGATCATCGGCGACAGGATCCAGATGCAGCGGCCCGGGGTCGACCGCATCGGACACCACTCCAGCCTGCGCCACACCCGCCAGAATGCTGCTGACGATATCCGCGCTGGTGCGCTCTTCGGTGTCGATCTGCACCGCCGGATGCGCTGCCATCCAGGCGGCGAGCTTGCCCGGCAGAAAAGCCGACATCGCCGAGGTGTTGGCGAACAGCCGCAGCGTCCCCTGCTGACCGCGGGCGAAGGCGCTCATCGCCTGGCGCAGACGCTGCTGCTGCGCAAGAAGCGGGCGTGCATGGCGCGCCAGTACCTCCCCGGCCTCAGTCAGCGTCACGCCGCGAGCATGACGCTGCAACAGGGGAACACCGACCTCTGCCTCCAGCTTGCGCACTCTTTCGCTGGCGGAGGCCAGGGCGAGATGGGCCATGGCGGCCCCACCGGTAATACTGCCGCTATCCACGATGGCGATAAACAGTCGCAGATCGGCCAGATCCATCCGCATCACACCCTCCCCACCCTTCGGTTTTCCCGTAGTCTTAGGGCAACATACCGCATTGTGGCTTTAGCGACCAGTGGTTTCAATGTCCCTTTCTATCCTGAAAAGTGAGCCGTGATGTTCGATCTCCACATCTTTTATTTACTGCTGATCTTTATCGCCGCCGGACTGGTCAAAGGGGTGACCGGCATGGGATTACCCACCGTGGCGATGGGCCTGCTTGGTCTGCTGATGCCGCCGCAGGCCGCAGCGGCGCTGCTGGTACTTCCCTCGCTGTTAACCAATCTCTGCCAGTTGCTGGCTGGCCCCGCGCTGGCGCAGATTGTGCGCCGCCTCTGGCTTATGATGACCGGGATTATTATGGGAACGCTGGCGGGGTCGTCACTGCTGATCAGCCTCAATCCTCGGTGCTCAGCGCTGGCGCTTGGCACCGTGTTGATAGCCTATGCCGGGTATGCGCTCTGTGGCCCGGCGTTGCAGGTTTCCGCCCGCGTGGAGAAGTGGCTGTCGCCGCTCATGGGCGGTCTGACCGGCGTTATCACCGGGGCGACCGGGGTATTTGTTATTCCGGCCGTTCCCTGGCTGCAGACGCTGGGCTTTCGTCGAGACGAACTGGTGCAGGCTCTGGGGTTGTCGTTCACCCTCTCCACCCTGGCGATGGCGGCCGGCCTCTCCCTGCACGATGGCTGGCATGCTGATTCGCTGCTGCTGTCGGGGCTGGCGCTGTTGCCCGCGCTACTCGGCATGTGGCTGGGACAGTGGATCCGCTCGCGTCTCAGCCCGCGACGCTTTCGTCAGGGCTTTCTGCTGTTCCTGCTGGCGCTGGGAATGGAGCTGATCGCCAGGGGATGGCTGATCTGAATCCGCTAGCGGCGAGTAATGTGCTTCACGTTGTACTTACTGGTGTTCTGGTAGATCTCTGAGAAATCGACGATCGCCCGGTTTTGCGCATAACTCACCGACTGCACCCGCAGCAGGAGGCTGTTTGGCGCCACCTGCAGCAGCTCGGCCTGCTCGCGGGTCGCCAGCACCGGCGTATAGCTGCGGTGGCTCTCGATGATGGTGATATGACACTCTTTTTTGAAATAGTTGAATTTAGACTGCTCGAGGTTACCCACGCTGAGCCAGGGAAAGGTGGCGAATGGAATATAGCTGTTTTCCACGAGGATCGGGACCTCATCAATTAGCCGCAGCCGCCTGACGTAGTAAACTTTTTCCCCCGGCTGGATCTTTAACTGCTGGGCGATGGCCGGAGGAGCATCAAGCAGCGTGAATTCAATGACTTTGTTACGGTAGTTGGTGACGCCTACCACCTGCATCTGGTAGTTAAAGCCCTCCAGTTCTCCCCCGTGATAGTTACTTTTACGCACAATGCAGGTTCCGCTGCCGTGCCGCCGCGCGATCAGCTTTTCCTCCTCCAGTAGCGCCAACGCTTTGCGCAGCGTCATCACCGAGACCTGCAGCTCCGCAGCGAGCGCTTTTTCGCTGGGCAGCATATCGCCGACGGCATAGTCGTCGCTGTTGATGCGGGCCTTCAGTTCAGTGGCAATCTTTTTATAAATCACTTTTAGATGTCTCGCTAAGGTGGCGCTCGTCAAACAGCTAAGCGAATAATTTAATGTAAATAAAAGATTATTTTTACATTGCAGCGAAAATTTCAACACTAACTCATCTATAAATCTCGCCATATTTATATATCTGTCCAGCAACAATATGTATGACTTTCATCACAGATGGCCCTTTTCCTGCTCGGGATCCCGGTGGTCTGCTCCTAGTCTGATAAGCCTATTCATCAGGTCTGCGAAGACGAGAGGACAACCATGATTGGCGTGAAAAAGCTTCAGGACTTTTCCAAAGCAATGATCGGGCCGGTGCTATATCTGCCGGCTATCGGCCTGTTGATCGCCCTGTTCAGCATGACCACCAACCGGCTGTGGGTGGATGAAAGCAGCGCGCTCTACCTGTTGGGGAAATTCGTCTCCAGTATGCTCTGGGCGCTGATGAACCATCTCGGGTTTCTGTTCTGCCTTGGGCTGGCCAGCGGCCTGGCGAAAACCCGCAAAGCCGAAGCGGCCTTCGTGGCGGCGATGACCTGGCTGGTGTATCTGGCGGCGAACAATAGCTGGCTGACCCTGACCCATCGCCTGGCGTCCGGTGCCACCAACGCGCAACTGTACGGCAGTGGACAAACCTTTATCTTTGGCTTTCAGGTCATTGATATGGGCGTGTTCCTTGGGATTATCCTTGGCTGCGCCGTCGCCTTTGTCCACAACCGCGTGGTCGGCATTGAGTTTCGCGGCGCGCTGTCGATCTACGGCAACAGTAAGCTGGTGCTGATCGTGATGCTACCGCTGGTTGGCCTGTTTGCTATCGCCACCGTCTATCTCTGGCCGGTGGTTGAGCTGGGCATTTCGGCGCTGACCGGCTTTATGAAATCCTTTGGCGCCATCGGGGTCTTCCTGTACGGTTTTCTCAACCGGTTCCTGATCCCGACCGGGTTGCATCATCTTATCTGGTCGCCGTTTGTCTTTACCTCCATCGGCGGACAGCTGCTGATTGATGGTCAAACGGTTATTGGCGCCAAGCCTATTTTCCTTGCCGAAATCGCCCGTCATCCCATCGGGGCGCTGAGTGATTCCGCCCGGTTTTTAACCTACGGGATGGTGAAGATCTTCGGCACCGCCGGCATGGCGCTCGCCTTCTACCGTACGGCGAAACCGGAGAATAAGCAGCGGCTTAAAGTCACGCTGATCCCCTTAATTGTGACCTCCGTTCTGGTGGGGATCACCGAACCTTTTGAGTTTCTCTTTATCTTCACCGCCCCGCTGCTGTGGCTTATCTACTCCCTGCTGGACGGTTTTTTCCAGATGCTGGCCTGGCTGCTTCACGTGCGGGTCTGCGCCACCAACGGTCTTATCGATTTTGTCGTCTATAACCTCCCTGCCGGCGCCAGCGTGACGCGCTGGCCGGTATTTGTCGCCCTCGGCCTGCTGGAGACCGCCACCATGTACCTGGTCGGCACCTTCTGTATTACCCGTCTGCGGATGCTCACCCCGGGCCGTGAAGCGGCTGCCGATGCGGAGCCTTCCGAGCAGACGGGCCAGGCAAGCGAGATTGCCGATAAAGGTACGCTGGTGATTGCGGGACTGGGCGGAAAAGAGAATGTCTGCGTAGTGGAAAACTGTTTTACCCGTCTGCGGGTCGATGTGCGCGACCCCGCCCTCATCCAGCAGTCGCTGTTGAAAGAGAGCGGCGGGAGCAGCGTGCTGATTAAAGGCAACCATGTCCAGGTGATCTATGGCCTGGGGGTTAACAAAATTCGAACGGCGGTCAACGCCAGTCTGGGTGTTACTGAATAACGAGGTGGTAAATGAAAGATAACTTTGTGGTCACGATTGCCGGCGGCGGCAGTACTTATACCCCTGGGATTGTGATGATGTTGCTGGAAAATATGTCGCGCTTTCCCCTGCGGGAGATCCGTCTGTACGACAACCATCACCAGCGTCAGAAAACGATCGGCGACGCCTGCGCTATTTTGGTGGCAGAACGCTTCCCGCAGGTGAAGTTCAGCTATACCACCGATCCGCAGGCGGCCTTCACTGACGTCGATTTTGTGATGGCGCATATTCGCGTCGGTCTGTATGAAATGCGGGAAAAGGATGAAAAGATCCCGTTAAAATATGGCGTGCCGGGACAGGAGACCTGCGGTCCGGGTGGGATTGCCTACGGCATGCGCTCCATTGCCGGGGTGCTGGAGCTGGTCGATTATATGCAGCAATACGCTCCGAACGCCTGGATGCTCAACTATTCCAATCCGGCGGCCATCGTCGCGGAAGCCACCCGTCGCCTGCGACCCGACGCGCGCATCATCAACATCTGCGATATGCCGGTGGCTATCGAGGGGCTGTTTGCCGACATCCTCGGCCTGCCGTCGCGCAAGGCGCTGAACGTCCGCTACTATGGCCTGAACCATTTCGGCTGGTGGACCCGTATCACCGATAAAGCCGGTAACGATCTGATGCCGGCGCTGAAGCGTCACGTGGCGGAACAGGGATACAGCAGTCCAAAAGAAGATTTTCAGCATAAAGCGCCAAGCTGGATCGAAACCTTTAAAAAGGTGAAGGATGTGTTTGCCCTCGATCCGTCGACACTGCCTAACACCTATCTGAAATACTACCTCTATCCTGACTATGAGGTGGCGCACGCCGATCCAGACTTTACGCGGGCGAACGAGGTGATGGCCGGACGTGAAAAAGAGGTCTTCGATATGGCCCGGGAGATTACCCGTCGGGGCACGGCGGAAGGCGCGCATTTTCATGCCGGGGCCCATGCCACCTTTATCGTCGACCTCGCCTGCGCCATCGCTTTTAACACCCAGGAGCGGATGCTGTTGATCGTTGAGAACAACGGGGCGATCGCCAACTTTGATGAGACGGCGATGGTGGAAGTCCCCTGCCTGGTGGGCGTCAATGGCCCGGAGCCGCTGGCGATGGGGAAAATCCCGTCGTTCCAGAAAGGGTTGATGGAGCAGCAGGTGGCGGTCGAAAAGCTGGTGGTTGACGCCTGGGTTGAGGGTAGTTACCAGAAACTGTGGCAGGCCATTACGCTATCGAAAACGGTGCCCAGCGCCGCGGTGGCGAAAGCCATCCTCGATGAACTGATCGTCGCCAACGAAGGCTACTGGCCCGCACTGCACTGATCTTTTTCGTGATGGGTAAAATGCAGAGGATCCCCCTTCTCTGCATTTTTACCCAGCGTTCCCGCCGGCCACACATTCATCCTATAACCTCCCCCACGGGCTTTCTTCCCCTCCAGACCGTTGCCAGAAGGCCGCCATCCTCGTTTTACCCTGATCAAAGTAATGAAATATAAATTCTATTCCAGGATATTATGGCGTAAAAATGTGATCTGCGTTGTATTCTTTGATTTACATTAACCTACTGAAAACAACATCATTATTACCGGCCTGTAAATTTAACCTGGTTTTCATGGGGATATGCTCCCTCCATCCTTTGTGATTGGCTTCATGCATTTACCATTCTGCAACACCAATTTGAAATTAAATTTTCATAATGTGATCTTGTAGCATTCTCATTCCATTTCTTTGTGCCATATTCTTATCACGATAAATCGCCGCAACGACAGCAACGTGCCACACCAGGGCGCTGTCCACCGGCAGACGTCGGCGCTGCCGACGCACTGAAGACCGCTAACCCGAAAAGGAGAACGGATATCGACTACATCCATGTCAACACCAAGCCGTAAACCTCTTTGACCGCCATTGCTGAGCGTACCCTGCCATGTGCTGAGCAATTACACAAAGAAGAAAAATCATTTAGTTCAGTTAGATACGACAACACAGGCGTAATAAATCCTGACTGGGGAGATGTATTTTTATCTTGTGTCGTTCAATAAAATAAAGGGACTACCATGTCATTTATAACAAACCTGAACCAGCAACAGAGAAAACGACTTCATCAGATCACCTTAGTGGCCACCTTCGGCGGCCTGCTTTTCGGTTACGACACCGGCGTTATCAACGGCGCCTTTTCCTCACTGAAGCAGTACATGGCGCTGACCCCGACTACCGAAGGGCTGGTGATGAGCGTCCTGCTGATCGGCGCCGCGCTGGGCAGCGTGTTTGGCGGCAAGTTTGCCGACTTCTTCGGCCGGCGCAAATATTTACTCTTCCTCTCCTTTATTTTTCTTATCGGCGCCCTGCTTTCCGCCGCAGCTCCCGATATCACCACCCTGCTGATTGCCCGCGCCCTGCTGGGCTACGCCGTCGGCGGCGCGTCGGTCACTGCCCCCACTTTTATTTCGGAAGTGGCGCCTACCGAGATGCGCGGTAAGCTGACCGGCCTGAATGAAGTCGCCATCGTCATTGGCCAGTTGGCGGCGTTTGCCATCAACGCGATCATTGGCATCATCTGGGGCCATCTGCCGGACGTCTGGCGCTATATGCTGCTGGTACAGGCCATTCCCGCTGTCTGCCTCTTTGTTGGCATGTGGCGCGCGCCGGAAAGCCCGCGCTGGCTGATCAGCAAAAATCGCCACGAGGAAGCGCTGCATATTCTCAAACAGATCCGCCCGGCGGAACGCGCGCAGAAGGAGTATGACGACATCTCCACCCTGATCAAAATTGAAGCCGGCAATAAGTACAGCGCTCAGGGCACCTTCACGACTATCCTCAAAACGCCATGGATCCTCAAAATTTTGCTGGTCGGTATTACCTGGGCCGCGTTGCAGCAAACTACTGGGGTTAACGTCATTATGTACTACGGCACGGAAATTCTGAATGCTGCCGGCTTCTCAGAGCGTACCTCGCTGATCTGTAACGTGCTGAACGGTGTCTTCTCCGTCGGCGGTATGCTGATTGGCGTGCTGTTCCTTGTCGACCGTTTCAAACGTAAGACGATCATTATCTACGGCTTTGCCATTATGGCCACGCTGCACCTGATTATCGCCGCTGTCGATTACACCCTGGTGGGCGATCTGAAAGCCACCGCCATCTGGCTGCTGGGCGCGCTGTTCGTCGGTGTGATGCAGGGTTCCATGGGCTTTATTACCTGGGTGGTATTAGCTGAGCTGTTCCCGTTGAAATTCCGCGGGCTGTCGATGGGGATCTCGGTATTTTTCATGTGGATCATGAACGCGGTGGTCAGCTACCTGTTCCCGCTGCTGCAGGCGAAACTGGGCCTTGGGCCGGTCTTCTTCATCTTCGCAGCCATCAACTACTTAGCGATTCTGTTCGTGGTCTTCGCCCTACCGGAGACCTCCAATAAATCGCTCGAGCAGTTAGAAGAAGAGCTGTCATCGAATCACGAGGGTAAAAAATCTACGCGTCTCACCAGGGAGGTTGGCTATGATCGATAACATCACGCTGGATAATCTGCATATCGGCTGCAAGGCCAGTAATAAAGCGGAAGTGATCGCTATGATTGGCGCGGAGTGTAAAGCCAAAGGATATGTGAATCAGGAGTGCGTTCACTTTCTGCTGGAGCGTGAACATCAGGTTTCCACTTTTTTGGGGAATGGCATCACCTTGCCACATTTGCCGAAATCCGCGACGGATATCATTCTCAAAACCGGCATTGAGATCTTTCAGTTCCCTGATGGCGTTATCTGGGATCGCAGCAACGTGATGTTTATTGCCATCGGCGTCATCGCGAAAGAAAAAGAGCATATTGATGTGCTCAAAGAAATTGCCTCGATATTTAGCGATGAACTGATCGCTAACGCGCTGTCATTAATTTCAGACAAAAATGACTTCCTGAAAATTCTGCAACATAATGCCTTGCCTCATTAGGTATGACGCCAGCCGGAGCCTTGGCTCCGGCTGTTTCAGACCACTCCCGCAAGCGGCCAGCGGTGAATAGTAAATAGGTTTTAATTTAGCTGGTGATAGAGCCACATAAAATAATAACAATGGAAATTACCGTCATATTGTTAAATGGGCCATGGAGAATATTTCACTGCCACAATCAATTTTAAAAAAACCAATAAAAACAAGTGATTTCGTTTTTTACCCACCGTTCTCTACGCCTTTCCATTGCCATGCAGCGATCGCTGCATGCCAGTGATTACTGCGCTATTCCATTAATTTTGATTTATATCAATACCTCGTCGGGCATTAAACTGCATTTTACAGCGCGATTATTTTGGCAAGGTGTATACGACATTGGTTTTACGACTTGGATATTTCTTTAGCCGTCCCTCAAGCCTGTGGGGATGGTTGATGTGTAACGCGCTTAACGGCATCGCGATTGTGCTTTGCTTTCGCGCGATAAGCATCGTGACGGGCTTTAGCGAAGTGGTCTGGCAGGTCATCATCACGCTGGCTATTATTATATCAACCTGGTACAGCGCTAATTATTTCGCTGCGCTGGAAGCTCGACGCGATAAACGACGCTTTCTGCTGCTGGCCTGGGTGGTCATCACCATTCTGTTAAATTTCATTCACCTTGGCGGTGGTTAACGCTGTTAATGCAAGGATCATCTCATGACGCTGGCGATGCTGTGGGTGCTTATCAGTCATCATAAAGGGCTGACGCTGTTACTGATCGTGGTCATTGCGCTGGTGCTTATTGCGCTCATCCCGCTGGTAAAAAGGCTGTTGCGTAGCATCAACGGCGATCCCTGACCCTGTCCTGATGGCCGCCGACAGGCGGCCATGTATCCTGCGTTTTCGCTTCGCCCCCCCCCACCAGCCCCGTCCGGTATCCCACGCAGATCCAAAGCGCACAAAAGAAATGAGAACCATTATCAAACAAGCTGTGTTACCGTGTCAGCCCAACAAAATGACAGCTCAAAGAATACAGGGGGTTAGACAAGGTGAAGCGGAATTCAGGGAGCATCCGGGCGCGCGGGCTGCTGACGCTGGCGGTTGGCGTGCTCTTCTACAGTAGCGGTAGCACCGCCCGACCGGATCTTCAGCCGCTGGGGCCAAACATCGCCGATAAAGGGTCAGCGTACTATCATTTTACGCAACGTCAGTATGACTCCGCCGATGGCGAACGCCACTACCGGGTGTGGACTGCCGTGCCGGACAAAGCCCCGCCCGCCGCCGGCTATCCTGTGCTGTATATGCTGGATGGTAACGCGGTGATGGATAAGCTTAACGACGCCCTTCTGCAGCAGCTCTCCGCCGGCTCCCCGCCGGTGATCGTCGCTATCGGTTACCAGACAACGCTGCCCTTCGATACCGCCGCCCGGGCCTGGGATTACACTCCTCCGCTAAAGGCCTTCAAACCGCAAGTCGGGAAACCCGCGCTGCCGCCGCGAAAAACCGGAGGTAATGACCTGTTTCGTCAGTTGCTGACCGAAACAATGGTGCCGCAAACGGAAGCTCACCTGAAAATAGATCCCCACCAGCGCGCGATCTGGGGCCACTCCTACGGCGGGCTGTTTGTGCTCGACGCGTGGCGGAAGACCTCGCTGTTTCATCTCTATTATTCGGCCAGCCCGTCGCTGGGCCAGGCGCAGGAATCTCCGCTGAAGGGCAGCGAAGCCTTAAGCGCTACCGCCTTCTCCGGGAAATCGCTGTATCTGCTGGAAGGTGATGGCAAAGCTGCCCGGGAACCCACCGGCCACGTGGCTTCCCTAAGTGTGTTGCGACAAACCCAGCAGCAGCTGGCCGACAAAGGCCTGACGGTGGCTTTCTGGCGCTACCCTGGTATGACGCACGGTCAGATGTTTGACGTCTCGCTGCAGTCGGCTCTGCTGCATCTTTCCGGGCAGGCTCCGCTGGCGCATCAGTAATGACGCTACGCCCACCCGCAGCCGGTGGGCGTATCAGGACGACGGAGGCAGGTGTTTAATATCCACCGGCTCGCCGAACAGAAAGCCTTGCATCTCGTCACACCCTTCCTCTTCGAGGATCTGCAGTTGCCCGGCGGTTTCCACACCCTCGGCGATAAGCGGCGTATTAATTGAATTTCCCAGCGAAATGATGGCCCGCACGAATGAGCGGACCTGGGGATTACTCTCCACATCAAGCATAAAGCTGCGGTCGAGTTTAATCACGTCGAAATGGAAATCGCGCAGCATGCTCAGGGAGGAGTAGCCGGTACCGAAGTCATCGAGCGCGATGCTGATCCCCATTTTTTGCAGATGATGCAGGACGCTAAAGGCCAGCTGCTTATTGATGATGAACGCCGTCTCCGTCACTTCAAACTCAAGCAGGCTGACCGGATAGGCGGTACGCATCAGGATCTCGCGGACTTTTTCGATAAAGCTGCGGTGACGCAACTGCACCGGCGAGATATTGACCGAAACTTTTCTGTTGAGACCCTTTTCCAGCGATTCGTTACACACCTGCTCGAGCACCCAGTAACCTAAGGGCACGATGGCGCCAATCTCTTCGGCGATGGGAATAAACACGTCAGGCGGGATCGGCCCCAGCTGCGGATGCTGCCAGCGCAGC
Organism: Klebsiella sp. SWET4; assembly: GCF_024296565.1. NCBI lineage: Bacteria > Pseudomonadati > Pseudomonadota > Gammaproteobacteria > Enterobacterales > Enterobacteriaceae > Klebsiella > Klebsiella sp. SWET4. Next base: position 763,440 of record NZ_JANCOB010000001.1, on the reverse strand, counting down.
AGCGCCTCGTAACCGGTGATCCGGCGATCTTTGATGTTGCGGATAGCCTGATAGTGGAGCGAAAATTCTCCAGCGTGAATACCGCGCCGGATGTCGGCGGCCATCATATTGCGCTGCCGCGTCTTGTCATCCATTTCACGTTCGTACCAGCAAATCTTGTGGTCGAGACTGCTCTTTGCCCGATACATGGCCAGATCGGAATTGCTCAGTACCGTGTTAATATCCGTACCGTCCTCCGGGTAGACCGAGATGCCAATGCTGGCGGAGAGAACCACTTCCGTCGCGGCAAACGTCTGCTTACCGCTGAAGCAGTGCCAGAGGCGCGCAGCAAAGGCATCCACTTCACCCTCATCGGCAAAAGGTTTAACGGCCACAAACTCATCGCCGCCAAAGCGCGCGACCATCTCCTCCTTCTGCAGCGTTTTCAGCACGGCGCCTGCCACACGCTGCAGCAGCTGGTCACCAATCAGATGGCCCTGCAGGTCATTAATCTCTTTAAACTTGTCTAAATCGATGGTGAAAATGGCAAAGCGGCGGGCATCATTACCGGTGATCAGCTTTTCCACCCGCTCAAAGAACTCCACCCGGTTAGGTAAACCAGTCAGCGCATCGTAGCGCGCCATCCATGCGATGCGGTCATTAATCGCTTTTTGTTCACTGATATCGCGGGTGATTTTGGCAAAACCCAGCAGGGTGTTCTGCTCATCGCGGATGGTATCGATCATGACATGCGCCCAGAATCGGGAGCCGTCTTTGCGGTAACGCCAGCCTTCCCCTTCGAACTGCCCGCTACGCAGGGCGATTTCCAGGTTTTTCGCGGGTACACCGGAGAGTTGCTCAGCTTCGCTATAGAAGAGACCGAAGTAGCAACCGATGATCTCGTCGCTCAGGTACCCTTTTGCCCGGCGGGCACCTTCGTTCCAGCTGATGACCATACCGTCAGTGCTCAGCATGTATATGGCATAATCTTTAACACTTTCAATAAAGTGACGATAGGCGATATCCGTCAGGTGATCGTTACTCATGGTACAGCGCTCTCTGTGGCTCGGTCGTGGCAAAACGCACTAGATATAGCAGAACAACGCCCATGATGAATACAAGGTTAAGACGTTTTGTTGCCGCCTTTCTGGCCCTGGCAACCGCAGATAGCGCGCCAGACAGCTCTGTTAAGCGTAGTGGAATCCACTGCGCCGGGTAATGACAATCTGACGATTTTTGCACTTAGGTCGCCCACTAATAGTTACTTTTATTGATTAAAAAGTTTGATTGAAAGAATAAATAAAAGGAGTAATGTTAATAATACTTTCTATGGAGGTTAAATATGTTGCGTGATTATTTAAAAGTGGAAAAAGAAGACCAGCTTGTTGAACAACAGAGCCGTCATGACAATAGCCAGCATTATTCTGCGGTGACTGAATGGGTTATTTTGAGTAAAGATGGTCAGCGTAAAGGTCGGGTATCCCTGTTCGACCGTTTCACCACCCGCCGCTCCTGGAGCGACAGCTTTCGCATTACGCAGTTCGATAATGCGGGTAAAGTGGTGGTGGATAAACTCACTGACGCGCTGTAACTCCCCCGGATTCCCGGCCTGACGGGAGAATATTCATACGCAAAATTAACACCTGCATTAAATATATTGATGCGCCGCGCTTCGCCGCCGTCATGTTATTTTCATTCTGCATACCGATAATCTAATGGGTAATTTCGCCATGGTGAATGGCGCGAATGATTAACCCGAAAAAAATGCTGAAAATAAGCCCGCTGGTCGGGCTTTTTTGCGTGGGCCTCTCGCCTCCCCCCCGGTCACGACACAAAATGCCCATGACATCCCGTGCCGGTCTGTATGCGATGCATATACGAATCATATATGGACTGTCTCTATGGGAATCGTCAAAATCTCCGATCTATTGCACGATGATATTCGTGATGCCAGCAAAGCTATGTCCCGCTCCGTCAATGCCCAGGCGGAATACTGGATCCGTCTGGGCATGATGAGCGAGCTCTACCCCGAGCTTAACCACCAGCAGATCAAACTGCTGATGCTGAAATCCGGCTCTGACCGTCTGCTGGAGGTAATCAATGCCATCAATAATCATTAAAACCGCCGATGAACTCGCACGTCAGCGCCATGCCGGCCAGCTGCTGGCGTCGGTGTTTGATATGCTGGATACCTTTATCGTTCCCGGCGTAACGACGATGGCGATTAACGATCGAGTGGAAGATTTTATCGTCAACCAACTGCATGCCCGCCCGGCCAGCAAGGGGCAATACGATTTTCCCTATGTGTTGAACACCTCCATTAACGATGTGGTGTGCCACGGGATCCCCAAAGCGACCGAACATCTGCGCGCCGGGATGATTGTTAACGTCGATATCACCCTGGAGAAAGCGGGCATGATTGCCGACTCCAGCAAGATGTACCTGATAGGCGATGTCTCCCCGCTGGCCCGCCGGCTGGTAAAGACCACCTATGAAGCGATGTGGAAAGGCATTGAGGTGGTGAAACCTGGCGCGACGCTGGGCGATATTGGTCACGCTATTCAGCGCTGGGTCGAGGACCATGGCTACAGCGTGGTCAGAGAATATTGCGGTCACGGCGTCGGCCAGGAAATGCATGAGGAACCGCAGGTGCTGCATTACGGCCGCCCCGGGGAAGGCGCCGTGTTGCGCGAAGGAATGGTGTTCACCATTGAGCCGATGGTGAACCAGGGCGACAGCCGCATCAAAACCAAAAAAGATGGCTGGACTGTCGTCACCCGCGATAAAAAACTCTCCGCGCAATGGGAGCACACCGTGGCCGTCACCGCCAACGGATTTGAGGTGCTGACGCTACGCGACGACGAGCAGTCGCGGATCCGCTAAGTTTTCTTCTCCCGGCATAGCCGACATTTCTCGCTGGCGAGTACCTCTCTTCGTCAGCGCACTTTATTCCCTGGCCTCTATTGCCCCCCGCGTTCTCCACACCGCGCCGGGAGTGTCTGCTTTACTCCTCATAAAGTTAATCATAAAACGATAAAAATTTATTGTAAAACGATAAACACCAGGCTAACCTGCGCTCACTTTAACACCAGGGAGAAGCGGTATTCCCTCACCTGGATGTCGTACCGCGTTAAGGAGAAAACATGCGCTGGAACCGCTATCGCCGGGACAGACAGATCATTGCCGCCGTGCTGGTTTTTACCGTCATCGTGGCGGCGGGGATCGCCCTGCAGCCCGGCTTTCATCCCCCCAGCTCCCGGACGACGGGGGATAAACAGCTGGTCTCGATATTAACGCCCCTGCTTAATGGCGCCCGCGGACAGGTCGCCGCAGCGCTGATTACGCCTCAGGGGGTGCGCTACGGTCTGTGGGGGAGCGAGTATACGACACAGTATGAGATCGCCAGCCTGAGCAAAACCATGACCGCCAGCCTGCTGCTGGAGGCTATTCGCCGCGGCGAAGTCACCGCGCAGACGCCGGTGTCGGCGCTGGTCCCGGAGATTGTCAGCCCGGTGCGGGATGTTACCCTGGAGCAACTGGTTTCTCACCGTTCAGGACTGCCACCGCTCACCGCGTCGGTTGGGCAGCGGCTGGCTATTCTGAGCGATATTGCCCGGCGGCAGAATCCCTGGCGCTACGATCGACCCGCGCTGATCGCGATGATGAACCAGGCCACCCTGCAGCCGACGAAATGGTTTGATTATTCCAACGCCGGGTTTGCCCTGCTCGGACTGGCGCTGGAGCGGGCGTCCCATCGCGATTTTGCCACACTGATGGCGCAACGGGTCTTTGCCCCCGCCGGAATGCAGGGCGCGGAAGTGGCCCGGCACAATACTCCAGCCTCGCCGACGTTTACCATGGGCTGGTCAGCCCCTGGTTTCCCTCAGCAGCCATGGGTGATGGACGCCTTCGCCCCCGCCGGCGGCGTCCGCGCCACGATTGTCGATATGGCGAAATATGCCCAGGCGCTGCTGGCAGCAAACCTGGCGGGCAGTGAAGGTATGCACTCCCTGTTCGCCACCGATGATCCCGATTCCCGGGTGGGTTATGCCTGGTTCACTACCCGCGTCCGCGGACGGGAGATCGTCTGGCATGACGGGCAGAGTGGCGGCTTTGCGGCAATGATGGCCTTCGACCGACAGCGACAGACCGCGGTAGTGATCCTCTCCGATACCGCCTGGCCGGTGATCGGACCTGCCATCAAGCTCTTACTGGCTGCCACCCCTGATGAACAGGAGGCGCGTAATGAACGGAATTGACATCCTCTGGGCGCTGTTAACGCTGTTGTCGGTGATCCTGTTTATTTCCGGCGACTGGCTGGCGCAGCGAAAAATACGCCTGCTCAATTATGTTTTGCTGGCGACCGGGGTTATTTATCTCGCCGAGGTTTTCCAGACCCTGCAGAATCTCGGCAAAATGGGCTACCTGTTTCGGATGCTGACCTGGACCATCCAGGCGTCGTTCATCACCCTCAGCCTCTACCGCGTCTGGACCCGTCCGTGGTTTGCCAGCCGTCGTCGCGGCGTCCGGGCGATGAGCGTTGTCTTCGCCGTGGCCCTTATGTCATGCTTGGCGCGGCTGGTGCTTTAATTATTCTCATCAATCAGGAAGGTAAATTGTGAAGCAATCCAGAACCCGGCTGAGTCTGGCTATTATTAGCGGCATACTGCCCCTCTTTTTTATGCTCGCCCTGATCGTGCCGCTGTGGATTTTCTTTACCGGCGAACGATATTTTCTTTCCACCCTGCTGCACTTTGCTGAAGTGCCGTTAACCGACAACCCGGCCCAGGCGCCGGGGATGGCGAGACGTTTGCTGCTGCTGGCCCTGCTGTATCTCCCGGCCGGGCTGTTCGCGTTCGCTATCTGGCAGGGCATGAAGGTAACCCGTAGCGTCCGCCAGCGCAGCGTGCTCAGCCTCTCCCTGGCGCACAGCGTTCGTTACATCGCTCTGGCCATGGTGGGCATGGGGATCCTGTTGCCGGTGTGCCGCTTTCTGATCCCGCTGCTCGCCTGGTGGCCGCAGCCTTATTATCAGGTGGTGTTTCTGCTCAGCGACGGGGGGCTGCTTCTGACAGGAAGCTTGCTGTTTGTGACATTTCACGCCATGCTCCACGGGATCCGTGCTGAAGAAGAGAATAAGGAGTTTATTTAACGATGGCTGTGGTGGTGAATCTGGACAAACTGCTGGTGGAAAAAAAGATGACGTCCAGGGCGCTGGCGGCCTTTGTAGGCATTACCGAACAGAACCTGTCGCTGCTCAAGTCGGGAAAAGTCAAAGGCATCCGTTTTGATACCCTGTCCCGCATCTGCGAGGCGCTGGAATGTCAGCCCGGTGATATCCTCGCCTGGGAACCCGACTGAGGCGATACTCTGCTGTCGGACGACGGCAAGGATTGTTTTCATGAAATGTACTCTACGTGCGCGTCACCCCAGTAGTCACTGCTGACGCGCGCTGAAACCGCCCACCGCGTTACCCTTTACGTCCTGCATCCGCTTACCCTTCACCGCGTTTTTCTTACCTTAGCGATAGCGAATAATGACATCCGCTTCACTGTGCTGTGCATTTCGCCAGTGGAGACTGACCTCACCGCGATCATCCGGCATGGCATAGCGAGGGGGGTTGTCTGTCAAGGCGACCTGTTCCGGTGAACGGTGCTGGCACGAAACATCGATACGATTGCGCTGCGGCGCGATAAGACAGGCCGGATTGATGACACGGCCCGAAAAATGAACCTGACCGGAGAGCGCAGCAGACGACGCCAGCGGTGCCAGACACAGACATATTAGAGCGAGACGGAGCGGAGACATAGCAATCTTCCTTGATAGCGAGTGACACTGCGCGGCACAGAATCGTTCTGTGCCATCCAACCTGCGGCTTCCTGCCGCGATCTTCACGCTACGGCAAAATAGCGGCAGCGTAAACGATTATTCTGCCCTCTCCGGTCAACTGCCGGGAATAACAGCAACTTTTTGCCAGAACTTTGCCAAAACAGGCGTCCCCGGGAAATAATACATTCTGTATATAGAACCCAATTACAATATTAAATGAGATTATACTTACACCAAAAAATAAAGATTGTTACAGCTTAACACACCTTATCCATGGGCCTTTACGACGTTCTCCGTATAATCCCGCCCCCGACGGCAGTATACATTAGTGATGCTTACCGTTTTTTGTGAACAGAAATAAAAAACATGCATTAAAAATGTTAAACGATTTAATTAACTTGTGATTATTTAATAAGGTTTGAGTATGAAAGAAAAAGGCACCCTGCTGGTTGTGGGTTCACTGCTGGCCTTCAGTCTGGCTACTGTGACCCCCGCCCGCGCGGCGGGCACACTGAATTTCACCGGTAAAATTATTAACGAGTCGTGCCAGATCGCCAACAACGGTGGCGATGTGAATGTCGATTTTGGCAACGTCGATATGTCGGCGCTGAAATCACATGAAGCGAAAACCGCAGAAACACCGTTTACCATCAACCTGACCGGCTGCCCGCTGGCGCAGAATATCAGCATTAGCCTGGAGGGTACCCCGGACACCAATGCTAACGGCACCAGCGCCGCCGTGCTGGCGCTCTCCGATGCCGCGGATACCGCCAAAGGGGTGGGCATTGAAGTCTTCTCTTCCCCTGACGGCTCAACGGAAGGCACTCAGTTGACCTTTGACAAACAGAGCAAAACGGCGGTTTCGCAAGCCGACGAAAACGGTGATATTGCCTTTAATTTTATTGCCGATCTGAAGAGCGATTCCTCCCTGGATGTCACCGCCGGCAATATTAATGCCACGGCCAATATTGATATTGTATATGAATAGAATGTGCTGATTGCCGCTTTTACCGAGGGCAGCATCCCCTGCCCTTATTTTCATTCCTCGTGACCGGATCCTCAATTATGCAGTGTTATAAAATGGCTTTTTTCCTGAGCCTTCTCTTTTGTCCGCTCCTGGCGTCTGCTGCCGGGGTTGCCATTGCCGGCACGCGTGTCATTTATAATGAACAAAGTCATGAGGCCGACATCACGGTAAAAAACACCAATCCTCACGATCCGGTACTTATTCAGAGCTGGGTAGACGATCTGGCTGGTAATAATAAATCACCGTTTATCGTCACCCCGCCATTGTTCCGTCTGGACGCCGGAGACAGCAACGATCTGCGCGTATTATTAACCTCGGCGCAACTGCCAAACGATCGGGAAAGTTTGTTCACCCTGAATATCAAAGTGATTCCTGCCAATACCGCGCCGGCTGGCGAGAACATTCTGCAATTTGCTATTAAGAATCAACTTAAGCTCATTTATCGCCCGGCAGGACTCCCCGGCTCGGCGCTCGACGCGGCGCAGCACCTGCGCTGGCACGTCAGTGGCAACCACCTGCAGGCGGAGAATGCCTCCCCCTATTATGTGACTATCACCACGCTCACCTGCGCGGGCCAGAACCAGAAAACACCGCTTGAGCACAGCGTGATTGCCCCTCACAGCCGTGAAGAGTACGCCCTGCCCGGCGAGGCCTGCACCCGCCAGGTGAGCTGGCGCATTTTGGATGATTTTGGCGCTGTGCAGACGTTTAGCGCTCCCGTTTCGGCGCACTAAAAGCCTGATGTCGCGATGCGCCACGGCCCGGCTCATACCGTTACCGTCGTCAGCCTCTCCATCCTGCTGGGCGGACAGAGCGCGCCCTTGCACGCCCAGGCGACCTTTAATATGGATCTGCTGGAAAAAAACGACCATTTGCCGGCGGTGGATCTGCAGCGCTTCAATCAGCAAACGAGCCAGCCGCCTGGCGACTATCCGGTCAGCTGGCAGGTCAACGGCGTCACCCTGGATGCCCGTAAGATCATCACGTTTCGCCAGAATGACCGCGGGCAGCTGACGCCCTGCCTTAAGCCGGAAGATCTGCTGCAGGCCGGTGTTAATCCGGCCGTGCTATCCCAGGCGTCCGGCGCAACCTCCCGCTCATGTCCCGAACTCGCCACGCTGTTGCCGGGCAGTACGGTCAATTTCGATTTTGCCCATCAGCGGCTGGCAATGACCCTTCCCCAGGCGCTGATGACGCGCCAGGCGAGGGATAATGTTCCTTCTGCGCTGTGGGATGAAGGTATCAGCGCCTTTCAGAGCAATTACCGCTATTCAGGCGCCAGCCAGCGTACCCGCGAGGGCAACACTGAGCGCGATAATTATCTGATGTTGAAAAGTGGCGTGAACGCCGGCGCCTGGCGCCTGCGCGCCAGCAACAGCCTGACCGCCAACAGCCTGACCGCCAACAGCGACGATAAGCCCCACTGGACCACCAGCGGCGCCTGGCTTGAGCGCGATCTGACGCGCTGGCGGAGTGAACTGACGCTCGGGGATACCTTCACGTCGGGCGATGTGTTCGACGCGGTACAGTTTCAGGGAATTGCCCTCGCCTCCAGTGATGCGATGCTCCCGGACTCGCAGAAAGGTTTTGCCCCGACCATCCGTGGGATAGCCAGAACCAACGCCCAGGTCACGGTTCGGCAAAATGGCTACGTGCTGTATCAAACCTACGTCACCCCTGGCGCGTTCGTGATTGACGATCTTTATCCCACCGCCAGTAGCGGCAATCTTGAGGTTGCCGTCAAAGAGTCGGATGGCGAAATCCGCCGCTTCACCCAGCCGTATGCATCGGTCACCAGCATGCAACGCGAAGGCAGCCTGAAATACAACCTGGTCGCCGGGCGCTATCATAGCGACGATGCCAGCCAGCGGCCGTTGATGATGCAGTTGTCGCTGATGCGCGGGTTCGCCCACAACCTGACACTGTTTGGCGGACTGCAGAGCGCGGCGCAATACCACAACCTCTCGCTCGGCGCGGGACAGGGGCTGGGTGATGCCGGGGCGCTCTCGCTGCAGCTGTTAAACGCCCGCGACCGGCACCAGCAGGATCCGATCGATGGCCGGGCCTGGCAGCTCCAGTACAGCAAAGGTTTTGATCGTCTTGGCACGCAGTTCACCTTCACCGGCTGGCGTTATTCGCATCAGCGCTATGCCACGCTGAGCGAGGCGTATTCCAGCCCGGATCCCGACGCCGACTCGCGGGATAACGACAACAAAAAAACGACCCTGCAAATCACCGCCAGCCAGAGCCTGCCGTACGATATCACCCTCTATCTGAGTCTCGACCAGGACAGCTACTGGTCAGGGGGCGCCACACAGCGTACCGCCAATATGGGGATCAGCAGCCAGGTTCACGGTATCGCGTGGTCGCTCAGCTACAGCGATGCGCACAGTAGCGACGGTGACGAGGAGAATGACGAGCCGCACTCCGATAAAGTGGTGACATTGTCACTTTCAGTAGCGCTGAGCCACCTGCTACCGGGGAGCTATGTCGGCTATACCCTGACCTCCTCCCGCCACAGCGCCGACAGTCAGATGGTCAGTCTCAATGGCACCATGCTGGATAATCACGCGCTCAGCTACGCCGTCAGCCAAACCCTCGATCAGCAAAACGGGCACAGCGGCAGCCTGACGGCCGGCTACAGCAGTGGAAGAGGCGATCTGAATATCGGCTACAGCCGCGATTCGCAGGCCACTCGCCTGAACTACGGTGCCAGCGGAGGTATCCTGATTCACCGCCACGGGGTGGTCTTTACGCCGGAAATGAATGGTTCTGTTGTACTGATTGACGCCGGTGGCGCCAGCGGTGTGACCCTCGCCAACCAGAAAACCATTGCCACCAATCGTGACGGGTACGCGGTGTTGCCCTTTGCCACCGCCTATCACCGCAACGACGTCTCCCTCGACAGCCACTCGCTGCCGGAGAATGTGGATCTGGCCAACAGCACCGTGACGCTGGTGCCCACCAAAGACGCGGTGGTGCTGGCGCGTTTTCACACCCACGTTGGTTATAAAGCGCTGTTTACGCTGCAGTCGCAGGGACAACCGCTGCCCTTTGGCAGCGAAGTGCGCGCCAAAGATACCAGCAGCATCGTTGCCAGCGAGGGTCAGGTGTACCTCGCCGGCCTGGCGCCGAAAGGCACCCTGTATGCACAATGGGGGCCAGGCCCTCAGCAGCACTGTACTGCCCGCTACGATCTCACCCCGACGCTGGCGCAGACACCCCATCCACTCATTTTACAGCAGACGTTAACATGTCCTTTTTAACTCTCCTGCGTCGGGCCGTTCTGACGCTGTTACTTGCCCTGTTACCGGCCGTCAGCGGATGGGCCTGTACGCCAGTGTTTGTCCGCGGCCAGGCCAGCACCCTTCGGCTGAACGTAGGGCAACTCACCGTGCCGGCTGACGCCAGACCGGGCACCCCGCTGTATCACAAAAGTTTTGCCTGGAATCGCCTTAGCGACGGCGGCGAACAGTGGATCCGCTGCGCGGACGACCCGCACGGACTGTCGCCGCTGCTGCTGGACAGTCTGCTGTCCGGCGGGGCGACGCGACCGACGGTTTATCAAACCAACCTCGCCGGCATTGGCGTTCGCGTATCGCTGCGCGCTATCGGCGGCTATGGCGGCTTTCCTGACCGGCCGACGCCCTCGCCGTTTAGCGAACGGGTGAACAATCCGGCCATATTGCCTGATGCGGTGTGGAAACTGGGCTATTTCCGCCTGACGATTGAGCTTATTAAAACCGGTCCCGCGGCGACACCGGGCGAGCTTGAGTATCACAGCGAGCACTTTTTAATGGCAGAGCATACCCCGCTGGCCGCGTTAGACTTAACCGGCAGGGTCAACACCGCGGGATGTTCCGTGAATGACGCCACGCCAGCGCTGATTAAGCTGCCCGCCGCGATGCTTGACCACTTCGGCGGCGTCGGCAAAACCACCGGCGATACCCCTTTCGCGCTGCAGCTGGATTGCAACAGCGCGGTCACGGTTTCCCTGCGTGTTGACGGCGCAGAGCCCCTCACCGCCCGGGGGCATGGCGTTCTGCGCAATGACGCCACGGACGATCGGGCGCAGGGTATCGGGGTGCAACTGCTTTACCATCGTCAGCCGGTCGCCCTGAATCATGAGATGACGCTGGGCAGCGCCAGCCCGGGACGGTTTACGCTGCCGCTCACTGCCCGCTACTACCAGACCCGCCCCCGGGTCACCGCCGGTCAGGTGTCGGCCGTTGCGACCTATACCTTACATTATGACTAAGCGATGGCGAACCGACGGATGAAGGAATTGCTCTGACCCACGAATCGTAAGAGAATAGCCGCTACACGCGACGATCTGATTACACGGGAGTTCATCATCAGCCATTCTCGTCGATTCCCCTTAGCCAGCAAAGTGGCGCTGGCCGGTGCGGCCGTCATTGCCGTGGGCATGCTGTTCAGCTGCACCAGTAAGGCCCCTAAATCCCTTGTCACGGCACCGAACACTACCGCCGTCAAAGCCAGCCAGACGCACCGGGAGCCGGTACGCGGCGTGTGGCTCACCACCGTGTCGCGCCTTGACTGGCCGCCGGTCGGGTCGATTATCGCCAGCACGCCGGAAAGCCGCATCACGCAGCAGAAGCTGGCGCTGATCGCCAAACTCGATAACCTGCAGCGTCTGGGTATCAACACCGTCTTTTTCCAGGTGAAACCCGACGGCACGGCGCTCTGGCGGTCGGACATTCTGCCGTGGTCCGATATGCTGACCGGCAAAATCGGCGAATACCCCGGCTACGATCCGCTGCAGTTTATGCTGGATGAAGCACACAAGCGCGGTATGAAGGTTCACGCATGGTTTAACCCCTATCGTGTCTCGGTCAACACCAAACCGTCGACCGTTGCCGAGCTGAATAACACCCTCACGCAGGTGCCGGCCAGCGTGTTCGTCCTGCACCGTAACTGGATCCGCACCGCCAGCGATCGCTTTGTCCTCGATCCGGGCATTCCCGAAGCACGGGACTGGATCACCAGCATCGTCGCTGAAGTGGTGCAGAACTACCCGATTGACGGCGTGCAGTTCGACGACTATTTCTACACCGAAACCGCCTCTTCCCCGCTTAACGACAATGAAACCTTCCGCCGTTACGGACAGGGTTACGCCTCGAAGGGCGACTGGCGCCGGCATAACACCCAGCAGCTCATAGCCCAGGTTTCCACTACTATCAAAAAGCTCAATCCGAACGTCGAGTTTGGCGTGAGCCCGGCCGGGGTGTGGCGCAACCGCTCGCACGATCCGGCGGGGTCCGATACCCGTGGCGCGGCCGCGTATGATGAGTCCTATGCCGATACCCGCAGCTGGGTGCAGCAGGGACTGCTCGACTACATCGCCCCGCAGATCTACTGGCCGTTTGCCCGCGATGCCGCGCGCTATGATGTGCTGGCCAACTGGTGGGCCGAGGTGGTTAAGCCGACGCATACCCGGCTGTATATCGGCGTGGCGCTGTACAAAGTGGGTGAGCCGTCCAAAAATGAGCCTGACTGGACGGTGGATGGCGGCGTGCCGGAGCTGAAAAAGCAGCTCGACCTCAATGAAACTCTGCCGCAGATCCAGGGCACGATCCTGTTCCGCGAAAACAATCTCAATCAGCCGCAAACCCGGCAGGCGGTCAACTATCTGCGCAGCCGCTGGGGGCAACCGCAGAGCTAACCGCCAGCCGGCTTCGCTATAACGCCTGCAGCCCTTGCTGCAGGCGGGCGTGCAGCTTCAGCATATTTTCCGTAATGGCCCGCCAGACGTGGTTGGAAAAGTCCGCCGGCAGCGTCCGGCGAGCGCTTTCGATTGCCTGCGGCACATGCCCGGCAAACTCCTGGAGGATCGCCAGCATCTGCTCCCCAGGAAAGTTCACCGCTTTGGCGGTTGCCAGAAAATGACGCGGATAGATGGCGTTAATCTCTGTTTTCCGCCCTTTTGTGGCATTGAGCCCCATCGACAGCTTCAGGTCGCGCAGATGCAGTCCCGTGCCTCCCAGCACCGGAAACGCCGAAATGATGTCGTAGAACGGCGTTAGACGGTAGCTGCCACCGGGCAGCAAAAAGAGCGAGAAGTTCTTCGCATGCCCGTCCGTTGCCCCAACCAGCCACTGAAAAACCATGAATTTCATAAAGTCTGCGCGATCTTTCAGGGCTTCACTGGAGCCCAGCAGAAAGGCCATGATTGCCGCAATACCCGGCCCGCCGTCAGATTCATATTTCATCGACGACGGGATGCCAAAGGCCTGACACAGATCCTCCTGCGGCAGACGCAGCAGCACCCGTCCCTCCTGCGCCCAGCGCCGGTCAAAGCGGGTCACCGCCAGCGCGCGGATCCGCGGCGTGGTGATAATCTCTGCCTCCGGCACCGCCAGGCCCAGTTCCCTGGCCAGCGCCAGGCACAGAAACTCGTTATCCACGCTTTCACGCAGATCCAGCGTCGCATTAGGCTGCTTTATCTCGCCGATGGGCAGTTTAATGATATGCGTGGTCGGCGTGGTGCCCTGCGGAATACACCAGTGCCCGCCCATCCGCAGCAGCGCCGTTTTCTCCTGGGCGCCGGCCACCGAGATACGGAAATCATCCTGGCCGGTAATCATCCCGAGAGGGATATCCGACTGGTAGGCGGTCAGCAAAGCGGTGAGCTGCGCCTCGTCCAGCGTCTGCCAGCGCAACCCCTCGAGGTGCGCCTCTTCCCCCGGCGGTAGCAGAGTCACCGCCCCTACGCTATCCCGTCCCACTTCGGCCAGCAGATCGAACGGCTGCTTCGAGCGCGCCTGATAGCGCCTGACGATCCGATCGCGGACCTGCGGGCTGTCGGGTAGCAGGTTATCAAAATAGTGATACACCGCGTCGGCGGTGATATTGCCATACTGCAGCGGCAGCGAGAGGGAGAGCGGTCTGGCGCGCGGGCTGCGCAGCCACTCTTCGTCATAGCGAAAACTGTGCGCCCCGTTAGCCTGGCGGGTTAAGGTGCCCACGCGCACATTGTTCATCCAGGTGGTAAGCGTCGCCATTACCAGTCAAGGTCCGTGTTGTTATCGGGAGCCGGCGCCGTCTCTGTGGCTTTGGCGTTCAGCGTCATCACCACCCCTAGCGACTGGAGGATCTTAAACAGCGTGGTTAAGGTGGTTTTGTCGGGGTGATTTTCAAAATTGGACAGTGTGGCCTGCTTAATGCCGATCCGCCTGGCCAGCGCATCCTGGGTCCAGTGGTTCTGCTGGCGCAGCAGCTTCAGATAATTGGCCAGCTGCACGGGACTGTATATCTGCGGGGAATTCATCGCCTTGTTCCTCACCATCATTTATCCCCCTATCGGGATAAATTTGGTTTTATACCCCGCAGGGGATAATGTCAAGATTATCCCCTGGTGGGGATAGGTGGGTGATTATCCTTGAGTGGGGATAAAACAGGAAGGATGGTGGCCGGAGACACCTTTACATGCCCGGTGGCGGCTGCGCCTTACCGGGCCTACGAGCTGTCTCTGCCCGCGCCGTAACGATCCAGGCCGGGCAAACGCAGCGCCGCCCGGCATCGGGCAGCCGGGTTTAGCTGCCGCGGTAGGTCGACCACCCGCCCGGGGCGATGAGAAACGGCAGATGGAAATGGTCATCTGCCGCCTCGCCGATAACAAAATCAATCTGCGCCCGGGTAAAGACGCTCTCCCGCCCGGCGCGGGCAAACCACGCCCCGGTTTCCGCCGTTAAGCAATAGCTCCCCGCCGGCAGCGGTGCGGCGCTAAAGGTGGCGATACGCCCCTGGGCGTTGGTCACCAGGGTCACCAGCGTCTCGCCCTCCCGACTCAGGCTGACCGTCACGCCTTCCGCCGGCCTGCCGGTGGAAATATCCAGAATATGGGTGCTCAGGGTACTCATTCGCCAATCACTCCTTCCAGTCTTAACATCGTAATCTCTCGCAGCTGGGCAAGCGCCTCAGTCACTTCTTCGTCGGCGGTATGCTGCAGTCGGCGCGTCAGCGCCTGTAAAATCGCTTCGCCGCTGCGCCCTTTGGCGCGGATTAAAAACACCCGGCCAAAACGGGCCTCGTAGCGGGCATTGCCCTCCTGCAGGGCCTGCGCGAGCCGCTCATTCTCGCTGTCCACCGCCGACTGCTCCTGGCGCGACAGCGCCGCGTGCGCCTGGCCGCCGGTCGGCTTTTCACCGATCCGCGGATGGGCGCTGAGCGCCGCGTTCAGCTCGTCCTCTCCCCAGTAATCCATCGCCTCACGGGCGGTCTGCAGTAGCGCATGACGGCTGGCAAAAGGTCGCAAGTTCACCAGCGTCTCGCCCCAGGCCGGGATCGCCACGCAGGGGGCCAGCAGCCCCACTGCCTCATCTTTACTCAGGCCGTTAAACTGACTCAGCGCGATCATCCTGACTCCTTATCGTTTTCGTCGCCGCCTGCTCCTGCGGCAGAATAAGGTTCAGCGCTATCGCTACCAGCCCACCGCTGGTGGCCGCCGAACCGAACAGATCGCCGACCATCGGCGGAAAATGGCTGAGAAACGCCGGCACTGACTCCACGCCAAGGCCAGCACCAAACGCCAGCCCCACAATCAGCACATCGCGACGGCTCAGCGGGGTCTGGGTAATAATCCGGATCCCGGCCGCCACTACACAGCCAAACATCACCATCGTGGCGCCCCCCAGCACCGGCGCCGGGATCTGCCGCAGCAGTTCGCCCACCGGGGGAAACAGTCCAAGCAGGATCAGAATCACGCCAATGTAGCGTCCGACATAGCGGCTGGCCACCCCGGTCATCTGGATCACGCCGTTGTTCTGCGCGAAGGTGGTGTTCGGAAAAGCACAGAGCATGGCGGCCACCATACAGCTGACACCGTCCGCCAGGATACCGCCCTTCAGCCGGTTACGAAAAGCGTGATCATCAATAGACTGTTGCGAAATCAGCGAGTTGGCCGTCAGATCGCCCACCGCCTCCAGAATACAAACCAGCGACACCAGGGCGACCGGCAGAAATATCGCGCTGTTAAACTGAAAGCCGAACGGAAACAGCGTCGGCAGGCGAAACAGAGTGTCGCCCAGGCTGTGAAGATGGAACTGACCGCTCAGCCCTGCCGCGACGCAGCCCACGGCAATGCCCACCACCACCGAGGAGAGACGCAGCCAGCGGTTTTTGGCGCAGCTCAGCAGGACGATAACCCCGAGGGTGCCCGCCCCGAGCGCGATGTTGCTCATGCTGGCGAAATCCTCGGCCTTTTCCCCACCGCACCAGTTGATGACGCTGACTTTGATCAGACTGATGCCGATCAGCGCAATCACGCTGCCGGTGATAATGGGGGTAAAGATTTTTTTCAGCGGCTCAATAAAACGGCTGACAATCACCGGCACCAGAGCGGCGACAAAGTTAACGCCAAACAGCATCGCCATCATATCCTGCGGCCCGCCGCCCTGCGCTTTTACCCACATCCCTCCGGCCACCGTCACGCCGAGGAAGGCGAAGCTGGTGCCCTGCATGCAGATCATCCCGGCGCCAACGCCCCATACCCGATTGGACTGCAGAAAGGTGCCAATGCCCGAGGCCAGCAGCGACATACTGATGAGATACGGCAGCCAGTCGCCAAGCCCGAGGGTAGCGCCGATAATCAGCGGCGGCGTGATGATCCCCACCAGGCCCGCCAGCACATGCTGGAGAGCGCTGAAAAAGGCCGGAAGCGGTGGGATCCGCTGTTCAAGGCCGTAAAGCAAGCCACTGTGATGTTCGTCAGACATGGTGTAATCCCATAGCAAAGAGAAGTGCATGGGCTAGTGCACAAAGCAGGCCAGAGACGACAAAAGCGACCAGAAAATTTCATTAATGCTGCAAAATCATTAACTTAAATTACTCTATTTACCTATACCTCCCCACCGATGCTGAACCAGAGTGATGAAACGATAGATTCTCAATGCGACATTGAGAAACTTTTGATTCATAAAAAGGCAATCAATACCTCACATTGCACCGATGCGGTGCGTCATGACCTATCTCTGTGCCTCTGGCAGGCGGTTTTCCTCCCTCCGGTGAACTGGTACGCAAATTGCTGTAGTCAGTCACAACATCGGGAGAAGGAGAAAAAAATGAAAGCAATCGTGATTGGGGCCGGCATCGGCGGCTTAAGTGCGGCAGTGGCGCTCAAACAGTCGGGAATCGACTGCGACGTCTATGAAGCGGTGAAAGAGATCAAACCGGTCGGCGCGGCGATTTCCGTGTGGCCCAACGGCGTGAAGTGCATGGCCCACCTCGGCATGGGTGACATCATGGAGACTTTCGGCGGGCCGCTGCGCCGGATGGCGTATCGTGATTTCCGCAGCGGCGAGAACATGACCCAGTTCAGTCTCGCCCCGCTGATCGAACGCACCGGCAGCCGCCCCTGCCCGGTCTCCCGGGCAGAGTTGCAGCGGGAAATGCTGGATTTCTGGGGACGGGAAAGCGTGCAGTTCGGCAAACGCGTCACCCGCTGTGAGGAAGATGCCGACGGCGTGACGGTGTGGTTTACCGATGGCAGCAGCGCCAGCGGCGATCTGCTGATTGCCGCCGACGGCAGCCATTCCGCACTGCGTCCGTGGGTGCTGGGCTTTACCCCGCAGCGCCGCTACGCCGGCTACGTCAACTGGAACGGTCTGGTGGAAATAGATGAAGCGCTGGCGCCCGGCGACCAGTGGACCACCTTTGTCGGCGAAGGCAAGCGCGTCTCGCTGATGCCGGTCTCCGCCGGCCGGTTCTATTTTTTCTTTGATGTGCCGCTGCCGGCGGGTCTGGCGGAGGATCGCGACACTCTGCGCGCCGACCTCAGCCGCTATTTTGCCGGCTGGGCGCCGCCGGTGCAGCAGCTTATCGCCACCCTCGACCCGCAGACCACCAACCGTATTGAAATCCATGATATCGAGCCGTTCAGCCGCCTGGTGCGCGGCCGCGTCGCGCTGCTCGGCGACGCCGGACACAGCACCACCCCGGATATTGGCCAGGGAGGCTGCGCGGCGATGGAAGATGCGGTGGTGCTGGGCGCCGTTTTCCGCCAGACCCACGATATTGCGGCCGCGCTGCGCGAGTACGAGGCCCAGCGCTGCGACCGGGTTCGTGACCTGGTGCTGAAGGCGCGCAAGCGCTGCGATATTACCCACGGGAAGGATATGCAGCTCACCGAAGCCTGGTACCAGGAGCTGCGCGAGGAGACCGGGGAGCGCATTATCAACGGCATGTGCGACACCATCCTCAGCGGGCCGCTGGGCTGACCGTCGCCATGGATTCAATCACCGCACTCAGCGTCTGAATGGCCATTTGCGCGGGCCGCGAAAGCTGACGCGAGGGCGCGGTACACAGCGCCAGGGTCAGCGGTCGCAGCAGCGTACTGCGCAGCGGGATAAAGGCCAGCTGTCCGCGCTGGACTTCGTCCAGCACGTCGAGCAGGCTGAGGAGCGTCACGCCGCTGCCGCGTAGCACCAGCGACTTGA
Source organism: Klebsiella sp. SWET4 (assembly GCF_024296565.1). Lineage (NCBI taxonomy): Bacteria > Pseudomonadati > Pseudomonadota > Gammaproteobacteria > Enterobacterales > Enterobacteriaceae > Klebsiella > Klebsiella sp. SWET4. Next base: position 745,152 of record NZ_JANCOB010000001.1, on the reverse strand, counting down.
TGAGCCGGATATCATTGCAGCTGATGGTATTCTCCGGCGCAAAGTCATGGTGGCGATAGAGGAGCGCCACCCGCTCATGGACGATCAGCGGCGCGCCGGGCACGATATGCCGCTCCAGGCTGAGCTCGCCCAATGACAGCGCTTTCGCCCCCGCCAGGGGGTGGTCCGGGCGCATCACAATCCCCACCTCCAGTTCGGCAAAGGCCAGCACGCTGAGTCCGGCCTGCCCCTGCGGATCGAGGATCAGGCCGACGTCCAGGTCCGCCTGACGCACTTTCTGGCTGACGGTGTGGCTGTCCGCCACCTGCAGATCCAGCTCCAGCCACGGCCAGCTGGCGATGATCTCCGCCAGCGCGGCGGCGAAGCCCCCTTCCGCCAGCGCCTGCACCATCCCAACGCTGACGCTCCCGCGCTTCATCCCCTGCAGCTCATCAAATTTCTGCCGGGTCTGGCGAAACTCCTTTTGCCAGCGCAGCAGATTGTCATACAGCAGTTCACCGGCGGTGGTCATCCGCAGTCCCTCCGGCAGGCGCTCGAACAGCGGGGTGCCGAAGGCCTCCTCGGCCTGCAGGATCTGGCGGTTAATTGCCGAGGCGGAGATATGCAGCTGCTCGGCGGCCCGGCGCAAGCTGCCGCAGCGGGCCACGGCGATAAAATAGTGGGCGAAACGGGAAAAAGGACTCATGGCACCCCTGTACTCTTTTTTGCAACAGCAGAGTGAATTAATGGTGATGGATGTGAACACCCTAATATGACAACAATAATCTCACAACAATAAAACAATCACCGATGTGAGCAGGAAGAGAAATCATGAAGACAATCACCCCCACGCCCCCCGCCCATTGCACCTTTGATCCAGAGGACTGGCTGCGGCTGGCCCGCTGCTGGCACCCGGTGGCCCGCGCCTGCGATATTACCGGCGCCCCGGTGAAAGCCACCCTGCTGGACGAACAGCTGGTTATCTACCGTATTAAAGGCCAGGTGGTGGTCGCCCGCGACGTCTGCCCGCACCGCGGGGTGCCGCTGACCCTGGGGTTTCATGAAGAGGAAGGTATCGTCTGCCCCTATCATGGCCTGCGCTTTGGCGAGGATGGCCGCTGCAACCGTATCCCCTCCAGTCCGGGGCAACCCATTCCGGCCAAATTGCATCTCACCAGCTTCGCCGTGGAGGAGCGCTACGGGCTGATCTGGACCTGCCTGGCCTGCGATCCGGACAATCCGCCGCCGTTACCGACCATGCCGCACTGGGACGACGCGGGATTTCAGCAAATCAACTGCCCGGCCTTCGAGGTGAAGGGATTTGCCGGCCGCCAGGTCGAAGGCTTTCTCGATGTCGCCCACTTCGCGTGGATCCACACCGACACCTTCGCCGATCCGGACAACCAGCAGGTGCCGGACTACACCCCGCAGGAGACGCCGTTCGGCTTTGTTGCCGACTACTGGAGCTCGGTGGGCAATTACCCGGCCAGCTCCGATTTCCGCGCGCCGGAAGGGTTCCAGTGGCTGCGTCACTTTGAAATGCATCTGCCGTTCACCGCTACGCTGACCATCCATTTTCCCGCCGACGCCAGGCTGGTGATCATGAACGCCGCCTCGCCGGTGTCGTCACGGGTGACGCGGATGTTTGCCCCTATTGCCCGCAATTTCGACCTGCACGTGCCGGTGGAAGACGTACATGCGTTCAACCTGCGAGTGTTCGAAGAGGACCGCCTGATGGTAGAAACCCAGCGTCCGGAGCGGCTGCCGCTGGATCTGACCCTTGAGGCGCATATTCCGGCAGACCGTAGCTCCATCGCCTACCGGCGCGGGCTGAAGAAGATGGGTTTTGGCGATTTCTTTCTGGTATGAGTGGAGGTCATATGCGCGACATATTCCCCGTGGTGGTCGATGGCCTGTGGCGTCAGGGCGCGAAAAATCTGGCCGTTCGTCTGGTGAGCGCCGAGGGGCAACCGCTGCCGGCGTGGACACCCGGCGCCCATATCGATCTCCATCTTCCCTGCGGGCTGATCCGCCAGTACTCCCTGACCGGCAGCCCGGCCGAACGGGATCACTATCTGCTCTGCATCGCCCGCGAGGCGCAGTCCCGCGGTGGCTCAGGCTATGTCCACGACACCCTGCGCCCGGGACAACCGCTGATGATCTCTGCCCCGCGCAACCACTTTCCGCTGCACGAGGGCGGCCATGTGGTGCTTCTCGCCGCCGGGATCGGCATTACGCCACTGCTGGCGATGGCCCACGCCCGGGCGGCGTCCGGCGCCAGCTTTACGCTGCACTATTACGTTAGCCGTGCGCAGGAGGCCGCCTTCGCCACCGAGATCGCCCGCCAGCTAACCGGTGGAATCTGCCAGATCCACTGCTCAGACGAGGGGCAGAGTCCGCGCCAGCGGCTGGCGCAGGATCTGGGGGCTCCGCACGCCGACACCCGGGTCTACTTCTGCGGTCCGCCCGGATTTATGGCCCGGGTTCGCGATACCGCGCGGGCGGCCGGATGGGAGGAGGCGCAATTGCACAGCGAAGCGTTCCAGCCGCCCGCCCCGACGGCAGCGTCGGCGGCGGACGGAACCTTCACCATCACCCTCGCCTCCACCGGGGAACGCTGGCCGGTCCCGGGGAACAAAACCATCGCCCAGGTGCTACAGGAGCATGGCGTCGCGGTGCCGCTCTCCTGCGAGATGGGGATCTGCGGCGCCTGCCTGACGCCGGTGCGGGAGGGAACCGTCGACCACCGGGATACCGTGCAGTCGGAGGCGGAAAAACAGGCCGCAGAGCAGCATATTGCGCTGTGCTGCTCCCGCAGCCTGTCGGCCAATTTAGTTATCGATCTCGCGGGATAAGCGGCCCGTCTCCGGCTGGTCAGCGCTGGCGACCGGTTTCACCCGCACGGCGGCGAAAACAATCACCATCGCGCTCAACAGCAGCAGACCGCTGCCGGTGAAGACGCCGCTGGCGCCGTGCAAATCAAACACCGCCCCGCCGCCGGCGGCCCCGGCGCTGATGGCCAGCTGAATAGAGGCGACCAGCAGACCGCCCGCGCTTTCTGCTTCATCCGGCACGGTGGTGGCAAGCCAGGTGGACCAGGCCACCGGCACCAGACCGAAGGCAAATCCCCACAGGGCGACCAGCAGCCCGTCCAGCACGGTCAAATGGCCAAACGTCACCATCAGCAGCGCCAGAACGCTCATCATCAACGGCACCAGCGCCAGGGTCAGGCGCAGGCTACGGCTCAGCAGATAGCTCGCCACCGAGGTGCCGATAAAGTTAGCGATACCGAAGCCGAGCAATATCAGCGAGACCCCTTCGACACTGGCCTGCGCCACGGTCTCAAGGAACGGCCGCAGGTAGGTAAAGAAGGCGAAATGGCCGCTAAAAATCAGGATTGTCGCCAGCATGCCGCCCAGCATACCGGGACGGCGCAGCACCCTGAACAGCGTGGAGAAGGTCCCGACGCTCTCCGGGCGCATGGAGGGCAGCACCCACAGTTGCCAGAGCAGCGCCAGCAGGCTGGGTATCGCACAGAGAATAAATACGTTGCGCCAGCCGATCAGCTCGCCAAGATAGCTGCCGAGCGGCGCGGCCACCACCGTAGCGACAGACACCGCGGAAAAGATGATCGCCAGCGCCTTCGGCACATGGGCCGCCGGCACCAGACGCATCGCCGTGGCAGTGGACATCGCCCAGAAGCCGCCGATGGCGACCCCCAGCAGCAGACGGCCCAGCAGGAGAAACGCCAGCGAATCGGCAAAAGCGACCATCAGGCTGGAGACTATCTGCAGCACGGAAAAGAACATCAGCACCCACCGGCGATCGATATTGCGGGTGGCGGTGGCGATCAGCAGGCCGGTGACTAACGCCACCAGCGCCGTCGCGGTGACCGCCTGTCCGGCCATCCCTTCACTGACCCCGAGGCTGCTGGCCATCGGCGTTAACAGGCTGGCGGGCAGAAACTCGGCCACGATCAGGCCGAACACCCCGAGGGCCAGGGCATAGACGGCGCGCCAGGCAGGTTTGGCGGGTGACAGGCTCGCGTCAGCAGCTATGCAGGAACTCATATACATCTCTCCAGTTTTATTAACATCCTGGTCATCTTAGGGACTTACCTTTGGACGATATATGATGCATACTCTTCAGTTATTGATTATTCGTCCGGAATTACCATGAGCCAGCCTGGCATCGACCTGACCAGCGAACTGTTGCGCGGGATGCGCCTCTCCGGCGTTAACTACCGGCGCATCGAAACCGCACGCCCGTTCGGCGTCGGCTTTAGCGCCGTGGCGGGTAAAGCCCAGTTCCATTTCATCAGCCGCGGGCCGGTGCTGCTGCGCATGGCCAGCGGAGAACAGTTCACCCTCGAGAGCGGCGATGCACTGTTTATTCCCAACGGCGACGGGCACGCCCTGCTTTCTGATCCGCAGGCCACGGTGGTCAATGTGGCCCAGCTGCCCAGCGAAACGGTGTGCAGCACGGTAAGCTGTATCAACGCCGGCGGCCGCCCGGACTGCCCGGAGCGCGCCGTCATTTTCAGCGGTTGTATGGATTTTGAGCTCGGCGGCATGCAGCCGCTGGTGAAGGCCATGCCCGAGGTGATGCGGGTCAGCAGCCTGCTAAACACCTGGCCGGAGATCCAGCCGCTGTTGGTAGCGATGGAGCGGGAATCCCTCACCCGCCAGGTAGGCTATGCCGGGATCCTCGCCCGGCTGGCGGACGTGGTGGCCGCGCTGATTGTCCGCGGCTGGGTAGAGTGCGGATGTGGCAACGCCACCGGTTGGGTACAGGTCCTGCGCGATCCCCGGCTGGCAAAAGCGATCTATGCCATGCATCAGCGCCCGGGGGTCAACTGGAAAGTGGAAGATCTGGCGCGGGAGGCGGGGCTTTCACGCTCGCTGTTCGCGGAACGTTTTCTCGCCGCGACAGACACCACCCCCGCTCGCTATCTGACCGAGCTGCGTATGCGGCTGGCGGTGCAGTACATCACCCACGAAGGCCAGTCGCTGGAAACGGTCGCCTTCAGCCTCGGGTATCAATCGCTGGCGGCCTTCAGCCGGGCCTTCAAACGCATCACCGGCCAGCCGCCGGGGGCCCTGCGCGCCACAGCACGCTAGATTCAGCTTTTATGTAAAGCGATACACGCCGTTGCCGACGCGAAAGCGCTGCCCCTTAAGCGCCGGGTTGGCGACGCGAAACACCAGTTCGGTCAGCTGGTTAGCGGGTCCTTCGCGGAAAGTAAACCACTGGCCGCCCACGTCCAGTCCCTGCTCCCCCTGTGGCGGGAAGCCCAGCAGCGCCTGCCAGCGATCGCGTACCGCCTGCGGATTGACCACCTCGAACACCGCCTGCTCAAGCGCAATGTCGCCCAGCGGGTGCGGCACGTCCAGTTCCTGAGCGCGCAGCCGCGCCAGCCGGGTGGTATCGTCTTCTCCCCACTGCAGCACAAATGGATAGACCAGCCCGTCAGTGTCGCCATCGATGGTGAAGATCCGCCAGCGGATGATATTGCCCTGCGGATCGTTGCGCTGACCATCGACAATCGGTGATACCGCCAACCCCTTGCGACGCAACTGGTCATGAGTGGCCTCGATGTCGTCGCTGCGCAGCGCCACCCGAAACAGCGCTTCGTTCTCCGGCAGCAACCGCTCGGCATCCCGCGAAAGCAGGAACCTGTCCGTCGCGGCGCGCAGTTCGTCCGGGTCGGAAATGGCGAGGAATTCGATATAGGTCAGGCCAAAATAGCTCAGCGCATTGCGGGTTCCCCACCCCGGATGTCGCCCTCCGGCCACCGCCCGCAGCTGCTGGTCGGCAAAGGTCTGAATGGCCGCTTCCGGCTGATTCACAAACTGTACTGCGTGGTCCCACTGCAAGGTTGCCATGATCTCTCCCGCGATTGTGCCTGTTCAGGCGCCTGCGGCAAAAGATAGTGCTGGGGTGAAGGGAATGGCAAACAAGAATTAAATATATCGAAAGCTGGATAAGTGATTTATATCAACGCGGTATGTTGAGTCTAACCGGTGATGAAACGGCGGGCTAAGAACCGCCCGCCGGAGGGATCAGACCGACCCTTCTTTCTCGATCACCAGAATACGCGCCGCCCCCTGCGGATGGGCGACATGCTCGCATCCCACTTCGGCGTAGAAGATATCGCCGGCGTTCAGCATGATGACCTGCACCTCGCCGTCGACTTTCACATGCATCGCCACCTGACCATCCATCACGGCAAACACCTCCTGACCATCGTTGATGTGCCAGATATAGGGTTGGTCGGTCCAGTGCAGACGCACGGTGGTCCCGGAAAAATTGGCGATATCCAGCGCGCCCCACGCGCGGTCGGCGGTGAAATCTTTACTGCTCCAGCTCTGCATGATGGTGTCCTGTGGTAAGGGTTATTTTTTCTGCCAGTTTGCCCAGGGATCCGCTTTCTCCACCGGCGCGTCATCATCAAGGGAGGCGAGATACATGGCCTCTACCTCTTTGCGCGCCCACGGCGTCCGGCGGAGAAATTTGAGGCTGGACTTAATGCTGGGATCGCTTTTAAAGCAGTTAATGTTGACCTGGCGGGCCATTTCCGCCCAGCCATAGCGCGCCACCAGGGCATTGAGCAGCGCTTCCAGCGTCACGCCGTGCAGGGGATCTTTCGAGCTGTGCATTACGATACGTCCGTTCCGCATTAAAAAAGTGCGCCTACCTTACTGGCTCTGACCGACGGGCGCAACCGGCTTCATTACGCGCTTTGCGCCTATATCTATTTAACGCAAAAGCACTGAACCCCGCGCGGTCATAAATTAGAAAATAACGTTATTGGTTGCTTATTTGGCCTTGAGGCAAGCTGTGTTCAGCCCCGGACAGAGGAAATCACCATGCGCTGCTGTTGTGCCCGAACCCTGAACCTGAATCAACCCATAACTTATTACCCCGTTTTCGGAGAACACAATGAACGCGACCACCCTGCCGATTCTCGACCTGGCCCGCTACGCGGACCCCGCGGATAAAGCGGCCTTCCTGGCCGACCTGCGTCACGCCGCCCGCGACATCGGCTTCTTCTATTTGATCAACCACGGTGTGGACGACGCGCTTCAGTATGAAGTTCAGCGCCAGTCTCAACGCTTTTTTGCTCTCGATGAGGCGCAGAAACAGCAGGTGGCGATGATCCACTCCCCTCATTTTCGCGGCTATAACCGCGCGGCCTCAGAGCTGACGCGCGGCCAGCCTGACTGGCGAGAGCAGTTTGATATCGGCGCCGAACGTCCGGCGCTGACCCTCAGCGACGACGCCCCGCGCTGGCAGCGCCTGCAGGGTCCGAATCTGTGGCCTGCCGCCCTGCCGTCGCTTAAACCGGTGTTACTTCACTGGCAACAGCAGATGACCCAGGTGGGCATCCGCCTGCTGCGCGCTTTTGCCGAAGCCCTGCAGCTCCCGGAGAATGCCTTTGACCGGCTCTACGGCGAGAAACCCAACGAGCATATCAAACTGATCCGCTATCCCGGCCAGCAGGAGACCCAAAGCAGCCAGGGCGTCGGCGCCCATAAAGATTCCGGTTTCCTCAGCTTCCTGCTGCAGGACGAACAGAAAGGACTGCAGGTAGAGGTCGCGCCTGGACAATGGATCGACGCCGTGCCGCTGGCCGGCAGCTTTGTGGTCAATATTGGCGAACTGCTGGAGCTGGCGACCAACGGGTATTTGCGCGCCACCGTCCATCGCGTGGTGTCGCCGCCGGCGCAGCAGCAGCGCCTCTCCATCGCTTTCTTCCTCGGCGCCCAGCTTGACGCGGTGGTGCCGGTTTACACCCTGCCGCCCGAACTGGCGCGTGAAGCGCGAGGTCCGGACAGCGACCCGCACAATCCGCTGCTACGCGATGTCGGCTGGAATTATCTCAAGGGCCGTCTGCGTTCCCATCCGGACGTGGCGGAACGCTACTATCAGGACGTGTTTCGCGAACGCGCCGAGCAATTGATCGTTTAACCATAACTAAAAAGGAACACACCATGAAATATGCCGCTTTTAAACTGGCAGGGGTCGCACTGTCTCTTTCTCTGGCATGGACGTCTGCCCAGGCTGCCGCGCTGCGCGTCGCCGCGGACCCGGTTCCCCACGCGGAGATCCTCAACTACATCAAAAAAATCGATCCCAGCCTCGATCTGAAGGTGGTGGAGCTGACCAGCGGGGTCAACGCCAATGAACTGCTGGCCAGTGGCGATGTGGATGCCAACTACTTCCAGCATGTTCCCTATCTGAAGGATCAGGAAAAAGCGCTGGGTAAAACCTTTGCCGTCGCGGCCACCGTGCATATTGAGCCGCTGGGAATTTACTCGCATAAGCATAAAGATTTCTCATCACTGCCGGAAAACGCCACCGTGGCGGTGCCGAATAACACCACCAACCTGAGCCGGGCGCTGTTCCTGCTGCAGGCGCAGAAGCTTATTAAGCTGGATCCCAAATTTACCGACCCGGCCACCACCCTGGCGACGCCGAAGGATATTGTCGAGAACCCGAAACACCTGAAGATTCTGGAGATTGAATCACCGCAGATCCCGCGTTCCCTCGACGATGTCGACCTGGCGGTGATTAACGGTAACTACGCGCTGGAAGCCGGCCTGGTGCCAGCGAAAGATGCCCTGGGGCTGGAAAGCGCCGAGCATAATCCGTACGCCAATATTCTGGTGACCACCCCAGCCCTGGCGAATGACCCGCGCATTAAGGCGCTGGCGAAAGATCTGACGTCACCGCAGGTGGCGGAGTTTATCCGTAAAACCTACAACGGCTCGGTGATCCCGGTGGCCCCTCAGTCATGATAACCATCGAAGGGCTGAGCAAAACCTACGCCGGAACCGGCCGACCGGCGCTGAACGATATCGCGTTGCAGATACCGAAAGGGGCAATATACGGCATTCTCGGGCGCAGTGGCGCCGGCAAAAGTACGCTCATCCGCTGTCTCAATTTACTGGAGCGGCCCACCTCGGGCCGCATTCTGGTGAACGGACAGGATATTACCCAGTTGAACAAGGCGGCGCTGCGGGATTATCGCCTGCGCACCGGGATGATTTTCCAGCACTTCAATCTGCTGCATGCCCGCACCGTCGCTGACAACATCGCGGTGCCGCTGGAGATTGCCGGAGTGCCGAGGGCCGCTCGCGAGGCCAGGGTGCGCGAACTGCTGGAGCTGGTGGATCTCAGCGAAAAGGCCGCCGCCTTCCCGTCGCAGCTTTCCGGTGGGCAAAAACAGCGCGTCGGCATCGCCCGGGCGCTGGCCGCCCGGCCGGAAGTGTTGCTGTGCGATGAGGCGACCAGTGCGCTGGATCCCGAGACCACCGCCTCGGTGCTGGCCCTGCTGGCGGATATTAACCAGCGCCTCAATCTGACCATCGTGTTGATTACGCACCAGCTGGAGGTGGTGAAAACCATTTGTGACCACGCGGCGCTGCTGGAACAGGGCGAGATTGTCGAGAGCGGTAAACTCGCCGACCTGCTGGTGACCCCATGGTCGCGGCTGCGCCAGTCGTTGCTGCACGACCCGCAGGCTGAACAAGATTTTCTTACCCGTCACGGCGTTCAGGGGAGGCCATTATGCGGAGTAGCATGAGCTGGGAAGATTTGTGGCCGTTATTACTCGACGGCACGCTGGATACGCTTTATATGGTGGGCCTGGCGGCCCTGTTTACCGTGCTGATCGGGCTGCCCACCGGCGTGCTGTTATTTATTTCCCGCGCCAACGGGCTGGCGCCGATGCCGAAACTGAACGCGCTGTTAGGCGCGGTGATCAACATCGGCAGGTCGCTGCCGTTTATCGTGCTGCTGATCGCCCTGATCCCCTTTACCCGCCTGATCGTCGGCACCACGCTGGGCAGCACCGCCGCCATCGTGCCGGTGACCATCGGCGCCTTTCCGTTCTTTGCCCGTCTGACGGAAAACGCGCTCGACGAGGTGGACTACGGGAGAATCGAAGCCATTCTGTCGATGGGCGGTAACGTCTGGCACGTGATTTTTAAATCCCTGCTGCCGGAAGCCCTGCCAACGCTGCTGGCCGGGATCACGCTGACCATCGTGATGCTGATTGGTTTCTCCTCCATGGCCGGTGTGATCGGCGGCGGTGGACTCGGCGACCTCGCCATCCGCTACGGCTATCAGCGGTTTAATAATGAAGTCATGTTTGGCACGGTGCTGATCCTGGTGGCGATGGTCCAGGGTGTGCAAATGGCCGGCGATCGGCTGGTGCGCAGCCTGGCCCACCGTCGCTAACCGTCAGACACTAGTTCCAGCCGCACTCTGCCGCCAGCTGACGAACCAGACTGGCGGCGTCACACTCGCGGATCAACCCCACACCCTGCCCGGCCCAGTGGGCGCCATACTCATGAACGCCCTGGGCTTTCGCGGCGGCGGCCAGCGCTTTGCCGATATCATACGCCAGCGGATAATCCGGCACGGCGCTCGCCGGACAGGCTTCCCCCAGCGCACAGAAGGCATTCGCCAGACAGCGTGCCGGACGCCCGGATATCGCGGAGGTCAGCACCGTACGTCCGTCAATGCTGTTGTTGATCGCCGCGCGATAACCGGCGTCGGCGGCGGACTCCGGACACAGTAAAAACGCCGTACCGAGCTGAACGCCTTGCGCCCCCAACTGCATTACGCTGGTGATCCCCGCCCCGTCCATGATGCCCCCGGCGGCTACCACCGGGATGGTTAGCCGACGCCGCAGAAGTTGCACCAGGGTGAACGTGCTCAGTTGGGCATCAGGCTCCTGCGGAGCAAAGATCCCCCGGTGTCCGCCCGCCTCATAGCCCTGAGCGACCACTACGTCGATCCCCTGCTGTTCAATCAGCAGCGCCTCCTGGAGCGAGGTTGCCGTCGCCAGGGTGACAATCCGCTGCTGTCGCAGACGCTGGATCGTCTCACGTTCAGGAAGACCAAAATGAAAACTCACCACCGCCGGCGACAGGTCGAGAAGCAGCTCCAGCATCGGCGCATGACCGATAAATGTCTGGTAGATCTCGCTTAACGAATCCGGTGGCGTACTGCCATAGCGGGCAAAATGGGGTCGTAAAGTTGTTGCCCAGTCGGCTTCCCGCCGGGCGTCGCGCCGGGGCGGCGCATGGCAGAACAGATTGACATTGAACGGACGGTCCGTCAGCTGGCGGGTGGCGACTATCATCGCTTCCGCCTGGGTAACGGTTGAAGCACCCAGCCCCAGCGAGCCCAGCGCGCCGGCATGACTTACCGCGGCAGCCAGCGCGGGGGTGGAGACGCCCGCCATCGGGGCCTGAATCAGGGGATAATCAATATCAATAAGCGAAAGCAGCGGGTTGCTCATGGTTTCCTCATGCATTAGCGGTGCCGGAGGCTTACCATCTCCTTTAAAGATGGTAAGATCAACATCATTATCGTATTGAGAAGAAAAATATGAACCACAGCACACTAGAGATCTTCATTCAGGTGGCAGAAACGCAGAGCGTCACCCAGGCAGCAAAACGGCTGGGCCGCGCACAGTCCAATATCACGACCCGCATTCAGCAGCTGGAAGAGGAGCTTGCCGTTGAGCTCTTCGTTCGCGGCAACAAAAAAATGGTGTTGTCCCCGGCAGGCGTGCAGTTTCTCAGCTATGCCCGGCGGATCCTGAGCCTGGCGGAAGAGGCAAAGCAGGCTCTGCATCCGACAACCCCAGGCGGCAGTCTGCGTCTGGGCGCGATGGAGGCGACCGCCGCCAGCCGGCTGCCGCCGCTGCTTACCCGCTTTCAACAACGGTGCCCGCAGGTGGATATCACCCTTATCACCCAACCGACCCGCCAGTTAACCGAGGGAGTGTTAACCGCCGCCCTCGATGCCGCGCTGGTCTGCCTGCCGCCTGGGGCCGATGGTCAACCGGCCTGTCCCGCCGAGCTGGCATGCACCCCGGTGTTTTATGAAACGCTGATGCTGGTCCGTCCGCAGACCCCGGGCCCGCTGCGGTTCGCGGCATTCGCCAGCGGCTGCAGCTACCGCGCGCTGGGCGAACGCTGGCTGGCGGAGCAGCAGGCGGCCGTCGAGGTGCATGAGGTCAACTCCTATCACAGCATGCTCGCCTGCGTGGCTTCCGGACGCTACACCTGCCTGCTGCCGCAGAGCGTGCTGTCGCAGATGACGCTTCCCGAAAACTGCCTTAGCGAACCGCTGTGCGAGGCGACCACCCAGCTTATCTGGCGCAGCGGCTTGAACGCCCCCGCTCTGAGCGAGTGGCGCAAGCTGCTGCAAAGCGTGGCGATTGGCTAAGCCCGGCGTTCGGTAAAGACCAGCCCTGCGGCAATCAGCAGCGCCAGCGCCGCAGCATAGAGCGCCGGGTTAAATGAAGCCGCGATCTGATACAGCGCGCCGGCGATAAGCGGCCCGGCAATCTGTCCCACGCCGTACAGTGCAGTCATCGCGGCAATCATATTGAAGCTCACCTGATGGCTGAGACTTTTCGCCTTCGGTAGCGCAATGGTGACGGTGCCCATAAAGGTAAAGCCCACCAATAGCGCGCTTAGCACGCAAAACAGCAGTGAAGCGCTGCAGGCTGGAAGGATCACGCCAAGCGCCTGGACGATCAGGTTGCGGGTCAGCGCCTGCCGGTACCCCCACTTTAGCACCAGCTTATGCCAGATAAGGCAGGACGGCGCGGCCGCCAGACCAAACAGCGCCCACAGATGGACCGGGTCAACGCTCTGCAGTGAACCGGACAGAAACAACGGCAGATAAGTGGCGGTGATGATATAGCCGAAGCCCGCCAGGCCGTAAACCATCAATAGTCGCCACGCCGCGCGACGCGTATCGCTCCCGGCCTCAGGCAAGGAGGTCTCAACATGGGAAACCCTCACCAGTGCAGCCGGCGGAGTCAGCAGCCAACGGATCGCCAGCGCCAGCAGCAGACCGGCGCATAATGCGCAGAGCAGCCAGATCTGCTGGCTGGTGAGGCTCAGGGCATGTCCAAGGGCGATCCCCTCCGCAGAGATAAATATCCCCAGCCCCACCCCGGCATACAGCAACGGCGCCCCGTGATGATGGCCCATATGTTCCAGCAGCCACAGCGAACCGGCAATCAGCGTTATCGCGCTCAGCGCGCCGGCGACGGCGCGCAGCGCAATAATGGTCCACGGCGAGCTCACCCAGGCCAGCAGCGCCAGGCTGGCGATGGTCAACCCGGCGGAGATAATGCTCAGTCGGCTGGCGGCCCCAGGCTGCACCCGCGCCAGCAGCAACGCGCCGACCAGATAACCAGCGTAATTGGCCGACGCGGCGAGATTGCCCTGGTGCAGGGTCAACAGACCTTCATTAAGCATCAGCGGCAGCACGCCGGTGAAGGCAAAGCGCCCGTAGCCCATGCCGATCATCAGTACTATCGACCCAGCCAGTGCCAGCCATATGGCCTGGCGCGATCTGTTATTCATCCACCACCTCACAATGATTCTCATATTAAGAACAATAGTATTTTATAATTCTTTTTTTATTATGATTAAGAGAGAATGTCGGCGCAAGGCGGACGTTAATCCGCTATGGTATTGACAGAGAGAAAATGGCGCCCGGGCACGTCTTAACACACGCCGGGCCGATTTACCGGTACAGTATCAACTTGAGCTTTTGCTTACGGGAGCCATTATGTTGTTCAGCCATATGCGTATTGCCAGACCGGTCAGTGAACTGGACGCCACCGCCAGCATGTATTGCGCCGGGCTGGGGCTTCAGCAACTCGGCAGCTTTACCGATCATGAAGGATTCAGCGGGATTATGCTCGGCGCGCCCGACGCGGGCTGGCATCTGGAATTCACCCACTGTCGCCACCATCCCGTCACTCCCTCGCCAGGAGATGAAGATTTGCTGGTGCTGTATTACCCACAGCAGGCGGAATGGCAAGCACAGTGCGCCGCCATGGACGCCGCCGGCTTTCTGCGGGTCACGGCGTTTAACCCTTACTGGGAAGTCAATGGCGTCACTTTCGTCGACCGCGACGGCTATCGCACCGTGTTGCAAAACCGCGCCTGGGGAGAAGTACGAAGCGCTTCCGATCACGAGGAGAATCAATAACCTCTCCTGTGTGTCCTGCACCGCGTCCGGCGCGGGCGCTATGGCTCTTCCGCCCGCAGCCACGGCGTCACCGTGAGCCCGGCCAGCAGCCCTTCCGGACTGAGCAATCGGGTGACCGTCTGTCCCCACGGTTCGTCGCACGCCGCGACGAGCAGGCGGTATCCCCGCTGCTGCAGCCGCGCCGTCGCCGCAGTAAGGTCGCGGACCTCAAACTCAATCCATGCCTGCGGCACCGGCTCCGTCTCCGGCCACTGGTCCTGACCAAAGCAGGACTGCGCCGCCTGCGCCAGCGGCCACAGCGCGAAATGTTTCACCCCGCCGATGGCATCCTGCTCGCTGAGGAGATACGCCTCGTTACCCGGCATCGGCTTTAGCGGCAAACCCAACGCCTGACAATAGAAGTCACGGCTTTGCGACGTGCTGCGGGTGATGGGACCGAAGCCCGCAATGAACAAAACGTCAATATCAGCGAAATCGTGGGACATGTTCTCTCCTGAACGCGGCGGTAAGCTAACGCCATCATGCCCGTACGCAGGCGCCAGCGGCAAACCCGATTAATGGCGGGCGCATTCACAACATCATCGACGGTACAGACCGTTGCGCCCCTTCGTACAGACGGCGACTTCATCGGTGACAGATAAAACGCCCTCGCGACTCGCCAGCGTCCTCGCGGCGCGCTATGCTAAACATCCCTTGTATTAATCACTTATCCCTATGAGCACTTCCGTCAGCACCACGCAACTCAATTTGCGCATCATTTCGATCGTTGTCTTCACCTGTATCTGCTATCTCTCCATCGGCCTGCCGCTGGCCGTACTGCCGGGATACATTCACTATCAGCTGGGCTACAGCACCTTTGTCGCCGGGATTGTGATCAGCCTGCAATACATCTCAACGCTGATCAGTCGACCGCACGCCGGGCGCTATACCGATATCTGGGGCCCGAAAAAAGTGGTCAGTCTCGGGATCATCTGCTGTTTGCTGAGCGGTGCATTCACCCTGCTGGCGGTGCTTTTGCAGGCGACGCCGATGCTGGCCATCGCCGCGCTGCTGGCGGGCCGGGTGTTTCTTGGTGTCGGCGAGAGCTTTACCGCGACCGGCGCCACGCTCTGGGGGATCAAAACCGTCGGCGCGATCCATACCTCGCGGGTGATCTCCTGGAATGGCGTGGCGACCTATGTCGCCATGGCGATCGGGGCGCCGCTGGGGGTCACTCTTAACCACTATTTCGGCATTAGCGGATTTGCCACGGTGGTGGTGGTGGTGGCCGCCATCGGCCTGCTGTTCGCCCGCACCCGCCAGGATGTCAGCGTGACTGCCGGTGTCAGAGCGCCCTTTCACGCAGTGGTACGAAAAATTTGGCCTTATGGCCTGGGGCTGGCCTTTGGTACCGTTGGCTTCGGCGTTATCGCCACCTTCATCACCCTCTATTTTGCGGCGCACAGCTGGCAGGGCGCGGCGTTTACTCTCTCCCTGTTCAGCGTCGGCTTTATCTGCGTCCGCCTGGTGCTGGGAAATACCATTACCCGCTATGGCGGGGTCCCGGTCTCGCTGGTCTGCTTTGTGATCGAGTGTCTCGGCCTGCTGCTGATCTGGCTGGCGCCGTCAGCCTGGGTGGCTGGCGTCGGCGCCTTTCTCACCGGCTCGGGTTTTTCCCTGGTCTTCCCGGCGCTAGGGGTCGAGGCAGTCAAACAGGTGGAAGAGCAAAACCAGGGGACCGCCCTCGGCACCTACTCGGCGTTTCTTGACCTGGCGCTGGGACTCACCGGGCCGCTGGCCGGATGGGTCGCCGGCTTCTACGACCTCGCCACGCTATATCTGTTGGCGGCGATTGTCGTGGTGTTCGCTTTCCTGCTCATTTTACGCGTCCAGCGACAACAGCGAGCCGTCTCAGGAACGTAGTCAGCCCTGGCCCGCGGATCGCCGCGGGCAAAAAACGAATCGGCAATTGACGACGATTCGGCTTCCATGCCAACATCCTCCTCAGCGTCTGACAACAGATGCAAGGACGGTAGCGGAGAACAACAGAGATCGCACAACGATCCAGCCCGGCGCCGTAGTCCAATCCGAATCACTGACCCACACGGTGAATTCCTGATTCTGGCGGGAAACACAGACATGCACCAAAGTTTTAATCAGCGCGTTCATTTCTATTACTGCGTCCTGGTCGCGCTGAAGATGCACGGAAAGTCGAAAAAATCGGGCGGTATCAGAGGAAAGAATAACTTTCTGCTGAAATGGCTGCGCCGGGCGCAGGATAACAACATCTTCCCGCCCGATATCACCAGCGAAATTGAATGGCTGCGAGGTAAAATCATTCAGGCCGGTTACGACACCGATCTCGAACCGATGCTGGATTTTGTTTACGCCACCGCCAGCCGCGCTGAAGCGCTCAAGAACGCCGAATAAGTCACTGCGCCCGCAACGGGCGCAGTGACTGTCCATCCCACCGCCTCCCTGAGCGTACCGACCAGACGCGAAAACCCCACTGATGTTTATTCTTTTTGTGACACTGTCACGAAGTGGGTTACCGCTGGTAACATTCGGCGGCTGACAGGCTGCCAGTAGCGTTCTATGCTTTGCCCAGTCTTCCCTCACACAGGACCGCGCTATGGCTGACTGGAACCCTTCTTTGTATCTGCAATTTGACGCTGAACGTACCCGCCCCGCGGCCGACCTGCTCTCGCGTATTGCCCATCTGCAGGTTGAGCACGTTGTCGACCTTGGCTGCGGGCCGGGAAACAGCACCCGCCTGCTGCGCGCCGCCTGGCCGCTGGCGGCAATCACCGGTATCGATAACTCCCCGGCCATGCTGGCTCAGGCGGCACAGGCCTTACCCGACTGTGAGTTCATGGACGCCGATATTGCCCGCTGGCGGCCTGCGCAACCGGTAGACGTGATCTATGCGAACGCCTCTCTGCAGTGGCTGGCGGATCATGAGACGCTGTTTCCACATCTGGTGGCGCAGCTGGCAGTCAACGGGACGCTGGCCGCGCAAATGCCGGATAACTGGCAGGAACCTTCGCATACTCTGATGCGCCAGGTCGCCGACGAGCAGGGATTACCGGACCGCGGGCGCCAGCCCTTACTCCCGCCGGACGCCTGGTATGACATGCTGACCCGTCAGGGTTGTGAAGTTGATATCTGGCGCACCACCTATTTTCATCCCCTCGCTTCCCATCAGGCGATAAGCGACTGGTTGCAGGGGACCGGATTGCGTCCCTATCTGGCCGGCCTGGACGAGCAGTCCAGAAACGCATTTCTGACACGCTATGTCGAACTACTGGCCGAACACTATCCGTTACAGTGTAACGGAAAGGTGCTCCTGCGATTCCCCAGGTTGTTTATCGTGGCGCGAAAAATCGACGTCTAACCGGAATGAGCTCGTAAGCGTGGTAATGGGTATGGAAAACAGGGCGAAAAATCGTCCTGCTTATCAGGATGAAACATCCTGAACATTGCGATATTCAACCTCTTTCCCGGCATGCGACAGTGATTGCCATCTCAACACCCAATAACGGGAGTCACTGTGGAAAATAGCGCTGTTAATCGCAACACCCTGGCCGCCATTGCGCCAAAACTGGCCGAACTGACCGAAACGGTACTGTTTGGTGATATCTGGGCTCGCCGCGATCTGTCGCCCCGCGAACGGAGCCTGATCACCCTTTCAGCCCTGACGGCGCTGGGTAAAACCCAGCAGCTGCCGTGGCATATCGCTCTCGGCTATCAAAATGGCCTGAGCCAGGCCGAAATCGTCGAGCTGTTCACCCACCTGGCGTTCTATGCCGGCTGGCCAGCGGCGGCCAGCGCCCTGACCTGTCTGAATGAGCAGGAGACACCATGCCCCTGACCCGCATATCGCTTGGCACGGCCTGGCGTCCCACGGAGTTTGCTCAATTGTCGGCGCTCTTTCATGAGTGTCTGGTGGCAGAGTTCGACGTGCCGTCAGCAGATAAATTTCAGTTTATCGAGCAGGCCGCCGACGAGCAGCGCATTTACGACCCGAACTACCTCAGCGACGGACGCAGCGCCCGCTTCGTGCTGTTTCATATTTTCGCCGGTAAACCGCGCAGCCGGGCGCAGAAACAGGGGCTTTATCGTCGGCTCTGCGCGCGGTTAGACGATGAGATGGCGGTCAGCCCGCAGGACGTGATGGTGGTTATCCAGTTTAACCAGCGGGAGGACTGGAGTTTTAGCGCAGGGAAGATGGTGGATGAATAACGCCGGCGGCGCCGCATGAGGCGCCGCGTTTCAGCACGATATCTTTGCTACCAGGCGAGATGATGCACCAGTGAGAGATCCCAGGCCGTAGCCAATAGTGAAAGAAACATAATCAGATTGACCACTGTGTCGAGACGTTTTTCCATCGTTGCTTCTCCTGAGCCGGTTTCCCCTGTTATAGCGGGAAAAGCTTAACAACCTCTTACCGCTTCAGGACCCAAGCGTGATCCTGTAGCGCACATAATCGTCAGCCGGGGTAAACTCATCATACAGATGACGGGCGGGATTATCACGGCGCGTATGCCAGTACAACCGTGACCAGCCTTTGTCTGCCCCTTCGGTTTGCAGCGACTTAATGATTGTTCTGGCAATGCCTTGTCCACGGAAGGCAGGATCGACAAACAGATCCTCCAGATAGCAGATTGGCGTGGTGACCCAGGTTCCCTCGTGAAGAATGCAGATGGCGAACCCCACCACCGTATCATCGACCACAGCCACCCTGCCCAGCACCGGGGAGTTCATGTCCAGCATTCGCTGCCAGGTGCATTCGGTCACCTCTTCCGGCTGCGGGCTGCCGTAGAAGCGGGTATAGCCTTCCCAGAAATTAAGCCATTCGGCTTTGTCGTGCGGCCGTATTTCCCGGATATCGATGACCATGCGAGTTTCCTTACAGATGAATGAATTAGCCTGCGAACATTGGCAGGGAAAATGGGTTCGAACCATTATTTTCCTGCACAGGCATATGTTCAAGCGGCTTAGCGGCAATTCTCTCCCTGAAGGGGCGATTTGGCACTAAAAGGTTTTTTTCGCAGCGGAGTAACAGACCGGCTTGTTAACTATGATAAAAAGTATGTTGTAACTAACGAGGTAGCTTTAAAACCCGGCCGCAGCCGGGTGAATGACGTCCGCTATCAGCACAAAGGCTGTACAGCATCGCGCATACCGCGGGACAGGATAGCATCGAGGTCGGCAGTCACCTGCTCCACCAGACCCGGGATCTGGCTCAAGTCCTGTTCCCAATGAGCCTCTACGCTGAGTACCGCAGTCACCAGCTCGCGGGTGCTCATCTGGCGATCCCGATGCCGGACCCACAGCGTCTGATATCGCGTCAACCATTCGGCGTCATCCTGTACCGGATAGCGTTCACCCTCCCGCTCTCCCCGGTAAAAGGCGATCAGTGCTGCCAGGGCAAAAGTCAGCCGCGGCGGCAGTTGCCCACTCTTTTGCTGCCCTGCCAGCAGTTGCGGCAGAATGCGAGTGCGGTATTTGGTCATGCCGTTGAGCGCAATCGAGAGCAGCTGATGTTTAATATACGGGTTACGGAAGCGCCCGGTCACGGCGCTGGCAAATGACTCAAGCTCATCGCGCGGCAGATCCAGCACCGGAATAATCTCGTCATAAATCGCTTTTTCGACAAACGCGCAAATCTCCGCATCGTTCATCGCCTCACCCACGGTGTCGATCCCGGCCAGGAAGGCCACCGGCACCAGCGCGGTATGCGCCCCGTTGAGGATCGCCACTTTGCGCTCTTTATACGGCTTGATATCGTCCACAATGCGCACATTCAGCGGCAGTTTATCGAGACGCAGCTCGGCCGCCAGCGAGGCAGGCCCCTGGATCACAAACAGGTAGAAATGCTCGGCGGTATCAAGGAAGGCATCTTTATAGCCAGTCTGTGCCTCAAGGGCCGCCACTTCATCACGCGGATAGCCGGTTACGATGCGATCCACCAGCGTTGAACAGAAGGTGTTCGCTGAGGTCAGCCAGCGGATAAAGGCCTGCGGCAGCTGCCACTCAGCAGCATAGCGCAGCACCAGCGCCTGCAGCGCCTCGCCGTTATAATCGATCAGTTCGCAGGGAATAATCACCCATCCCTTGTCGGCCGCACCGGCGAAATGCTGGTAGCGTTCAAACAGCAGACGCGTCAGTTTCGCCGGATAGCTGACCGGCGGCGCGTCGTCAAAACGATCCCCGGCATGGTAGCTGATGCCCGCCTCAGTGGTATTGGAGAAGACAAACCGCATCTCCGGGTTATGCGCCAGACGTAAAAAAGCGTCGAAGTCAGCGTAAGCGCTGATCTCCCGGTTGACCGAGCGGATCAGGCGCGCGTCGCTCACCGCCTCACCCTGCTCGTTCAGACCGCGAATAATGGTGGTGTAAAGGCCGTCCTGGGTGCTCAGTGAAGGCGGGAAATCCGTCGCAATAGGACGGACGACCACGATGCCCGCATTCAGGTCGGTATGCTCGTTGAGGAGATCTATCTGCCAGTCAACGAATGCGCGCAGGAAATTGCCTTCACCAAACTGGATGATACGGTCAGGGTACTGCGCGCCGGGGAAATCACGACGGTTTAATGTTTTCACAATGGGTTCCCTCTAATAGTAGTCATACAACCTGAGTAATTGGTCCAATAAGTTATCAGGTTTTTCTACCAGTGAAACCCCGTTTTGATCAAAGCATTCTGCAATAGCGACCGTCAGGGCAAAAACTTATAGAACAGTGAGGTGGCGGTCATCTCTCCGTCAGGCATCAGCGCATAGCGCGGGATTTCCCCCACTTTTTCCCAGCCACAGCGGACATAGAACTGCTCCGCCCCGCTACCGGCTGCCGTGTCCAGCACCAACACCGTCTTCCCTTCCTGTCGGGCAACATGCTCTAGCTCGCTCATCAGCGCGTTGGCAATCCCCTGGCGACGGGCATTTTGGTGAACCAAAAGTTTGGCGACATCCGCACGATGGGGCTGGTTTTCCGGTTGGCGGGTAATAAGTTGCACGGTACCGACGGGCCTTTCATCCGCGTCGAGGGCCGCCAGCACGATGCGCTCGCCGGCCGCCACGCTGTCGGCGGTCTGTTGCCAGAAAGTGGTGGCCGTGTGCGCGCTAAAGGGCAGCATAAAACTTACCGAGGCGCCGCCGTTGACGCAGCTTGCCAGGATATCGCTTAATGCCGGGAGGTGATGCAGAATATCGTCACGCGACAGCGTGCGCAGTGAAAAGGATGTGGTCATGGAAGCTCCCTGTAATTGACCACATCACTATGTTTTTAACCAAAAATTAACACAAGCGGATTCCGTATAGGATTTTCTTATGGTGCGCTTTCGGTTAGCGCTGGCATACAGATGCGATTGCGACCGGTCTGTTTGGCTTTGACCATCTCCTCGTCAGCCGCCATCAGCAATTGGTTAAACAGCTCCGTGATGCGAGCGTGCCCCACCTCGCGCGTCTCCAGCCCCATGCTGATGGTCAGGTGGATTGGATTCTGCCCCAGGCCGAAGGGTTGCGACTCCACCCCATGGCGGATTTTTTCCGCCAGTAAATAGCCCTGCTGGGTACTGTCGACGACCGCCGCCACCGCAAACTCTTCACCGCCAATGCGGGCAACCATCCCCTGCTCGTCCACCAGCTGCCGAACCTGTTGGGCAAACTGAGTCAATACGCAATCGCCGCCTTCATGGCCCAGAGCATCATTCACCCGTTTGAAGCCATCGATATCCAGCACCATCACCGTCAGCAGCTTATCGGCGGGCAACGCCTGACGCTTCAGCGCCTCGCTCAGTCCGGAACGGGAATACACCCGGGTCTGAAAATCAAAATCGGCGCGCAGGGCCAGCTGTTTCACCAGCGTGTTAATCGCTTCGACACTGGAAGCGACAATGACCGGGCTAATAAGCATAGCGGCAATGCCGAGGCGGGTGGAGAACAGCTGCCACGGCTGCATTCGCGCATCCGGCGAAAAGTGAATTAACGAGTTGGCGACCAGCAATATCTCGCTGATGCCGGTGAGAAAGGTTAACAGGCAGGTCAGCGGCAGCGGATAACGAACGGCGCACCAGATCAGGGCCGGCAACGGGAAGGTAATGCTGCCGGCGCCGCCCACCGCCACGCCGAGGGCTATCGACAGCACCAGCGCCAGCGCGGGCAGCAGTTGGCGAAAACGAAAACCGCTTAATGCCGAAGGCAACGTCAGGGTCAGAATAAACGGCAGGATCAGCACCGCTGTCGAGAACTGTTCGCTAAACCAGTCTGCCAGTTGGGGAATAAAGGTGGCGCGTTCAACATCCACCGACCCCAGGGCGCCGACGGCGGCGCACAATAAGGCGGCAAACAGGCAAAAACAGAATAAATTAAGCGCATTAATCGGGCCGGGCATGGAGTCGGCGCGTCGCTTATCCCACAGCACCAGCTGCGCCAGCACCACAATAAAGACAATATTGGAGAAATTAATCAGCAATGAGGCAAAGCCCATCCCCCAGCGCGAAGTGAGTCCGTCATAAACCAGCATTGCCGCAAAACAGACGGCATAAAAATAGCTGCGATTAAGCCAGACATAGCGCGCAAAGATCCCGGCCATCACGGCATTGAGCGGCCAGAAGAATGAGAGCTCCTGCACCAGGCGCAGCATAGCCCCCAGAAAATGCAGTAGTAGCGTTAACGTGAATAATACCAGTGCGTCGCGCACGGGCTGCTCTTCACGAAACAGCGTAAATGACCGAATCGACAGTGAAGACATTCAGTAATTATCCGTCTAATTGTTTCAGGCAATTATTATGTTAATAATTAGTTAGCGGATTATCATAACATGAGAATATTTATCAGGCATACTCCGGCGCCGATCAAATGCAGATTACCGCACAGACGGGCCGTTCATCTGCAGCACCAGCCAGTGATGGATCACCTGCACCACATAGCGCTGCTCCTGCTCGCTCAGCGCGCGGCCGTGGGGAATGGCGTGCCATTTTTCCAGACAGCCGCGGCAGCAGGTGGCGGTCGCATGCTGGGCGATAAATACCGGATGGCCGCGCATCGGCGTCTGCTTACCGTCGTTCATCGGTTCGGCGGGCGCCAGCCGCTGGCGGATAAAATCCCCAGCGTGCTGGTCGATGATCTCCGGCCCCTTATCAAGACAGTATTGCCGCTCTTTGACCCCGAGTCGAAAGCGTGAACGAAACGTCGAGCGCGCCAGACGGGCAAACAACCGATCCTGCTCAACCATCAGAACACCGACCTCCCCATCCGCTGAGTCAGTTTTTCCAGCAGCGCCACGCCGGCCAGCGAGTTCCCGGCGTCATCAAGCTCCGGGCTCCACACGGCGATCGCCATCTCCTGCGGCACAATCGCCACAATTCCGCCGCCGACGCCCGATTTCGCCGGCAGGCCAACGCGCCAGGCGAATTCGCCGGCGTTCTGGTACATGCCGCTGGTCATCATCAGGGCATTCACCTGACGGGACTGAATGGGCGCGATAACCGGTGCCTCCAGGTGCGGGGCGATACCGCGATCGGCGAGGAACAGGAAGGTTCGCGCCAGCTCAACGCAGCTCATCTCCAGCGAACAGTAGTGGAAATAGTTCTGCAGCACGGTGGCGACGTCGTTATGGAAGTTACCGAAGGATTTCATCAGCCAGGCGATGGCGGCGTTGCGCGCCGAATGCTCGAACTCAGAGCGGGCCACCACCGGATCGTAGGCGATATCGGCCACGCCGCTCAGGCGGCGGACAATCTCCAGCATCCGCTGACGCGGGGCGCTGAGCCGGCTCTGCAGCATGTCGCAGACCACCAGCGCCCCGGCGTTGATAAACGGGTTTCGCGGTTTGCCCTGCTCGATCTCCAGCTGCAAAAGGGAGTTAAAGGGCTGGCCGGAGGGATCTTTGCCCACCCGCTGCCAGATCTCCTCTTCCTGATAGTGGTTCATGGCCACCACCAGGCTCAATACCTTGGAGATAGATTGGATGGAAAAACGTTCATGCGCATCGCCGGCGGCGAAGTGCTGCCCGTCTACCGTACTGATCGCAATGCCAAGCTTATCGCCGCTGACGCTGGCCAGCGCCGGAATGTAATCCGCCACTTTACCGCGGCCAATCAGCGGCCTGATTTCTGCCAGAATGGCTTCCAGCATTGCGTTATTGATCACCGCCGCCACATGCAGCTCCTTGCCCACCATCGAAATTTGGTGGGCGAGTATAGCAGACGTGGACGACGGTCGTCAGGGGGCTAACGTTGATTAGCGACGGTCTTTCCAGACGGTCTGCGCATTACAGAACTCGTGCAGACCAAAATGTGACAGCTCGCGACCAAAACCACTCTTCTTCACGCCGCCGAAGGCCACGCGGGCGTCGCTGGCGCAGTAGCCGTTGAGGAAGACGCCGCCGCACTCCAGCTCGCGGGCGAAGCGCTGGGCCTGCGCCTCGTCGGTGGTATAGACCGTTGCAGACAAACCAAACTCGCTGTCGTTGGCGAGGGCCAGCGCATGGTCAGCGTCGCGAGCGGTGGTCAGGGTTGCTACCGGACCAAACAGCTCCTGACGAAAACCGGTCATCCCGGCGGTGACATTGCCCAGCACCGTTGGCGCATAGTAGTTGCCCGCCCCTTCGATTTTTTCCGCGCCCAGCAGCAGAGTTGCCCCTTCATCAAGGGTCGCGGTCACCTGCTGGTGCAGTTCATCGCGCAGGTCGAAACGCGCCATCGGTCCGACGTAGTTTTGCTCATCGCGCGGGTCGCCCATCTTCAGCGCCGCCACGGCGTCGACGAATTTGCGGGTGAAGGCCTCGGCAATACCGGCTTCGAGGATGAAGCGTTTCGACGCGGCGCACACCTGGCCGCTGTTCTGATAGCGGCCGGTGACGGCGGCCTTTACCGCCTCATCCAGGTCGGCATCGTTGAGCACGATAAAGGGATCGGAGCCACCCAGCTCAAGCACGCATTTCTTCAGCGCCGCCCCCGCCTGGGCGCCAATCGCCTTGCCGGCGCGGACGCTGCCGGTGACGGTCACCGCCGCGATGCGGTCATCATTGATGATCTGCGAAACGCCGTCATTGGTGGCGTTCACCCAACCGAACACGCCATCCGGCAGGCCGGCGGCGGCAAAAATCTCGCCCAGCAGGCGGGCGCTGCCCATCACGTTCGGGGCATGCTTCAGCAGGTAGCTGTTGCCGGCCAGCAGGATCGGCACCGCGCCGCGCAGCACCTGCCAGACCGGGAAGTTCCACGGCATGACCGCCAGAATGGCGCCCAGCGGACGATACTCAATCACCGCCTGGTTATTTTCCACCTGGGTGGCTTCCGTCGCCAGCATCGCCGGGCCGTGCTCGGCGTACCAGTCGCAGAGGTTGGCGGATTTCGCCACCTCGCCGCGCGCCTGAGCGATCGGCTTGCCCATCTCGAGGGTGATCATCTGGGCCACCTCTTCCCCGCGGGCGCGCAGCGCGGCCCCGATGCGGCGCAGCGCATCAGCGCGCTCGGCGAGCGGCGTCTGACGCCACTGGCGATAGCCTGCCGCGGCGAGAGCGATAGCCGCATCGACCTCGCGTTCGCTGGCCCAGGGCAGCGAGGAGACCACCTCACCGGTAGTCGGGTTGACGGAAACCGCGTGCGTTGCAGATAAATTCATCGTTATTCTCTCTCTCGTTGCTTGCGAAGTAACCGTATTCTGGCTTACCTTTCCATTCATTGAAAATGAATAATATTAAGCAACGCATTCACAAAAGAAGAATAGTATGGACCTGACTCAGCTAGAGATGTTTAACGCTGTCGCCACCACCGGCAGTATTACCCAGGCGGCCCAGAAAGTGCATCGCGTGCCGTCCAACCTCACCACCCGCATCCGCCAGCTGGAGGCAGACCTCGGCGTTGAGCTGTTTATCCGCGAGAACCAGCGCCTGCGCCTCTCGCCTGCGGGACACAGCTTTTTGCGCTACAGCCAGCAGATCCTCGCCCTGGTGGACGAGGCGCGGATGGTGGTGGCGGGCGACGAACCCCAGGGGCTGTTTTCTCTTGGTTCGCTGGAGAGCACCGCGGCGGTACGGATCCCCACCACCCTGGCCCACTTTAATCAGCGCTACCCGAAAATTCACCTGGCGCTCTCCACCGGCCCTTCCGGGACGATGATCGACGGCGTGCTGGAGGGCGCCCTGAGCGCCGCGTTCGTTGACGGCCCGCTGGTGCATCCGGGTCTGGAGGGGCTGCCGGTGTTCCCGGAAGAGATGATGATCGTCGCCCCGTACGGCCACGCGCCCATCGCCCGCGCCAGCGAAGTGAACGGGGCCAACGTTTACGCCTTTCGCGCCAACTGCTCCTACCGCCGGCATTTTGAGAGCTGGTTCCATGCCGACAGAGCAACCCCGGGCAGGATCCACGAGATGGAGTCTTACCATGGGATGCTGGCCTGCGTGATCGCCGGCGCGGGCTTGGCGTTGATCCCGCGCAGTATGCTGGAGAGTATGCCCGGTCATCAGCAGGTTTCCGCTTGGCCGCTGGCCGAAGAGTGGCGCTGGTTAACCACCTGGCTGGTGTGGCGCCGGGGCGCCAAAACCCGCCAGCTGGAGGCGTTTATAGCGCTGCTGAACGAAGATCGGCAAACAGCGGTTTCTCCATAAACACGCTGAGCGGATCGGGCTGATACGGCGCAAACGCGCAGCGGGTCTGGTAGCCGTTGCGCGTGTAGAGGGTGATGGCCGCATGCTGATGGATACCGGTTTCAAGCCGCAGCGTATGACAGTCACGCTGACGCGCTTTCGCTTCCAGGGCCGCCAGCAGCTTTTCTCCCAGCTGCTGTCCGCGGTGCTGCGGATCGATATAGACCCGCTTCATCTCGCCAAAACCTTCCTCACTGAGCACGATAGCCCCGCAGCCAACGGCCTCGCCCTGCGCGCTGCGGATGACCAGGGCGATCACCGTCTGCGGCGGCAGCTGGCTGAGGTCCAGCAAATGGTTGCTCTCTGCCGGATAGAGTGTCTCCTGCCAGGCATCGAGAGCGGCAATCAGGGCGGTAAATTCAGCGTCGGTGGGGGCGATGTCGGTAACGGTATACATAGGTGAACTCCTTTTTTTACGCCACTGTAGCGCGCCCTCGGCCCGTTTCCGCCATAGCATTAACTTATATTGCTGCCCACCTCTTGCGCTAACTCGCTGAAACACAGTAATTTTATCCCCTGCCGTTCGTACTTGAGATCTGAATATGCACACCAAAGCCCGTAAAGTGATGATTATTGGCGCCGGCAATGTCGGCGCGTCGGCGGCCTACGCCCTGCTCAACCAGAGCATTTGCGAGGAGCTGATCCTCGTCGACCTTAACCAACAGCGCGCCGAGGCCCATGCTCAGGATCTCAGCGATGCCGCGGCCTATCTGCCGGGGATGATGACCATCTCCACCCGGGAAGCCAGCGACTGCGCTGATGTCGATATCGCGGTGATCACCGTTTCCGGCGGTGCGCTGCGCCCCGGTCAGAGTCGGCTGGATGAACTGACCACGACGGCGAAGATTGTGAAAAGTATTGTGCCGACGATGATGGCCAACGGGTTTAACGGCATCTTTCTGGTGGCCACCAACCCCTGCGACATCATCACCTGGCAGGTATGGCAGCTCTCTGGCCTGCCGCGCAGTCAGGTGCTGGGCACCGGGGTCTGGCTGGATACCACCCGCCTGCGTCGCCTGCTGGCGCAGGAGCTGGATATTGGCGCCCAGAGCATCGACGCCTTTATCCTCGGCGAGCATGGCGATACCCAGTTTCCGGTATGGTCACACTCCTCGGTGTATGGCTCGCCGATCGCCGACCTCTATCAGCAACGTACCGGCCGGCCGCTCGACCGCGAGGCAATGGCCGAAAAAGTACGAAAACTGGGGTTTGAGATCTACGCGGGTAAAGGCTGCACCGAATATGGCGTGGCAGGCACCATCGCCGAGATCTGCCGCAATATCTTCACCGGCAGCCACCGCGCGCTGGCGGTCTCCTGCATTCTTGACGGTGAATACGGGGTCAGCGGCGCGGCGGCTGGGGTGCCGGCGGTGCTGGCCCAGGGTGGCGTGGAGCAGATTATTGAACTGCAGCTGGCCGCCGAGGAGCAGGCGAAGTTCAGTCAGTCGATAGCGGTGATCAAGGCCAATATCGCCCGTCTGCCCTGACGGCAGCCTGCAAGTCAGTCAGCAATGATCAGCTGTGGGGAAAGGGTCACCAGCGCCTCGCGGGTCGCCTCCGGCAGATGGGCGTCGGTGACGATATCGGTCAACGACTCCAGCGGGGCAATATTGAACAGTGACCAGGCGCCGTATTTGGAGCTGTCCGCCAGCAGGATGCGCCGCCGGGCATTAGCCATCAGATCACGTTTCAGGGCAGCCTTCTCCTCCGTCGGGGCGGTGATCCCCTTCTCGAGGTCCCAGCCGTTGCAACTGACGAAGGCAAGGTCCGGCCAGATGGTCTGCAGCAGGCGGCGGCCGTGATCGCCGATGCACGACTGGCTGCTGTCATCGATGCGCCCACCGATAATCGTCACTTCTATCTGCTTAAATTCTGACAAAAACAGCGCGATATGTAAATCGCTGGTGATCACCCGCAGCGGCAGATGGGTGATCTGCCGCGCCAGCTCAATCATGGTGGTGCCGGCGTCAAGCACAATCGCGTCGCCGGCCTTCACCAGCGCGGCCGCCGCGCTGGCGATAGCCTGCTTTTCCAGCGGACTGCGCTGGGCTTTCTCCAGCGTCGTCGGCTGGGAAGGAATAAACCGGTTCAGCGTCACCCCGCCATGTGTACGGCTGATCACCCCTTCCTGATCGAGTTTGATCAGGTCGCGACGAATGGTGGCCGGCGAAGCGTTGGTCGCCGCCACCAGCTGGTCGACTGTCACCAGATTATGGCTTTTCAGGAAGTCCATAATCTGCTCTAACCGGTTATATCCCTTCATGTTATTCCTGCGCGATGTGCATGGCGAGCTCAATGGAGGTTGCCATGCTCTCAGACTTCGCTTTACCTGTCCAGGCAATATCAAACGCGGTGCCATGATCCGCTGAGGTACGGATAAACGGCAGCCCGGCGGTGATATTCACCCCATCATAGAACCCGAGCAGCTTCAGCGGGATATGCCCCTGATCGTGGTACATCGCCACCACCATGTCGTACATACCTTCGTGACACTGCATAAACACCGTGTCCGGTGGACAGGGGCCGGTGACCTCTATCCCCTGCGCCTGCATGGCGGCGACCGCCGGGGCGACGATGCGGATCTCTTCATCGCCAAACAGGCCGTTCTCCCCGGCGTGCGGGTTAACGCCGGCAACCGCAATGCGCGGACGCTGATAGCCGACCCGGCGCAAAAACCGATCCGCTACGCCAATCACCGTCTCGATTCGCGGCTGGTTGAGGGTATCGAGGAACTGGCGCAGGGCGATATGGGTGGTGATATGGATAACCTTGAGCTTCTCGGTATAGAGCACCATGGCGTAATCGGTGGTCTGCGTCAGGTGGGCCAGCAGTTCGGTATGGCCGGGGAAAGCGTGCCCGGCGAGATGCAGCGCCTCTTTATTTAGCGGCGCGGTAGCGATGGCCGCGACCGCGCCGTCCAGCGCCAGCGCGGTCGCCCGCCTGATGCAGCGAAACGCGAGGTCCCCTGCCTGGGCCTGAACTTCGCCAGGGCGCAGCCCCTGCGGGTCGCTGAGCGGTTCATCAATAACGTTGATGGTCGCTGGGGAAAAACTCGCCTCGGCGGGATGGTCAATGATGCGCAGCTCCGCCCGCGGCGTAATATTCAGCGCCAGGATCCGCCGCAGCGTCTGCGCGCAGCCCACCACCACCACCGGCGCGCCGCTCAGCGCCCCTTCGGCGAGGGATTTGATAATAATCTCCGGACCAATCCCTGCCGGGTCGCCCATTGTCACTGCAATCATGTTAGACACTCAGTTTCTCCTCAATAAAATTCACAACATTTAACAGCGTAGTGTCGGTGCCGAATCCCCCTGCTTTGGTCATCACTGGCCGCGACCAGCGACCGCCGAGAAAGTGCCCGTAAGGCACACACTGCGCCACCCGCCCACGGATCTGAAATCCGGTGGCGCCGAGCGCGTGCGCGACGGCGATGGCCACATCGCCGCCAGAGAGGTACAGGGCGCCCGGTGGGCACAGCGCCACCGCCTGCGCCGTGACGTCGGCAAGCCAGGCGCAGATGTGCTCCCCGTAGGCCGCGCGGGTGAGGCCATGTTCGCGGCACTGGGCTTCTATCCCGTGCCGGGCGGCGTTATTCGGGCGGGTGGTCACCACGCAGTGATGACCCTCACGCAGCACTTCGGCGATCCGCGAGGCTTCCTCCTTCGGCGATCTGCTAAAGGCCTGTTCGACATCTATTTCGATCTTTCTCACTCGGGAATGAGCCTGCAGCGCAGCGACCTGGCGCTGCGCCATCTCGCTCATCGAACCAACCAGCGCCAGCAGCGGCCCCTGCTCGCAGCGGCGCAGGCGGCGCGCCAGCGCCTCGCAAAGTCCCGCCGAGCCGACCAGCAGGGTCTCCCGCGCATGGGGCGCAACGGCGTCGATCACCTGGTCCAGATGGCTGTCTTCCCAGGCGTCGACAATCAACACTCGCTTCTCCTCGCCCGCGGTCGCTAATGCCGCCGGAAGCCGGGCAGCGTTCAACGTCAGACAGGGAAGACGGCTCTGCATGGCGATAATTTCGCTAATCTCCGCCCGGCTCACGGGCGTTTTCGGATCGCTGGCAAATTCGGTCTGATCGAGGGCCACCCCATGCACATAGCAGCGCCCGTCCCGGGTATGCCGCCCGGCCGCCGGATACGCCGGGGCCACCACCGCCAGCCGGCAGCCGTGCGCCGCCATCATTGCCTCCAGTTCGCCGCCAAGGTTGCCGCGCAGCGTGGAGTCGATCTTCTTTACCTGCCAGTGCGGGACAAATCTTGCCGCGCCGCGCAGCAGACCGGTGACCTTGTCCGCCGCGGCGGCGGCGCTCATTGCCCGGCTGTCGCTGTTGAGAATTAACGCCCGGGCGGTTGATGGTTGCCCGGCGCTGAAGGCCACTTCCACCGACATGCCCGCCTCAGCGAGGCTGACACCGGCGTCATTGGCTCCCGTAAAGTCATCTGCCAGCACCAGCACCTGGTTATTACCATCGTTCATTGTTCTGCCTTGTGGTCGATGAAAATCTGAAACTGATTATATTCAATCATATTTGATTAAATGTGAGCAAGCTCAAGTTATTAAACTGCCGTATAAATTATAACTTTTCCCCACCAGACGAGTGACACGATTCATGAATGATTGAATTCAATCAATTACTACCAAGGAGAAACGCGTGGCGACGATACACAGCACAATCATCAGCGGGGCGGGCGCCTCAACGGCCCTGCTCCCGCTGTTGTCAGGTAAAACCCGCATCCTGCTGGTGACCGACCAGAACGTTGGCGCGCTGGAAGCGACCCGGGCGATCCATCGCCTGCTGGCGGCCGAAGGGCGTCAGGTTGAGGTCATTGACACAGTACCGGCAGAGCCCAGCCATCACGATGTGGCGCAGATTGTCAGCCAACTGGGCGCCAGTCAGCCCCAGATGATCGTGGGCATCGGCGGGGGGAGCGTGCTGGATGTGGCGAAACTGCTCTCGGTGCTCCTGCATCCTGAGGCGCCTTCTCTGACGGCCCTGCTGGCAGGCGAGTTGCCGCAACGACGGATTAGCTCATTGTTGATCCCGGCCACCGCCGGCACCGGCTCCGAAGCGACGCCGAACGCCATTCTGGCGATCCCCGAGCAGCAGACCAAAGTGGGGATCATCTCCCCGGTGCTGCTGCCGGACTATGTCGCCCTGCTGCCGGAGCTGACCACCAGCATGCCAGCCAGCATCGCGGCGTCGACCGGTATCGATGCCCTGTGTCATCTGCTGGAGTGCTTTACCTCCACCGTCGCCAATCCGGTGAGCGACAACGCGGCGTTAATCGGTTTACACAAGCTGGTGCGGCATATCGAACGCTCGGTGGATCAGCCGCAGGATCTGACGGCGAAGCTGGAGATGCTCTGGGCCTCGTGGTACGGCGGCGCGGCGATCAACCATGCCGGCACCCATCTGGTACATGCGCTCTCCTATCCGCTTGGCGGTACCTGGCACCTGCCGCACGGGGTGGCTAACGCCATTCTGCTGGCGCCCTGCATGCGGGTGGTCCGCCCCTACGCGGTGGCAAAATTCGCTCAGGTCTGGGATCTGATCCCCGACGCAGATCGCACGCTCAGTGAGGAAGAGAAATCCCATGCGCTGGTCGCGTGGCTGGCGGCGCTGGTGAAACGACTGCCCCTGCCGGACAACCTGGCCGCGCTCGGCGTGCCCAGGGAGAGCATCCCTGCTCTCAGCGCAGCGGCGCAAAACGTCAAGCGCCTGATGAACAACGCCCCCTGCAGCGTCAGCCGCGAAGAGATTGCGGCTATCTATCAAACGCTGTTTCCAGAACATGCCTAACAGGAGAAAGAAAATGAGGAGAGCCATTAGCGGCGTACTCACCGCCATCGTCACCCCCTTTACCGCCGAGGGAGCCCTTAACCTGCCAGCGCTACGCCAGCAGGTGCAGCGCCAGCTCGCCGCAGGCAACGGGATTTTCTGCGGCGGCACCAATGGCGAGTTTTTTGTCCTCAATGAGGAGGAGAAGATCGCCGTCGCCAGAACCTGCGTGGAAGAAGCCGCCGGACGCGCGCCGGTGGTAGCGCATATCGGGGAGATTTCCACCCGTGAGACTCGCCGGCTGGGCCAGCAGATCGCCCGCCTCGGGGTTGACGCGGTATCGGCCATTACCCCGTGGTTCGTACCCTTGAAGCAGGAAGAGCTGATTAACCACTATACGGCGATCGCCGACGCGCTGAGCGTCCCGCTTTTTCTTTATAACATTCCCGCCCGCACCGGGAACACCATTGCTCCGGAGACGGCACGCCAGCTGGCCCGACACGAGAATATCGTCGGCATTAAGGACAGCGCCGGCAGCTACGACAGCCTGAAAGGCTTTCTTGACGCGGTACGCGACATTGACGGTTTCGACGTTCTGAACGGGCCGGACTCCCTTATCCATCAGGGGTATGTCGACGGCTGTTCGGCCTGCATCTCAGGGCTTGCCAACGTCGCCCCCGCTGAAATCAACGCGATCTGGTCGCTGTTTCACGCCGGAGATATCGCCGGATCGCGCCAGGCGCAGGAGCGCGTGACGGGCCTGCGCACCGATCTGTATAAGGTGGCGTTCTCACCCGCGGCAGTGAAAAAAGCCCTGCAACTGATGGGTCATGAGGTGGGCGACAGCCGCTACGCGGTGCAGTTCAGTGACCAACAGCTGCAGCAGATTAAAAATATCATTAATACCTACCTTCACTAATTTACGTATCCGCCCCGGCCATCACTGGCTGGGGCAAGGTCTTGTATTTGCGACGCTCATTGTCGCCAGTAAACAGGAAACGGTTATGAAAGTAATTTGCACCTCGCCCTCATTCGCCAAATACGACGACGCGCCCATTTCGGCACTGAAAGAGGCCGATCTGGAACTGGTCATGCTGCCTGCCGATGCCTCTATAGAGATGCTGGCTCAGCATCTGCCTGATACCATAGCGATGATTGTCGCCTTTACCGACATCAATGAATCTCTGCTGGAAAAAGCTCCCAGGCTTAAAATTGTCTGCAAACACGGCGTTGGTGTGGATAACATCGATCTTAACGCGACACGTCAGCGCAATATTTTTGTCACTAACGTTCCGGATGCCAATAAGCATGCGGTGGCCGATTTTGCTTTTGGTTTAATTCTCAATACTGCCCGCCAGATTTCTCAGGCAATCAGTGAAACGAAAGCAGGCAACTGGCCTCGTATTTTTGCCACTGATGTTTATGGCAAAACCCTGGGGATCGTCGGTTTAGGCCATATCGGCAAGGAAGTGGCGCGACGTGCGCGCGGATTCAATATGCGAGTGCTGGCCACCGACGCCTGGCCGGACAGAGAATTTGCTCAGGAGCATCAGGTTGAATATGTTTCACTGGATACCCTGACGGCGCAAAGTGATTTTATTAGTCTGCATACGCCGTTAACCCCGGAAACTGAAAATATGTTTAATGCCGCCCGGCTACAGCAGATGAAATCAGGGGCAATCCTCATTAATGTTTCCAGAGGCGGTATCGTTGATGAACAAGCGTTGTATGAAGCACTGAAATCAGGACACCTCTCCGGAGCCGCAGCTGACGTTTTTCTCGAGGAGCCGTGCGCTAAGCACCCTTTGTTTACCCTGGCAAATTTTGCGCCAACATCTCACATTGCTGGATATACGGATGGTGCAATAAGCAATATCAGCGCGCGCTGCGTCAACAATATTATTACCTGCGTCTGTCGCGGTGAACGACCTGAAAACATTATGAATTCGCTGTAAATAACGAGGTGGGAAGCACGTCATTCCCACCAATATATCGAACATCTACTCAGAGCCGAATATATGAACACGACAGCTAACACTACTCGTATTCGCTGGTGGATAGCCGGATTAATGTGGTTGGCTATTGCCATTAACTATATCGACCGGACAGTATTATCTGCCGCCGCCCCTCATTTAATTGATGAACTGAAGCTCGACCCCGAAATGATGGGGTTTATCATGGCTGCTTTTTTTTGGTCATATTCGTTATTACAGATCCCCGCGGGGTGGTTCGCCGATCGTTTTGGACAGAAAAAAGGTCTTGGTCTAGCCGTTGCCTGGTGGTCAATCGCCACCTCGATGATGGGGGTTGCCACGGGATTTAAATCACTTCTCGCCTTGCGTCTGGCTTTAGGTGTTGGCGAGGCCGCCGCCTACCCCAGCAACGCAGGGATCGCCGCACGCTGGTTTCCGGACAAAGAGCGCGCGACGGTATCCGGCCTGTTCGACAGCGCGTCTAAATTTGGCGGTGCCGTTGCCATGCCGCTTATCGTCTGGATGATCTACACCTTTGACTGGCGACTGACCTTTCTGATCATCGGCAGTGTGGGCATTTTATGGGTTATCGCCTGGTATTTTATCTATGCTGAAAACCCAGAAGAACATAAACGCATCAGTCCTTCGGAAGTGCGGATTATTCGCGATGGCCAAAAACAACATCACGGCGACAAAACCGTATTGCCAATGAAATGGTATAAGCTCTTGCGTTATCGTAACATTTGGGCAATGTGCATCGGCTTTTTCACCATCAATTATACGTCCTATTTTTTCATTACCTGGCTTCCCACTTACCTGGTAAAAGAGAAAGGTATGGATTTTATTAAAATGGGGATGGTAGCCGCTCTGCCTTTATTATGTGGAATGGTGATTGAAGTTTTTGCTGGCTGGGCCTCAGATCGCCTGGTACATAAGAAAATACTGTCTCTAACAGCGACCCGTAAACTGTTTTTGACCATCGGCTTACTCATGGCACTTTGCATCGGTTTTGCACCATTTACCGACTCGGTTTTCATGACCGTTTTTCTCTTGTGTGTTGCCAAATCAGGCACTACGGTAGCCGCATCACAGGTTTGGGCCTTACCGGGTGATGTCGCCCCTAAAAACAGCGTCTCAATTGTCGCTGGGCTGCAAAATACAGTTTCGAATATGGGAGGAGCGGTAGGACCTATCATTACCGGGGCGATCGTTGCTGCGACAGGATCATTCAACTGGGCACTGATTTTCTCGGCCATTCTGGTGGTTATCGGGATAATCAACTACCTGTTCCTGATGGGTAAAATCGAACCTATCAATGACAAAGGAGAAAAAGCCTCCGTCCTGAGTACCGCAGAACAACATTAAAAACCATCCGCCCGGTAGAGGATGCCACCGGGCGTAAACACAATGTTACCCTCGCAGGTAAACCGTTCCGCGCAGATAGGTGGTGGCCTGGCCGCTAATCAGCACCCTGTCGCCCTGCCACTGGCAGCGCAGGTCGCCGCCGCGGGCGGAGACCTGGCGCGCCATCATGGTGGTTTTCCCCAGCTTTTCGCCCCACCAGGGGATCAGCATGCTGTGGGCGGAGCCGGTCACCGGATCCTCTGGCACCCCTTCTCCCGGGCAGAAGAAGCGGCTGACAAAGTCATACTCCTCATCCGGCGCGCTGACGCAGATCATTTTGCCGAGCTTCTGCAGACGTGCCATATCGGTCTGCACCGCTTCAACCTGCTGGCGATCCGCCAGCACGACCAGATAATCACGCCCTTCCCGCACCTCGACGGCAGACTCAAGCCCCAGTCCGGCCAGCAGGTCCGCCGGCGGGTTGTCCACCGGGGTGGTCGACCACGCCGGGAAGTCGAGCGTCAGCCAGTCGCCGCTGCGGGTCACCCGCAGTTCACCGACAAAACGGGTGCTGAAGGTAATCGTCGCCGAGGGATGGTCAAGATACTCGAAAATAACATGCGCCGTCGCCAGGGTGGCGTGGCCGCAGAGGTTGATCTCGCCCAGCGTGGTAAACCAGCGCAGCTCATAGCCTTCGTCGGTGTGGACGAAAAACGCCGTTTCGGACTGGTTATGCTGTTGGGCCATTTTCAGCAATACATCGTCCGCTAACCACTCGCTGAGCGGGCAAACGGCCGCGGCATTACCGCCAAAGTTTTTATCGCTGAAGGCATCGACCAGATAAAATTGAATTTCCTGCATACACTGTCCTTACTTTTTTTACTTTCCTTCAACATGACATAAAAGCGCTCCCCTGACACTATCCATAGCAAAATTAATTGCTTAACCGCGGCCAGCCACTTGCAGCGAAATGAGATGCAGATCACAAAATGATTGTCTTTTCGCCAGTAATCGTTTTAAGATCACCGTCACATCTTCCCTTGAATCACCCGTCCAGAGCTTATGACTACGAATACGGTCTCACGCAAGGTAGCGTGGCTACGTGTCGTGACGTTGGCCATCGCCGCGTTTATTTTTAACACCACAGAATTCGCCCCTGTCGGTCTGCTGTCCGATATTGCCGGCAGCTTCGGCATGGAAACCGCCCAGGTGGGCATGATGCTCACCATTTATGCGTGGGTGGTGGCGCTGATGTCGCTGCCGTTTATGCTGCTGACCAGCAAAATGGAGCGCCGGCGGCTGCTCATCGGCCTGTTTATTCTGTTTATTGCCAGCCACGTTCTGTCGTTTTTTGCGTGGAGTTTTGACGTCCTGGTGATTAGCCGCATTGGCATCGCTTTTGCGCATGCGGTTTTCTGGTCGATTACCTCAGCGCTGGCCATCCGTATGGCGCCGCCTGGCAAACGGGCGCAGGCGCTGAGCCTGATCGCCACCGGTACAGCCCTGGCGATGGTGTTCGGTATTCCGATTGGCCGCATCATCGGCCAGTATTTTGGCTGGCGAATGACCTTCCTGGCGATTGGTCTGGGTGCGTTAGCCACCCTTGCCTGTCTGGTAAAACTACTGCCGACGCTACCGAGCGAACATTCTGGCTCGCTGAAAAGCCTGCCGGTGCTGTTCCGCCGCCCGGCGCTGGTCAGCGTTTATATTCTGACCGTGGTGGTGGTGACCGCCCACTATACCGCCTACAGCTATATCGAGCCCTTTGTCCAGACGGTGGCGGGCCTGAGCGGCAACTTTGCTACCGTGCTGCTGTTGATCCTCGGCGGGGCCGGTATTATCGGCAGCATTCTGTTCGGTAAGCTCGGCAACCAGCACGCTTCCGGGCTGATTAGCATCGCTATCGGCCTGCTGCTGGCCTGCCTGCTGTTGCTCCTGCCTGCCTCGGACAATGCACATCATCTGATGCTGCTCAGTATCTTCTGGGGCGTGGCGATCATGATTATCGGCCTCGGTATGCAGGTAAAAGTGCTGGCTTCCGCGCCGGATGCCACCGACGTCGCCATGTCCCTGTTCTCGGGCATCTTTAATATTGGTATTGGCGCTGGCGCGCTGGTGGGCAGCCAGGTGAGTCTGCATTTGTCGATGGCTTCCATCGGCTACATCGGTGCCATCCCGGCGCTGGCCGCGCTGGTATGGTCTCTGATGATCTTCCGCCGCTGGCCGGTATCGCTGGAAGACCATCAACCGCACCACTCCTGAGTTACCGCGATAAAAAAGCCTGCCGGCATGGCTACCGGCAGGCTGTTGTCTCTCATCCCATCCGGGGCGATCAGGGGTGCCAGGTCGAAATGATCTCCAGCACGCCATTAATAATAAACTGCACGCCCATACAGACCAGCAGGAAGCCCATCAGCCGCGAAATGGCCTCGATGCCGCCTTTGCCTACCAGACGCATAATCGCGCCGGAACTGCGCAGACAAGCCCACAGAATCACCCCTAACAGCAAAAAGATGATCGGCGGCGCCGCCAGTACCACCCACTCCGGGAAGTCCACGCCGTGCTTAACGGTCGAGGCGGAGCTAATAATCATCGCGATGGTTCCCGGACCGGCGGTGCTTGGCATCGCCAGCGGCACAAAGGCGATATTGGCGGTCGGTTCATCCTGCAGTTCTTCCGATTTTATCTTCGCTTCCATCGAATCGTGGGCTTTTTGCTGGGGGAACAGCATGCGGAAACCGATAAAGGCCACAATCAATCCCCCGGCGATACGCAGCCCAGGTATTGATATGCCGAATGTATTCATCACCACCTGACCGGCATACCACGACACCATCAGAATGGCGAACACATACACCGATGCCATCAACGCCTGCTTGTTCCGCTCGGCGTTGTTCATATTGCCCGCCAGGCCGAGGAACAGCGCCACGGTTGTGAGTGGGTTTGCCAGCGGTAAAAGCACCGCCAGGCCAAGCCCTATTGCTTTAAACAAATCGAACATAGTTAATTAAAGTCCCGTTAATATTCATTTTTTAAGTATTGTTTCGTTCCGTGAGTATACCGGCTTCGACACTTTCGCCGCCAGCCTGCTGATAAACCACTTCCGCTAAAAATTAACAAGCGTTAGCAAAACCACAAACAGTGACCCACGTCAGATTTTTTTATTTTAGCAAATCGTGGCATCGGCCAATTCATAATGTTGACTTATGATTGCCTGGGCAATAGTATCACCCGCAACTAATTACTTGCCTGGGCAACCATCATGAAAAGTACCAGCGACCTGTTTAATGAAATGATCCCGTTGGGCCGCTTGATCCAGATGGTTAACCAGAAAAAAGATCGCCTGCTCAACGACTACCTCTCACCCATGGATATTACCGCGACCCAGTTTCGCGTGCTCTGTTCCATTCGTTGCGAGGTATGTATTACCCCCGTTGAGCTGAAAACCGTGCTTTCCGTCGACCCGGGCGCGATGACGCGTATGCTCGACCGCCTGGCGTGCAAAGGCTGGATTGAACGGTTACCCAACCCCGCTGACAAGCGCGGCGTGCTGGTGCAGTTGACACCGGACGGCGCAGCCCTCTGCGAGCAGTGTCATCAGGTTGTGGGTCAGAAGTTACACCAGGAGTTAACAAAAAATCTGTCGGCGGACGAAGTCGTCGCGCTTGAGCAACTACTCAAGAAGGTCCTGCCGTAAAATAAGAAGAGGTAAGATGATGTCCAGACGTAATAATGACGCCATCACTATCCATAGTATTTTGTCGTGGATCGAGGATAACCTGGAATCGCCCCTGTCGCTGGAAAAAGTGTCTGAGCGTTCAGGTTACTCCAAGTGGCACCTGCAACGTATGTTTAAGAAAGAGACCGGCCATTCCCTCGGCCAGTACATCCGCAGCCGCAAGCTGACGGAGATTGCGCAAAAGCTCAAGCAGAGCAATGAGCCCATTTTGTACCTGGCGGAACGCTACGGTTTCGAGTCGCAGCAGACCCTGACGCGAACGTTCAAGAACTATTTCGATGTTCCGCCCCACAAGTATCGCATAACGAATGTACCTGGCGAATCCCGCTATCTGCATCCGCTAAATAACTGATGTTAATCGCCTGTATTATCAAAGACGTATTGAGGAAATCATGAAATTATTCGCTACCGCAGCTATCGTACTCCTGTCGCTGGTCTCCAGCCTCAGCTATGCGGAGCAAAACACCACGCCGGTGCGTCAAAACCAGCGTGATACAATGATTATCCCTTCGGAACATAACGATTCGCCATTTGATTTCAATCATATGGCGGCTGGCAGTGATAAATCCGACGAACTGGGCGTGCCGTACTACCAGTAGCACGACCTGTGATGCCATTACACGCATAATTGTGTAGCCCCTTCTTCGGGGCTTTTTTTTATCCGCGCGCCATACCCGGCCGCACCAGACGTAAGCCGAAGACGTTAATATAGAGCCCGGCCATAATCAGTACCGCCCCGGTGAGCTGCAGTCCGCTCAGCGTCTCCCCCAGCAACAGCGCAGCGCTGGCCATCCCCACCACCGGCACCAGCAGCGACAGCGGCGCCACCCGCCAGGTCTCATAGCGCCCCAGCAGCGATCCCCAGATACCATAGCCGACGATAGTGGCGATAAATGCCAGATAGAGCAGCGACAGTATCGTCAGCAGATCGATGTGTTGCAGGCTCGCCAGCATGGTCTGCGGGCCATCAATCAGCCATGAGGCCAGCATAAACGGCAGCACCGGGATCAACGCGCTCCACACCACCAGCGACATAATGGGCGGCCGGGCGGCATGCGACATGATTTTCTTGTTGAAGATATTACCGCAGGCCCAGCTGAGCGCCGCCGCCAGGGTCAGCATAAAGCCCACCAGCGGCACATGCTCCCCGCCAAGGCTGCCCTCCACCAGCACCAGCACGCCAAAGATCGCCAGGGCGATCCCCGCCAGTTGCTTGCCCTGCAGACGTTCGCCAAAGACGAAGGCGCCGAGAATGATGGTGAAGAAGGCTTGCGCCTGCAGCACCAGCGATGCCAGCCCGGCAGGCATACCCAGGCCAATAGCGCAGAACAGAAAGGCAAACTGACCAAAGCTAATGGTCAGGCCATAACCCAGCAGCAGGCGCAGCGGGATGGCCGGGCGGGATACAAACAGCAGCGCCGGGAAGGCGACCAACATAAAGCGCAGCCCCGCCAGCATCAGCGGCGGCATATTGTGTAATCCCAGCTTAATCACCACAAAGTTAAGCCCCCACACCACCACTACCAGCAGCGCCAGCAGTCCATCTTTCCTCGTCATACCCTGCCTCTGTCGTTATTAGAATTTTTGTGAACAAAATCAAAGTAACCAAAAAGCGGCCGCCAGGATAGATCATTATTTTTGGCAGGCCAGGAAGTGCGACCGGCGACCGGGCTGACCTGTACAAGGCGTAATGAGCGTGTTATTTGTGATCGAAGACGTAAAATTATAACAACATGACAGGCAAGGAAATCATGATCACCACTCTCAGGCGCTCCACCATCGCGCTGCTGGCATCGTCGTTACTGCTAACTATTGGCCGCGGGGCCACACTGCCGTTTATGACTATCTACCTCACCCGACGTTATCAGCTGGATGTCGATGTGATTGGCTACGCGTTGTCGCTGGCGCTGGTGGTCGGCGTGCTGTTCAGCATGGGCTTTGGCATCCTCGCGGATAAGTTCGACAAAAAGCGCTATATGGTGTGGTCAGTGCTGGTGTTTATTCTGGGATTTAGCGCGATACCGCTGGTCAATAACGCTATCCTGGTGGTGATCTTCTTTGCGTTGATCAACTGCGCCTACTCGGTGTTTTCCACCGTGCTAAAAGCCTGGTTCGCCGACCGACTGACGCCGGAGAAAAAAGCGCGTATCTTCTCGCTGAACTATACCATCCTCAATATCGGCTGGACCGTCGGGCCGCCCATCGGCACGCTGCTGGTGATGCACAGTATCAATTTGCCGTTCTGGCTGGCGGCCGCCTGCGCCGCCTTTCCATTGGTGTTTATTCAGCTGTTTCTCCAGCGGGAGGAGGCCGTGGCCCAGCCGGGCGCTGTCGCCTGGTCTCCCTCGGTGTTGCTGCATGACCGGGCGCTGCTGTGGTTTACCTGTTCCGGGCTGCTGGCCTCCTTCGTCAGCGGCGCTTTCGCCTCCTGTCTCTCGCAGTATGTGCTGGTGGTCGCCAGCAGTGACTTCGCCGAGAAAGTGGTGGCCGTGGTGCTGCCGGTTAACGCCGCGGTGGTGGTTGCTCTGCAGTACGCGGTTGGCCGGCGGCTGAGCGCCAGAAATATTCGCCCGCTGATGACCTTCGGCACCGTCTGCTTTGTTATCGGCCTCGTGGGCTTTATGTTCTCTGGCGCCAGCCTGTGGGCGTGGGGGATCTCGGCGGCGATCTTCACCCTCGGGGAAGTGATTTATGCCCCCGGGGAGTATATGCTGATTGACCATATTGCCCCGCCGGGGATGAAGGCCAGCTACTTCTCCGCCCAGTCGCTGGGGTGGCTGGGCGCGGCATTCAACCCGATGTTCACCGGGATGATCCTCACCCATCTGCCGCACTGGTCGCTTTTTGTCATTCTTATCGTGGCGATTGTCGCCGCCTGGCTGATGATTTTCCGCGGGATGAATGCCCGTCCCTGGCAGCCGGATTGTCCGCTGGCCAACGCCTGACGCCAGCTGGCA
Organism: Klebsiella sp. SWET4; assembly: GCF_024296565.1. Taxonomy (NCBI): domain Bacteria; kingdom Pseudomonadati; phylum Pseudomonadota; class Gammaproteobacteria; order Enterobacterales; family Enterobacteriaceae; genus Klebsiella; species Klebsiella sp. SWET4. The sequence goes on along the minus strand of NZ_JANCOB010000001.1, from coordinate 702,711 downwards.
TGCGGCTGTCGGGTTGATGTCGGGCCGCTGTCGGGTCGCTGTCGTGGTGGCTGGCGGCCCGGTTCACCATACTCCATCACAGGTTTACATCCGCAGAACGTCATGGAGCATACGAATATGAACAGCAACAATCAGGTCAAACAATTACGGCTACAGCGCGCCTGGTCCCAGGAGCAGCTGGCCGAAATGGCGGGTCTCAGCGTCCGCACGATCCAGCGTATTGAGAATGGCGAACGCCCGGGGCTGGAGACCCTCAGCGCCCTCGCCGCGGTCTTTGAGGTCACGGTGGCCGAGATCGGCGGCGAAGCCTCGCGGGAGGGTGCGCCGGGCCCGGAAGCCTCGCTGGATCTGCGCATAGAGGAAGCCAAAGCGCGGGTGCATCAGGAGAGCCGCTTTTTCCGTTCGCTGTCGGTGGCGCTGGTGGTTTGCGTGCTGCTGGCGGTGCTTAACCGCTTCACTAATCCGCAGTACTACTGGTCCGGCTGGGTCGCCCTGATCTGGGGCGCCCTGCTGGTGGTGAGAGGATTACGCCTGTTCGTGTTCGGCGAATGGATCAAAAACTGGCGCCAGGCGCGCCTGCAGCGGCTGTTGCGCAAATAGCCCGCAAACCGGCGGCGCGCACGCCGCCGGCCTGGTCAGATGGTCACCATGGCACGCACGCCGTCGCTCTCCATATCACCGCCCTTGCCCTGCTGGACGATGGCGCCGCGCGACATCACCAGGTAGTGGTCCGCCAGCCCGGCGGCAAAGTCATAGAACTGCTCCACCAGCAGGATCGCCATATCCCCGCGGCTCGCCAGCTGGCGGATCACCTCGCCAATCTCTTTGATAACCGAAGGCTGGATCCCCTCGGTGGGTTCATCGAGGATCAGCAGCTGCGGACGGCTGGCCAGCGCGCGGCCAATCGCCAGCTGTTGCTGTTGACCGCCGGATAAGTCACCGCCCCGCCGCTGCTTCATGGTCTTGAGCACCGGGAAAAGCTGGTAGATCTCCTCCGGCACCTGCTGCGCTTCGCGGGCGGGAAAGCGCGACAGCCCCATCAGCAGGTTTTCTTCCACCGTCAGGCGCGGAAATATCTCGCGCCCTTGGGGGACGTAGGCGACCCCGGCCTGCACCCGCTGGTGCGGTTTGCGATGGGTGATGTTCTGATCCTGCCAGCGTACCTCACCGCTGCGCGCCGGGATCAGCCCCATCAGGCATTTCAGCAGCGTGGTCTTACCGACGCCATTGCGCCCCAGCAGGCAGGTGACTTCGCCCTGACGGGCGGAAAAATCCACCCCACGCAAAATATGGCTGCCGCCGTAGTATTGATGTAGCTGACTCACCTGTAACATTGGCGCTCCTTAACGTCCCAGATAAACTTCAATGACCTGCTCATTGGCCTGCACCTCCCGCAGCGATCCCTCCGCCAGCACCTGGCCCTGATGCAGGACCGTCACCCGGTCGGCGATGGTCTCGACAAATCCCATGTCGTGCTCCACCACCATCAGGGAGTGCTGTCCAGCCAGGGTACGAAACAGCTCCGCCGTATACTCCGTTTCCGCATCGGTCATGCCGGCCGCCGGCTCATCAAGCAGCAGCAGATGCGGCTCCTGCACCAGCAGCATGCCGATCTCAAGGAACTGTTTCTGGCCATGGGACAGCAGACCGGCCTGGCGGTAGCGCTCGCCGTCGAGACGCAGCAGGCGCAGCACCTCATTCAGCCGATCGTCCTGTTCGCTGCTCAGCCGGGCGCGCAGGCTGGCCCACACCGATTTATCTCCCTTCATCGCCAGGGCGAGATTTTCCGCCACCGTCAGCGCTTCGAAGACCGTCGGCTTCTGAAACTTGCGCCCGATGCCCTGGCGGGCGATGGCCACCGGGTCAAGAGTGGTCAGATCCACCGACTGGTCATAGAGCGCTTTGCCGCTCTGCGGTCGGGTCTTGCCGGTGATCACATCCATCAGGGTAGTCTTGCCCGCCCCGTTGGGGCCGATCACACAGCGCAGTTCGCCGACGCCTATCGCCAGCGACAGATCCGTCAGCGCCCGGAAACCGTCAAAGCTGACGTTGATATTCTCCAGCTGCAGCACCGGATCGGTTTGTTCGCGAAAGCGATCGCCGGGCAGCTGACGGGTAAACAGTCCTTCATCCGGTTGCATTAGCGGTCTCCTCGACGCAGCAGGCCCATCACCCCGCGGGGTAAAAACAGGGTCACGATGATGAAGATGAGGCCCAGAAACAGCTGCCAGTACTCTGGCATCGCCACGGTGAAAATGCTTTTCGCGCCGTTGACCAGCCCGGCGCCAAGCACCGGGCCGATCAGGGTGCCGCGCCCGCCGAGCGCGACCCAGATGGCGGCCTCGATGGAGTTGGTCGGCGACATTTCGCTGGGGTTGATGATCCCGACCTGCGGGACATATAACGCCCCCGCCAGACCGCAGAGCACCGCCGACAGCGTCCATACCAGCAGCTTGAAGCCGCGCGGGTCGTACCCGCAGAACATCAGCCGGTTTTCGGCATCACGCACCGCGGTGAGGATCCGGCCAAACTTACTCTGCGCCAGCGCCGAGCCCAGCCACAGGGTCAGCAACAGCAGCAAAACCGTGGCCATAAACAGGGTGGCGCGGGTGCCGGTGGCGGTGACCGGAAAACCCAGCAGCGTGGTAAAACCGGTGAAACCGTTGTTGCCGCCAAACCCGGTCTCGTTGCGAAAGAACAGCAGCATACCGGCATAGGTCAGGGCCTGGGTCATGATCGAGAAATAGACCCCTTTGATCTTCGAGCGAAAGGCAAACCAGCCGAAAACCAGGGCCAGCAGACCGGGAACCAGCACCACCAGCGCCATCGCCCAGGCGAAATGCTGCGTGCCCCACCAGAACCAGGGCAGCTCGCTCCAGGAGAGAAAAGACATAAACGCCGGCAGACCGTCGCCCGCCGCCTGGCGCATCAGGTACATCCCCATGGCGTACCCGCCGAGGGCAAAGAAGATCCCGTGCCCCAGCGACAGCATGCCCGCATAGCCCCAGACCAGATCCAGCGCCACCGCCACAATGGCGTAGCAGAGGATTTTGCCGCTCAGCGTCAGCAGCCAGCTCGGCACCGCCAGCGGATGCGAGGCCGGCAGCAGCGCCAGGAATGGCATACTCAGCAGCCCCAGCACCAGCAGGATCCCCAGCCAGCGCAGAGGCCGCGGCGCGCGCTGCGCCAGCGTTAAGGTGATTGGTTGGCTCATCAGTCAATAACCCTCCCTTTCAGCGCGAACAGGCCCTGCGGGCGTTTCTGAATAAACAAAATAATCATCACCAGGATCAGGATTTTGCCCAGCACCGCGCCCATTTGGGGTTCGAGAATTTTGTTGAAAATGCCCAGCCCAAAGGCCGCCGCCACGCTGCCGGCCAGCTGGCCGACGCCGCCCAGCACCACCACCAGAAACGAGTCGATGATGTATCCCTGACCCAGTTCAGGCCCGACGTTGCCAAGCTGCGACAGCGCCACGCCGCCCAGCCCGGCAATACCGGAGCCGAGGCCAAAGGCCAGCATATCCACCCGCCCGGTAGGCACGCCGCAGCAGGCGGCCATCGCCCGGTTCTGCGTCACGGCGCGGACGTTCATCCCCAGACGGGTACGGTTCAGGATGAGCCAGGTAAAACACAGCACCAGCAGGACGAACGCCAGCACCGCCAGCCGGTTCCACGGCAGGATCAGGTTCGGCAGGACCTGCACGCCGCCGGAGAGCCAGGCCGGGTTTGCCACCTCCACGTTCTGCGCGCCAAACAGCATCCTCACCAGCTGGATAAGCATCAGGCTGATCCCCCAGGTGGCGAGCAGCGTTTCCAGCGGCCGACCATACAGATGACGAATAATGGTGCGCTCCAGCGCCATGCCGATCCCGGCGGTCACCAGAAACGCCACCGGCAGCGCGACCAGCGGATAAAAGGCCAGCCATTGCGGCGCGAGCTGCGCCAGCGCCTGCTGTACCAGCCAGCAGCTGTAGGCGCCGATCATTAACATCTCACCGTGGGCCATGTTAATCACCCCCAGCAGGCCATAGGTGATCGCCAGCCCCAGCGCGGCCAGCAACAGCACCGATCCCAGCGACAGCCCCATAAAGGCCTGGCCCAGCAGATCGCCGAGCAGCAGACGATGTTTGATCTTTTGCAGGCTGTCGCTGGCCGCCTCGCGCACCGCCGCATCCGGCTCATGCTGGGCATCGGTAAAGGGGATCAGCAGCGCCTGGGTTTCCGGGTCCGCGGAATGGCCAAGCAGCGTCACGGCGGCCAGCCGCGCGCTGGCCTCAGGCTGAGTGAGCTGCAGGCGCGCCAGCGCCACCTCCAGCAGGCCCCGCACATTTTCATCGGTTTCTGCCTGCAGCCGCTGTTGCAGCAGCGCGGCCATGGCCGGGGTCGCTTCCCGCTGTAGCGTTCGTGCGGCGGAAGCTCTCTCCGTGACGTTGTCACTTAAAATAAGGTGGCTGGCCAGCGCGCCAGCAGCCAGATTGCGTAGCCGGTTGGTCAGACGGACCGGTCGGGTTTCGCCCTGCGGCGCGGCGGCAGCGCCCAATGGCTGTAATCCGCCCTGTCGGGTGCGGAAAGCATGTTTTCCGTCGTCCATCACCAGGCTCTCGGTGGTCAACGCCCGCAGCAGCGGCAGACGATCCGCCTGCGGCGCTGCCGCCCACTGGGTCAACAGCTGCGCCTGCTGGCTGCGACTGGCGGCAACGAAGTCGTCCGCCTCCGCGGCCTGCGCCCGCCATGGCAGCAGGATCAGCAGTAGCGCCAACACATTCATGAGACGCAATGCGTTCATGTCGTTCTCCTCTGGTCAGCGGCCGACGGGCGCTATGCTCCAGCCCCGCCGGCCCTGGCGCTTACTGGCTGACGGTTTTCACCGGATGGTCAGGTTTCTTATCGTTACCGGGGATCCACGGACTCCACGGCTGCGCGCGAACGGGTTTATCGGTCTGCCAGACCACGTTGAACTGGCCGTTGCCTTCAATTTCACCGATCATCACCGGCTTATGCAGATGATGGTTAGTGGCATCCATGGTCAGGGTAAAACCGGATGGCGCGTTGAAGGTCTGCCCGGCCATCGCCTCGCGCACTTTATCGACATCGGTGGTGCCCGCTTTGGTCACCGCCTGCGCCCACATATGCAGACCCACCCAGGTCGCTTCCATCGGATCGTTGGTCACCACCGTATCGGCATTCGGCAGCTTGTGCGCTTTGGCGTACGCGCGATAGTCGGCGACGAAGGCTTTGTTGGTCGGATTATCGACGGACTCAAAGTAGTTCCATGCCGCGAGGTTGCCGACCAGCGGTTTGGTATCGATGCCGCGCAGCTCCTCTTCCCCCACCGAGAAGGCCACCACCGGCACATCGGTCGCTTTCAGACCCTGGTTAGCCAGCTCTTTGTAGAACGGCACGTTGGAATCGCCATTGATGGTGGAGACCACTGCCGTTTTGCCACCGGCGGAGAATTTTTTGATATTGGCGACGATGGTCTGGTAATCGCTGTAGCCGAACGGGGTGTAGACCTCCTCGATATCTTTGTCCTGGATCCCTTTGGCATGCAGGAAGGCGCGGAGGATCTTGTTGGTGGTGCGCGGATAGACGTAGTCCGTCCCCAGCAGGAAGAAACGTTTGGCGCCGCCGCCATCCTCACTTAGCAGGTATTCCACCGCCGGGATAGCCTGCTGGTTAGGCGCCGCGCCGGTATAGAAGACGTTGGGGGACATCTCTTCCCCTTCATACTGCACCGGGTAGAACAGCAGGCCGTTCAGCTCCTCAAACACCGGCAGCACCGATTTACGTGAGACCGATGTCCAGCAGCCAAACACCACCGCCACTTTATCCTGGGCCAGCAGCTGGCGTGCCTTCTCGGCAAACAGCGGCCAGTTGGAGGCCGGGTCGACCACCACCGGCTCCAGCTTCTTGCCCAGTACCCCGCCTTTGGCGTTGATGTCGTCGATGGCCATCAGCGCGACGTCCTTCAGCGGCGTTTCGGAAATCGCCATCGTTCCCGAGAGCGAATGCATGATCCCGACTTTGATGGTGTCGGCGGCATAGGCCTGGAATGAAAGACCCATAGCCATTACAGAGGCGGAGAGTGCAAAAGCTTTTAATAACGTTCTACGTTGCATGATTCACTCCTGAGTAGCGCAAAAATAAAGAATTAACAGCTAACCAGAGGTGATAAGGCAAAAACGGTGCCAGGTTGTGAAAACAGCAGGATGCGGGACAGGTGGGCGGCGGAGACGGTGGGGACGGCAGCGTTGCCTCATCACGGTGCAACGCTGCGCTAAGAAAGTTATTACCAGACGTCGGCGGCGATCGACGTCACCAGTCGGACTTTTTGCCACTGCTGGTCTTCGCTGAGGGCATTGCCCTCTTCCGTAGAGGCGAAACCGCACTGCGGGCTCAGGCAAATCTGCTCGAGCGGCACATACTGCGCGGCCTCAGCGAGACGCGCTTTCACCCCCTGCGGATTCTCCAGCTCGCCATTTTTGGTGGTGATCAGTCCGAGAACCACCTGCTGATGGCCAGGACGAATAAAGCGCAGCGGCGCGAAATCCCCGGAGCGGTCGTTGTCGTACTCAAGGAAGAAGGCATCGACATTGACGCCGCCAAACAGCACCTCGGCCACCGGCTCGTAACCGCCTTCCGAGATCCAGGTTGAACGGAAGTTACCCCGACAGACGTGCAGGCCCACCGTCAGATCGGCCGGCTTACCTTCCAGCGCCTGGTTCAGCACCCGGGCATAAATGCGCGCCAGCGCATCCGGATCGTCGCCGCGCTCGCGTACCTGCTGACGCTGGGCATCGGAGCACAGGTAGGCCCACACGGTATCGTCCAGCTGCAGATAGCGGCAGCCGGCGTCATAAAACGCGCGGATCGCGTCGCGCCAGGTGGTGGCCAGATCGTCGAAGTAGTCGCTAAGATCCGGGTAAACGGTGGCATCAATATCTTTCCGCCCGCCGCGGAAGTGCAGCACGCTCGGGCTGGGAATGGTCATCTTCGGCTGCGCGTCGCCGCTGATGCTTTTCAGATAGCGGAAGTCCTCCAGCATCGGGTGGTCGCCAAACGCCAGCTTGCCGGTGACGCGAACGCCGTGCGCTTTGGTCTGCACGCCGTTAAACTGGATCCCCTGCTCGGCATCGTAACGTTCAACGCCCTGCAGGCCATCGAAGAAATCGAAATGCCACCATGCGCGCCGAAACTCACCGTCGGTGACCACATGCAGGCCGCAGTCGCATTGCTGCTGAACCAGATGACGGATCGCGTTATTCTCAATTTCGCGTAGCTGACCGGCGTCGATAATCCCCTCAGCCAGCTGCTGACGCGCCTGTTTAATGCTGTCCGGGCGCAAAAAACTGCCGACGATGTCTGCGCGGAACGGGGCCTGTTGACGTTGCATGCTGTCTCCTTAGCGGTGGGCGCGTTAGTTGCCCACCGTGATAGTTCATTATTTGAATTTTTAGACTTCTGGATGGCTATATGTCCAGATACTGGCATGCAGAGTGGTGGGTCGCAAACGAGAATATTTCATGGTGCATGAAATATTTTCATTTACCGGAAACAAACGCATAGCCCTCATCTTCCCAGCCGGTGAGTCCGCCGAGCATCATTTTCACCGGCCGCCCGAGCTCAGCCAGCTTCAGCGCGGCAACGTCAGCACCGTTGCAGTGCGGCCCGGCGCAGTAGACCACAAAGAGGGTCTCCGCCGGCCAGGCGGCCATTCGCTCGGCGGTGATCTGGCTGTGCGGGAGATGCTGCGCGCCTGGCAAGTGACGTCTGGCGAAGGCTTCCTCGCTGCCGACCACGTGCAGCAGGACAAAGTCGACCTCGCCGGCACGCTGGGCGCTGTGCACATCGGCGCAGTCGGTCTCAAGATGCAGCTTATGGCGGAACCAGCGGATAGCCTCAGCGGAGGTGGCAGGGGGGAATTGGGTTACTACACTCATGGCGTCTTCTCCTTGTCTGTGATAACACTACTTTACTGACGCCCATCACCCTGATCTGCCGACAACCATGACAGAAAACGCTAACATCCTGACAACCCCTTCTGTGACACCGTCACGTCATCAGGTGGTCGCCCTCGCCTACGATGGCCTGTGCACCTTTGAGTTTGGCGTAGCCGTGGAGATCTTCGGCCTGCCGCGCCCGGAAATGGGCGACAACTGGTACCACTTTGCCGTCGCCGCCGTCGATGAAGGGCCGCTGTGCGCTACCGGCGGCATCCGCCTGATGACTGACGGCGGGCCTGAACTTCTCGCCCAGGCGGATACGATTGTGGTCCCCGGCTGGCGCGGTGTCGACGCCCCGGTCCCCGAGGCGCTGTGCGCCGCCCTCGTTGCCGCCCACGCCCGCGGATGCCGGATTATTTCCATCTGTTCCGGGGTGTTCGTTCTCGCCGCCGCCGGGCTGCTCAATGACCGCCAGGCAACGACCCACTGGCGCTACACCGCGGCGCTGCAGTCGCGTTTCCCGCAGATCCAGGTGGTGGAGGACGTCCTTTACGTGGGCGATGCTTCGCTGATGACTTCCGCCGGCAGCGCGGCGGGGATCGACCTTTGTCTGCATCTGGTGCGCGAGGATTTCGGCAGCGAAGCCGCCAACGTCGTCGCCCGCCGCCTGGTAGTCTCTCCCCATCGCGACGGCGGTCAGGCGCAGCAGGTCCTGCGCCCGGTAGCCCGCAGCCGGGAGAGCCAGCGCCTTGGGCAGCTGTTTGACTATCTGCACCAGCATCTTGCCGCCAGCCATACCGTCGCTTCCCTCGCCCAGCGCGCCGGCATGGGACCACGCACTTTCTTGCGCCGCTTTGAGGAGGCCACCGGTAAAACACCCGCCCGCTGGCTGCTGGACGAGCGGCTGCTGCGCGCCCGCCAGCACCTGACGGAGAGCACGATGTCCATCGATCAGATCGCTGAGCGCTGCGGGTTTGCCAGCGCCGGCACCCTGCGTCACCATTTTCGCCAGCACTTCGCGCTCAGTCCGCTGCAGTACCGGAAACAGTTTGCTACTTCTCCGATTGCAAAATCGTCGCGGCAACGGACAATAGACGGCCACAGTAAACGGGTCGCCAGGAGGGTCGATGATGAAGAAAGAGTGTCGGGTAGTGATCTATAAAGAGGGGCTGCTGGGCAGCCTGTTTTTTGGCGAAGCCAAGGCTGACCCTGACAAAATGAGCCAGTTTCTCAGCAGCTATACCCGTGAGGGATGGGAAGTGAAAACCATGTCGGTGGAGCGCCGCCGCGCCGCCCTGTTCTGGTCGCGGGAAGCGTATCTTTTCGTGCTCGAACGCCCCCTCTGACAGCCTGCGCCTGGTTTACACGTTTAAGCCAGGCGTTCCTGAGCGCCTGCTTTCAGGGCCGACGGATATAGCCCTGCTCCTGCATGTTGTGCATGCCCTCCTCGCTGGCGCAGACCATGCCAGTGGTCAGCATGGCAAAACCAAAGCGCTGATAAAACGTAATTTTATCGGCGACCGCATAGATAAAAATTTTGCCAAAGGGAAGCAACTGCTCCCGGATGGCCAGCATCAACTGTTGTCCGTAACCCTGCCCCTGACGTTCGGGGACGATCGCCACATCCGCCAGATAGCTGCTCCAGGTACAGTCGCTGATGGCTCGCGCCACGGCAATCAGCTGGCCGTTCTCATAGCCAAACCAGCAGAAGGTGCTCTGGCGGAACGCCTGCTCCAGTTGCTGAACATCGCGCTCATTCAATCCGGCCTCGGCGATAATGGTTCGCACCCGCTGCCAGTCCACCCGCGCGATCGCCTCTTTACCCTCTATCACCATCATACCCTTGCCTCCCGTCGTCTCCCGGATGGAGCCCCGGAAGCAAGATCTAGCATGCCGCGGCAGGATATGCCAGGCGGAAAGGCGAACGGAAGAAAACGGTAGAGGCGGGCGACGGCAAAAAAAAACCGCCATATGACTGGCGGTAAATCAATGCTTGCATGGATAGATTGTGTTTTGCATTTTTCGCAGACAGATAATCCTGACCTCTCTACGTTTGATGACGAGGTTAACAGAGTCAACCTCAATAAAGCCTAAACGGCCTGCGCTAAAGTTTTTCCACCAGCGCTTTCAGTTGCGCGAGGGTCTGCTGCTGGTCCTCCGCGACGGCGGCAGGCCAGGCCGACTGGCGCACGATAAGCCGGGTCGGCAGCAGCTCGCGGATCCGCAGCTGCGGGGCCGCCATCAGGGCGATCAGCCGCTCCACCGCCCGCTTGCCCAGCAGATCGAAGTCCTGCGCCACCGTGGTGAGCGGCGGCTGGAAGTAGAGACTGTCGGCGGTGTCGTCATAGCCGGTCACCGATACCGCCCGGCTACCGCTGCGATTAAGCTGGGCGAGCGCGCTGAGCACGCCGAGCGCCATTTGATCGTTCGCCACCACAATCGCGCTGATCCGCGGCTGCAGATGCAGCAGCTCAAACGTTTTTTGCCAGCCGCTGGCGGCGCTCCAGTCGCCGAACACCGTTGTTGAGCGAGCGATATTCAGACTGTGCAGCGCCTCGCGCCAGCTGGCGAGGCGCAGACGGGCGGAAACCGAACTTTCCGGCCCCGCCAGCAGGCCGAATTCGCGATGCCCCAGCTCCCACAGGTGGCGTACGCAGGCTCCGCAGCCGTCGCGGTGGTCGAAGCGCACGCAGCAGACATCGGCCTCCGGAGAGACATCAAGAAACAGGCAGGCCATATCCGGGTTCTCTTGCACCAGCCGCTCGGCGGTGGCGCTCTCCAGGGGCAGACTGACGATCACCCCGCGAATATGCTGGGCGCGCAGCTCATCCAGCCGCGCCTGCAGCGCGACAAAATCGGCCTGCGCCGGCATCGCTATCGCCACTTCCAGCTGATGCAGGCTGGCATGGCTTTTTATCGCGGCGGCGATCTGCGAGGGGGCATGCAGCGTCAGCGAGGCGGTAATTAACCCGATGGAGGGCGCCGCCTTGCCGGCAAGCAGTTGCGCCGAGCGGTTAGGCACGTAGTGCAGCGTCTGCATCGCGCGGATCACCTGCTCCCGGGTGCGGGCTGACACCACCTCAGGACGGTTCAGCACCCGGGAGACGGTCTGTTGGGAGACCCCCGCCGCGCGGGCGACATCCTCAAGGGTTGCGGTACGACGCGGCATATTTTTCTCCTCAGCGATAACAATGTCGTGCGCTAACATTTTATGTTTAACGCGCGACAAAAAACAGCGTTTTGCCCTCGCTTTCGTGATCGTCTGTTCATTTCATTTCCAGCGTGATTGCTGTAAAAAACAAATTACCCGATAACGTTAATCATCATGTTTAGCGAACGACATTTTCTGACTTACCGGGGATTAAAATGCAAATTAGCGATACCGGCCACAGCAACATGCCCAACTTTGACGCCGTCCTCGCCCGTGAAGACTGGCAGAACCAGACCATTACCCACCTTAACCGCCTGCCGGCGCATCCCGCTTTCGCCAGCTGGCGCGATGAGCTTGCCGCCCGGGATAACCATCTCTCCACACGCCGTCGTCAGCTGGACGGCGAGTGGCAGTTCGTTTATGCCCGCAGCCCGTTTGCCGTTGATGCGCAGTGGCTGACGCAGGATCTGCCGGACAGCCGCGGCACGCCAGTGCCTTCCAACTGGCAGATGGAGGGCTATGACGCGCCGATCTACACCAACGTCCGCTATCCCATCGATACCACGCCACCGCGGGTGCCGGAGGATAACCCGACCGGCTGTTATTCCCTGCACTTTACGGTTGAGGACACATGGCGCGAGAACGGGCAAACGCAGATTATTTTCGATGGCGTCAACTCGGCGTTTCATCTGTGGTGCAATGGCGTCTGGGTCGGCTATTCGCAGGACAGTCGCCTGCCGGCAGCGTTCGATCTCAGCCCCTTCCTGCGCCCGGGCGACAACCGCCTGTGCGTGATGGTCATGCGCTGGAGCGCCGGCAGCTGGCTGGAAGACCAGGATATGTGGCGGATGAGCGGCATTTTCCGCTCGGTGTGGCTGCTGAATAAGCCGCAGCAACGGCTATGCGACGTGCAGTTGACGCCAGCCCTCGACGCCCTCTACCGCGATGGCACTCTGCAGGTCCAGGCGACCGTCGAAGCGACAGAGGCGGCCCTTGCCGGGCTCAGCGTCGGGGTTAGCCTGTGGCGTGGCGAGGAGCAGGTCGCCGCCGGGCGGCAGCCATTAGGCACCCCGGCGGTGGATGAACGCGGCCACTACGCGGAACGGGTCGATTTTGCTCTGGCGGTGACGGCGCCGGCGCACTGGAGCGCGGAAACTCCAAACTGTTATCGCGCCGTGGTCACCCTGTGGCGCGGCGACGAACTGCTGGAGGCCGAAGCATGGGACATCGGTTTTCGCCGTATCGAGATTGCCGATGGCCTGCTGCGTCTCAATGGCAAACCGCTGCTGATCCGCGGCGTTAACCGCCATGAGCATCATCATTTGCGCGGTCAGGTGGTCACCGAGGCGGATATGGTGCAGGACATTCTGTTGATGAAGCAGAACAACTTTAACGCCGTGCGCTGCTCGCACTACCCCAACGCGCCGCGCTGGTATGAACTCTGCAACCGCTACGGTCTGTACGTGGTCGATGAAGCTAATATTGAAACCCACGGGATGGTGCCGATGAATCGGCTGTCCGACGATCCGGCGTGGCTGCCAGCCTTCAGCGCCCGCGTCACCCGGATGGTACAGAGCAACCGCAACCATCCGTGCATTATCATCTGGTCGCTGGGCAACGAGTCCGGCGGCGGCGGCAACCACGAAGCGCTGTACCACTGGCTGAAACGCAACGACCCGAGCCGTCCGGTGCAGTACGAGGGCGGCGGCGCGGATACCACCGCCACCGATATTATCTGTCCGATGTACGCCCGCGTCGAACGCGACCAGCCGATCCCGGCGGTACCCAAATGGGGGATCAAAAAATGGATCAGCCTGCCCGGCGAGCAGCGGCCGCTGATCCTTTGCGAATATGCCCACGCGATGGGCAACAGCCTCGGCAACTTCGCCGATTACTGGCAGGCCTTCCGCGAGTATCCGCGGTTGCAGGGCGGGTTTATCTGGGACTGGGCCGATCAGGCGATCCGCAAAATCTTTGACGACGGCAGCGTCGGCTGGGCCTATGGCGGCGACTTTGGCGATAAGCCTAACGATCGCCAGTTCTGTATGAACGGTCTGGTGTTTCCCGATCGCACGCCGCATCCGTCGCTGGTGGAGGCGAAGCACGCCCAGCAGTATTTTCAGTTCACGCTGCTGTCGACCTCGCCGCTGCGGGTGCGCATCACCAGCGAATACCTGTTCCGTCCAACCGATAACGAAGTGGTGCGCTGGCAGGTGCAGTCGGCCGGTGAAACCCTGTATCACGGCAACCTGCCCCTTGCGCTGCCCCCTGAGGGCAGCGACGAGATAACGCTGCTCGACAGCCTGATCCTGCCTGAAGGCGCCCGCGCGGTGTGGCTGACGCTGGAGGTGACCCAGCCCCGGGCGACCGCCTGGTCAGAAGCGCAACACCGCGTCGCCTGGCAACAGTTTCCCCTGCCCGCCCCGCTGGCGCTGCCGGCGCCCACCGTGCCTGCCGGCGCTCCGGATCTTATCGTCAGCGACGAGGTCTGGCAGATCCGCGCCGGTTCGCAATGCTGGACCATCGATCGCCGGACGGGTCTGCTGAGCCGCTGGTCGGTTGGCGGTCAGGAGCAGCTGTTGACCCCCCTGCGTGACCAGTTTATTCGCGCGCCGCTCGACAACGACATCGGGGTCAGCGAAGTAGAGCGTATCGACCCCAACGCCTGGGTGGAGCGCTGGAAAAGCGCCGGCCTGTACGATCTTGAGGCGCACTGCGTCCAGTGCGATGCGCAGCGCCTGGCAAATGAAACCCTCGTCGACTGTCGCTGGCACTATCTGCGCGGCGAAGAGGTAGTGATTGTCAGCCACTGGCGCATGCACTTCACCGCGGACGGTACGCTGCGGCTGGCGGTGGACGGCGAACGGGCAGAAACCCTGCCGCCGCTGCCGCGGGTCGGGCTGCACTTCCAGGTGGCGGATCAGCAGGCGCCGGTGAGCTGGCTGGGGCTGGGGCCGCATGAGAACTACCCCGACCGGCGGAGCAGCGCCTGCTTCGCCCGCTGGGAGCAGCCGCTGGCGGCGATGACGACGCCCTACATCTTCCCGACGGAAAACGGCCTGCGCTGCGATACCCAGGCGCTGGACTGGGGACGCTGGCACGTCAGCGGGCATTTCCACTTCTCCGTTCAGCCGTGGAGTACCCGTCAGCTGATGGAGACCGACCACTGGCACAAGATGCAGGCCGAAGACGGCGTGTGGATCACCCTTGACGGCCTGCATATGGGGGTGGGCGGCGATGACTCCTGGACCCCCAGCGTGCTACCGCAGTGGCTCCTGAGTCAAACGCGCTGGCAGTACGAGGTCTCATTGCGTTGCCTTTAATCCGTGGGGGCGACAGCCCCCACCCTACAAACAGAATAACAAGGGATCATGGTGATGAAATTCTCTGAACTGGCGCCACGAGAACGGCATAATTTTGTCTATTTCCTGCTGTTCTTTTTCTTTTACTATTTCATTATGTCGGCCTACTTTCCGTTTTTTCCGGTGTGGCTGGCGGACGTTAACCATTTAACCAAGACGGAAACCGGGATCGTTTTCTCGTCTATTTCGTTATTCGCCATTATTTTTCAGCCGGTGTTTGGCCTGATGTCGGATAAGCTCGGCCTGCGCAAACATCTGCTGTGGACTATTACGGTGCTGTTAATTCTGTTCGCACCGTTCTTTATTTTCGTTTTTTCACCGCTGCTGCAAATGAATATTATCGCCGGGGCGCTGGCGGGCGGGATCTATCTGGGGATTGTTTTCTCCAGCGGCTCCGGGGCGGTGGAAGCCTATATCGAACGCGTCAGCCGGGCCAACCGCTTTGAATATGGCAAAGTGCGGGTCGCAGGCTGCGTCGGCTGGGCGCTGTGCGCCTCGATAACCGGCGTGCTGTTCGGCATCGATCCCAACATCACCTTCTGGATCGCCTCCGGTTTTGCGCTGGTGCTCGGTCTGCTGCTCTGGTTGTCGCGACCGGAAAGCAGCAACAGCGCCGAGGTTATCGAAGCGCTGGGCGCCAATCGCCAGGCCTTTTCGCTGCGCACGGCGGCAGAGCTGCTGCGTATGCCGCGCTTCTGGGGCTTTATCGTCTATGTGATCGGCGTCGCCAGCGTCTATGACGTGTTTGACCAGCAGTTTGCCAACTTTTTCAAAAGCTTTTTCGCCAGCCCGCAGCGTGGTACCGAAGTGTTTGGCTTTGTTACCACTGGCGGCGAGCTGCTCAACGCGCTAATTATGTTCTGCGCCCCGGCCATCGTTAACCGCATCGGCGCCAAAAACGCCCTGCTGACCGCGGGGATGATCATGTCGGTGCGTATTCTCGGGTCGTCTTTTGCCTCATCGGCGGTGGAGGTGGTGATCCTCAAGATGCTGCATATGTTTGAGATCCCCTTCCTGCTGGTCGGGACCTTTAAATATATCTCCTCCGCCTTTAACCCGCGGCTCTCGGCCACCCTGTTTCTGATCGGCTTTAACCTGTCGAAACAGCTTTCCGGGGTGGTGCTTTCCGCCTGGGTCGGCCGGATGTACGACACCGTCGGCTTCCATCAGGCTTATTTGATCCTCGGGTGTATCACCCTGAGCTTCACCCTGCTCTCGTTCTTTACCTTACGGGGCGGGAAAAATCTGCTGCCAGCAGCGGGGACGCAGACCCCCGCCTGACTCCGGCGCCCCCGTCAGGGACGACGGGATTCACTCGACAATCCGCGTCTCCCCGCCGCGATTCTCCAGGGCATAGCGCTGACAAGGCGCCCCGGCGGCAATCAGCTCCGCCAGCTCTGCCGAGTGGCTGGTCAGCCAGATCTGGCTGTAGCGCGAGGCCTCGATAATCAGCCGGGCCAGCGCGGGCAACATGTCGCGATGCAGGCTGTTCTCCGGTTCATTGATCGCCAGAAAGGCCGGCGGGCGCGGGCTGAGCAGCGCAACAGCGAGGCACAGAAAGCGCAGCGTACCGTCAGACATCTCCGCCGCCAGCAGCGGGCGGCGGATCCCCTCGCGACGCATTTTCAGGGCGAAACGTGACTGCTCGTTTTCACAGTAAAACTGGCAGCCAGGAAAGGCGTCGGCGAGGATCTCGTGCAAAATCTCTTCCGCGCCAATTTCGACAATGGTCTGAAAGGCGGCCGCCAGATTATGGCCATCGCTGTCGAGCACTGGCGAACGGTATCCCACGGCCGGCTGACGCAGCGGCGAATGGCGGCCGATGGCGAACTCATGGTAAAACCGCCAGCGGCGCAGGGTCTCCCGCACCCGCGACACCTCGGGAAAACGATGCGGTTCGCCGAGCTGACCGAACACCGACTCGTTTTCATAGATGCTCTCAGTGAACGTACTTTTCTCCCCCGTCACATCGACGAGAAACGCCGCCTGATTCTTACGCTGCAGTATGCGGGAGGAAGGCCGGCGGGAGTAGCCAGCCAGCCAGATATTCTCTTCTTTAACGATGGGATCGAGCATGAACTGCGTCGGATAGGGCAATTTTTCCGGGAAACCTATCTGCAGCTCATAATCGAAGCTGTCGGTCCGGCAGGCGATCTGCAACCGCCGGGGATGACGATCAACGGGCGAACGCTCCCCGGACCACATCATATTCTCCAGACCGCCCTCTTCGCTGATAAACCCCGACAGCTTGCCGTCAGCGGCGGCGGTCAGCAGGTGGATAGCGTTATAAATATTGGATTTGCCGCAGCCGTTGGGGCCGAAGACAATGTTCAGCGGCCCGAGCTCCAGCGCGATATCCCTGACCGAGCGAAAGTTTTGAATACGGATGTACTGAATCATCATGGGTCCTGCCCTGGAAATAGAAGGCTGCCACAGTAGCAGAGCGGCGCCAGGGATACCCTCTCACGCCCTCATTCGGGCAGGGTTTAACAGAACATTTTTTTCATTCCACGGGTCAGGGCGACCCGCGTCAGCTTGTCGCTATCCTGATGGGCTTCACTGAAGACGCCAAAATAATAGCGTTCATCGTCAATGGTTTGACTGACAATACGATAGCTCAGCGGTTGCCCGGATAGCGCACCGTACTGCGCAGGCGTCACCGAGACCTCGGTCGCGTCATCGGCGACGCTGACCAACAGCCCGTCGGCCTTACCTCCCACCAGCATGACCTTAATTATCGGGTGCACCAGTTCCTCCCGGGATGGCGTATATCATTGGCGAACCGCGGAGTCCGGCGGGCATTGTCGTCAACAAACGGCGCCAGCCTGAGTGCAGCATTACGTACTTTCTTATAGTTCATCGCGGCCTTGAGTCAAAAAATAGCGTGCTGAGGCTGGGCTAAATATTGATTATTCGAAATAAAAGATGACAAATGATGAAGGAAAAAAGAGGAATTGTGAATCAGCAAAACGCCGGGTTATTCTTATTTGTCGCTCCTTTGCTCGCCTTTATCGGCCCTCACTCAAGGAAGTATTGCGGTTATGCGTTATGTTCGCCTGTGTGTTATCTCCCTGTTAGCCACCCTGCCACTGGCGGTAGACGCCGGTCCACAGCCGCTTGAGCAGATTAAACAAAGCGAAAGCCAGCTGTCGGGCCGCGTGGGGATGGTGGAAATGGATCTGGCCAGCGGCCGCACGCTGGCGGCCTGGCGCGCCGATGAACGCTTTCCCATGGTGAGCACCTTTAAAGTGCTGCTGTGCGGCGCGGTGCTGGCGCGGGTGGATGCAGGGGTCGAACAACTGGATCGGCGGATCCACTACCGCCAGCAGGATCTGGTGGACTACTCCCCGGTCAGCGAAAAACACCTTACCGACGGGATGACGGTCGGCGAACTCTGCGCCGCCGCCATCACCCTGAGCGATAACAGCGCTGGCAATCTGCTGCTGGCCACCGTCGGCGGCCCCGCGGGATTAACTGCCTTTCTGCGCCAGATCGGTGACAACGTCACCCGTCTTGACCGCTGGGAAACGGCGCTGAATGAGGCGCTTCCCGGCGACGCGCGCGACACCACCACCCCGGCCAGCATGGCCGCCACGCTGCGCAAACTACTGACCGCGCAGCATCTGAGCGCCCGTTCGCAACAGCAACTCCTGCAGTGGATGGTGGACGATCGGGTTGCCGGCCCGCTGATCCGCGCCGTGCTGCCGCCGGGCTGGTTTATCGCCGACAAAACCGGGGCTGGCGAACGGGGTGCGCGCGGCATTGTCGCCCTGCTCGGCCCGGACGGCAAACCGGAGCGCATTGTGGTGATCTATCTGCGGGATACCCCGGCGAGTATGGCCGAGCGTAATCAACATATCGCCGGGATCGGCGCAGCGCTGATCGAGCACTGGCAACGCTAACCCGGCGGTACCGTGCGTTAGCCGGCCCGCAGCACCTCGCAGGCGTGCCGGGCGATATGACTGGCGGCGGCATCGGACAGATGCCGATCGGTAATAATAGTGGTGAACCGGGTCAAGGGTAACGCCATAAACGTGGCCACCTGATTGTATTTCGAACTGTCGCACAGCAGGATGCTTCTCGCGCTGACCTGGCTGACGGTCTCCTTGACGGTAACCTTGTTCTCATCAGGGGTGAAAATACCGCGGCTGTCCCAGCCGCTGGCGGAGATAAAGGCCGTATCGATAGCCAGGTGGCGTAACGTTCGCGCCGCCGATTCGCCCACGCAGGAGCGATTCTCCCGGCACAGCGTGCCGCCGGTGTGGATCACGCCGCACTGGCTGGCATCGATCAGCAGTTGGGTTATCTCAAAATCATTGGTCACCACCTGCAGATCATCCCGGTCGAGGATCGCCCGCGCCAGCGCCAGGGTAGTGGTCCCGGCATCGAGATAGATACAGCTGTTTTTGGCGATGTGACTCGCCGCCAGCGCGCCAATCGCCTGTTTCTCCTCGCTCTGCAGCGTGCTTTTCACCAGATGACTGGGTTCCGTGGCCAGCCGGCTGACGGCGCGCACGCCGCCTGAGACGCTGACCAGCAGCCCCTGTTCCTCCAGTTTACTGACGTCCCGACGGATGGTCATATGGGACACGCCGAGGATCTCCGTCAGCTCATTGATGCTTACCGCCCCACGCTGCTCCACCAGGGCTAAAATACGCTGATGTCGTTCTATTGGAATCACCGCTCTCCCCTTACCATTTTTTCACACCAGGCGTCACCACTCGGGCTGCGGACCTGGCGACACCCTGTGTTGTTATCGCGCTTTGCCGCTGTTTTTACGCTATTTTAGGGCAAGAATCGCCGTTGTGCAGCCTCTTTCCGCCTGTGAATTTTTTATATTCATGTAGATTATTCGTGATAGCTCTCATATAAATTCACATGATAACGCTTTATTCTATCATTAAATCACATTAATTAACGAATATTCACAAGGAGACCATCATGGCTGCACACACTAACGTCTGCGTGATTGGACTGGGTTCAATGGGCATGGGCGCCGCCCGCGCCTGCCTGCAGGCGGGCCTGAACACCTGGGGCGTTGACATCAACCCCGACAACTGTCGCGCACTGCTGGCGGCGGGCGCCAAAGGCGCGGGCCCCAGCGCGGTGCCTTTCGCCGCTGACCTGGATGCGGTCGTCTTGCTGGTGGTCAATGCCGCCCAGGTGCGGGGGATCCTGTTCGGCGAAACCGGCCTCGCCGCCCATCTGAAGCCCGGCACCGTCGTGATGGTGTCGTCCACCATCGCCTCCGCCGATGCCCAGGCGATAGCCGTGGCGCTGGCGGAATACCAGCTATTGATGCTTGACGCGCCGGTATCGGGCGGCGCAGTGAAAGCGGCCGCTGGCGACATGACGGTGATGGCCTCCGGAAGCGATGCCGCCTTTGCCCGCCTCGCGCCGGTACTGGACGCCGTGGCCGGCAAAGTCTACCGCATCGGCAGCGACATCGGCCTTGGCTCGACGGTAAAGATTATTCATCAGCTGCTGGCCGGGGTGCATATCGCTGTTGCCGCCGAAGCGATGGCGCTTGCCGCCCGCGCAGGGATCCCGCTGGAGACGATGTATGACGTGGTGACGCACGCGGCGGGTAATTCCTGGATGTTTGAGAATCGCATGCAGCACGTCCTGGATGGCGATTACTCGCCAAAATCCGCCGTCGATATTTTTGTCAAAGATCTCGGTCTGGTGAATGACACCGCCCGGGCGCTGACCTTCCCGCTGCCGCTCGCCACCACCGCGCTAAATATGTTCACCTCCGCCAGCAATGCCGGATTCGGCCGGGAAGATGACAGCGCGGTGATCAAGATTTTCAACGGCATCACTCTGCCGGGCCACAAACAGTGAGGAGAGATAACATGCAGCTTGGTGTCATTGCCGATGACTTCACCGGCGCCACGGATATCGCCAGCTTCCTCGTGCGCAACGGCATGCCGACGGTGCAATTGAATGGCGTGCCGACCCGCGATCTTCCGCTGACCAGCGAGGCGGTGGTCATCAGCCTGAAAACCCGCTCCTGCGCGGTGGAAATGGCCGTCAGCCAGTCGCTGGCCGCCCTGCGCTGGCTGCAGGCCCAGGGCTGTCAGCAATTCTACTTCAAGTACTGTTCCACGTTCGACAGCACCGCGCAGGGCAACATTGGCCCGGTGCTGGACGCCCTGCTGGCCGAGCTGGGTGAGACGCGGACGGTGATTTCCCCGGCGCTGCCGGTGAACGGCCGCACGGTCTATCAGGGGTATCTGTTTGTCGGCGAGCAACTGCTGAATGAGTCCGGGATGCGCCACCATCCGGTGACGCCGATGGAGGATGCGCACCTGGGCCGCTTAATTGAGCGCCAGGGGCGCGGAAAAGCCGCGCTGATTGCCTGGCCGATTGTCGCCCGGGGGCCGGAGGCGGTCGCCACCGCGCTGGCGACAATCAGCGATCTGGCGGTGCGCTATGTGGTGCTCGACGCCCTCAGTGAACAGGATTTGCTCACCCAGGGCGTGGCGCTGCGAGAGATGAAGCTGGTCTCCGGCGGTTCAGGTCTCGCCATCGGCCTCGCCCGCGACTGGGCACAGCGTCATGGCGCCAGGGGTGAAAGCGCTCAGGCAGGCATGCCGCTGACCGGCCCGGCGGTGGTGCTCTCGGGCTCCTGCTCGGTGATGACCAACAGCCAGGTGGCGGCCTATCGTGAACAGGCCCCCGCCCGCGCCGTCGACTTAAGCGCCTGCTTTACCGATCTGGAGAGCTACGTCAGGACGCTGACTGACTGGGTGGACGCGCAGCGCGATGCGCCGCTGGCGCCGATGATCTATGCCACCACCGAGCCGCAAACGCTGCAGCGGATCCAGGCGCAGTATGGCGATAAGGCCAGTAGCGAACGGGTGGAACAGCTGTTTGCCGCCCTTGCCGCCGCCCTGAAGGCGAAAGGATTTACCCGGTTTATTGTGGCCGGAGGGGAAACATCGAGCATTGTGGCGCAGACGCTGGGGGTCGAGGCGTTCCATATTGGGCCGACCATCTCCCCCGGCGTGCCCTGGGTGCGTGACACCCGCCAGCCGCTCTCCCTGGCGCTGAAGTCAGGTAACTTCGGCGATATCCACTTCTTTGCCCGTGCCCAGCAGGAGTTTCGTCATGACTGAGCAACAGCTGCGAGATGAAATGGTGCAGATTGGCGCCTCGTTGTTTAGCCGCGGCTATGCCACCGGCTCCGCCGGCAATCTGTCGCTGCTGCTGCCGGACGGCAATCTGCTGGCGACGCCGACCGGCTCCTGCCTGGGCGAACTGCAGGCGCAGCGGTTGTCGGTGGTGACGCTGCAAGGTGAATGGATCTCCGGCGACAAACCGTCGAAAGAGGTCACTTTTCACCGGGCGGTCTATTTGCACAACCCGGCCTGCAAGGCGATCGTCCACTTGCACAGCCACTATCTGACCGCGCTCTCCTGCCTGCAGGGGCTCGATCCGCACAACTGTATTCGTCCCTTTACCCCCTATGTGGTGATGCGTGTCGGCGACGTCCCGGTGGTTCCCTACTACCGGCCGGGCGATGACCGTATTGCCCAGGCGCTGGCCGGTCTGGCGCCCCGCTATAACGCCTTTTTACTGGCCAACCACGGTCCGGTGGTCACCGGCTCATCGCTGCGGGAAGCCACCAACAATACCGAAGAGCTGGAAGAGACCGCGCGGCTGATATTTACCCTCGGCAACCGTGAGATCCGCTACCTGACCACTGACGAAGTGGATGAACTGAGATAAAACCATGCCAAAATTTGCTGCTAATTTAACCATGCTGTTTACCGAACTGCCGTTCCTGGACCGGTTCGCCGCCGCTGCCCGCGCGGGTTTTGAAGCCGTGGAGTTTCTGTTTCCCTATGAGTATGAGGCCGGAGAAATTAAACAGCGCCTGCAGGAGAACCAGCTGCAGCTGGTGCTGTTCAATACCCCACCCGGCGACGTCAACGCCGGAGAATGGGGGCTCGCCGCGGTGCCAGGCAGAAGCGCCGAGGCCCGCCAGCAGATCCAGCTGGCGCTGGAGTACGCCTGCCAGCTGGATTGCCCGCAGGTGCATATCATGGCCGGCGTGGTACAGCCGGGGATGGATCGCGCAGCCTGCGAGGCCGTGCTTATCGATAATCTGCGCTACGCGGCGGAGTGCTTTGCCCGCCACGACAAGCGGATACTCATCGAAGCGCTGAATCCCCAGACCAAACCGGGCTATCTCTACCACAGCCAATATCAAACGCTGGAGATGGTGAAACGGGTCGACAGGCCGAACGTCGCGGTGCAGTTAGATCTGTTTCACGCGCAGAAGGTGGACGGCAATTTAAGCCATCTCATTACCGAATATGCCGGCCAGTATCGCCATATTCAGATTGCCTCCCTGCCCGACCGTCATGAACCGGATGAGGGCGAAATAAACTATCCGTGGCTCTATGCGCTACTGGATAAAACCGGTTATGACGGCTGGATCGGCTGCGAATATATCCCCCGAGCAGACACGCTTTCCGGGCTGGGGTGGTTCTCGCCCTACCGGAAAAAATAAACACCGTTTTCTAAAAAAATAACTCTCTGTACACCTGTTAATACCCGAGGCAAACCTATGTCGACATCGGCGCTGTTACTTATTGCGTTAGCCAGCGTAGTGCTGTTGCTCCTGTTGGTGATCAAAGCGAAAGCGCATCCTTTTGTGGCGCTCCTGATCGTCAGCCTGCTGGTGGCATTCGCCACCGGTATTCCGGCAGATAAAATTATTACCACCATTGAAAAAGGCATGGGCGGCCTGCTTGGTCACATCGCCAGCATTATTATTCTGGGCTCAATGCTGGGGGTGCTGATTGAAATGTCCGGCGGCGCCGAATCGCTGGCGAAAACGTTGACCGGCGTACTGGGCGCAAAACGGACCATTGCCGCCTTAACCATCGTGGCTTTTATTCTCGGCACGCCGGTCTTTTTTGAAGTCGGCTTTATCATCATCATTCCGTTAATTTACGGCTTCAGCAAAGTCGCCCACGTGTCGCCGCTGAAGTTTGGCCTGCCGATGGCAGGAGTGATGTTAACCGTGCACGTCGCGCTGCCCACCCATCCTGGCGCAGCGGCCGCGGCAGGCATTCTGCATAGCGATGTGGGCTGGCTGATGCTGGCGGGGATTGGAGTATCGATAGTCGTTGGTATCGTGGGTTATTTTGTCGCCCGGTTTATCAATCGGCGCCATTATCATCTGTCGATTAACGTGCTGGAACAGCAGCAAACAGCTGAAGTGCCAGACCTCTCCGTTAACGCGCAGCAGACCCGTCTGCCGCCGCCAAATGCGCTGGTTATCGGTGGACTGATCGTGGTGCCCATTATGCTGATTGTTTCCGGGACGCTGTGTCAGGCACTGCTGCTGCCGGAAAACGCGGTTCGCCAGCTGATGACCGTCATTGGTACCCCACCGGTCGCCCTGTTGATCTCCCTGGGCCTGGCCAGCTGGACGCTGGGCATCCGTCGGCGGATGAGCCTGAAAAAGCTGGGCGAAGTCACCGGCAGCGCGATCCCCTCGTCGGCGGATGTGATCCTCGTCGCCGGCGCCGGCGGCGCCTTTGGCGGCGTACTGGTCGCCTCCGGCATCGGCAATGCCTTAGCCGAGGCGCTGGAGACAATTCATCTGCCGCTGATGCCCGCCGCCTTCCTGCTCTCGCTGGTACTCCGGGCCTCGCAGGGCTCGGCCACCGTGGCGATCCTCACCACCTCCGGTCTGCTGTCTCAGGCGGTCATCGGGCTGGATCCGATTCAGCTGGTGCTGGTAACGCTGGCGACTTGCTTCGGCTCGCTCGGGTTATCGCACGTCAACGATGCCGGGTTCTGGGTCGTCACGCGCTATCTCGGGCTCTCAGTGCCGGACGGGTTAAAAACCTGGACCGTATTGACGACCATCATGGGGGTGACGGGCTTTCTGATCACCTGGCTGCTGTGGTTTGTGTTGTGATATTCGTGAAAGGTGGCCACCGGGCCACCTTTATTTGTCATTTGTCAGTTAGCCGGGCGCTGGCCGCGCTGTCACCTCACCAGACAGCGTCACCGGAATAAAATAGCGTACGCGATAGCGCCTTTCCGCCGCTGGCCCACCTTCCGTATGACGCTCGAGAAAGCATTCAATGTCGACTCCCTCCCGGCGGCTTGCTCCCAGCGCTGGCAGCAACTCCATATACAGATCGCTGGATAAACGGGCGTAACGCGCCCAACTGCCATAGAATTCAACGCCAACATACAGCCCAGGCCTTGTCGTCAACGTGCTGTTCGTCGTCAGCGCGGGCAGCGCCCCTCGCTCCCGATGACAACCGACAAAAGCGTTAACCTCGACGTTAAGCTCATTGTTTCTCGCCGCATAATAATCGGATAACACAGAGAGACGGCCACCGCCGGCGGTAAAAAAACGGTCAACCTTTTGTCTGACAGCCGTCTTCGACGTGCTTTGCAATACCATATCCGACAGGCGCAGCTCATACTTCATTTGAGAGCCACGATAGACCCTCTCGGGCAGTGAACAGAAACGGGCCTGAGGCAGGCTCTCACCCTCCGGGTCGAATTTCTTTAACAGCAAAGCCGTGTCCCAGTGCACGGCGCAACGGTATTCCCGTGGCGAGAGCGAGAAGCGCTTCTTAAACTCCCGGGAAAAGGTCTGCGGCGAGTCATAGCTTAACTGCCAGGCAATGGCGGCGATCGGTTGCCGTGTTAATCGCAGACTCACCGCAGCGATGGTCAACCGCCGCAGCCGGATATACTGCCCGATGGGTAACTGACCATACTGATAAAACACCTCATAGACAAACCGCCGCGAATACCCCATATACTGCGCCAGGTCATCGATAGACGGGTTACAGTAGATATTATCTTCCAGCCACGCCAGCATTTTTAAATAGAGCATCTGCTTCATAGATACCGCATACTTCCTGTAGTCTTATCCTCCTCTAATTTTAACAACAGGCGGCGGACAGCACTAAGCTTTTTATGCACGGCAAAAATAAAAAAATAATTATCAGTGAAAAACCTAACAGACATATGTTTAACGTTTTGTTTATTAGGAGCTTTCGTATGCTCACCTGCCGTTATCCCACTTTCTCCAGCGAATATTGCATTAGTGTAAAACATCCCTTAGATTATCTCGTCTAAAAATATTCGGCGCATTACCATTATATGTTTTAATTTATCCTGATATCATTTTAATACCCAACAGGGAAGTTATATGACGAATTTTTTTTCAATATAAAAAATCACTATCTGCGGGTCGCGATTGCCGAACTGGTCAATGAAACGATGCAGGCGTGCGAGCGATCGCATTATCAGTTTTCTCAGCAATGGAAGCCGGCGTCGATTGCACAAGCCGATGTCATATTCACGGAAATGGTGGCGGGAGAATGGTACTTATGCCATGAACTTTTACAGCACGCTACAGAGAATTATCAACTTTTTATTTTCCTGAATGATGAAGAGGTTACCGTCATCGATCACTTACCCAACTGTTTTAAGCATGCGGTATTTATACACCCGCACACCGCCGTTCATCTTCTTAAGGAGGTGATAGGTCATGCAATTCAACGCCCCTTAACGGAACAGCATGGCTCTCCCTTTAATCGTCTGCGTCGCTGCATAAATTGTCCCTGTAAGTCATTGAGCGACGCGCAAACCAAAGTCATCTACGCGTTCAGCATTGGCCTGAGTCCGCATGAAGTTGCCACTGTACTAAAAATTAGTCACAAAACGATCCATTCGCATAAAAAGAACATTATGAATAAGTTCCATTTAAAGAGTCGTCAGCAATTCAACAATCTTGTCCAGATACTCGCCAGACGTTAACCTCGTAAAATATTATTATGCTAACTCATTATCTTCTGGAACGGAAGAAATAACGTCTTTTACGCCTCTCTTTAATATAGGAAATACCGCTCCACAAAGAAATAATGGGGCAAAAAATCAAGCATAAAACAATAAGCAAATCACCCATGACAACCTCGAAAAATAAAAAGAATTTGATTGGCATAGATAATATTGACCTCATATTATCCATGCAAGCTCATTTCTTTTTTTCCAGAACACGTCATAGCGTGGTAGGATAATTCCTGACAGCCATTATTTAATCGCTAAGTTCAGTCTCCGCCCCCGAGTTTTAGAAGAAATGTATGGCCTGTTATTGTCTTTTAGCAACGATAGTGAGAAAAAGATAGCTAAACATCCGATTCCCTGTAGAGTGGAGGGAATCACCATGTGAATCTCCCGTTCCGCGTAGCGGACATCACGGTTGGTTGAATGTCAGAAAATGCTGGCCTCCTCCTTGAGGGTATGGCCCTACCTCCCTATTTTCGCTCTGTACAGGCCATCGGGCTCTGCTACAGCGAACGGAATGACTATGCTAACCACCTTGATTTACCGCAGCCAGGTTGATCCTGCCTGGCCACTGATCGATCTTGACGCCCTTATTCATCGCGCCAGCGGGAAAAATATGCCCCTCGGGATAACCGGCATTCTGCTGTTTAATGGCCAGCAGTTTTTCCAGGTACTGGAAGGAAATGAGGAGATCCTCGAGTCGTTATTCAGCAAAATACAATTCGACCCACGACATCGCGATGTGGTGGAGCTGATGCGCGACTACTCGGCCTATCGCCGTTTTCGGGACGTCGGTATGCGGATGTTGGATCTCCGCTATCATGAGAATGATGCTGCGGTAGAAGAGATCCTGCGCTTCAGCACCTTTGGTGAAACTGAGCCGATCAATGACCGCATGTTCAGACTGATTAGCGCCTTTATCGCCGACGGCGGGCGCTATTGCCTGCCCGAGTCTCTGCAGCCTTCTCGCTGGTCGATGACTCCCGCAGTGGGCAATGCCTCGCCGCGCAACCTGACGGATCAGCCCTGCCAGTTCGCCCTGCAGGCCATCGTCGAGCCGGCCAAAAGGCGGGTCTCTTCCTTTGAAGCCCTGATCCGCAGCCCAACCGGCGGCTCACCCGTGGAAATGTTTGCCGCCATTGCGGCGGAAGATCGCTACCGTTTCGACCTTGAGAGCAAAGCGTTTGCCTTCTCTCTCGCCGCCCGCCTTCCGCTCGGCAAACAGCAGCTGGCGGTCAACCTGCTGCCAGGCTCGCTGTATAACCATCCTGACGCCGTAGGCTGGCTGATGGACAACCTGCTGGCGGCAGGTCTCAGGCCAGAACAGGTCTTGATCGAGGTGACTGAAACGGAGGTTATCTCCTGTTTCGACCAGTTCCGCAAAGTTCTCAAAGCGCTGCGCGTGGCCGGCATGAAGCTGGCCATCGACGATTTTGGCGCCGGTTACTCCGGTCTGTCGCTCCTGACCCGCTTTCAGCCTGATAAAATCAAAGTGGATGCGGAGCTGGTGCGCGATATTCATATTAGCGGCACCAAACAGGCGATTGTCGCCTCGGTCGTGCGCTGCTGTGAAGATCTCGGCATCACCGTGGTCGCCGAGGGCGTCGAAACCATTGAGGAGTGGTGCTGGCTGCAGTCGGTAGGCATTCGCCTGTTTCAGGGATTTCTCTTTTCCCGCCCCTGCCTTAACGGCATCGGGGAGATCTGCTGGCCGGTAGCGCGCCAGGCAACGGACCTGTAAGGACGCGCACCCGGGCATCGTCATTGCCAGTGGGCAAGCTTTTCGCTCAGTGCCGCCAGGGCATATCGTACCGCTTTCGCCACCACGGTCTCACAGTCGCCGGCAAAGCACATCCGTTTGGTTTCAGTCTGGCCGCGAAAATTCCAGGCAAACCATACCGTGCCGGCGGGGGTACCATCTTCCCCGCCCTCCGGTCCCGCGTAGCCGCTGATGGCGATGGCGATATCGGCGTCAGCCATTGCCAGAATACCGGTCGACATCTCCTGGACGCACGCTTCGCTGACGGCGCTGTGTACCGCCAGGGTTTCCGCACGAACCTGCAGCACGTTTCGTTTGGCTTCATCGCTGAAAGTGACGACGCCGGTATCATAAAACGCCGCGGTATCCGCCTGAGCACAGAGCGCCGCCGCCAGATTGCCCCCGGTGCAGGACTCTGCCGTGGTTAGCCGCCAGCCCCGCGCAACCAGCATCTGAGCCACTTCCGCCGTCAGCGCTGAGGTCGGTTTTGCATCGTAACTCATCTCGTCTGTCATTCAGACCCCTCGCAAAATATCAAAGGAATAACAGCAGCATCGCGCCAGTTAAAAGAATAGCATATCGATTTCTCTCGTCGGCAGTAGACCGATCGCGTCAGTTCGGGTGGAAAAATAAAGGCCCGCTGCGCGGGCCTTAGCGAATACTCGTCTGAACTGTCGCCGAATCAGACCTTGTGTTCAATCACCCGGCCGTGACTCTCAATGGCAATTTTGCGCGGTTTTTCGCTTTCCGGGATCTCCTGATGGATAGTCACCTTTAAGATCCCACTATCCAGCTGTGCCTGATTAATCTGTGCATGTTCAGGAAGCGAGAAACTCAGCTGGAAATCAGCGCGGCGGATGCCTTTATATATCCAGCGCTGGCTACCGTCGGTCCCGGAATCAGTTTCTGCACGTTTGCCGGTAATATGCAGATTACCGCCGACGGTCTCTATTTCCAGTTCCTCATCTTTCCAGCCGGGCACGCTGACGCTGAGCAGGAAATTACTGTCATCTATTTTCTGCAAATCATAGGCCGGCAAGGCGCCCACCGGCGTATCGCCAGTTAACTGGCTGAAAAGACGGTCAATGCGGTTGAAACGATCGGCAAAAAGCGAATCAGCGAAAACAGGGAGTGCTGACAAGGTTTTGAGTGCCATAATTAACCTCCTGAATATCCATTCAAAAGCTCAACATAAAGGCAAGCATTGCTTGTCCGCTATATAAAATAATATCTGCAGTGCATTTTTCAAGAGCGAAAATAAAATTTTTTATCACTCGCCACAGGAAAAAATAACCAGGCCGGGTGGCAGAGTGGCCCCCGCCCGACGGCGGGGGCAGTGGCGCTTCTGAGTCCCATAACTGATGCTGTTTAACATTCAATAAACAGAAGCGACATGTATATATAACTTGTTCAAAGGGATGTCAACGCCCGGACCGCGCCACCATCCCCACCGTCCGTTTTGCCCTTTACGACTGCAGAGATAAGCGCGTTCCTCACCAGCGGCTCGCTCCGCCGCCCGAGGCGCGCTGACAAGCCATTACCTTGCTGGCATCAGCCGGCAAACCCTGACGGAAAAATAGTCAGCCCTGCAAGGAACCTTTCTCTCCGTCCCGTGCCTAATAACCTGCATACGCACTTTCTGAGGCACCACCATGACCGGTATTTTTATCTCCACCACCCTGTTCGCCCTCTTCGCGTCGATGTTGCTCGGCCTGGGGATGGTCTGGAAAGGCATTTCCAACAACCCCGATAACTGATTCTTTTGTACGCCGTTGCTGTTCACCCTCCGCAGCGGCGGGACAATACCTCGCTCCCTTTTTGTCAAAGACAACTCCTGGCTTCGCTCAGGCGCGATCTCATCGAGGATCCGCGCCTGCACAACGTATTTTTGAAATAGCAATTCACACAGTGAATAAATTACTTTGATTAATATATTTGAGACCAGAATTAACGCATGCAATATAAGCAATTTAAGCAGTTTGTGCCAAATTGCCGACAACTTCTATGCGACTCATATACGTAACTCACTGATTTTAAAAATCTTATATCATCCACACAGCAATAAGTCCAATTTTGGACTTATTGCTTTTGTTTGTTATTAGAAATATCCTAAGACCATATTCGCAAAACAAATTTGCTTCAAAGAATTTTATCAACCTTAATCCATTTCGCGTTCATCATCACTATGCCTGATTTTTTAATTAACACTGAAAATATTTATCTGAAACGGGGAATTTGCGAGCTACTGATCGAGATCGCAATCGAAGAAAATATCTGTACGCCCTTTTCCCTTCACGAATATTCATCTGACATCATTAGCCAGACTGATGTGCTTTTTACGGAAATGGAAACCGGTGAACATTACCTGTGTCACCCGTACTTCAAGAAGATACCGCAACAGACGCCTGTCTTTGTTTTTGTCCCCAGCGACAGCTGTGCCCGGGTTGACCGTTTGCCGCTTTGTCTGCGTGATGCCTGTTTTATCAGTATCAACGCCGATCTCCGCAGCATTAAAAAGCAAATTGCAAACCGTCTGACGGCATTAAGTAAACCCGTCGCTGGGGGGGCGGAAAAAGACAGCAGACGCTGCCTTAAATGCCCGCGACTAACATTGACCAAATCGCAGCTTTATATTATCGATGCGATAAAAACGGGAATGAACAATCAACAGATAGCGCAAGAGCTGGGCATCAGCCATAAGACGGTTTTTTCACACAAAATAAACATCATGAAAAAATTCCAGATTGATACTAAGCAAGAGCTGGCGCGATTCTCGGCCATCGCTCTTGCGCTATCCTCAATAGCAACCCATTAACGCCGGGTTTTGTTAAAACGCATCTTAAGCTTCCTTCTGTCTTTAACATATGACAGACCACAAAATAATGATGTTAACAATAACACCACCGCCAGGGCTAATAGCAGAAAATTACTCATACACGACCTTTTCAGAGATAAAGATGATTATCAAATAATACGGGGTATAAGTTTTCAAAAACAACTATCCCTCAGCCATTTCAGATTAAGGTAAGACCTTGTGCGATAATTCTGAAAATGAATAAAGCTGAAGAAATTATTTTTATTATTACGCGCGCATTTAGCTAATAAAAAGCACATCGCTGCACGGGGTGAACCGGGCGTGACGCGCAGCGGTTACTCCCATAATACCAGCATAAAATTGGGGGCGGATGTCTAAGAGTATCTTCGTGGGCATGCCAGCAGGTTTTGCCGGAAAGATCGCCCAAGGCGACCGCGTCATTACCCGTCACCAGGGTTAACCTAAACGTTATGTACAGCCACTGATCTGGCTTAACCACTCGTTTAACGTCAATGAATAAAGCAGGCTCGGCGGCGCATCTTTTACATCAGCAATATCGTTAATGTACCTCATCCCGGCTTTCTCAAGAACTTTCTGCGAAGCCAGATGGTTAGCCCGGACAACCGCTGACATCTCCGCAAGTTTAAGCACCTCGAAGCCATATCTCATCGCGCCAATCGCAAACTCGGTGGCCAGGCCTTTTCCCCATGCCTCAGTAGAAAACCGATATCCAAGATTGTTAATGGTGACATCGTTATAACTGCGTAGACTGACGCCACCAAAGCCAATGATGTGTTCAGGGGTATTGCGCATTGATATTGCCCAGTTTCCGAATCCGTGCGTTTGCCAGTGCGCGAGCCAGCGCCGCAGGACAACTTCCGCATAGTCTATATTCGGGTACGGTCCTGCGGGGTTGAAGGTATTGGTCGCGGGATCGCCATAAATTCGGTACAGATCGTCGACATCGGAAGCCATGACCGGGCGAAGATGCAAACGATGGGTATCAATGTGCAAACTTACCTCCTGACGGGGAATATTACCGATGATGCTTCGAGGATTTCTGCCTGCCCATTGAAGCACAAATCTCCATACCGGGGAACCGGTTAGCCAGCGTTGAGAAGCATTTGAAAAATTATGCTGCCGATGATGAAAATAGGATATGTTAATTCTATGATGGATTAACGCTTTTGCTGGCTCCACGCCCAGCATTACTGAGTGAACACAGGACTGTAAATGATCGATGACATCCGCTACCTGATAGTATTTGCCAAAATTGTAGAACGAGGTTCTATCTCAGGTGGCGCCGCAGCGTTAGGCCTGACGACCGCAACAGCAAGCACACATTTATCCAGACTTGAGAAAAACCTCAATAGCGCCTTGCTGTACAGAAATACGCGGAAAATTTCTCTAACCCAGGATGGCATCAGTTTGCTGGAGACCGCCAGATCGATGCTGGAGCTGTATGAAAAGGGCGTCATTGAATTTAAACAACGCTCTATCTCTACCGTCGGCAAGCTGCGCATTTCCCTCCCTGCTGTTTTTTTAAACGGTCCATTCACCCGCCATCTGGCGAATTTTATCAAAGAAAACCCGGATATTTCCCTGAGTATTTCTTATAGTGATCTGCGCGAGGACATCATCGCCGATAGCATTGATGTCGCCTTCCGTATTGGCGAACTCCCGGACAGTTCACTCAAAGCAAGACATCTATTTGTTCTACCACGACAACTGGTGGCGTCTAAGGATTTGCTCATGCAGCACCTACCCATTAAGCATCCCGTTGAGCTGGGATCCCTGCCGTGGATTGGGTTAACAATGAGAGAGAACATTCGAGAGTTCAGGCATAAAAATGGCGAACTGGCGGTCATTAAATATGCTCCTATGGTATGCGTTGATAACATTGAAGCTGCCTATGTCCTTGCCAAACAGAACATAGGGCTTGCCGTACCTCCCCGTTTCCTCTGCGAAAATGATGTTAAACTCGGGGAGATGCATGAAGTACTTCCTGACTGGTCATTAGAGCCGCTAAAAGTTTATGCCATTTGGCCCGCTAATATATCAACCAGCAGCGCCGCCTATAAACTAATTAATTACATTTATAACGCTATGGAACAACATAAGCTTTGAACAGTTAAAATCATTGTGGGTAAATCATATAACATGCGATAACGCATAAAACCCCACCCATCAATAAATTAAAGATACGCATTTGTGCCCTTCCCTGAAGAAATGTTGACATTTTATCACCGAATATTGCCCAAATTGATAATGAGATATAACAGATAAAAAAGTAAATAATAATGAACTGTATTAGGGGCAGACTGGTTGATGGCTCAGAAAACAAGGTAGTTCCAGTGGTACAGGCAGCCCAGGCTTTTGGGTTGAACCATTGCATTAACACTCCCTGAACAAATCCGGGTGCATTTCCCTTTTTTAATGACCAATCAGGTTGTGATGTGGCAATTTTATAGCCCTGATACAGTATAAAAATCGAGCCGAGAACATTCAGGTATTTGAAAAATGATGGGTGCGAGGCAATGACTGTGTATACCCCAAAACTAACAAAGATAAGCAACAGGGTGAAACCCAGAGTCGCACCGGATACGAAGGCGAATGTTTTTCTAAAGCCATGCATAACACCTGAAGAGATAATGACCATATTGACTGGCCCGGGCGAAAACGACAGAGCCAGAGAATACAGAAACATAGTAGCCATCAAAACCATTTTTTCGTCCACGTTGCCAATGAAAGATATCGTTGTAGCGAGATTTATATAACAAGTTATTTCGCTATATTTAAAGACTACCCCGATATGGACGTTAGATTAAATAGCTCTTTCTCTAAAGGTGTGTTTGATAATTTAGCGATTTTACAGCAGTACCTGCCCGGCTATGCGCCCAATCCCCATCGAAAAAAGCATGGCCAGCGTGCTCCAGAACGTAATTCTGCTGATAGCTCTGACAGGCGGTGCGTTACTCACCACGGAAGAGAAATAGCCAAGAGCAGCCAGTGAACAGAGAGTGGATAGGAAAATCGCGATAACAGTCAGTTTTGCTGGCGATAGCACTGCAACGATCAAGGGTAACCCCGCCCCGGCTGAAAAACTCACGGCCGAAAAAATGGCCGCCTGCAAAGGTCGCGCAGAATGAGTATCCGTTAATCCCAACTCTTCGCGGGCATGGGCCTCGAGGGCATCTTTAGCCATCAGTTGCTCTGCAACCTGGCGGGCAAGCGCAGGCTCCACTCCGCGTTGGATATAAAGAGACGTCAGCTCCCGAACCTCTCCCTGATAATCTGCGTCCAGCTCACTTTTTTCCTCGGCAAGCGCGGCGGTTTCCGTATCCGCCTGGGATGATACCGAAACATATTCCCCTGTTGCCATCGACATGGCTCCCGCAACCAGCCCGGCGACACCGGCCAGCAACACGCCCGAAGGGCTGGTATTTGCAGACGCCACGCCGAGCACCAGGCTGGCGGTAGAGACAATCCCGTCATTCGCCCCCAGGACCGCCGCCCTTAACCAACCGACGCTTTCAATGCTGTGTCGTTCAAGATGCATGCCTTTTACCTTTTAATACGCATCCTCATCGGGATTAGCGAGAGAGCACAACCTTATCCAACAACGGGATGTTTCTTTTGACTGCGAAAGGTGAGGAAGATATGCAGCAACCCCATCGCACCATGCGCCCAGAAATAGGTTTCAATGAACACCGTCAGAAATTTATGCAAATGCAGGACCGTTTCTGCCAGCGCCGTTGACGTCCCTGGCGCGGTGTCCAGTACAAACCAGAGCCCTCCACAGAGTGCGACCGCCAACAAAGCAAGTACGCCAAGTCCCTGGATCATCGCCGCTATGCCACCGGCATGTGCTTCAGGAAGACGAAATGTCATTAGCATTTTAATGTCTTCAACTACACCGCGAAAATCAAGGGACGACCAGGCAAAATAGTAACGAAACCCACGTTGTTTAAGCATCCATACCAGCATCACTACACCAAGAACCATCAGCGCGAATCCAGAGATAACATGGAACCATGTCACGACTCCGGTCAGAGTTACGTCGCGAAGCGCCTCACTTTCGGTGAGATTAGAACTAATGATCTGCAGCAGAATCAGGGTGGCGACAATAATATGCAGCATGCGGAAAAAAGGGGTGTCTTTGTGCGGAAGCGCATTGCGAAGTTGTTCGTTCATCATTTGGCCATTTTATAAGGGGATCGGCCACATCAGTATTGCGTCTGTTTGTTAACGCAACCTTAACGCCTTGATGTTGAAGTGCACTGAATGATGTATGAATAAAAGGCAAACCATACCGGCTATCTCAGCAGCTAATAGCATCCATGGACTTACTCGTGAAACTGATGCGCCTGTCTCCTCCGCCTTATTTCCTCGTGGAGCGACAGAAGAAGACGCTGCCTCAATGGGTAAACATTATCGTGGTTCGTTTGGCACTGGCTCATGTTGATCCTGGTGCTTCAGGCAAAGCTACCCAGACTCATCTGGGTTGGTTACCAGAAGGACCTGGTTTGCCAGAAGACTTACGTAATATGAATAAAGGCTAAACAGACCATTTTCAACCAAAAGACTTAGCCTTCAACACACGAATTAATAATCGTCCTGTTGAAGGGTCCCTCCTGTGAACGCGCACAGCGTGTGCTTTAAAAACAGGCATATAGCTTTTCCTGAATAAAGGGAGAAACACAAGCAACAGAATCCCTGCGCCAAATGCAGCCAAGCCATGTAACCAGTCAATCATAGTCAAAGGTATGAGGAATAGGCAGTAGTGCAAAACACAGAATACCGTCGTGCATGTCTTCGCCCATCCAGGGACTAACACATTTGGATCCGCTTCGTAAAATTTACTCTTTCTGAGAATGTCCTCAGAGGCTATCCGCATGCCTACGAACCAGAACAAAGGCAGGTACGTCGCTGAAAATAGAGACAGCACAATAATATTCCAATCAGACACTCGCGCACTTCCTTATTCATTGCTTCCCTGGATAAAAATCATTAGCGCGAATATATCATTTTAACGATATAACCCACGCTATAGACGGCTTTATTTCATCTGGCATAATACACTACGATGAGAAACATACCGAGCAATCTTATGCAAAGTCAAGATTAAAAAGGGACGCACGTTCGGGAGTGTTCAGGAACAAAGGCGAATTATTACGTATTATCAACGTCAGATGGTGCCTCTCTGCCACCGACGCGGCATTCGGTCAACCGTAGCCGCGTACAATTCATTATTTATTCAAGGTTCAATGCGTAGAGTGATGCACTGAAATTTTTCAATAAAAAATCAACGTATAAACGGATTTTTGGTAACTGTTGACGGTTTGCAAAGGTCAATATATGCACTGGCTTAGCTAATGGTTGAAATTCAGACATCAGAGGCAGCAGTCGGCCATGTTGCAAATCTTCAGCCAACAGGATCTCGGGTTGCATAATAATTCCCAATCCATTCAATGCTGCCCTTCGCAATGCTTCCCCATTGTTACAGGTCATCGTGATGTTTACCGGAGCTCTGACAGGTTTGCCTTCCCTCTGAAGTGTCCATTCATTCGCTGCAATGGGATGGGCAAACCCAAGACATCGATGATGGCATAACTCTTCAGGTGTTATGGGTTCCCCTGCCCGTTTTATATAGGCCGGAGATGCACACATGACTGAGCGATATGGCGCTATCGGACGGGCAACAAGTGTATTAACATGCAGGAGCTCACCAATCTTAATCATGACATCTAAACCTTCATCTGCCATATCCATCGATTTATCGCTCAGCACCAGGTCTACTGCCATATCAGTCCATTCAATAAGAAACTGAGCAGTAACAGGCGAAAGCGCATGGACACCAAAGGAGACTGGGCAACCTACTCTCAGTTTTCCACGTGGCTTCTGGTGAAGAGCAAATGCCTGTGACTCGCTATCTTCAATATCAGCTAATATCCGGCGGCAACTCTGATAATAACCCTGACCAAAATCGGTCAGACTTTGCCGACGCGTTGTGCGATTAAGTAAGCGAACGCCGAGATGTTCCTCTAACGCTTTGATATGCAGCCCAACCATGGTTCCGCTGATTCGCATCTCTTCAGCAACAGCGCTAAAGCTGCCCCTGTCCACGACGCGGACAAACACCGCCATACTTTCCAGTTTATTCACTATTATCAAGCCTGGCTTGTTAAAGATAAAAACATAACGCTGTTTATCAAATTTCACCAGCGGGTTTTAATCTGTTTTCACTTAGTGCAGGAGGGTTAAAAATGATGACCAATACAGAGCTCCGTGAGCGAGGAATGAGATTGTTTAATGAGCTGTATGGAAATGGCGCAGGAGAAGAACTACGAAAGGACATGGCCGATTTGTGCCCTGATTTTACTGATATCTCGATCGAATGGGCTATGGGAGGCATCCTTGCACGCCCGGGGCTGGACGCTAAAACGCGGGAGCTGGTTGTCATTGCTTCCTGTGTCACTCTGGGTCATACGGTTCCACAATTGAGGGCACACGCTCAGGCAGCGCTAAATGCAGGGGCAACCAGAGAAGAAATCATCGAGGTTGTCCTGCAATTACTGTTTTATGCAGGAGGCGCCGCGGTGCGCAATGCACTCGTCAATATACGCGATATTATAAATGCTGAGTTAAACGTCGAAGCGAAAATGTCCTGAAGACAATCGCTGTTTGCCATTCTAGCCATCCCATTTGACAAGCGTGCTGGCTCGGGTCATTGCCTGGCGCGTTTTTTGGATTGTCTGCAGCACATTCCTAACCAGGCGTCACTGATTAAGGGAATGGGATGGCTAACTCGATTTCAGAGACGGTATCTCATCACTACATGCTGTCAGATACAAGGAAAGCGGGGAGGCAGAACCTGTCTTCGTCCAGTGCTAAAAATCCCACGCTATTAAAGGGATTTGTCTAAACGGTAGAATTTAAATCAACAACATACATGGCCATTTAATGATGCAAGTGATACTTGTTCGACACGCGGAAACAGAGTGGAATATAAAAGGAATAATTCAGGGACAGAGTGACAGTGCGTTAACCCCCCGCGGGGAGCGCCAAACATCAGCTTTACTTGCCGCGTTTGCAGCGAGTGATTACCGGGTAGACTGCGTTTACACGTCTCCGCTTGGTCGTGCCTGGCAAATGGGACAGCACCTGGCTGACCGTTTTCGTTGCCCATTGATAGCTGAGCCGGCCCTCAAAGAACAGGCCTTTGGCCAGTTCGAAGGTATGTTAACGTCACAGCTCATGCAACAACGTCCCCA
The DNA here is from genome assembly GCF_024296565.1 of Klebsiella sp. SWET4. NCBI lineage: Bacteria > Pseudomonadati > Pseudomonadota > Gammaproteobacteria > Enterobacterales > Enterobacteriaceae > Klebsiella > Klebsiella sp. SWET4. Next base: position 664,567 of record NZ_JANCOB010000001.1, on the reverse strand, counting down.
CGATGCGCATGCGTTATTCACACTTGATGCTGAGTATTGCCCACCAGAGGGGGAGTCATTAGCACAAGCAACCCGACGAGTAACAGGTTTCATACACAACCTACAAGAAACCACAGAACATCAGCGCGTCTGTGTTGTCACGCACGGGCAAGTCAGCCAGGGCGTGCTGGCGGTGCTTAAAGAAGGGACTATTGATAATTTTTCGCGGTACGCTCACCCTAATGCAAGTTACTCGGTGTTCGATTTCCGGGATGGGAAATGCCTGGCAATCAGATGGGGAATTGCCACACACCTGCTTCAACTCGAACGCCAGAACGCTTAATTTCATATGCCCCTCTGCGGCAAACAAGTGATACCCTGGAAGATATGAACCCGCTTCAGGAATGCTTATGAAACCAACCCTTAATCAGTTGATTAACTTTTGCACTGTTGCTGAAATCGGAAACATTGGCAAAGCCGCCAGTAAACTTAATATTTCGTAGCCTCCCTTAAGCCGGCAAATAGCCCAGCTGGAAACTATCCTCGGTGCAAAGCTATTTAACCGGGCCGCAAAAGGGGTCAGTTTAACCCTTGCCGGGGAGCAATTTCTGCTGGACTGCCGCGCGATGCTGGCAATGCTGGAGCAGGCCTGTAATAACGTACGGGCAATAGAATCAGGGCAGAAAGGGGTTCTGAAATTAGGCGCAACAATGTATGCCAGCTATAGCGTTGTGCCGCATGTTGCGATGCAGCACAGGAATACCTGTTCCGACGTGGAATTGCATTTTCAGGAGAGGGTCCCCTCTGATTTACACGCCGCATTACAAGATGGCAGATTGGACGCGGCAATCAGCTTCTCCGAGACGGCCACGCCGGGGATTCATTCACTGGTGCTCTTGCGTGAGCCGCTCATTGCCGCCCTTCCTGCCAACCACCCCCAGGTTCAACACGAGCATTTCAGGCTTGAATCACTCTGTGATGACCCGTTCATCACGGTTCCGCGCGAGAGCGCGCCGATGCTCTATGATTCCATCCTTCATCAGTGCCTCAAAGCTGGATTTAGTCCGCAAATAGGTCTGGAAGCCTCCGTGCAGCAGACTGTGATGAATTTTGTGGCCCATGGTGTTGGTGTCGCGCTTATTCCCGCCAGTATGGAGAATGCTCAATTACGCGGTGTGGTTTACCGGAAGCTGGAAAATCCGAATATGGTGGAGAATATGCTGATGTGGTCGGCAAAGAACACTAATCCGGCTTTACCGGGTTTTGTGAACCTGTGCCGCAGTATCAGGGATAAACTGGATGCGGCACAGGCCGGACGGATTAACGATTAACTTTTACTGATGATGATTTCGATCACGTTAGGCTTGCCACTCGCCAGTGCGGCCTCAACGGCCGGGGCGATATCGCCGGCACGGATAACTTTTCGGGTCTCCAGCCCCATCGATGCACCCAGTGCCTGATAATCCACTGCCGGATTAACCAAATCCATTGCGATGAAGCGATCTGTTTGGGCCGACGTATAATCCGCCTGAGAACGCATGAAGTTTTTCAATACGTTATATTCCGTATTATTCATGACAATAAAGGTGACTGGCAGTTTTTCATGTGCGGCCGTCCAGAGAGCCTGAGGGGAGTACATCGCCGCGCCGTCTCCCACAAAGCACACCACAGGCGCTTTTCCCAAACCGAGTGAATAGCCGACAGCCGCGGGCATTCCCCATCCCAGGCCACCGCCGCGTAAAAAGGCATATTGATCCGCGCGGTGACTGTTGAGAGATTTGCGAAGCGAACCGCTGGTGGCAATCGCCTCGTCAACAATGGCCACATCTGGTCCGATCGCCCTTGCTGCCTCAAACGCCGCCACCAGCGGCGTAATTACCGTAGCAGATTGTTGTTCCTGAACCTGCCCGAGCAGACTTTCTTTGCTCAATTTAAACTCATAAACCGCCTTTTCAAAACGGCGTTGATAATCACGGCGATGGTTTGCCGTGGCTTTCTCCAGTTCAGGAAGTAGCACCTTTAACGATGATTTAATATCGCCAACCACTGAGAGTTCACTACTGTAGGTGCGTCCCAGGTCGCCCGCATCGGCTGATAACTGGAACACTTTGCACTGCTCCGGCACTGCCTGACCTTCGGTATAAAGAATAGTGATAAGCGACTTACCGCCAAGGGCAAAAATAGCATCGTACTGGCTTAATGCTCGGTTAATTTCCGTCGCTTTCGTGGACAGATTGCCCCGCCAGAGAGGGTGTGCTGTTGGGTAGGGGATCCGGTTCGGCCATGTTGAACCGTACACGTCAGCGGCAAGCATCTCAGCAAGAGCAACAACCTCATTGGCCGCTTCACTTTGATAGATTTCGTCGCCGGCAATCAGTGCGACGTTACCCGGAGTAAATGCCGCTAGCTTACTCGCCAGCAAAGGTAATGAACCTGCGACTGCATTGCGGTCGATAGTAGAAGGCGCGCCAATGCCAATAGCACTCATCGCCTCCATCACATCCATCGGAAGCGACAGGAAAACGGAGCCTTTCGGTGCAGCGTCAGAATCGTGGAAGGCCCGACGAACTAATACCGGTAGCTGATCAACGTGGGTAACCTCCTGCGACCATTTCGCGAACGTTTTACCCATACCGACCAGATCACCCAACAATAATGGGTCGGTTGTCGTGTGGCGTGAATCCTGCTGCCCCGCCGTCACCACCAGCGGTGTCTGTGAGCATTTTGCATTCAACAGGTTTCCCATGCCGTGGCCTAAACCACCGGCAGTATGCAGATTCAGAAAGCCTGGTTTTTTTGCTGCCTGCGCATAACCGTCCGCCATGGCGACTGCACTCGCTTCCTGCAGAGCTAACACGTACTGAATTGACGGTTTTCTTAACAGCGCATCCATAAACGGCAGTTCGGTGGTACCTGGATTACCAAACACATATTCCACCCCTTCACTTTCCAGAACTTCTAACAATACATCACCGCCGCGGCGTGCATTGGCATTCTGGACTTTAGTTATTGCATTACTCATAGACTGATCACCTCTGTCTGCGTATTCCTTCGCCCTGTCTGGCGGGTGATTCAATCTTAATAACAGGTATAACACCCTTTCCAATACTATATTGATGCCCAGTCATACCCTTTTAGGTATGGGAAGTCATGCGCTGTCCGCCAGGAGATGGAAAGCTATGACGGACTGAGACACTGACACTCAATCAAAGCCAGCCACATTATCGAAACCCTCTCTGATGTTTGCTATTCGCTGAATCTCGCCGCCGCAGTGCGAGCATAATGTCGGATTTTCTTTAGCCATCTACTCTGGCTCACCTGGTGCTGGAACCCCTTCTGGCGGGCATCAGACAAGATGACAGCGCAATATCACAACGATCGCGGTTCGACGGGGTGAAGGAGTCGCTCTGTGAAAAATGAGGCTCTATCCTCTTGCAAATATTGCCGCGCGACAGAATCGCTTCCCGGAAGCGCTGACCGTTCTCACAGGTCAAACCGCCCTGCTCCACGAACCACTGATAGCCGTCGTCGGCCAGCATCTGGGTCCACAGATAGGCGTAATAACCTGCCGCATAGCCGCCGCCGAAGATATGGGAGAAGCATCCTTTTCAATGTGTGCATTTACCAATAAAAATCATAAAGTTAACTTCTATTTACCATGAAAATTCCGTTGATTTAAGCTTAAATACAATCTCATACAATTCAGTCAGTTGCATATCGTTTTGGGGAAGACATTCTCTCAACAATGCCTAATTAGCACCTTTATCAGTTCATTTTTCATACTGATAACTATCAAATAGTGTCCTGTAAGGATGAGGTAACGACTCTATTCTTCTGACTTATAATTTTAAGTCTGGCATCTGACTGGAGGTAACCATGTGCGGGCGCTTTGCTCAATCTCAAACCCGTGAAGAATACCTGGCTTATCTTGCAGAAGAAGCGGAGCATATGGATGAGGCTGGATATTGAAGGAACGCTCTGACAATGAAGCTTCCACTCGCGTCTGAAGCTGAGACAGTGGTGTACAGTGCGACAGGTTACATACGCGCTGTGTTCTGTACGTATTACTGAACTAGCACTCGAACGCCGACACTTCGGTTAACGATGTATTTCGGAGTTTCCCCCGGCGTGAAGTCTTCGCGTAATTTCATACATGAGCAGAATCAAAATATTCTTTAGGATGATACAAAATAACCTTTCCCCGCAACGAACTGCGGGAAAAGGTTACACTAATCAATCATCTCTTCCAGAAAGGAAGGTCATCGTCAGCCAGACGCTCAAACTCCTCAACGGGTCTTTTACTGTCTTCTATTGCATAGGGTATCTCAGTTCTCCCAAGTAGCATGGGAACAAATTCGCCAAAGTCATCATGAAGGAAAAGAGTCATATCATAGGCGATATTAAATGCTTTGAAAATTGTACTGAAAAACGATCCCAAATCAGCAGCCTGCGTGTCCCATGACGTTTTATTCTTATCGACTCCGAACATTGAATAGAACTCGTTATGCAGGGGAAGCCTTGCAAGGCGCGCTTGTATCTCGTCCATTTCTAGCTTTGCTGTTTTTATCTCATCAAAACTCAAAGCTTTTTTATATAGTTTTAACATTACCACAGGATAGTTTGCACCCCAACTCCCCTGTTCGAGAGTTTCAGACACTGTGTTAAAAAACAGTTCAACATCATCAGGGGACCCGAGTTCATATATAGTTGAAGCACCTAAGAGACCAATTTTATTCATTTTTCGATAAACCTTATATTCGAAGCTTTAATTATTCCATTTGCTTTACTGCTGATGTCTTTAAGGATTTTTCGTCGAATTTCATCAGTTAAGAGCTGCCCTCTGACATCAATGACCAGCTCGTGTACCATTCCCTGGGGCAAGTGCACTAGGCGTGCTACAGCTTGTTCCAAAACCTCGATAATCAAACCACTAAGCGGGATATTACCACCGATCCGCTGGGCTCCAACGTCGCCGCGGTGGTCCGCCACGCCGAATGATCGGTACTGGTGGTCCGCTAACTTTCATGATAACGGCATTCACTAAGATCACCCATTCATTGAGCACTCACACGCGACGTCTATACTTTTAGTCTTACTGACTGGAGGTTTCTATGTGTGGACGTTTTGCACAAGCCCAAACCCGTGAAGAATACCTGGCATACTTGGCGGATGAAGCCGAGCGCGACATTGCATACGACCCTGAGCCGATTGGGCGTTACAACGTGGCGCCAGGGACTAAAGTTTTGCTTCTGAGCGAACGAGACGAACAGCTGCACCTCGATCCGGTTCACTGGGGTTACGCACCCGGGTGGTGGGATAAACCGCCTCTGATTAACGCACGCGTCGAAACGGCGGCCTCCAGCAGAATGTTCAAACCTCTCTGGCAACATGGCCGGGCGATCTGCTTTTCAGATGGGTGGTTTGAATGGAAGCGTGAGGGCGACAAGAAGCAGCCCTATTTCATTCATCGTGCTGAAGGCCAACCAATATTCATGGCTGCGATCGGCAGCGTTCCTTTCGAGCGTGGGGATGATGTAGAGGGATTTTTGATTGTGACCGCTGCGGCCGATCAGGGGCTGGTCGATATTCACGACCGCCGGCCGCTGGTTCTGACGCCGGAAGCAGCTCGTGAATGGATGAGGCAGGATATCGGAGGGAAAGAGGCAGAGGAGTTAATTGCAGATGGTACGGTACCAGCAGACCATTTCAAATGGCACCCGGTTTCCCGCGCGGTGAGCAATGTTAAGAATCAGGGGCCGGAATTGATACAAAACCTCACCTAAACAAATATGTTACATCGTTCACGATGAGTGTTTTCCTGTGCCTAAAGTTGACATTACAAACATAGCTTTATTCATCACTCAGGCACAACTCGCCTTCCAGCCCGAATTAGAATCAGTTTGAAGGTCCGGCCTTAGCAGTCTGTTCTCAGTATTAATAACTGAGAACAGACTGATATGCTCGCTTTCATTTTTGGGTGGCAGGATCGAATCGCAGGGCGTACACTGATAGTATTGGATTGCTTCTTAGAAAGAACACTTTTTAGTAATGCTTTAAAATGGATCACAGAACTCAACTAGGGTATACGATGATAGAGCACACCTTTTTATTTATCGGTTTTGCCACAGCAGTCTGGAACTAACAGATTCTGGAAAACCGGAGAGTGATATTAATACATTATTCAGTTTCCTAAATAATTTACATTCTTTACAGGACAGATTCCATGAGCAGTTTGATAGAAATATTTCACAGCACTCAGAATTTAAATTACTGCGAATAATAAGAAACTATCATCATGTCCGTGATGTTGATGAAGTCCGAGTTTATAATGTCAGAAATGAATTTACATTTAGTCATTCCGAGATGATTATTACTCCGGTATAATAACCTGTGCACGGTTAGTTAATACCTCAATCGCATTATTGATAACCGCATGAAATGAGAACACTTACCTAATAAAAGAATTTACGGTTAGCGAAATAGCACCGCTAGTTTACATAAAAAGAATTAGCATGGAATATTTTATTTCCCGCGTGGTCAATTTTTTGTCGGTCGCTTGGGGAGAGGTTGTTACCAAAACATATGTATACCCCCTCCCCTATTAAACAGCAGCGAGGAATTTATTTTAAATTATCATAGGCCCGAGCCATTCAAGCTTCCCCCTCATACTTTCAGGAACCAAAGAGAATAACATTGAAATTCTCTTTAGTTGATGTTCGTATAAGAAGCTTTTCTTTTTACTACAGTCCTCATAGTACCAACGAGCATGTGTATTTAAAAAACGAATGTCCGCATCATTAAAGTCGTCATACTTCAATAGTAAATAAAACTGATGTATAAGCTGAGACTCATAATATACAGACCTATCTCTTGCTTTAAAGAAAGCACCATGAGTTGATACACTTCTTATTTGTAATAAACTCCCCTGCAGGATGTCTAAGTATATATCTTTCTTTTTCATAAAATAATCCTTTTGCAATCCCCCTTGAGGAATGCCTCAAGGGGGATTTTTTATTTTCTTATTGGGAGTGGTTTAGAAGTATCCATGTAATTCGCATCATATGTCCACGACCCATTTTTAATCAATAAATTTATAAACTTAGGGTCACCCGTTTCATTATAGTATTCAACTGCTACAACCATGCGATGATTTCCATCAGATACATAGTATACCCCTTTCTTATCAGTATAACCCGCAATAATCCCATTTTTTGGTTCAAGCGGAAATGTGTTGTTTCGCATCTGGTTCTTATAAACATCGACTTCCCCCGGTTTACCTAAACCAACCTGCGCACTTCTTATATACGATGGAACACCTTTTTGTGAAAGAATACCTATTTCAGTAAGATATTTCCCGATAGCAGGGGCAACAACTTTACCAGCGCCCCAACCTGCGACCCACATTGCAGCATCAGTCAGCGCCTCCTTACCCCATAACTTTAATCCGCACCCCGTACCAGCTGCCCATCCACAGGTATCAAATCTGTCAAAGGCATTTCCCCCATTTGTTGATACTGTCCGGCGATGTCAAATCCAATCTGAATTCCTAGCTCTCTATAACCACTTGCACCAGATATTCCAGCCAGCATTTCATTAATACAGTCATCATTACCGGTAATCCTGCAGCTTTCAAACTGTTTCTCATTTTTGGCTGACAATAATGTTATTTCCTTGCGTACGTCAGCTTCACAACCGCCGTTTCCTTTACAGTCAGCTAATTTTTTCGCCATCCTGGCGGGCTCATCATGCATCAGAAAATTATATCGAAGCACGTTTTCTGCAGCATTAGCGCCACTATTTGCACCATCGGATGAGTTTGTTACTGCAGCCCCAGAGATCGCTCCAATAATCCTCCCTGCAGACTGGATCTGATGATCCCGCGTAGCTGGTTCAACGAATATTTCTCCGAGAGTGATCGCTGCCAACTCCGCCGCCAGAGCTCCGGCAGCAGCCTCTTTTCCATCCCCTCGACTAATTTCTGCACTGATACCCGAGACCACTGCATGGCTCAGCGGTGTGCCAGGCAGTCCCAGAATCTCACCGTTGTCGCCAATCAGACCTGCACCCTCGGCGTTTATCTGATTGCCGATATTTGCTAGCAGGGCGTTAGTGAGGTTATCCTATGTGGCAACCGGCTGCGCTTTGTCAGCGCAAAGGCCGGCAGGCATGCCACGGAATTAGTGGCGGAAAGGCCCCACGGGATCGCCAGACAACGATGGCTTCTGACACAGGCTGCAGGATAAGTGCGGCCGAAAAATGAGCCTCTGGTTAAAAACACAGCAAAAACAGCATCTTATCGCCATAACTCCCCGATACCTTACCATCACTGCGTTTCGGGATCCTGTGTTCATGGTCAGTGAGTTTTTACAACGTTTTTCCAAATTCCTAACCATCAAGGATAACGGCTCCGAAGAGCCGTTATGACTAGCGGTGCATCAAGTCCAGTCTTCATAGCCATTGTCATGGATCCAGACAATGCCGCCAGGGCATTTTTCCGTCAGAAACCAGAAACTATCAAAAGCATCCTCTTCCATTTCCTCCTGGTTTAGGGGAAAGTTTTCACGATACAAAGAAATTTGTTCGTCGATACTTCCTTCCAGATATTTTCCTCGACTTGCTAATTTTATTTTTCCTTCCCGAAGAAGGCGTTCCATAAGTTCAAAAAAATAGTCACATTTTTCTTTATATGATAACTCTTCTTTCCCAAAATTATCCGCCCTCATGGCAGACCATACGGTACCTATGGATGATCCTTCCAGTTCCTCAGCAAACATCTTATATTCATCATCGCTATACAACATATAAACACCTCACCGAAACTTGATCTCAACTTTTTTCTGAACCTTGCCCTGTAAGGCTTGTAAGTCTTTATTACCTAAAATTTCTATTGTCCAGCGAGCATTCGTTTTTTCTTCGCTGGCGGAATAGTCACGCAAGCTTATTGTTACACCATCTTTTTTTGAAAAATAAACTGTACCTAAAGGAGTCGTGACTTCTTTAAATGGCTCTCCCCCCGTCAAAGATTGCGCATAATCAATGATATCTCGGTCGGAGAGTTTCTCTGTCGCAAAGACCTTGGTCGTTCCGTACTTATTACCTCCCCCGTCACCCAACACCTGCGCAAACTCCTTCCCGAACACATTGAGCTTATCGCTACTCTGTTTTGGATCAAACACTTTAACTAACTGGTCAGTATTGGTTTTCTGAATATCGCGGACATAATCTGCCGTTTTCGTCGACAGATTAGCTCCGGCTGCTGTTTCGCCTTTAATAAAACCAGCAACAGGCTGAATATTTAGTGTTTTTGTTATATTCAGTTCATCGTAGGCCTTCACCAACTGCTGTGAAAGCTTCTTCAAGTTGTCTTCGGTTTTACCCAGAATCAATGTGCTGCCGGTCGTTACAGCGCCTGTACCAATGATGGCCTCTGGTGCCACAATATCTGCCGCACAAATACCCGCCTGATTCAGGCAGAGCGCAGGATTTGTTTTACAACCGGCGATAACCAGTCTTGCTGCCAGAACCAGCTCGGGTGCCGCACCAACCAGAGTCATGCCACCTGCGGTCAGCGCCATACCTCCACCGCTGGCAGCAGCCACGATAATCGCCGCTTCCCGCCGGGCCTGAACGCGTTTGGCTGCTTCCTTGTCCCCTTTATCTGCCGCAAGAATATCCCGCTGATTATCCAGAGCATATTGTTGTAGCATATGCTCCGTCATATTGTAACGGTCAACATTTTGCGCGCTGTCTGCTCCGCTATACGCACTTTCGGGAGTATGTGTGGTCAGCGCCCCGGTCAGCGCGCCAATAACACGGGCCGTCTGCTCTTTTGCCTCATTACCGTTTAGCGCTTCCTGCAGACGCCGCAACTGGCGCTCTTGTTCATTTAGATTTGCGGGTTCGAACAACGAGCTTTGCATGATGACCCCGGCCAGTTCCGCTGCCAGTGCGCCGGCGGCCGCGCCTTTACCATCACCTCGTCCGATTTCCGCGCTGATGCCAGCAAGGACCGCATGGCTGACCGATTTTCCGGCCACGCCTAACACTTCACCGTTGTCCCCAATCAGCCCTGCGCCTTCGGCCTGAACCTGATTACCAATATTTGATAACAGCGCATTGACCAGATTGTCCTTAAAGCTGCCGCCATTGATGCCGGTGTTCAGGCTGGAGCTGATAACCGACTGCCCGGCCACACGCTGGACAACCTTACTCCACCCCTCATCCTTTGTCAGAGCCGGCAGACGCGCCTTGTCCGGCGACACACTGACGTTCATCACCTCATCGAATCCGGCCAGCGTCCCGCCTAAAGCCATGGAGGTGGCCAGCGATTTGACCGAACTGCTGCTTCCCAGTGCCGACAGGGTGTCCATCACACTATAAATTTGAGCTACGTGAAAAAATGGGACTCTATCTTCCTGCAAATTTTCCCTGGTTTAAGGATTCATTTTTAGAAAGATTTTGCAGCGGTTTTGCCGAAAAAATCGTAAAAAAACCGGGCATCGCGCCCGGTTATCGTGTCAGCCCGAAATGACCCTACGCACTTAGCCCACGGTTTTCCAGCATCGGCTCAATCTGTGGATCGTGCCCGCGCCACTGGCGATAAAGTTCAGCTAAATCAGTGCTATTGCCGCGCGACAGAATCGCTTCCCGGAAGCACTGACCGTTCTCACGGGTCAAACCGCCCTGCTCCACGAACCACTGATAGCCGTCGTCGGCCAGCATCTGGGTCCACAGATAGGCGTAATAGCCTGCCGCATAGCCGCCGCCAAAGATATGGGAGAAATAGCTGCTGCGATAGCGCGGCGGAACGGCCGCCAGATCCAGGTGTTCTTCCTGCAATATCTTCTGCTCAAACCCATCCACGTCCTCCGGTATTGCCGAGGTCGACAGGCTATGCCAGCGCATATCGAGTAACGCAGCAGCCAACAGCTCGCTCATGTCGTACCCTTTATTGAAGGTTGCCGCACGCAACATATTGTCGCGTAGCGCCTCCGGCATCGGCTCCCCGGACTGGTAGTGCTTCGCGTAGTGGGCAAACACCTGCGGCTGGCTGGCCCAGTGTTCGAAGATCTGCGAAGGAAATTCGACAAAATCGCGCGGGGTATTGGTTCCGGAGAGACTGGCGTAACGCTGGCTGGCGAACAGCCCATGCAGGGTATGGCCAAACTCATGGAACAGAGTGATCACCTCATCCCACGACAACAGCGCGCTCTGCCCTGCCTGCGGCCGGGCGTAGTTGCAGACATTGTAGATAACCGGTCGCTGCTCCCGCAGGGTAGACTGTTCGACAAACACATCCATCCAGGCGCCGCCGCTTTTTGAGTCGCGTGCGTAGTAGTCACCGTAAAACAGCGCCATCCCTTCTCCGTTGTGATCGAAGATCTCCCAGACCCGAACATCCGGGTGATAGACGGGGATATCGAAGCGCTCGACAAAGCGGAGGCCAAAGAGCTGCGTGGCCGTCCAGAAGACGCCATCCTGCAGCACGCGCTCGAGAGCAAAATAGGGTTTAAGCTGCGCATCATCAATGGCAAAGGCAGCTCGCCGCACCTGTTCGCTGTAATAGAGCCAGTCCCATGCTGCGGCGCGAAACGTCCCGCCCTCGTTGTCAATCACCTGCTGGATGTCAGCCAGCTCTCGTTCCGCCCGCGCCCGCGCTGCCGGCGCGATCCGGCGCATAAAAGTTAATGCCTCCGCCGGAGAGGCGGCCATTTGATCGGTCAGCGCCCAGCTGGCGTAATCGGCCGCGCCCAGCAGTTCCGCCTGCTGCGCGCGGATCGCCGCCAGTCGCAGCACCAGGCGACGTGTATCATGCTCATCGCCCTGCTGATTGCGCGTCCAGCCGGCGGCAAAGAGATTCTCCCGCGTCTGTCGGTCGCGCAAAGAGAGCAGCGGCGGCTGCTGGGTGGTATTGGTCAGCGTCAGCAGCCAGCGGTCACTGAGCCCTTTTTCCCGCGCCGCGTCGGCGGCCGCCGCTATCTCCTCATCCGCCAGGCCATCCAGTTGATGTCGGTAATCAACCACCAGTCCACCGTTTTTGGCCGCCCCCAGCAGCCGCTGCTGGAACTGACTTTGCAGGGTCGCCGCTTCGGTGTTCAGCGTGCGTAGCACCGCCTTCTGCGCTGGCGCCAGCGTCGCCCCGGCATGGACAAAACGTTGCCAGGTGAGGGTCAGGAGACGATGAGATTCGCTGTCTAATGCCAGCGCGTCACGCTGCTCATAGACGCTGTTCACTCGCTGAAATAAGGCCTCGTTAAGCCAGATGTCATTCCCCAGCTCGGCGAGCTCAGCGGAAAATTCTTCATCCAGAGACTGGATGAACGGGTTGGTGTGGGCGCCAGCCATGGCGAAAAAGACCCGCGTCACTCGCGCCAGCAGCTGTCCGCTCTGTTCAAGGGCCTCAAGAGTGTTGGCAAAATTCGCCGGCTCCGGGTTGTCGATTATCGCGCGGATCTCCGCGCGCTGCTGCCGGACACCCTCATCAAACGCCGGGCGATAGTGGTAGTCCTGGATGAGATCAAACGGGGGTGCCTGGTAAGGCAGCAAACTGACGCTAAAAAAGGGATTTTGTTCAGACATCTTTCTCTCCTGCACAGGCTAATCCTGTAAGATTAGGCTTCTCCTTAAGGGGTCGCAATGATTTCCGTTACCGGTCGCCGTCTGTGCGTGCTATGGTATGAAAACACAAAAAGCGTTGAGGAACAGTAAGATGATTATCATGGTTACCGGTGCCACCGCCGGTTTTGGTGAAAGTATTACTCGCCGTTTCGTCGCTAACGGCCATAAAGTGATTGCCACCGGACGTCGTGAAGAGCGCCTGAAGACGCTGAAAGACGACCTCGGTGACAACCTTTATATCGCCCAGCTTGACGTCCGCAACCGCGCCGCCATTGAGACGCTGATTGCCGATCTGCCCGCCGAGTGGCAGGCGATTGACGTCCTGGTGAATAACGCCGGTCTGGCGCTGGGTCTGGAGCCGGCGCACCGCGCCAGCGTGGAAGACTGGGAAGATATGATCGACACCAATAATAAAGGGCTGGTGTACATGACCCGCGCGGTCCTGCCGGGTATGGTGGAGCGCAATCGCGGGCATATCATTAACATCGGCTCCACGGCAGGCAGTTGGCCTTATGCCGGGGGCAACGTCTATGGGGCGACCAAAGCCTTCGTCCGTCAGTTCAGTCTGAATCTACGCACCGACCTGCATGGCACCGCGGTGCGCGTCACCGACATCGAGCCGGGTCTGGTGGGTGGCACCGAGTTCTCCAACGTCCGCTTTAAAGGTGATGACGCCAAGGCCGGGAAAACTTATGAGAACACCGAAGCCCTGACGCCGGAAGATGTGACCGAGGCGGTCTGGTGGGTGGCCACCCTGCCGAAGCACGTCAACATCAACACCCTGGAGATGATGCCGGTGAGCCAGAGTTTTGCCGGACTCAGCGTTCACCGCCAGGGCTAACCGTCTGCCACCCGGCCTGCGGGCCGGGTATGGGCGGAACCGCAAAAAACGCGTAAAATAGTGCGCATAATCCCTTAAAAAGTAACCATCAATGGCCGCAGAATCGCAACTGAATCCGACGCAACCCGTCAATCAGCAAATTTATCGCATCCTCCGCCGGGATATCGTTCACTGCCTGATCCCGCCGGGCACACCGCTGTCCGAGAAAGAAGTCTCCGTGCGTTTCGATGTGTCGCGTCAGCCGGTGCGCGAGGCCTTCATCAAGCTGGCGGAAAATGGGCTTATCCAGATACGTCCCCAGCGCGGCAGCTACGTCAATAAAATTTCCTTGTCGCAGGTGCGCAATGGTTGCTTTGTCCGCCAGGCGATTGAGTGCGCGGTGGTCCGCCGCGCCGCCGGCATGATTAACGATGAGCAGGTTTATCAGCTGGAGCAGAATCTCCATCAGCAGCGTATTGCCGTCGACAGACAACAATCAAACGACTTTTTCCTGCTTGATGATGAGTTTCACCAGAAGCTGTCGATCATTGCCGATTGTCAGTTGGCGTGGGATACGGTGGAAAATATTAAAGCCGCCATCGACCGCGTGCGCTACATGAGCCTGGACCATATCACCTCACCGGAGATGCTCCTGCGTCAGCACCATGAGATTTTCACCGCGCTGGAAAAACGCGACGCGGAGGCAGTAGAGCAGGCAATGAATGTCCATCTGCATGAAATCAGCGAGTCCGTGTTACTGATCCGCCAGGAGAACCGCGACTGGTTTAGCGAAGATTAATGGTCAGACGGCTGCCCAGCGTGGCTGACGCAGCCGTCGTCATGAGGGGATTAACGGACGACCAGCACCGGCGTTTTGGCGTAGCGCAGAATCGACTCGGCGTTGGAGCCCAGCAGATGGGTGGAGATGCCCGGTTTGCGGGAGCCAACCACTATCACATCGAACTCTTCGTTATTACTGATAGCCAGAATTTCGTCGCGCACGTTACCAAAGACCACCCGGGTATGGATCCGCGACATCGGAATGTCGAACAGTCGCGCCACCTCGCGCATCTTTTTCTCCGACTCTTCTTTCATATAGGCTTCAAATTTACGAATATCCGCCGTAAAGCCGCGTAATAGTGAACGACTGCTGTTCGGCAGAACGTTGAGCAATGTGATTTCACCGTTTTCTGCAGTGGCGAGGAATTCCGCGTGACGCACAGCTTTATCGCTTAAATCCATTTCAAAGACATCAACAGGCAATAAAATTTTTTTATACATGGCCCGTACTCCTTTTCCAGAGAAAGTTCTTTTTCAATGACTTAACTATGCCATTATGGCAGTAAATTACCAGCCATTATTCGGAAAAATAACAGCTAATTATCTTTAGTAAATCAGGGAAATATAGAGTTATGTATAGACATTGCGTTCGATCATCTTTTCAGCGCGCTAAAACCGATCGACAGCAAAAAAAGAAATATCAGCGGAAGGTGGCAGAGATAACAAAATAGCCGGTGTCGACGACGAGGCCGACACCGGAAGCGGATTATTGCTCGGTAGCCCACGCGGCGACAGTGGCTTTGGCCCCCAGCCGCTGCAGCGCCAGATAGGCGCGGGTAACCGCCGAGACGAAACGGGGCTCCTGCGGCAACGCCAGGCCGAAGATCGCCTCAATACCCAGCAGCGCTTTCACTCGCGCTTCACCCTCGGCGCTGGCCGCCACCGCCTGTTGGATAACCGGCAACAGCGGATCGCAAATCTCAATCGGCTGGCCGGCATCGTCAACGCCACCGACATAGCGCATCCAGCCCGCCACACCGAGCGCCAGCAGCGTGAAATCTTGCTGGTGCGCCAGATGCCAGCGTACGGAGTCCAGCATGCGCTGCGGCAACTTCTGGCTGCCGTCCATGGCTATCTGCCAGGTACGGTGCTTCAGCGCTGGATTGCAGTAGCGGTCAATTAGCAGACTGGCATAGCGCGGAAGATCCACCCCCTGCACTTTCAGCGTCGGCGCCTGTTCGTCCAGCATCAGCGCCAGCGCCGCGCGGCGGTAGTTATCATCCTGCATACAGTCGTTGATGTGCTGATAACCGGCCAGATAGCCCAGGTACGCCAGGAACGAGTGGCTACCGTTGAGCATCCTCAGCTTCATCTCTTCAAAAGGCACCACATCGGCGACCAGTTCCGCTCCCGCTTTTTCCCACTGCGGACGTCCGGCAACAAAGTTATCCTCAATCACCCACTGCCGGAAAGGTTCGCAGGCCACCCCGGCCGGGTCGCGCACGCCGGTCAGTTGTTCAATTTTATCGAGGGTTTCCGCGGTAACGGCCGGGACAATGCGGTCCACCATGGTCGATGGGAAGGTGACGTTCTGTTCAATCCAGGCCGCCAGCTCCGCGTCCAGCGCCCGGGCGTAGGCGCAGACGACATTGCGCATCACGTGACCGTTTTCCGGCATGTTGTCGCAGGACATCACGGTAAAAGCCGGCAAGCCTGCCGCCCGACGGCGAGCCAGAGCCTCCACCACCACGCCCGGCGCCGATTTTGGCTGGCGCGGGTTGTGCAGATCGGCGACGATCAGCGGGTGATCGAGCTGCAGCTCGCCGCTGGCCGGCGAATGACAATAACCTTTCTCGGTAATGGTCAGGGAGACAATGGCTACCTGAGGCTCACACATCGCCGCCAGCACCGCTTCGAGGCCATCAACCTGGGCGTGCAGCGCCTGCTTCACCACCCCAACCACGCGTGCGGTCCAGGCGTCGGCGGACATTTCGGCCACAGTGTACAGCCGATCCTGCTGGCGGAGGTCGGCGATCTGCTGCTCGCCGCCGATGAGATTGACTTCGGTATAGCCCCAGTCGCTGCCATGTTCACTGGCAAGAATATCGGCATATACCGCCTGATGGGCGCGGTGGAATGCGCCAAAACCAAGGTGCACGATACGGGGGATCAGCGCGCTGCGATCGTAGCCTGGCAGCATGGCGTTGGCGGTTAAAAGGGTGTTTTCCATGATGACTCTCGTTGTTATGTGTCTCATCAACCATTCTCGGGGAGAACTCTCGAGGAGAATGCCTTTGTGTCTCAACCATCGCACGCAATTGGTATAACATCTTTGATTTCTGTCAACTACCATACAAGAAGATATGGCCGGTTCGCTGTCGGGAGTGAACCGTCACAAAATCATCGCTGATGGAATGGGAAACAGTCGCCGCGAGGAAATAAAAGAAGTCGACGAATGACACACCGGCCACGCGTCCCTGCGGGCCTGTCGCTTAACCGGGAGTCCGGTCTGGCGGTTGGTTAGTCGATACGGGTTTTAACGATAAAGAAGTAGCACAACGCCCCGGTGAAGGTCACGCCGGCGGCGATCACCAGCGCCAGATTAAAAGAATGAGTGGTATCCACCACCCACCCGGTGACGATCGGCGCAAAGGAGGCAAATACAAAGCTGCCAAAGTTCTGGATCGCTGCCACCGAAGCCACTTTATGCTCTGCCACCAATACCTGCACCAGCCCCCAGGCCGACGTCCCGGCAAAATGGACGCAAAACAACGCCATGGAGATAAAAGCCACCGCCTGGGTCGGCGTGGAGGATTGCACCACCAGCAGGGTGCCCAGGGCCGACAGCACCAGACCGATCACGATCGCCGTTTTGCGGGTTTTCGCCAGATCGTAACCTCTGCGCGCCAGGGCATCGACCACCAGGCCATTGACCCACATCCCCACCGCCGCCGCAAGGAACGGGATCGCCGCCACCCAGCCGGTACGGGCCAGGCTTAACCCCTGCTGTGCCTGCAAATAGCCGGGCAACCAGGCGATATACAGCCAGCCGGTGTAGTTCACACCGGAAAAGCCCAGAATCATCCCCCAGGTGGTGCGCCGTTTAAACAGAGCCAGCCATTCGCTAAATTTCAGCGCCGGGCGGGCCACCTCCTCGCTGGCCAGATACTGCTGCTCCTCTTCCTGCAGGGTGAAGTGCCGGCGATTTCGGTAGCCCACATACCAGCACAGACCGACCACGATACCGGCTAAGCCAATCACCACAAACATCGTTCGCCAGCCCCAGGCCAGTTGCATAATAACCAGAGCCGGTGGCGCAATGGCCTGCCCCAGCACCGTCGAGGAGTTAAATATCCCCACCGCCGTACCGCGCTCTCTTTGCGCATACCAGTCATTGATTGATTTCACACCGGCGGGCATAAATGGCGCTTCACCAATCCCGAGGCCAATGCGCAGCAGAATAAAATGCGAGAACGAATTGACCATCCCGGTCAGGGCCTGCATTGCGGACCAGAAAATCAGTCCGGCGCCGAGCACAATGCGCGGTCCAACGCGATCCAGCAATATTCCCGACGGCAATTGTGCGAAGCCGTAGGAGAGCGAAAAGGCGGAGAGCAGCACCCCAAACTCGGTGGCGCTGAGTCCCAGGTCGGCGCGTATCGCCTCCCCGGCGACGCTCAGCGAAGAGCGGTCAAGAAAGTTGACGATACCGGCGATAAACAGCAGCGTCAGGGTGATCTTCTGCACCCGACGGATACGCAGCGGCGTCGCCCCCGTCCGGGCGGCAAGTGTCTCGATAGCCATCGTTGTTCCTTACAGAGTCATAACAAAAGAGAATGTCTGATAAGTAAGGCAACAGGTCGACTACCATACAAGAATTAAGGTTTAAAAAAGTGGCAGCGATCACACAAGGCGAGCTCAGGCCCGCCCCCAGCCCGCTACGATGATCAGCATGCCGCACAGGGCGATGATCGCCCCGCCCCAGTCGTAATGGCTGAGCTTGACGCCATCCACGACCCGCAGCCAGAGCAAGGCGGTACAGACGTACACCCCACCGTAGGCGGCATAGACCCGCCCGCTGGCGGCAGGATGGAGCGTCAGGAGCCAGACGAACAGCGCCAGCGCCAGGCCGGTGGGGATCAACAGCAGCGGCGTGGCCCCGCGCTTTAACCATAGCCACGGCAGATAGCAGCCGATGATTTCGCACAGGGCGGTGGCAAAGAACAGGAGCGTTGTTTTGAGCATTAAAAGATTCGTAAATGAGACAAAGCGTTGAACCATTCTACGCGATAATGGCTTCAGCCCCACGCTGTTTTGTCGGCTATGCCCGGCAAAAGAGCTGTAGTAAACTTAACCTGAGGGTTAACCCATCACTTAAAGGAAATCGTGATGAACATGACACTGAACAAACGCTGGTGCCTGACCGCCATTCTGGCGTTGAGCGCCGTGGTCTATACCTCCAGCTCCTTCGCCGCCACCGACCGGCTGGTGATTGAATCTGGCGACAGCGCGCAAAGCCGTCAGCAGGCGTCGATGGAAAAAGAGCAATGGAACGACACCCGCAGCCTGCGCCAGAAGGTCAATAAGCGGGCGGAAAAAGAGTGGGACAAAACCGATGTCGCCTTCGACGCGCAGGATAACTGCCAGAAGAGCGCCAACGTCAATGCCTACTGGGAG
The DNA here is from genome assembly GCF_024296565.1 of Klebsiella sp. SWET4. Lineage (NCBI taxonomy): Bacteria > Pseudomonadati > Pseudomonadota > Gammaproteobacteria > Enterobacterales > Enterobacteriaceae > Klebsiella > Klebsiella sp. SWET4. The sequence goes on along the minus strand of NZ_JANCOB010000001.1, from coordinate 645,693 downwards.
CCGAACACCCTGCGCTGCCTTGACCGCCGCACCGGCCGGGCAATCAATCCCTGATCCGCTTCCTGTCAACGCTGGCGCCTGCGGGCGCCGCCTTTCATAACGCGCTGTTCAGCTTTAACCACAGGATTACCCATGACCGACGCGCTACACGTCAAACTCCGCCCCCTAGAACGGGAAGATTTGCGCTTTGTCCACCAGCTCGATAACAACGCCAGCGTCATGCGCTACTGGTTTGAAGAGCCGTACGAGGCCTTCGTTGAGCTCTCCGATCTGTACGACAAACATATCCACGATCAAAGCGAGCGTCGCTTTGTCATCGAATGCAATGGCGATAAAGCCGGGCTGGTAGAGCTGGTTGAAATCAACCATGTTCATCGGCGGGCCGAGTTCCAGATCATTATCTCACCGGACTTCCAGGGAAAAGGCCTTGCCACTCGCGCGGCGCGGCTGGCCATGGACTACGGTTTTACGGTTCTTAATCTGTATAAGCTGTATTTGATTGTCGATAAAGAGAATGAAAAAGCGATCCATATTTACCGCAAGCTTGGCTTTATCGTCGAGGGTGAACTCATCCATGAGTTTTTCATTAACGGCGAGTACCGCAACACCATTCGCATGTGTCTGTTCCAGCACCAGTATCTGGCCGAACACAAAACCCCAGGACCGGCCCTGCTGAAGCCGACGGCTCAGTAATAATCAATGCGGTTCTTGATGGTGTAATGGCGTGTCAGCGGCGGCTGCACGCTTTCATCAATCACCTGCAGCTCACAGCTCAGCGGATTGTCGTGGCGATCGTAGTCGCAGGTCTGGCGTACCGTGCCCAGCGTGCGTTCGTTGAAGGTGCTGATGGCGGTATAGTCCATTTTCTTGCGCGGATCTTTCGACGGCGTGGAGGCGACGGTAAATTGCTCTTCTTTGGCGGTGGTGGTTTTTCCCAGCGGATAGCCATCGCTGTCATAGCGGTAGGTGGCGGTGGTCTCTTTGCCGCGGGCGCGAATAATAAAACCGTTATCATCCGTCTCCCAGCTCACCCCCGTGGCGGGCATCTCTGCCAGCTGACACTTGCCCTGCAGGCGCAGTCGCTTCTCGTGGGTGCGCCCATCGACGTAATAGTTGGCATCCAGCAGCAGCGTGGCGCCGGTATTGTTCTCCACATCTTCCAGGGTCAGCAGATCGAAACATCCCTCTTTTGACAGCTGAGCGCTCACCTTCTTGACCACCACATCGTGTTCATCCAATAGCGTCTGGCTAAAATCTTTCACCGGCCCGCGCAGCGGATCGAACTCAAACTCATTGGAAAAACTCGCCATCTCCGGGGTGAAGGCTTCCGGGGCGCTTTGGCGGTCGCACGCCGTCAGCAGCAGCGCTGCCGGGATCAGCCAATACAATCTTTTCACAGGCGATTCCTTTTGTGTACACCAGATCATATTAGCAAATACAATTGTTTACACCAGTTCTGCTATGCTTAATTCTGGATAACATCGATAAGGAGTGTAAGATGAAACTATCCCTCTGGACAGGCGCCGCACTACTGCTGTGCTCCACGACCGTGCTGGCAGCCCCCGACTCATGTGAACGGGTCAAAAGCGACATCCAGCAGAAGATCATCAACAATGGCGTACCGGAAACCGCCTTCAGCCTGGCCATTGTGCCAAACGATCAGGCAGACCAGCCCGGGGTTCAGGTGGTCGGTCATTGCGCCAATGACACCTTCAAAATCACCTATACGCGTAACAGCGACAGTCCCGCCGAAAACGACGCTCAGTAAGCCCACTTCGGTTTCAAATGAAAGATCTTATCCCTGCATTGACCAGGGATAAGATCTGCTGGCTACCCATAACGTATTATCGCTCACCCCTGCGTCTGTTAATGACGTGGCGGCCCTTCTCCGCACAGCATAACTATCATGGAGTGAGCAATGTCGAATCAGGAATCCCCCGGCGGCGTCTCCCGACGCGCGCTACTCAAATCCACAGCCCTCAGCTCTCTGGCGCTGGCCGCCGGCGGGCTTACCCTGCCCTTTACACTGCGCAGCGCCGCGGCAGCAGTACAACAGGCTACCGGCGACAACACCCGCATTGTCTGGGGCGCCTGTTCGGTCAACTGCGGTAGCCGCTGCGCCCTGCGGCTGCACGTGCGGGATGATGAAGTGGTTTACGTCGAAACGGATAATACCGGCGACGACCGCTACGGCGACCACCAGGTCCGCGCCTGCCTGCGCGGGCGCTCTATTCGTCGGCGCATCAATCATCCGGATCGCCTTAACTATCCCATGAAGCGCATCGGCAAGCGCGGGGAAGGCAAATTTGAACGCATCAGCTGGGAGGAGGCGCTGGATATCCTCGCTGACCGTCTGAAAAGCACCGTTGCCCAGTATGGCAATGAAGCCGTGTACATTAACTACTCTTCGGGGATCGTCGGCGGCAACATCACCCGTTCGTCGCCTTCAGCGTCGCCGGTAGCGCGGCTGATGAACTGCTACGGCGGCTCGCTTAACCAGTACGGTACCTACAGCACCGCACAGATTGCCTGCGCGATGCCCTATACCTACGGCAGCAACGACGGCAACAGTACTTCGGATATTGAAAACAGCAAGCTGGTGGTGATGTTCGGCAATAACCCGGCGGAAACCCGGATGAGCGGCGGCGGCATTACCTGGTATCTGGAGCAGGCTCGCGAGCGCTCTAACGCGCGGATGATCGTTATCGACCCGCGCTACACCGATACCGCCGCCGGTCGGGAAGATGAGTGGATCCCTATTCGTCCCGGCACGGACGCCGCGCTGGTCGCCGGTATCGCCTGGGTGCTGATAAACGAGGATCTCGTCGACCAGCCATTCCTCGACAAATACTGCGTTGGCTACGATGAGAAAACGCTGCCGGTCGGGGCGCCGGCAAACGGCCACTACAAAGCGTATATTCTTGGCGAGGGTGACGACGGCGTCGCCAAAACGCCGCAGTGGGCCTCGCGTATTACCGGCATCCCCGCCGATCGCATCATTAAGCTGGCGCGCGAAATCGGCATGAGTAAACCGGCTTATATTTGCCAGGGCTGGGGACCGCAGCGCCAGGCCAACGGCGAACTCTCCGCCCGCGCGATCGCCATGCTGCCGATCTTAACCGGCAACGTGGGCATCAACGGCGGCAACAGCGGCGCCCGCGAATCAACCTACACCATCACTATCGAACGTCTGCCGGTGCTGGAAAATCCGGTGAAGACCGCCATCTCCTGCTTCACCTGGACCGACGCCATCGCTCGAGGCCCGGAGATGACCGCCACCCGCGACGGCGTGCGCGGCAAAGAGAAGCTGGATGTGCCGATCAAGTTCCTGTGGAACTACGCGGGCAACACCATCATCAACCAGCACTCCGACATCAATAAGACCCACGAGATCCTGCAGGACGAAAGCAAGTGCGAGACCATTGTGGTTATCGACAACTTTATGACCTCGTCGGCGAAATACGCCGACCTGCTGCTGCCCGATCTGATGACCGTTGAGCAGGAAGATATTATTCCCAACGACTACGCCGGCAATATGGGCTATCTCATTTTTATCCAGCCTGCTACCTCGGCGAAGTTCGAACGCAAACCGATTTACTGGATCTTAAGTGAAGTGGCGAAACGGCTCGGCGACGACGTGCATCAACGTTTTACCGAGGGGCGCACGCAGGCGCAGTGGCTGCAGCATCTGTATGCCAAAATGATGGCGAAAGACCCCGCGCTACCTGGCTACGACGACCTGAAACAGATGGGCATCTACAAGCGTAAAGATCCGAACGGCCACTTCGTCGCCTATCGCGACTTCCGCCGCGATCCTGAAGCGCATCCGCTCAAAACCCCGTCCGGAAAAATTGAAATCTACTCCAGCCGGCTCGCCGAGATTGCCGCCCACTGGCAGCTGGAGAAAGACGAAGTTATCAGCCCGCTACCGGTCTACGCCTCCACATTTGAAGGCTGGGACGATCCGCTGCGCAGCCAGTATCCGCTGCAGCTGTTTGGTTTCCACTATAAAGCGCGCACCCACTCCAGCTACGGCAACGTCGATGTATTACAAGCGGCCTGTCGCCAGGAAGTGTGGCTCAATCCGCTTGACGCGGAAAAACGCGGGATTAAAAACGGCGATATGGTGCGCGTCTTTAATCAGCGCGGCGAAGTCCGTCTTCCGGCGAAAGTGACGCCACGCATCATGCCGGGCGTGTCGGCGATGGGCCAGGGCGCCTGGCACGACGCGAATATGGCCGGAGACCGGATCGACCATGGCGCCTGCATGAATACGCTGACCACCCACCGCCCATCGCCGCTGGCGAAGGGGAATCCACAGCATACCAACCTGGTCGACATCGAAAAGGTTTAAGGAGTAAACCATGAGCACGCAATATGGATTCTTTATCGATTCCGCTCGCTGTACCGGGTGTAAAACCTGCGAACTGGCCTGTAAGGACTACAAGAATCTCACCCCGGAGGTCAGCTTCCGCCGCATCTATGAGTATGCCGGCGGCGACTGGCAGGAGGACAACGGCGTCTGGCAGCAGAATGTGTTCGCCTACTACCTCTCCATCGCCTGTAACCACTGCGAAGATCCGGCCTGCACCAAGGTCTGCCCAAGTGGGGCGATGCACAAGCGCGACGATGGTTTTGTGGTGGTCAACGAAGCGGTGTGCATTGGATGCCGCTACTGCCATATGGCCTGCCCGTACGGCGCCCCGCAGTACAACGCCGACAAAGGCCACATGACCAAGTGCGACGGCTGTCACGAGCGCGTCGCCGAGGGGAAAAAACCGATCTGTGTCGAGTCCTGCCCGCTGCGGGCGCTCGATTTCGGGCCGATTGCCGAGCTGCGCGCCAAGCACGGCCAGCTGGCCGCAGTGGCCCCGCTGCCCTCGGCGCACTTTACCAGGCCGAGTATCGTGATCAAACCTAACGCCAATGCCCGGCCGTGTGGCGATACCACCGGTTATCTGGCAAATCCAAAGGAGGTGTGAGATGGGAAGCGGATGGCATGAATGGCCGCTGGTGCTGTTTACGGTACTGGGGCAATGCGTGGTCGGCGCGACCCTCGTCAGCGGGCTGGGCTGGCTATCGCTGACAAACCAGCGCGAAGCGCAGCAACGGCTGGTGCGCAGCATGTTTTTTATCTGGCTGCTGATGGGCATTGGTTTTCTGGCTTCGGTGATGCATCTCGGTTCGCCGCTGCGCGCGTTTAACTCGCTGAACCGCGTCGGCGCCTCGGCGCTGAGCAATGAAATCGCCAGCGGCGCCTTGTTCTTCGCCGTGGGAGGATTCTGGTGGCTGCTGGCGGTAGTGGGCAAAATGCCGGCGGCGCTGGGTAAAGCCTGGCTGGTGATCGCCATGCTGTTAGGCCTGCTGTTTGTTCTGGCGATGACCCGGGTTTACCAAATCGATACTGTGCCAACATGGTACAATGGCTACACTACCAGCGCGTTCTTCCTGACGGTGCTCCTCAGCGGGCCGCTGTTCGCCGCCCTGCTGCTGCGGCTGGCGAAAGTCGACTTTAACGGCTGGTTTTTTGCCGGACTCAGCGTGGCCGCGCTGGCAATCGGCGCCGTCGTTATCATCATGCAAAGCGCCGGACTCAGTACCATTCACAGTTCAGTCCAGCAGGCAGCCACCCTGCTGCCAGATTACGGCAAACTCCAGGCGTTACGCCTGATACTGCTGGCTCTCGGTCTTGGCTGCTGGCTGTGTCCGCTGATCCGCCGCCAACCGCCGCGCGCTACGGGGCTGCTGATCGGCCTGCTGCTGGTCTTGATCGCGGAATGTATTGGTCGCGGCCTGTTTTATGGTCTGCATATGACCGTCGGTATGGCAGTTGCCGGTTAATGAGACGGCGCGCTGGCGCGCGCCGCAGAAAGGAATAAGTAATGATGCCGATCCCAAACCGCGACGCTGTCGCGTTAAGCGCCCGCACCCTGGGCGCGCTGTTCTCTTATGCGCCGAATAGCGCGCACATTGCGCCGCTGGTCGCCGCCTTCCAGGACGGCAGCTGGCAGCAACAGTGGCCCTTCCCGGTAACCGCCCCACTGGCGTCAGCCTTTGCCGCGTCGACGGAAGAGTCATTACCAGAAGCCTGGCAACGCCTGTTTATCGGCCCGTGGGCCCTGCCGGCGCCGCCATGGGGATCCGTCTGGCTGGATAAAGAGTCAGTGCTGTTTGGCGATTCCACGCTGGCCCTGCGCGAGTGGATGCGCACGAACGGCATCGCACTGGACGCCGAGCGTAACGAACCGGAAGATCATTTCGGCACCCTGCTGCTGCTGGCGGCATGGCTGTGCGAGACGGAGCAGGATGCGTTGTTTGCCCAGCTGCTGGCCTGGCACCTGCTGCCGTGGTCCGGGCGCTTTCTGAGCGTCTTTGTCGACCATGCCGCCCACCCCTTCTACCAGGCGCTGGGTCAGCTGGCGCAGGCAACGCTGGCGCAGTGGCAGGAGAATCTGCCGATCGCCGTGGCGGAAAAAGCGCTCTATCGTTAACCCTTCACCGCGCCGGTATCCGGCGCGGTTTTATTTCGCCGCTTCCCAGCCCCTCACCCGCACTTATCGCTTTTGCATCTAAGGTTATTCCCTATCAAAATAAGACCATGTTTTCCGAACCTCGCCGTGACTGATGCACCGTCTTCACCCCTATCCTGATGTGCAGGTGATGTTTCGCCGCCTGCTGATCGCCACCCTGATTGGCCTTCTCGCCGCCCTGGCGGTGGCGCTGTTTCGCCATGCGATGGTGGTGCTGGAAACGCTGTTTCTCGGCAATGACAGCGGGAGCCTGGTCAACGCGGCGCAGTCGCTGCCGGCGTGGCGGCGACTGATTACCCCCGCGCTGGGCGGCCTGACGGCAGGGGCACTTCTCTGGCTGTGGCAGCGACGCAGCATCGCGCGCCCGCATGCCGCCACCGATTATATGGAAGCCCTGGAGACCGGCGACGGTTGCTTCGATACGCCGGCAAGCCTGGTGAAATCGCTGGCGTCATTGCTGGTCGTGGTCACCGGCAGCGCGATTGGCCGGGAAGGCGCCATGATCCTGCTGGCCGCGCTGGCGGCGTCGCTGTTCGCCCGCCGCTTCACGCCGCAGACTGAATGGAAGCTGTGGGTCGCCTGCGGCGCCGCTGCCGGGATGGCCAGCGCCTATCATGCCCCGCTGGCCGGCAGCCTGTTTATTGCTGAAATTCTCTTTGGCACGCTGATGCTGGCCTCGCTCGGGCCGGTCGTTATCTCGGCGGTGATCGCCCTGCTGTTGACGCAGTTCCTCAACGGCGGCGCCGCGCCGCTGTACCACGTCGTCCTGCAGCAGAACCTCAGCGCGCTGCACTATGGTTTAATGCTGGCGACTGGCCTGCTGGCCGGGCTGTGCGGCCCGCTGTTTATCTGGCTGATGGACTACAGCCACCGCGGGTTCGTCAAACTGAAACTGACGCCGCCGTGGCAGCTGGCGCTGGGGGGGCTGATTGTCGGCGGCTTATCGCTCATCACCCCGACGGTGTGGGGCAACGGCTACAGCGTGGTGCAAAGCTATTTGCAGATGCCGCCGTCCGGCGTACTGCTGGCCGGCGTTTTCCTGTGCAAACTGCTGGCGGTGCTGGCCAGCAGCGGCTCCGGCGCGCCGGGCGGGGTCTTTACCCCCACGCTGTTTGTCGGCCTGGCGATGGGCATGCTCTTTGCCAGCGTCAGCGGGCTATGGCTACCGGGGAATGAAGAGATGGCTATGATGATCGGTCTGACCGGCATGGCGGCGTTTCTGGCTGCCACCACCCATGCGCCAATCATGTCGACCCTGATGATTTGTGAGATGACCGGGCAGTATGCGCTGCTGCCCGGCCTGCTGATCACCTGCGTGGTGGCGTCGGTGCTGTCGCGGACGTTACGCCGGGATTCGATCTATCGCCATCACGTTGCCGAGCATGTCTAAGTCGACGTAGCGGCTCAGCTCACGCTGTTCGGCGCGCGGCAGGTACGGCAGCTCGCCAATCAGCGGCGCCGGCAGCTTCTTACTGAGGACATCGATGATTTCAGCGTAGTGCGCGAGACCGGGGTTGATGCGGTTGGCCACCCAGCCGATCAGCGGCAGCCCGTCATTGGCGATCGCCTGGGCCGTCAGCAGCGCATGGTTGATACACCCCTCCTGGATCCCCACCACCATCAGCACCGGGAGCTGCTCCTGTACCACCCATTCGGAGAGCGGTCGCAGGTCGTTCATCAGGCTGCGCCAGCCGCCGGTGCCTTCAACCACCACGTGATCGACCTGACCGGCCAGTCGCTGCAAACCATCCGACAGCAAACCGTAGTTGATCGGGCAGCTGTGCGCCACGCTGCTTTCGTCTTCACTTAACGCTATGGGATTGACAGCCTCATACGGCAACGCCAGCGTGGAGACGCTCTGCAGCACCAGCGCGTCTTTGTTACGCAAACCGTCTGGCGTCTCTTTGCTGCCCTTCGCCACAGGCTTGTACCCGGCCACGCTTTTGCCTCTGGCAGCAAGTGCCTGCAACAGCGCACGGGAAACCACTGTCTTCCCGACAGAGGTGTCTGTACCTGTAATAAAGAAACGCTTAAACATCACTAACCCCACAGTTTTGTCGATGAAATATACGGGAGAGAAATAATCAACAGTGGGCAAAGTCTACGTGATGCCGCCAGAGGTCGGCTTGAGATAGCGCAATTTTTGGTGCGACTATGAAAAAATGTTAACCCTGTAACAGTCGTATGAGTAAGGATCCGTTATAGAGCGCATCCTTGACCAGCGCCGCGCCAGCCATCGTGCCACGATTGGAAAACTGGGTGCTTTCAACCGCGATATGCTGGCTGTAGGCCGGGAGCGATTGTTGCCGAATGCAGCTGGAAATTGCCGGAAAAAGGATATCTGCCGCCAGATTAAACGGCGAGCCAATCAGAATTTTCTGCGGGTTAAACAGATTGACCATGATCGCCAGAATCCGCCCGACGTGGTTACCCACGCCGCTGATAATGTCTCTGGCCAGCAGATCGCCCTGCAGCGCGGCCTGGCACAGCCACTCCACGCTCAGCGGACGCTGGTGCAGCAGCGAGCTCATCGACTGGGCCATGCGCATCTGCGCCAGCTCCAGCACGCTCTCTACGCTGGCAATGGTTTCCAGACAGCCATGGTTGCCGCAGTAGCAGCGCTTGCCGTAGGGATCGACCTGAGTATGGCCGATCTCCACCAGGCTGCTGCTGCCAGCATGCAGCAGGCGTCCGTCGGTGATAACCCCGGCGCCGACGTTATGATCGATGACCACCTGAATGACATCCCGGGCGCCGCGCGAGGCGCCGAACAACGATTCCGCCATAGTCCAGGCGCTGATGTCATGCTGAATGTAGACCGGCACCCCGGTATGGTTGGCCAGCACATCGCCCAGCGGCACATCTTTGACATCCTCATAAAACGGCATGCGATGAATAATGCCATTTTCGGTATCAATAATACCCGGCATCGTCATGGCGATGGAGGTGAGCCGTTCCAGCTTCTTCTGGTGGCGAATAAAGAACCGATCGATATGATCAATAATACGGGTCAGAAACGGCGTGCTGTCGGTGAGGGCCAGCTCCAGCTGATCCTCCACCACCAGCTGACTGCTTAAATCACGCAGCGAAAGGTGGATTTCGCCGCGGCTGATGCGCACCGCAAGATAGTGCCAGGCCTCGGTTTCTACCATCAACCCCACCGCCGGGCGGCCACGGCTGCCGGGCTCCTGGATCTCCGTCTCCTGCACCAGATGCGCTTCCAGCATCTCGCGGACAATCTTGGTGATGCTGGCGGGAGCCAGTTGCGCAAATCGGGAGAGGTCGATACGCGATACCGGGCCGAGCTGATCAATCAGGCGATACACGGCGCCCGCATTGGTCTGCTTAATTTGATCGATATGGCCTGGTTGACTATCCGCTACCACCATTGACTCCCTTTATTTTCGCGCTTCGAAATAAACTTTCGGCTATGGTGAAGCACTTCGATGGTGAACGTCAAATTTTTACTTAGCCTTGTGATTTACCGCACATTTCCAGCCTCTTTTCGCCTCAATTGTGCTCGGTTTTCCAGGCCAGCAGCGACTCGCGAAAGCGTTTTGCCAGCGCTCCCTGTTCATGATGTTTCGACCACACCAGCCACATCTCCGACACCGCATCCTGTTCGTCGATCGGCAGCCAGCGCATTTCACTGAGCTGTACGCGCTGAAAGGAGGCCGGCAGGATAGACACCCCCAGTCCGGCGGCCACCAGACCAATAATGGTCATCGCCTCCCCCACCTCCTGGGCAATCACCGGCGTATGACCGTAACGACGCAGCAAGCCGAGGATATCGTCATACAGGCCGGTACCCACGTGCGGGTCGAAAAAGACGAAGGGTTCGCGCGCCAGCGCCGCCAGGCTGACCGAGGGCTGGCGGGCCAGCGGATGGTCGGCCGGGACCATCGCCAGCAACGGCTCGCGCAGCACCCGCTCCCACGCCAGGGTGTCCGGCAGTTGGGTATTGCGCAGGAGCCCCAGATCGAGAGCCCCCTCGCTCAGTGGCACAATCTGTTCGCGAGTGTTGGTCTCGCGGGTCAAAATATGCACATCCGGGTAGCGCTGACGAAACATCGACAACGTATCGGATACCGCCTTGATAAAGGGGGCCGAGGAGGTAAAGCCGATACGCAGTTCGCCGGTTTCACCGTGATGCAGACGCGCAGCGCGGGCGGCCGCGTCATCCACCTGGGCAAGAATTTGTCGGCTATCGGCGAGAAACTGCTTTCCGGCCGCCGTCAGACTGACGCTGCGATTGGTGCGCGCGAACAGGCGGGCGCCGGTCTGCTGCTCGAGGATCTGAATTTGCTGGCTTAACGGCGGTTGAGAAATATTCAGTCGCGCTGCGGCCCGGCCAAAATGTAATTCCTCCGCGACGGCGACAAAATAGCGCAGATGACGCAACTCGATACTCATATTTAAAACGTCTTATTTGAGATTATTAATATATTAGACAGAATATTTACATTTTCATACCCTAAAAATGTGAGCTGAATGGTCACAACATTCTGTTGGTAAGCAGCAACTTCTACGCAAGGAATTCTCTGTGAGTCGTACAACAACCGTTGACACCGTGCCGGCGGGCGAGGTCAGCGTCGCTGGTGCATCCCGCCCGGATCAGTTTATTAAGCGCGGCACCCCGCAATTTATGCGCGTCACCCTCGCGCTGTTCTCCGCCGGTCTGGCCACCTTTGCCCTGCTCTACTGCGTGCAACCGATCCTGCCGGTGCTGTCGAACGAGTTCGGCGTATCCCCGGCCAGCAGCAGTATTTCACTCTCCATTTCCACGGCGATGCTTGCGGTGGGCCTGTTGTTTACCGGCCCGCTGTCCGACGCCATCGGGCGCAAGCCGGTGATGGTCACCGCCCTGCTGCTGGCCGCCTGCTGCTCGCTGCTGTCGACCATGATGACCAGCTGGCACGGCATCCTCATTATGCGTGCCCTGATCGGCCTGTCGCTGAGCGGCGTGGCGGCGGTCGGCATGACCTACCTGAGTGAGGAGATCCACCCCAGTTTCGTCGCCTTTTCGATGGGGTTATATATCAGCGGCAACTCCATCGGCGGCATGAGCGGCCGCTTGCTGACCGGGGTCTTTACCGATTTCTTCGGCTGGCGCGTGGCGCTGGCGGTGATCAGTGGCTTCGCGCTGGCCGCGGCCATCATGTTCTGGCGCATTCTGCCCGAGTCGCGCCATTTCCGCTCGACCTCGCTGCGACCGAAAAACTTGCTGATCAACTTCCGTCTGCACTGGCGCGACCGCGGTCTGCCGCTGCTGTTCGTCGAAGGTTTTCTGCTGATGGGCGCTTTTGTCACCCTGTTTAACTATATTGGCTACCGGCTGATGATGTCGCCATGGTCGCTAAGCCAGGCGGTGGTAGGCCTGCTGTCGGTAGCTTATCTCACCGGGACCTGGAGTTCACCGAAGGCAGGGGCCATGACCGTACGCTTTGGCCGCGGACCGGTGATGCTCGGCTTTACCGCTGTCATGCTCTGCGGCCTGCTGCTGACGCTCTTTTCTTCCCTGTGGCTTATTTTCATCGGCATGCTGCTGTTTTCCGCTGGCTTCTTCGCCGCGCATTCCGTCGCCAGCAGCTGGATTGGCCCACGCGCCCGCCGCGCCCGCGGTCAGGCGTCATCGCTGTATCTGTTCAGCTATTATTTGGGTTCAAGTCTTGCCGGGACGTTAGGCGGGGTATTCTGGCATCACTACGGCTGGAACGGCGTCGGTGGGTTTATCGCGCTGCTGCTCCTTGCCGCGCTGTTGACCGGCACCTGCTTACATCAACGACTGAAATAGTCGCGTGTGACGTGGCCTGCGGGCCACGGTTCACCACATGCCCATAATGGAAGACAAGCCCATCAACTCTCTGACGGCATCAACGGACAGCAGTGCAATAAACAGCCAGGTGAACGGATTCATAAACCACCCCCGAACCTCCAGACCTGTGTAATCGATCACAGTTTAGTACCGATATGTTACCGTTTTCTGTCACACCGATCACAGAGGTGAGCTTATTCTCCCGCCATGTGTCTTTCCCTTCCCCTGTGCGCAACGCTCGACCCGCCGGGCGTATCAGGATAGTGTAGAAGGATACCGATAACCTGTTCATTCACCTGTCACGGACCGAACGCCACTATGACTGAAAATACGCCTTATCAGCAGCTTACCCGTACCTTTCAGCGCCTGTCGCGCTTTTCGCATCTCTCCGCCATCGCTGGCTGGGATATGTTTGCGATGATGCCTCCGGGTGGCAGCGCCGCCCGGGGCGAAGCGCTGGCGGAGCTCGGCGTGCTGCAGCATCAGATCCTGACCGATAAAAAAGTGGGCCAATGGCTGCAGGAAGCCCGCCAGCAGGACCTCAACGACGTCGAGCAGGCCAACCTGCGTGAAATGCAGCGTCAGTACGATCAGGCCGCGCTGCTGCCGGAGAGCCTGGTGGAGGCAAAATCCCTTGCCGGCAGCCGCTGTGAGCATGCCTGGCGCAGCCAGCGTCCCGCTAACGACTGGGCTGGCTTTGCCGACAATCTTCGCGAGGTGGTCAGGCTGAGCCGTCAGGAAGCGCAGATCCGCGCCGATGCCAGAGGCGGCTCACGCTACGACGCACTGCTCGATATTTTCGAACCAGATATGACCAGCGCCCGGCTGGATAGCCTGTTTGCCGACCTCAAGTCCTGGCTGCCTTCCCTGCTGCAGCAAGCGGTCGCTAAGCAAGCGACGCAGACATTACTCGCCCCGGAGGGGCCTTTCCCGATTGCCGCTCAGCGCGAGCTGGGCCTGCAGGCCATGCGCATCCTCGGCTTTGACTTCGACGGCGGGCGCCTCGACATCAGCGCTCACCCGTTCTGCGGCGGCGTCCCCCAGGATGTGCGCATCACCACCCGCTACAACGAAAACGACCTGCTCAGCGCCCTGTTCGGCGTGATCCACGAAACCGGCCACGCCCGCTATGAGCAGAATCTGCCTCGCCCGTGGGTCGACCAGCCGGTAGGACTCGCTCGCTCCACCGCTATCCACGAGTCGCAGAGTCTGTTTTTTGAAATGCAGCTGGGACGTAGCGAGCCTTTCCTCAACCGCCTGTTACCGGCGGTGCGCGAGCGTTTTGGCGATCAACCGGCCTTTAGCAGCGACAACTTTGTCGCCTGGAATCAGCGGGTGAAACCGGGCTTTATTCGCGTCGATGCCGATGAGGTCAGCTACCCGGCGCATGTGATCCTGCGTTATGAAATTGAACGCGCGCTGATTGACGGCGAGATTGAAGTAGATGATATCCCATCGCTGTGGGACGAGAAGATGCAGCACTGGCTGGGGCTGTCGACCACCGGCAACTACCGGGACGGCTGCATGCAGGATATTCACTGGACCGACGGCGGATTCGGCTATTTCCCTTCCTATACGCTGGGTGCGATGTATGCCGCCCAGCTGATGGCCGCCGCCCGGCGCGCGCTGCCGACGTTAAACCGCGATATTGCGGAGGGCGATTTCAGCGCCCTGTTCGACTGGCTGCGGCAGAATATCTGGCAGCATGGCAGCCGCTTCTCCACCTCGCAGCTGATCCAGCAGGCCACCGGCGAGGATCTCAACAGCCGCTACTTCCGCGAACACCTTACCGCCCGCTATCTGTGATCGTACGCGCCGGGTTGCCCGGCGCGTCCTTCCACTCCCCACGGCCAGGCGTGTTGTACATTCGGTTACACGCCGATACCAAACACTCACGGAAAGCTCGAAAAGACAAGCATATAGTGATTTCACCGGCCCCGCAGTGGGGTTGAAATTAAGAAAACTTTTCGAGGATATCAGAATGAAAAAAGTATTAGCTCTGGTCGTTGCCGCTGCTATGGGTCTCTCTTCTGCCGCTTTCGCTGCTGACGCAGTAAGCACCACTCAGGCACCGGCTGCTACCCACAGCACTGCTGCCAAGACCACCCATCACAAAAAACACCACAAAGCCGCGGCAAAACCAGCTGCAGAGCAGAAAGCTCAGGCTGCCAAAAAACACAAAAAAGCAGAAGCTAAACCAGCCGCTGCCCAGAAAGCCCAGGCCGCTAAAAAACACAAAAAAGTAGAAGCTAAACCCGCTGCTCCGCAGAAAGCTCAGGCGGCTAAAAAGCACCACAAAGCTGCGGCTAAACCGGTAGCACAGAAAGCGCAGGCTGCAAAAAAACACCACAAAACCACTAAACACCAGGCCGCTAAACCTGCTGCACAGCCGGCAGCATAATTCCTCCCGGTGAACTAACCTTCTTAATAATCGGCGCTGTTTCAGCGCCGTTTTTTCTGGAGAGCACTATGCTGCGGCGCTATCGTTTCGAGCTCATCCTGATCCTGTTAATCATTTGCGCAGTGGTTGCTACCCGCTTTTTCCTCTATTAATCATTTCCGCCACGCTCTCATTTACTGCTTCTGCTGGCTTTGCAGAATAATAAATACCGTACGGAGATCGCTGACGACACCTTCCCCCGTCTCATTACCCTGAAATTCCTGCGGCACAAAAAATGCCCGGCGTCCGAAGACGCCAGACACTGTAGTCATAAACTAGCGCGCGCCGGCCACCTCGTGGTGACCAGACGCTTCACAGTACGCGCACCGCTTCCATCACCAGATAACCGGTCGCGCCCCAGATAGCAACTGAGACCAGGGAAACATAAACCAGTGCGCGAATACCTTTTTTAGACATATACCCTCCCAACGTCGGGGAAATAGAATTCAGGCTATCATCGCCGGTATTACCTCTCTATTTACTCAACGGCGGAGTGACGGTAACAACGTTTTCGGTGAGAAAATGTTTCGCATTGAAAATAATTACGAGAGGCGTAAAGAAGTGCGAATTCTGGTGAAGTTATGGCGGGCAAGCGCATTATTTTTCAGCGAATCGCTGGCAAACCAGGAATAATCTTAATGTCCGATTGGTGAATTATTCACCGGATTCAGTACGTTCTGATACACGAATTTTGTTGCGTCGGACGTCGCTTTCTGCGGAAATAGCAACAGCGTTCAGCTGGTATTAACCGCTTGAAATCAGACGGTTTTGCCAGCGGCAGCGTCAGCCCGCCTCGCCTGATGGCAGCGGTTTGGTCTGATTAGAATTATTGTTTACTTTCAAAAACTTAAATCTCCTGCTACTGTCAATAGACATCATAGCCTCCCCAGAGAGTGATATGCGTAGAGACGTTCTGTTATTGCTGTGTTCATTTTATCTGTTACCTCTGGGCGCACATGCCGATGATAGCGGACTGAGCGCCAAAGATATTAAGACGCTGTTTTTCGGCCATGATGACCGAAAAGCGGTGAGCCACCCCGAGGAAAGCCCGTGGGATGCGATCGGCCAACTGGAAACCGCCAGCGGCAATCTGTGCACAGCGACGCTTATCTCCCCTCACCTGGCGCTGACCGCTGGCCACTGTCTGTTGACGCCTCCGCGCGGCAAACCGGACAAAGCGGTTGCTCTGCGCTTTATTTCGCGCAAGGGCGGCTGGGTATATGAAATTCACGGCATTGAAGGGCGAGTGGATCCGGCCTTAGGTAAGCGCCTGAAGGCCGATGGCGATGGCTGGATCGTGCCCTCCGCCGCGGCGCCGTCAGATTTTGGCCTGATCGTACTGCGCTATGCTCCCTCGGGCATCACGCCGATCCCACTCTTCCCGGGTAGCAAGGCCGATCTCACCGCTGCGCTGAAGGCAGCGGACCGTAAAGTGACCCAATCGGGATATCCGGAGGATCATCTGGATAATCTGTACAGCCATCAGGATTGCATCGTGACCGGCTGGGCGCAAAACAGCGTGCTGTCGCATCAGTGCGATACGCTGCCAGGTGACAGCGGGTCGCCGCTGCTGTTGAAAACGGAGGACGGCTGGCAAGTGATCGCCGTGCAAAGCTCCGCTCCCGGTCCGCAGGATCGCTGGCGGGCTGACAACCGCGCCATTTCGGTTACCGGCTTTCGCGATAAGCTGGAAGCACTGGCCGGAGAGTAATCACCCCTGCGGCTGACGCCGCTGCAGCAGATCGGCGATCGGCATCGGTTTACTGAAATAGTACCCCTGAAGCCGGTCGCAGCCGGCCCGCCGCAGCAGCGTCAGCTGCTGCGGATCCTCAACCCCCTCCGCCACGACCGTCATCCCCAGCGCGCGGGCAATGCGCACCGTCCCGCGCACCATCTCCGCCGCCTGTTCATCGCTGTCCACCCGCCCGGCGAGAGATTTGTCGATCTTCAGGCTATCAAAGCGAAAGCGGCGTAAATAGCCAATACTTGAGTAGCCAGTGCCAAAATCGTCCAGCGCCACGGCAATACCCTGGGCCTTCAGATTCTCCACCACCGCCTGCGAACGTTCCGGATTTTCCAGCACATAGCTCTCCGTCACCTCCACCTGCAGGCGCGACGGCGGAAAGCGGCAGGCCGCGACGGTCTTCATCACCCGGTTTTCAAAAGCCGGGTCGCGAAATTGCGCCGGCGAGATGTTCACCGACAAAAGGAGATCGTCCACCGGCTGCAGGTCGCTGCAGGCGCGTTGCAGAACGAACTGCCCGAGGGCATCAATCAGGCCGCTGCTCTCGGCGATGGCAATAAACGCATCCGGCGCCAGCGCCCCCTGCGGGCGTCGCGGCCAGCGCAGTAGCGCCTCCACGCCGGTCATCGCCAGGGTATCGGCATCGACCACCGGCTGATACCAGACCTCAAATTCATCCTGCTCCAGCCCCTGGCGGATGCCGTTCTCAATCATCAGTTGATGACGCCGCACGGCATCCAGCGCATCGTCATACCAGGCCGTCCGCCCCTTCCCGCTCTTCTTGGCGTGGTACATGGCGATATCCGCCCGGCGAAACAGCTCGGTACTGGAACATTCCGCCGGGGCGCCGCTGGCGATGCCAATGCTGGCGCCGATATAAATTTTGCGTTTGCTGAGCGTCACTGGCGCTTTCAGCAGCTCCAGCGCTGCCCAGGCGAACGCCGCCGCCCGGTCAATCGCCTTTGCGCCGCTCACCGCCATGGCGAACTCATCCCCGCCCATCCGCGCCAGCATGGCCCCCGTCGGTACCCGCGTCTGTAGGGCGCTGGCGATATGGCGGATCAGGGCGTCGCCGACATCATGACCATAGTTATCATTGACGTCCTTAAAACCATCCAGATCGATAAACACCACGCACTGAATATCGTGTTTCCCCGTCTCGCATACCTGGCTTAACCGCAGCAGAAGCGCTCGCCGGTTAGGCAGACGGCTCAGCCAGTCAATCATGGCTATCTCCCGCGCCTGACGCTCCCCGCGCGCCAGCTTATACATGCCCAAACTGCTAAAAAGGATAAACAGCAGGATCAGGCTGGCCGCCACCCCGGCGATCAGTCCCATGCTGCCTGACGAGGCCTGCGCCGCTTCAGCGCCAGGCAGGCGCGGCTGCCAGGCCAGGTATCCCAGCACTTCACCCGCCTGCGTTCGCAGCGGAATACGATAGGCGCCGGGACCCTCGGCGAGATGCAGATGACGAATCTGAAAGGTGTCACCCAGGCGCTCCAGCAGTTGGGGGTTGATATGCCGGGTTATCACCAGATAGCGCCGCGTCGCATCAAATACCTGAAGCCGCTCTGTCGTTGGGCGTATCAGGCCGATGCCGACAAAGGCGATCCCGGCCTCCGTGCGCGTGATACCGGCAAAGGCGTTTTTTCCCTCACGCAATGCCTGTGCATGAGAGCGGATCAGACTGGTCAGCCCAGCCCCAAGAAATGAGAGGTCAGTCCGGGGCAGCACCTGGCTCTGAAAGGCGCCCCACAGGATACGATAATGTTCATCGAGGACAAAGGTGCCATCGTACAGGTTATTGATTTTGAAGCCTGATCCCCAGGAATCGTACAGCCATTTCTGATCGAGTGACGGGGCGTAGGTCTGCGTTACCGCGTCATCCCAGATGGCATTGTCCAGCACCAGCGACAGCACCCGATTGACCGAGGTCTGTACCGCCCCTTCCACCGACAGCACCGAACGCTGCTGATCGATTTCATTAGATTTGCTGGCAATCAGGTGTTGTGAGAGATACAGCAGAGAAATGACCGACGCGGTGAGTCCAAGGCCGGCGAGGAATATCATTATTGACAACGTCCTGGCGGAAGGAATTTTCCGCCAGCCGAAAGCAGTGAACATGCGCAGTCCTCATCGTCACCAGGCACACTATCAGCGAGGGGCTGATCTTGAGTTAAGCATACTACAGAGGACCTGTTTTGCCGCCTGGCTTTGCAGGCGGCGAGACGTCAGGCGAGTTTAATTAACACCATGCCGGCCACCAGCAGGATGAGCCCCGCCCAGCCTTTGTTATTCAGGCGCTGACCAAACAGCACCCAGCCGGCGGCGATGGTCGCCGCGATACCGAAGCCGCCCCACAGCGCATAGGCGACCGAGAGATCGATCCCTTTAACCGCCTGCGACAGGGCGCTGAACGCGCCAAGCACCGCCGCCAGGGACAGGATGCCGTAGACTTTGCGGCGGAAGCCATCGGAAAACTTCAAAAAGACGTTGGCAATGATTTCAAGCACGATGGCGACGGCCAGCCACGCGGCGTGGATCCACTCAAACTGCTGCATGGGCCACCTCCTGCTTTGACGACGCTTTTTTCTGGGTGCCGGACTTAATTAAGACGATCCCCACCACCAGGGTGGTCAGGCCGGCGATCTTCAGCGGCGACAGGCTTTCATCAAACAACAGCACGCTAAACACGGTAATCAGCAAAATGCCGATCCCTTCCCATAGCGCGTAGGCCACACCCAGGGCAATTTTTTTAACCGCAAAGGCAAGAAAAATATATGACAGAGCAATCATGGCCAGCATTAAAATAAAACCGGTATGACCACCGCTCACGCTCGCCCATTTCATCGACAAGGTGCCGGTAATTTCAGCAACAATAGCTAAAGCTAATAAAATCCAATAAAACATGATCCCTTCTCCTGCTTGAGAATATAATCCATTACCGTTTACGCGAGGCGTAAACAGGAAAATTTCTGACGTAGATTTCGCTGTGCGCTTGGCGCCAGCTCAGGCAGAGAGAAGGTGACTATAGCGCCGAATGCCAGTGCTGCTCGCCGGCAAAACGGGAAAAAGAGAGAGAGACTGCGGGGTGGTTTAAAATATACATCCTGAACTGATTGTCCATAAAATTACAATTATCCGCGGTGTTGCTTCTCGTCCGTTGCGGATGAAAATTGTCCTCAGTAGTTATACACAGATAAATTTGTAGCATAGTGCTACATTTAATTCAAAGAATTTGCAATTCTTTACGCCGCCGTTTTGCTTCAATGCGTTTTTTCTGCAAAAAAACGTCATTATGCTAATGTAACGCAACCTGTTAATAGGCAAGGAAGATTGAGGTCGGGACCTATGGCTAAACCCATTATTACACTTAACGGATTAAAGATGGTCATCATGCTGGGCATGCTGGTGATCATCCTTACCGGCATTCGCTTTGCGGCGGACATTATTGTCCCCTTTATTCTCGCCCTCTTTCTGGCGGTGATCATTAATCCGCTGGTACAACTGCTGGTCCGCTGCCGGGTCCCGCGCGTGCTGGCGATCTCGATGCTGATTGGCCTCATCGTCATGCTGGCCATTGTGCTGCTGGCCTCGCTGGGGACCTCGCTTAACGAGCTGGCGCGCACCTTACCGCAGTATCGCAACTATCTCTACGAGCCGATGCAAACCATCGCCCCCTGGCTGCAGCGCATGGGGTTCACCGTCTCGGTGGTGGAGCTGAATAAATACATCGACCCTAACGCGGTGATGACGCTGGTCACCAGCCTGCTCACTCAGCTGTCGAACGCGATGTCCTCGATTTTTCTGCTGCTGCTGACGGTGGTATTTATGCTGCTGGAGGTCCCCCAGCTTCCCGCCAAGCTGCAACAGCTGATGTCCCGTCCGGTTGAAGGGATGGGCGCCATTCAGCGGGCCATCGACAGCGTGTCGCATTATCTGGTGCTGAAAACCGCGATTAGCCTGGTGACCGGCCTGGTGGTCTGGGGCATGCTGGTGCTGCTGGACGTGCGCTTCGCCTTCATGTGGGGACTGTTGGCCTTCGCGCTCAACTATATTCCCAATATTGGCTCCGTGCTGGCGGCCATCCCGCCGATCCTGCAGGTACTGGTGTTTGGCGGGCTGTACGAGGCGCTGGTGGTCCTGGCCGGCTACTTGATCGTCAACCTGGTGTTCGGCAACATTCTGGAGCCACGGGTGATGGGACGTGGCCTGGGGCTCTCCACGCTGGTAGTGTTTCTGTCCTTGATCTTCTGGGGCTGGCTATTGGGCCCGGTCGGCATGCTGCTGTCGGTGCCACTGACGATTATCGCCAAAATTGCCCTCGAGCAGACCAGCGGCGGTCAGAGTATTGCTTTCTTATTAAGTGATGTCAGCAAAGAATAACCCCTTCTCACGGCCGGCCGAGTGCCGGCCGGCTTCCTCACCTGCGCTCTTCCCGTAGACCACTACGCCTTTCGTATTATTGATCCCTATCACAAACGGTAAGACCCAATCGTTACTCTAAAGCTAACAATTAGCCGCCGTGCTTAATTGATGCGCAGCGCCGCGCATCGCACACTAACTTCCACCAGGACAAACAAAACGATTTGTCGAATCAGGAGGTTAACAATGAATGCTGAACAAACGACGGCGCGGGTCTGGAACCGTCGCCGGACGGAAAAACAGCGGCGGCTGGCCGAAGCGAAGCTCGCCGGCAAAGTCATCCCCACTGACCAGCTGGTCAGCGTACTGGAAAATCTGCTCGCCCCGGGCGATCGGGTGGTGCTGGAAGGCAACAACCAGAAACAGGCTGATTTCCTCTCCCGCATGCTCGCCGAGGTCAATCCGCAAAAAATTCACGACCTGCATATGATTATGCCCAGCGTCGGGCGCAGCGAGCATCTGGACCTGTTTGAAAAAGGCATTGCCCGTAAACTGGATTTCTCTTTCTCCGGCACCCAGAGCCTGCGCATTTCGCAGCTGCTGGAAGATGGCCTGCTCGAAATCGGCGCCATCCACACCTATATCGAACTCTACTCCCGCCTGTACGTTGATCTGTCGCCAAACGTCGCGCTGATCGCGGGCTATAAAGCCGACCGCAAAGGCAACCTGTACACCGGGCCAAGTACTGAAGATACCCCGGCGCTGGTCGAAGCCGCCGCCTTCCACGATGGCATTGTGATAGCCCAGGTCAACGAACTGGTGGACGACGAATGCGATCTGCCGCGCGTGGATATTCCCGGCTCGTGGATTGATTACGTGGTGGTCGCCGACAAACCGTTCTTCATTGAACCGCTGTTCACCCGCGACCCGCGCCTGATTAAGCAAGAACACATTCTGATGGCGATGATGGCGATCAAAGGCATCTACGCGGAGCATCAGGTGCAGTCACTTAACCACGGTATCGGCTTTAATACCGCTGCTATTGAACTGCTGCTGCCCACCTACGGCGAACAGCTCGGCCTGAAAGGCAAAATCTGTAAACACTGGACGCTGAATCCGCATCCGACCTTAATCCCGGCCATCGAGAGCGGCTGGGTGGAGAGCGTGCACTGTTTCGGCGGCGAACTGGGGATGGAAGAGTACATCCGCGCCCGCCCGGATATCTTCTTTACCGGCCCGGATGGCTCAATGCGCTCTAACCGCGCCTTCTGCCAGCTGGCAGGTCAGTACGCGGTAGATATGTTTATCGGTTCGACCCTGCAGGTTGATGGCCTGGCTAACTCCTCCACCGTCACCCGCGGCCGCCTATCCGGCTTCGGCGGCGCGCCGAACATGGGCCACGACCCGCACGGTCGCCGCCACGCCACCCCGGCCTGGCTCAATATGATCACTGAACCAGACCCGATGCAGCGTGGGAAAAAACTGGTGGTGCAGATGGTCGAAACCTTCCAGGCCGGCGTGAAACCGACCTTCGTTGAAACCCTCGACGCGGTTGAGGTGGCGAAAACCTCCGGCATGCCGCTGGCGCCGGTGATGATTTATGGCGATGACGTGACTCACGTGCTGACCGAAGAAGGTATCGCTTACCTGTACCGCGCGGAGAGCCTTGAAGAGCGCCGGGCGATGGTCGCCGCGGTGGCCGGGATCACCGATATTGGCCTCGGGGTGGACGCCAAACGCGTCGCCGCCCTGCGCCAGAGCGGCAAAGTGGTGTACCCGGAAGATATCGGCATTCGCCGTAGCGATGCCACCCGCTCGTTACTGGCGGCCGGCAGCGTCGCCGACCTGGTGGAGTGGTCCGACGGACTGTACAACCCACCGGCAAAATTCCGGAGCTGGTAATGAAAAATCTCTCCCCCCTGCACGCAGAAAGCCGCGTCAGCTGGCTGGCGCATACCGCCAGCGCGTGTCTGATTGACGAAGCCCGTCTGAGTCCGAAACCGGGCCTGGTCGATAGTCGCGGCAACGGCGCGCATCAGGATCTCAATCTGGACCTGATGGAACGCTCCGCCCGCAGCCTGCAGCCGACCTTTCACGCGCTGGCGCAGCAAAGCTGGCAGCGTCCGGCGGATATCGCCCTGCGCGAAACCGTCGGCCGCCTCGGTCGCGAAGGTGAAGCGCAGATGATGATGGCGACAGGTGGAGTTAACACCCACCGCGGCGCCATTTGGGCGCTGGGCCTGCTGGTCAGCGCGGTGGCGATGTTGGGTGGAGAGGGTCAATCACAGGCGATCGCCGCCGCCGCAGCCGCCCTTGCCCGCCTGCCGGACGGTTTCGCGCCGAAAAGCTTTAGTAAGGGTCTGCGCGCCAGCCGCCGCTGGCAGGTGCCGGGCGCACGCGAGGAAGCGCAGCGCGGATTTCCGCATGTTACCACCCTGGCGCTGCCGCAACTGCGGCAGAGCCGGGCGCGAGGCGCCAGCGAGCCGCAGGCGCGCCTTGATGCGCTGATGGCCATCATGACCTCGCTGAGCGATACCTGTGTGCTGTCGCGCGCCGGCATGAACGGCCTGCACGCTATGCAGCAAGGCGCTCGCGAGGTTCTGGCGGCGGGCGGTTGCGCCAGCGTCGCCGGTCGCGCCGCGCTGGCGCGCCTTGATGGGCAGATGCTGGCGCACAACGCCTCGCCGGGTGGCGCGGCCGATCTCCTTGCCGCCACCCTGTTTCTCGACCGGGTTGCCGGCTAACGCATTCAGAGGATGTTATGGAACAGATTACATTGTCATTTCCTGCCAACCGCGCCCTCAGCGGCAAAGCATTGGCAGGGGTCGTAGGTTCAGGCGATATGGAAGTGCTTTATACCGCCGCACAGAGCGCCACGCTCAACGTACAGATCACTACCTCCGTGGATAACAGCCAGGCGCGCTGGCAGGCGCTGTTCGACAGGCTGAACCTGATCAACGGTCTGCCCGCCGGGCAGTTGATTATCCACGACTTCGGCGCCACGCCGGGCGTCGCTCGTATTCGTATTGAACAAGTCTTTGAGGAGGCCGCTCATGCGTAACGATCGCAGCTTTATCGAACTGCGCGCTCGCGAACGCGCCCACGCCCTGCTGGACGACGGCAGCTACCGCGAACTGCTGGATCCGTTTGAAGGCATTATGTCGCCGTGGCTCGGCGCGCAGGGCATCGTCCCGCAGTCCGACGACGGTATGGTGGTCGCCAAAGGCACGATCAACGGCCAACCTGCGGTGGTGATTGCCATCGAAGGCACCTTCCAGGGCGGCAGTATGGGCGAAGTCTCCGGCGCCAAAATGGCCGCCGCGCTGGAGCTGGCGGCGGAAGATAACCGCAACGGTATCCCGACCCAGGCGGTGCTGTGCCTCGAAACCGGCGGCGTACGTCTGCAGGAGGCCAACCTCGGTCTGGCCGCCATCGCCGATATTCATGCCGCGATTGTCGACCTGCGCCGCTACACCCCGGTCGTCGGCATTATCACCGGTACCGTCGGCTGCTTCGGCGGCATGTCCATCGCCGCGGCGCTGTGCAGCTACCTTATCGTCACCCGTGAAGCCCGTCTCGGCCTCAACGGCCCGCAGGTTATCGAGCAGGAAGCCGGCATTGAAGAGTACGACTCCCGCAACCGTCCGTTTATCTGGAGCATGACCGGGGGTGAAATTCGCGCCGCCAGCGGGCTGGTCGACGCGCTGGTTAACGATGGCGTTAATGCCGTTAAAACCGCAATGAATGAGGCGATCGCCAAAGGCGTACCGGCCCAGCACCGTAGCGACAACTATGACAATTATCTGCGTCGCTTGAGCCAGTTCGATACCCGCCAGCAGGCGGATACCGCGCAGATTAAACAGCTTTTTGCCCGGGAGGATAAATAATGAGTCAGTTCCCAAACCGCGCCGCGCTGTGGCTGAATAAACTGGCGCCCGATGCGCCGCTGATGAGTGGTCTGTGCCCGTCGGTACAGGTCGCAGATGGCCAGATTGATGGTGAAAGCGTCCGCTTTATCGCCGTGGTGCCTGACGCCAACAACCACTACCCGCGCGCCGCCGGCGGCGAAGTCGGCCTGCTGGAAGGCTGGACGCTGGCGAAAGTGGTCAATGAAACCATCGCCGCTGACGCCGACCAGCCTGTCAAACGGCCGATCGTCGCGGTAATTGATGTCCCAAGCCAGGCCTATGGCCGCCGCGAAGAAGCTTTCGGCATCCACCAGGCGCTGGCCGGAGCCGCGGGCGCCTACGCCAAAGC
The DNA here is from genome assembly GCF_024296565.1 of Klebsiella sp. SWET4. NCBI lineage: Bacteria > Pseudomonadati > Pseudomonadota > Gammaproteobacteria > Enterobacterales > Enterobacteriaceae > Klebsiella > Klebsiella sp. SWET4. The sequence continues at coordinate 620,542 of NZ_JANCOB010000001.1, read as the reverse complement.
CCGTCTTGCCGGCCACCCGGTGATTGGCCTGATTGTCGGAAAAGCGATGTCCGGGGCGTTTCTGGCCCACGGCTATCAGGCCAACCGCCTGATCGCCTTTAACGATAGCGGTGTGCTGGTCCACGCGATGGGTAAAGAATCGGCAGCGCGCATTACGCTGCGTACCGTGGAGGCGCTGGAGAAATTGGCGGCGACAATCCCGCCAATGGCCTACGACGTCAGCAACTATGCGACGCTCGGCCTGCTCTCCGCCCTTCTGGATATTAATAATCCGGATGCGCCAGACGAAGGCGATCTGTCGCTGGTCAGCCGTACCCTGCGCGACGCCATCGCTGACGCGCGCAAAGATACCTCACTGAAGTGCCGCCTGGGCGCGGAAAACCGCCGCAGCTCACAACTGGTTCGCGATCGCATGCGCGCCAGCTGGTAAAACGTTCGTACGTAAGTAGTAGAAGAAAACCTGCCGGAAGCTGTCCCCCGGAGCGCGGAATACACGCTCCGGGAAGGGGCGGCTTTTAGAAAAAATAACAATCGCGCCAGTACTCTATTTTATTTACAGGTGATTTATGACTTATGTGATTATTCATGCTCTTGCCCCGATTTTCGTCATTATGCTGCTGGGCTTCTGGGCCGGTAAGGCCGGGATGGTAGATAATAAAAATGTCTCCCTGCTCAATATCTTTGTAATGGATTTTGCCTTACCCGCCACGCTGTTTAGCGCCACGGTACAAACGCCGTGGGCCGGTATCGTCGCCCAGTCGCCGCTGGTGCTGGTGCTGACCGGCGCGATGTGGATCACCTATGCCGCGATCTACTTCCTCGCCACCAGCGTGTTCAAACGCACGCCGCAGGATGCCGCGGTGCTGACCCTCACCGTCGCCCTGCCAAACTATGCCGCGTTGGGTCTGCCGATCCTCGGCAGCGTGCTGGGTGAAGGCGCGTCAACCTCGCTGTCGGTGGCGGTCTCTATCGCCTGCGGCTCGGTACTGATGACCCCGTTCTGCCTGCTGATTCTGGAACGTGAAAAAGCCCGCGCCGCAGGTGAAAACAGCGGTTCTACGCTGGCGATGCTGCCGGTGCTGATGTGGCGTTCGGTGAAAAAACCGATCGTCTGGGGCCCGCTGCTTGGGGTGGTGCTTTCCGCTATCGGCATCAAAATGCCGGAAATGCTGCTGGCCTCCATCAAACCGCTGGGCCTGGCCGCCACCGCCGCCGCGCTGTTCCTCACCGGGGTGATCCTGTCGGCACGTAAACTGCAGCTCAATACGCTGATCGCCACTTCCACCATCGTGAAACTGCTGGTGCAGCCGTTTATTGCCTGGGGTCTGGTGATGCTGCTGGGTCTGCACGGCTCTATCGCCATTACCGCGATCCTGATGATTGCCCTGGCCGCCGGCTTCTTCGGCGTGGTCTTCGGCAACCGCTTCGGCGTCCAGTCTCCTGATGCTGAAGCCGTGCTGCTGTTAAGCTCGGTTCTGTGTATCCTGTCGCTACCGCTGTTTATCTCTTTGACTTCAGGACTGTAAACCATGTCATCAACGCCGCGTCCCCACGATTTACTCTGGTTAAACCACGCCAGCGCCCTGGAAGCGATTGCCGAGCCGTGGGTGGCTCAGCAGTGGCGAGCCGCGCTGCCGGTGGTGGTGAGACGCGACGTTGATGACCAGGCCCGCATCCCGGTGGGGGTGCGGGGCATGAAGCGCGAGCAGCGCGCCGCCGGTTGGGTCCAGGCGCACAATATCGTGCGCTGCGTGACGCCGGAAATGCTGGTGGAGCGCGAGCGTCTGCTGGGCTCCCCTTTTGTTTCACAGCCGCCGGTTCAGGCGGCTATCGCCCTTACCTTATACCCCTGGTCCTGGGGCTGGGGCGTCACCGGCAGTACCGGCTATGCGCTGGCCACTGAGATCCCGGTACTCCATGCGGCAAGCGATCTGGATCTGCTGATCCGCGCGCCGCAGCCGCTGGATCGCGAGGCGCTGCGCGAATGGCAGGCCCGTGTGGCCCAACTGCCGTGCCGCGCCGATACCCAGGTAGAAACGCCCTACGGCGCCTTCGCCCTTAATGAGTGGCTGCGCGATGGCCGTGCGCTGCTGAAAACATCCCATGGCGCACGCTTAACCGCGACGCCGTGGCACAGGGAGGAATGATGAAGATTTTATTTACTTTTCCCGGTCAGGGCGGCCAGCGCCCCGGCATGCTGGCGGCCCTCCCCGATCGCGAGGCTATCTTCACCCAGGCGCGCGCCGTGCTGGGGGATGAAGTCGCTACTCTCGATAGCGCCGACGCGCTAAAACACACCCGTGCGGTACAACTCTGTCTGCTGATCGCCGGGGTCGCCTGGGCGCGCGAACTACAGCGCCAGGGCGTGGATCCGCAGATGGTCAGCGGCCTCTCTATCGGCGCGTTTCCGGCAGCGGTGATTGCCGGCGCGCTCGATTTCGCCAGCGCGTTGCGGCTGGTGGCGCTGCGCGGCGATTTAATGGAGCAGGCTTATCCCGAAGGTTACGGGCTGACGGCGATTATGGGGCTGACCCGCCCGCGGGTTGAGGCGCTGATGCAGGGCCACGAGGTTTATCTCGCCAACCTCAACGCCGAAACGCAGATCGTGATCGCCGGGCGCGATGAGGCCATGGCCGAGGTGGCGCAGCTGGCGCTGCGGGCTGGCGCCAGTAAAGCCCAGCGGCTGGCGGTCAGCGTACCCTCGCACTGCGCACTGCTGGATAAACCCGCCGCAGCGCTGGCAAAAGCCTTTGCCGACGTCACCTTAACGCGCCCTCAGCGCGCCTATTTAAGCGGCTCGACGGCGCGCGTGCTGTGGGATCCGCAGCGGATCGCCGACGATCTGGCGATGAACATGGCGCGCACCGTGCACTGGCAGGAGGCGATGATTGCCGCCGATGAACGCGACGCCAGGCTGGCAATCGAGATGCCGCCCGGCGGGGTGCTCACCTGCCTGACCCGCCAGGCGGGCTGGCGCGGCGAGACCATTGCGCTGGAACGCAGCGGCGTAGACGTCGCCCGCCATCTGGCGCAGCGGCTTAGCGATTAATACTGCGGGCGTACATCCGCCCTTCCGCCGCCAGCGCCAGCAGGTCGGCATCGCGCTCGCGATGGTGCGAATAGACGATAGAGATCAGCTGGCGCATCTGATAGGGTTCCGCCAGCTTTAACAGCTGCACATCGTTTTCATAAACTTTCTTCATGCGTCCCGGCAGCAACGCGAAGCCGACGCCCGCCTGCACCAGACTTATCATCGAAAAGATATCATTCACCCGGGTCACAATTTCCGGCTCAAAACCGGCCACCTGAAAGGCCTCCTGAAACCCGGCATAAGTCGCAAACCCTTCCGCCAGCGAAACAAACTTACGATCGGCATAATCGCGCAGGTCAGCGAGCTCTGTGGTATTCAGCTGTTCCGTCGCCGGCGCGGCGAGGAAGATATCATCTTCAAACAGCGGCACCACGTCGAAGGCCGAATGATTGTACTCGCCTTCATTGGTGGCGATTAAGATAGCATCCAGCGCATCGTCCTCCAGCATATCCAGCAGCATCTGGTTAGAGCCCATGGTCAGATCCAGCTCCAGCTCCGGGCGACGCAGCTTCATCCCCATAATGATGCGCGGAACGGTTTCCAGCGTCAGCGAATAGAGGGTACCGATGCGCAACCGTCCCTGACCGACGCCGGCGACTTTACGCGTCGCCTCAAGCCCACGGCTCATCAGACTCATCACATCCTGGCAGTATTCAAGCAGCGTCCACGCCGCCTGCAGCGGCAGCAGGTTGCGCCCTTTGTGGACAAACAGCGGGCAGCCGACCCCCTCTTCGAGCGTATGCAGCGCGCGGTGCACGCTAACGCTGCTGAGCTTCATGGCTTCGGCGGTTCTGGCGATATTGCCCTTCGCCATAAACATCATAAAGACCGACAGCTTGCGGAAGGTGATCTCCTGGTTGATATCGTCTTTCATAGCCCTTCCACACTCCTGGTTTACTTTTCTTTTTTCAATTCAAACCAGTATATCTTTTATGACGGCAAAGTTGCAGGCAACGCGCGGCAGGGACGGGAAATGAACGCAAAAAAGGGAAGACCGTGGTCTTCCCTTTTGTTCACTGCACGAATGTGCTTTTACAGCGCCATATCGTGCTGCGGCGAGGCGTCGCGCGGCGGCTCTGCCGGTTTGGCGGTCGCGGTCGGCGCAGCCGCTGGCATCTGGATCACCGGCGGCTTAGTCAGCTGCAGCGCCGCGGCGGTGTCATCCCATACCTGCTGGGTCAGCGCCACGTTACCGTTCAGCTTCTGACCGTAGCTCGGCACGATAGCGTGAATACGGCTCTGCCACTCCGGCGAGTTAAACTGCTGCGGGAACATCTGCTTGAGTACGTTCAGGGTGATCGGCGCGGCGGTGGAAGCCCCCGGCGACGCGCCGAGCAGCGCAGAAATCGTTTTCTGCTGATCGACCACCACTTCGGTACCCAGCTTCAGAACGCCGCCCTTCTCTGCGTCTTTCTTAATGATCTGCACGCGCTGGCCGGCCTGGATCAGTTTCCAGTCTTCTTTACGCGCGTCCGGGTAGTACTCTTTCAGCGCAGCAAAACGGTCATCATCACTGAGCATCACCTGGCTGACGAGATATTTCACCAGATCGAAGTTGTCGAGACCGACGTGGGTCATCGGCAGCACGTTATCGGTGGTGGTGGTGCTGAGCAGGTCAAAGAACGAACCATTTTTCAGGAACTTGGTCGAGAAGGTGGCGAATGGCCCGAACAGCACCACGCGCTTCCCGTCGAGATAACGAGCGTCAAGATGCGGCACCGACATCGGCGGCGCGCCGACCGAAGCCTGACCGTAGACTTTCTCCAGATGCTGCGCAGTGACCGCCGGGTTCTCGGTCATCAGGAACGAGCCGCCCACCGGGAAACCGGCATAGTTATCCGCTTCCGGAATGCCGGTTTTCTGCAGCAGCTTCAGCGCGCCGCCGCCGGCGCCGATAAAGACGTATTTGGCGTCAATAGTCTGCGCTTCCCCGCTCTGCACGTTCTTAATCGTCACGTGCCAGGAGTTGTCAGCATTGCGTTTGAAATCGGTCACCTCGGAGGAGGTTTGCAGGGTGAAGTGGTTATTTTTCTTCAGGCTGCCGATCAGCTGGCGGGTAATTTCGCCGTAGTTGACATCGGTACCCACCGGCGTCCAGGTGGCGGCCACTTTCTGCTGCGGATCGCGACCTTCCATCACCAGCGGCGCCCACTGTTTAATTTGCGCGTGATCGGTGGAGAATTTCATTCCCTGGAATAAGGTGGTCTGCTGCAGCGCGTTATAACGTTTTTGCAGGTAATCCACATTATCGCCCCACACGAAACTCATATGCGGTGTGGAGTTAATAAAGGAGTGCGGGTCGTGCAAAATACCGCGTTTCACCTGTGCCGACCAGAACTGACGGGAAATCATAAACTGTTCGTTAATATCCAGCGCTTTGCTGACGTCAATCGACCCGTCCGCTCGTTCCGGGGTATAGTTCAGCTCCATATTCGCTGAATGGCCGGTACCGGCGTTATTCCAGCCGTTGGAAGATTCCAGGGCCACGCCGTCCAGTTTCTCCACCATGGTCAGGTTCCAGTCCGGCTGCAGCGCCTGCAGCCAGGTGCCGAGCGAGGCGCTCATGATCCCGCCGCCAATCAGCAGGAAGTCGGTTTTTTTCGAGGTATCCGCTTCAGCATGCGTCGCCGCGCTGACGAACATCGCTAATGCGGTAAAGGAAATAATCGTTTTTTTCATTGCAGGCATAATAGAATTATCACGTAGCACACGGTAATAAGAGGCAGCATATTAACGCACTTTTACTTTATTTTAAAATATCATTTACACTCTGGTATTTTTAATCAAATAATTATTTAACTTAAAAAAGCAAAGCGAGACATCAAAATGATACCTGGTAAAAAATAAGATCGAAAATTCAGCCTGATTGCTGAGAAAAATAAAAAAGAGAGATTTTTTTAGTTAATAAAGTCCAGGCGCGTACGACAATCGCGCGCGCCTGGCTGAGGGGTTAATGGGCGGGAGTGGTCGTGCTGCTGCGCTGTGCTTCGCGCAGGGCGAGACGCAGGTGATTGTGATGTTGCGTCAGCAGCTCGCGCGCGTGCCAGGCATCCAGCCCGCTGAGCAGCATCAGGATCGCGGTGCGGCAGTGCTGATGGCAGCTGGCCAGTGCCGCTTTTGCTTCACTGCGCGTGCAGTCGGTGGCCGCCATGACAATCGCTATCTGCCGCTCCGCCCAGTGCGAATTGTCAGCCTGCACGTCCACCCGCAGATTGCTGTACACCCGACCGTCACGGATGGCGAGCCCGGTCGTCAGCATGTTGACGATCTGCCGCTGGGCCAGTTGAGCCTTCGGATTGGCTAAGCCCGACACTGCCTCCGGCCCGGTCTGTGGGGCAATGATGATATCCGCCAATTGCGCCGCCTCGCTGGCCGCCTGCTGAGTGACGACAGCGATAGGGGCCCCCAGCGACCAGGCGTGACGCATCGCGCCCCACACCCATGGCGTCTTGCCGCTGACGGTCAACGCCAGCAGCATATCGTGGTTGGAAAAGTCCAGCGACTGCAGTTCAAAGGCGCCCAGGTCATAATTATTTGCTGCGGTTTCCCGCTCGGCCATCGCCGCCGTCTGCCCACCGGCAATCAGTCCCACCAGCGCGTGTTTGCCTTCCGGTGAATAGTCGCTGACCGCCTCGATGGCCGTCCGGCCTGACGCCCCGGCGCCGATAATGACCAGGCGCCCTCCCCGGCCCATCGTCGCGGTGGCGACATCAATCAGCCGGGCGATGTCCGGCAGGCAGGCGCCGACCGCCTCCGATATCTGCTTATCATCCTGATGCAGCATCGCCAGCATGTCGGCCGTGGCGAGACGATCGATGTGAGTGGTATCCGGGTGACGGCGGGCCTGCATTGCAGCGGTTAGCGAACTGTTCATAACAACCTCCATTTACAACAGAAAAAGCGCATCTCGGCGACATCAGCGGCCTGATGCATATCCTTATATTCATCAGGTCTATTTAACCTCTGCCGCCACTATAAGTGGAATGTTCTGTGCTTTACCGCCGTCGGGGTCACAGTTTACCGTCCCCAACGCTCGTTTACGGGCGATTGTCGGTTATATGAGCAATGCTGTCTTACGTCTCATCTTCGCCGCTCGCCGGCATGGCCAGCCAGAAGGATTGTTGGCAGAGCATGTGAAACGGTTTACGTATCGGCTAAACCGCCTCGATTGGCTTTGATTACACGGCTTTATGAAAACCGTCCTATCGGCGATAATATGCCTTCACTGAATCTATCCGGGATCGTCATGAAGGCATCAGAGCAGCAGCCTCGCGTTCGCCAACGCGCCTTACCGTTAAAGCTGAGCACCGCCGTATCCTTGATGATTGGCAGCGTCATCGGCGCCGTTCTCCTGCTGGTCTATGCCCTGTGGTATATGCAGATCAGCAATGCCACCCGCGACGGTTTGAAAGAGACCGCGCTGGCGGTGGCGCGCACCATGGCCGATATGCCGCAGGTGAAGCGCGGACTGGAGGCGCCCCCGCAGCAGCAGATCATTCAGCCGCTGGCGCAGGCCATCACCCGGCGCAACGACCTGCTGTACGCTATCGTCACCGATATGCACGGTATTCGCTATTCGCATCCGGATACCTCTATCATCGGAAAGCGGTTTATCGGCCGGGATATCCTGCCCACGCTGCAGGGAAAAGAGAACGTTGCCATTAACCACGGCGTGCTGGCCCCGGCGCTGCGGGTATTCACCCCGGTGTTCAACGACCAGCACCAGCAAATTGGCGTGGTGGTGGTCGGCATTTCGCTGAGTAAAGTGGACGAACAGATCGCCAACAGCCGCTGGGACGTACTCCTGACAATCCTGTTCAGCGCGCTGGTCTGCGCGCTGGGCACCTGGAGCCTGGTACGCGGTCTGAAGCGCGTCCTGCTGGGGCTGGAGCCGCAGGAGATTTCCACCCAGTTTCAACAGCGTCAGGCCATGCTTCACGCCCTGAAGGAGGGCGTCGTTGCCGTCGATGCCCACGGCGAAGTCAATTTGATCAACCCGGCGGCGCAGGAGATCCTCTTTTCCGGCCCGGACAAAACCCTGGCCCACACGCCACTGCTCGCCGACCTGCAGACCGTCTTGCAGAGCGGCGAGCCGATGTACGACCGCGAGCTGGGATGCAATGGCCTGTTGCTGATCGGCAATACGGTGCCCATTCGCAACCAGGAATCGGTGGTCGGCGCCATCTGTACCTTCCGCGATAAGACCGAGGTGAGCCAGCTGCTGCAGCGGCTGGATGGCATGATGAGCTATGTGGATGCCCTGCGCACCACCTCTCATGAATTTATGAATAAACTGCACGTGATCCTCGGCCTGCTGAATATGAAAAGCTATGGCAAACTCGAGGAATACGTGCTGCAGACCGCCCACCGCTATCAGGCGGACATCGGCGACATTCAGCACCGTATTAAATCCCCGGTGGTGGCGGGCTTCCTGATAAGTAAAATTCAGCGCGCCACCGAGTGCGGCTTTACGCTGACGCTGGCGGAAGAGAGCCTGGTGCCGGATTGCCCGAATGAGAAACAGGTCACGGTGCTGGTGACGGTGCTGGGCAATCTTATTGAGAACGCGCTGGACGCCATGAGCGGCCAGGCGGAGGGTGAGATCGGCCTGCTGCTGCACTACCAGGACGGCTGGCTAAGCGGTGAAGTGAGCGATGACGGACCGGGGATCCCGGAAAATAATATCGACGCTATCTTTAACAAAGGTTTCTCCACCAAAGGCGAGAATCGTGGCGTCGGGCTGTTTCTCGCCAACCAGCAGCTGCGCGAACTGGGCGGCACCCTCGCCGTCGAGTCGGAACCCGGCGTATTTACCCAATTTTTTGTTCATCTCCCCTGGGATAGTAAAAGGAAACGTGCGTGATAAATGTGTTGATTGTTGACGATGATGCGATGGTGGCCGAACTGAATCGCCTGTACGTGGCAAGAGTTCCCGGCTTTCGTTGCAGCGGGAGCGCTTCGACGCTCAGTCAGGCCCAGGAGATGATTAACGATAAGCAGCGGGAGATCGATCTGGTGCTGCTGGATGTCTACATGCAACAGGACAGCGGGCTGGATTTACTGCCGACCATCCGCGAGTCGGGGCGCGCTATCGATGTCATCATGATCACCTCGGCGGCAGACGCCGCCACGGTGCAGACCGCGATGCATTACGGGGTGGTTGATTACCTGATCAAACCTTTCCAGTTTCCGCGCTTTGAAGAGGCGCTCACCACCTGGCGGGAGAAGCGTAAACTGATGACCGGCCAGCCGTATTACGAACAGGCCGACGTCGACCGTCTGCTGCACGGCGGCGCGCCGGAGGCCAGCGACGCGCGCAAGCTGCCCAAGGGGCTAACCGCGCAAACGCTGCGTACGCTCTGCCAGTGGATTGACGCCCATCCGGACGTTGAATTCTCTACCGATGAGCTGGCGGCGGCCGTAAATATCTCCCGCGTCTCGTGCCGCAAATATCTGATTTGGCTGGCGCAGATCAATATCCTCTACACCACTATCCACTACGGCGCTACCGGGCGACCGGTCTATCGCTACCGCCTGGTCGCCGAACAGTACAGTTTGCTTAAGCAGTACAGTCAATAACCTGATAGCCGCTGTCCAGCAGCGCAAAACGCAGCCGCTGCGGCGATGAGAGAATGATGTCGCGATTTTTGGTGACGAAAATCGCGTCGATATCCTCACGCTGACGCAGTGCTGCGCAGCCCTTCTCTACGCCGAGGCCGAACAGCAGCGTAGTCCAGATATCGCCGTCTAAAGAATCCGTGGAAATCACTGTCACGCTGTCGAGTTCGTTATCCAGCGGATAACCGCTGCGCGGGTCGAGAATATGGTGCCAGCGTTTGCCGTCCTGCTCAAAGTAACGTTCATAGGTTCCGGAAGTGACCACCGACTGTCCGTTGATCGTCAGGGAGCCGATCAGCGCCTGCGCGTCGGCAAACGGTTTTTTCAGGCCAATGGTCCATTCACCGAGGGTATGCACATTGCCGCCGAGATTGATCAGCGCCTTCGCCACCTGCTGCTGACGGAGATAATCGCGCACGCGGTCAGCGATATAGCCTTTGGCGATCGCCCCAAGATCCAGCTCCATCCCCGGCTGCTGGAGAAACACGCTACAGGTAGTCTCATCGAGGATCACCTCCTGTGGGCGGGTCAGCGCCAGTCGGGCTCTGATATCAGCCGCGTCAGGCACGCTGTGCCCGTGAAAGCCAATTCGCCACAGCTTCACCAGCGGGCCGATGGCAAGATTAAAGGCGCTGTCGCGCACCATGCTGGCGGCTTTGGCGCACTGGATCAGCTGAAAGACCGGGCGACTGACCGTGACCGGATGGCGTCCGGCGGCATGGTTGATATCCATCACCTGCGACTCGGCGCGGTTAACGGTAAGCAGATCTTCGTAGCGTTTAATTAACTGAAATACGCGGGAGGCCAGCGCCTCATCGTGGGAATAAAGTTTGAGCAGAATGGGGGACCCCATCAGGACAGCGGAGTAGCTATAGACGCGGTTATCGGACATCGGGCTCTCCTTCAGAAGGGATAAGAACCTATCCCAGTAGGCGTAATTGGCGCAGCCAGTTTGAACACGGACAGCGCGCAGAAACCGGAGCGTACACGTAGTACGTGAGGATTTCGAGCACTGCCCAGGTTCAACATGGCAAGCAAAATAGCCCTAATGAGATAGGCTCTAAGCCGGGCGGCAAAAGCACCAGCCCGGCATCAGCAATTACCTGTTATCCTCTGGCACGTTTCGCCGCCTGGTGGCCCGCGAGGGTACCGAAGATGATGATATCCGCGACCGCGTTACCGCCGATGCGGTTGCCGCCGTGGATCCCGCCCACCACTTCACCGGCGGCGTAGGCGCCGTGGATCGGCTGCTGGTCAACGTTCAGCACTTCGCCATCGGTGTTAATGGTCACGCCGCCCATGGTGTGGTGCACCCCGGGGGCGATGCGAATGGCATGGAACGGGCCTTCGTTAATCGGCGCGCGCAGCGCGGTTGTGCGGCCAAACTGTTCATCATGCTGTTTTTCCACTGCCCCGTTGTAACACTCGAGGGTGGCGAGGAAGGCATGGTAATCCATCCCCAGTTTCTCCGCCAGTTCACGCGGGGAGCTGGCGCTGGTGACGAAGCCTTTGGCGATGTACTCATCGGCAGCTTTGTTTTTCGCCCGCACATGCTCGTCAAAGACAATGTACGCATAGTGTTCCGGCAGGGCGATAATCGCCGCCGAGACTTTATCGCGGGTCTCCATTTCGTTAAAGAAGCGGTTCCCCTGCTGGTTAACAAGAATAGCGCCGCCGCCGCGAATCGATTCGGAAATCAGGTACGAAGTCTGCTGTTCGACGGTGGGGTGAATCTGAATTTCGCCCATATCCACGGTGCCAGCGCCAATGCGTTCCAGCAGCGCGATACCGCTCCCGGTCGCCCCTTTGTGGTTGGTGGTCACGAAACCGTCGAGGTCCGGACGATACTTCACCACCATCGCGCTGTTGGCGCTGAAGCCGCCGGTGGCCACTACGATGCTTTTGGTCTGCACTTCGATGACTTCTTTTTCGTCGTTGACCAGACGTACACCGCTCACCTCATCCCCGCTCATCAGGATCTCTTCCACCGAGGTATCCAGCAGGACGTCGATCCCGCGTTTGGTGATGTTGCGCACCAGGCCGCTAATCAGATAGCCGCCGACCGCTGATCCGTCGCGCGGACGGTGGGTACGGTCAATGCTCATCCCGCCGGTGGTGGTGATGTCGTTGAGCATAATGCCGCGGTCCGCCAGCCACTCAATGGCTTGCGGCGCATTCTCCACGAAGCGACGCAGCAGCTGCGGGTTGTTTTTATTGTGGCCGCCCTTCAGGGTTTCCTGATAGAACAACTCTTTACTGTCCTGAATACCTTTGACCCGCTGGAAGCGAGTTTCCGCGGCGTTCATCCCGGCGGAAGCCTTGATGGTGTTGCCACCGATGGTTGGCATTTTTTCGACGATCAGGACGCTGGCGCCTTCGTCGTGAGCCTGAATGGCTGCCGCCAGGCCGGCGCCGCCGCTGCCGACCACCACCACGTCATAACTTTTCGGCGCGGCGTCATTGCCGCCCTCTTCCGCTGCCAGCGCTTTGCTGGATTTCAGCATCGCTTTAGCGACCGCTTTTTTCACCGCTTCGCTCTGGCTGGTAGCACCGGAAATGGCGTCCACGTGCGGGGTGTTGGCGGTCAGAATACGTTCGCGGATCTCTTCGAAGCTGGTGGTGAACTCGACGGTCTGCACCGGGCTCGCCGCCAGTTCAATATCGGCAATATGATCATTTTCGAGGCTAACGTTGATCACCAGTTCATTGGCGTCATCCTGAACGGTTTCAACAAACATCCCCGGCTTAAATTTAGCGTCGCCCATGCTCATGTCGCGGATCATCGCTTCCACCAGCGAGAAGCGCCACAGCGGTTCCGGAATATGAAGCGCCTCGCGCTGGGTGCTGTCGATAAACAGCTCCAGCTCTTCACCGGCGGCGATACGAGCCGCCCAGTCCGGATAGGCGATGCAGGCGCGGCCCACGGCGATCAGGTCATAACCGTGATCGAGGCCCAGCTCGGCATCAGCAACGTTCACCACCCCGCCGACGCCCATCACCGGCACCTGGGCGAGGGTTTCAGAGCGCATCGCGCAGTATTTCTCGATCAGCGGTGTTGGATCGCTGGTATCGACGATAGAGGGACGCAGGGTCGCGCCCACCGAGAAGTGCAGATAATCGACACCGCGGGCAGCCAGCTTTTCCAGCAGATACATGGTGTCGTCGAAGCGGATCCCCGGGACCTCCATCTCTTCCGGCGAGAAGCGATAGCCGATGATAAAGGCATCGTCAGCGTACTGGCGGGCCATTTTGTGGGTGATGTCGAGGACCGCCAGCGGGAAACGGGCGCGATTGTCGCGGCTACCGCCCCACTCGTCGTCGCGCTGGTTGGAGTTCGGCGAATAGAACTGCTGGATAAGGTAGGTGTTGGCGCCGTGAATTTCGACGCCGTCGAAGCCGGCGAGAATGGCGCGACGGACGCCGTCGCCAAACTTGGCGATCATCCCTTCCACTTCTTCTCCGCTCAGCGCCCGCGGCATCGCGGCGCCCTCACGCGGCGCGGCAATAGCGCTTGGCGCCACCGGCTGGCGCCCCCCGATCAGCTGCGGGTCGACCATGCGTCCGCCGTGATAGATCTGCAGAATCGCTTTTGAACCTTGCGCTTTGATCGCCTCGGCGATTTTCGCCAGGCCGGCAATTTTTTCATCATTATCGATGCCGATCGCACCCGGGAAGGCCAGGCCGTAGTCATCAATAAAGCAGCACTCGACAATAATGGTGCCGATGCTGCCGGCGCGAGCGCGATAGTACTCCACCAGCTCGCTGGTGACAGTCCCATCGAAATAACCGGTGCAGGTGGTCATCGGCGCCATGAGCAAACGGTTTTTCAGCTCCGTACCATTTGGTAAAGTAAATGGCTGCAGAATTCGTTCGTTACTGGTCATAAGTTACGCTCCAGATTTTAAAATATTAAAAACTCAGAATGGGGTGACGGAATCATTAATGGTTTTGGTTTTTTAATTCCTGTTGTCATGCCAATAATATAGCGTGTTTTTTAGTTACTAAATCAATTACGTTAGTTATAAAACTATTTAACCCCAACAATAACATCGCTACCTCTATTGTATTATTAAAATAATAAATAGCATTTACATAATACAAATGTACGATAACATTTTAGATACTTATGTTAACATTAAAAACGATCGCCAATTTCAATAAAAACACTTGTTTTCATATAGTTACGAAAATAATTTATAAATTCAGCATTAAATGTTCATTTTTATTTTAACATTTATCGATATTTTAGCCAAATTAACACCTCATCATATAGGGTTATACTGATAATAAAAAAATAGTGAAATCACCTGCTTTTCTTGATCTCGATCAATTGCAACGGCCATTGAAAGCGCAATATATAAATAACCAACAAATTTAATTTAACGCCCAGACAAACGCGTTAAATAAACGCCCTGACGATACTCAGAAACGAAAAATAAAAACTAAAGTAACTTTTGTAATTAAAGAAATCACTGAGCATGCCGCTGGCGTAAACGCTATTTTCAACAACTTGCAGATACTCATTATGAAAGAGAAAAAGACAACCATACCGCCTGCCGGTGCAGTCAATCCAACGACTGCGACTAAAAAACGTCTCCTGATGATGGCGCTGCCGATTATCGTCGCTGTGCTGTTACTGTTTGTTCCCGTCCCCGATGGCCTGCCGCCGTACGCCTGGCACTACTTCGCCATCTTCGTCGGGGTAATCGTCGGGTTAATTTTTGAACCGCTGCCTGGCGCCGTTATCGGCATCACCGGCGTGGTGGTGATCGCCCTCTGTAGCCAGTGGCTGTTGTTCAGCCCGGAACAGATGGCCGCCCCGAGCTTCAAGCTGGCCGGCGCCTCCTTTAAATGGGCGGTGAGCGGCTTCGGCAACTCCACGGTCTGGCTTATCTTCGGCGCGTTCATGTTCGCCGCCGGCTACGATAAAACCCAGTTTGGCCGCCGCCTGGCGCTGATCCTGGTGAAATATCTTGGCCGTCGCAGCCTGACGCTGGGCTACGCCATCACCTTTGCTGACCTGTTGCTGGCGCCATTTACGCCGTCTAACACCGCGCGCAGCGGCGGTACCATCTACCCGATTATTGCCAACCTGCCGCCGCTGTACGGTTCAAAACCAAACGACCCGAGCGCGCGTAAAATCGGTTCCTATCTGATGTGGGTGGCGATCACCGCCGCCTGTATCACCAGCTCGATGTTCCTGTCAGCGCTGGCACCGAACCTGCTGGCCCTGGCGCTGGTAAAAAGCATCGTCGGCATCAACATCTCGTGGGGGACCTGGTTCATCGCCTTCCTGCCGCTCGGTGTCCTGCTGATCCTGACTATGCCGCTGCTGGCTTACTGGTTCTATCCGCCGGAAGTGAAAATCAATAACGAAGTGCCGCTGTGGGCCGCGCGTGAGCTGGAAAAACTGGGCAAACTGTCGCGTAATGAAATTCTGCTGCTGGTGTTCGTCTGCTTCGCGCTGATGATGTGGATCTTCGCCGCCGACTGGATTGAACCCGCGCTGGCCGCCCTGCTGGTTATCGTCCTGATGCTGTGGACCGGCGTGCTCTCCTGGAGCGACATCACCAACAACAAAGCGGCGTGGAACACCTTTGTCTGGTTTGCCACCCTGGTGGCGCTGGCCGACGGCCTCTCCTCCACCGGTTTCATCGCCTGGCTGGGTAAAGAGGGCGGCGCGCTGATGGGCGGTATCTCCCCAGGCGTGGCGACCATCGTCCTGCTGCTGGCGTTCTACCTGCTGCACTACCTGTTTGCCAGCACCACCGCGCACACCACTGCCCTGCTGCCGGCCATGCTGACTATTGCGGCCACCATTCCGGGTATGAATATGGAAGTGTTCGTCCTGCTGATGGTCACCTCGCTGGGCGTGATGGGGATTATCACCCCGTACGGTACTGGCCCAAGCCCAATCTACTACGGCAGCGGCTACCTGCCGACCAAAGACTACTGGCGCCTCGGCACCATCTTTGGCGCCATCTTCCTGGCCGCCCTGCTGCTGATTGGCTATCCGTGGATGTCCATGATGTTCTGATTCATAACCGCCGGGACCACCCCGGCGGTTTTTATCTTTATGGAGTAAGTGACTATGTCGACTAAACCGTTTGTTTATCAGGATCCGTTCCCGCTGGCGCACGACGATACCGAATACTATCTGCTCAGCAAAGAGCACGTCTCTGTCGCCGAATTTGACGGCCAGCCGGTTCTGAAAGTAGAGCCGCAGGCGCTGACCCTGCTCGCCCAGCAGGCCTTCCACGACGCCGCCTTTATGCTGCGCGTCTCCCATCAGCAGCAGGTCGCCTCGATTCTGCTCGACCCGGAAGCCAGCGAAAACGACAAATACGTGGCGCTACAGTTCCTGCGCAACTCCGAAATCGCCGCCAAAGGTATTCTGCCGACCTGTCAGGATACCGGCACCGCCATCATCATGGGTAAAAAAGGCCAGCGCGTCTGGACCGGCGGTGGCGATGAAGCCGCCCTGGCGCAGGGCGTTTACAACACCTATACCGAAGATAACCTGCGTTACTCACAGAACGCGCCGCTGGATATGTATAAAGAGGTCAACACCGGCACCAACCTGCCGGCGCAGATCGATCTCTACAGCGTCGACGGTGAAGAGTATAAGTTCCTGTGTATGGCGAAAGGCGGCGGTTCCGCCAATAAAACCTATCTCTATCAGGAAACCAAAGCGCTGATCACTCCGGCGAAGCTGAAAAACTATCTGGTCGAGAAGATGCGTACCCTCGGGACCGCCGCCTGCCCGCCATACCATATCGCGTTTGTGATCGGCGGCACCTCGGCAGAAGCGACGCTGAAGACCGTGAAGCTGGCCTCCACCCGCTACTACGACGGCCTGCCGACCGAAGGCAACGAGCACGGTCAGGCGTTTCGCGACGTCCAGCTGGAGCAGGAGCTGCTGCAGGAAGCGCAGAACCTCGGCCTCGGCGCGCAGTTTGGCGGGAAATACTTCGCTCACGATATCCGGGTGATCCGTCTGCCGCGTCACGGCGCCTCCTGCCCGATCGGCATGGGCGTCTCCTGCTCCGCCGACCGCAACATCAAAGCCAAAATCAACCGCGACGGCATCTGGATCGAGAAGCTGGAGAGCAATCCGGGGAAATATATCCCTGAACATCTGCGTCAGCAGGGTGAAGGCAATGTCGTCAGCATCAACCTGAATCAGCCGATGAGCGAAATCCTGGCGCAACTGTCGGCGCACCCGGTCTCCACGCGCCTGAGCCTCAACGGCACCATTATCGTGGCCCGCGACATCGCCCACGCCAAGCTGAAGGAGCTTATTGATAACGGCGAGGCGCTGCCGCAGTACGTCAAAGATCACCCGATCTACTACGCGGGCCCGGCGAAGACGCCGACCGGTTATGCCTCCGGCTCCCTCGGTCCGACCACCGCAGGCCGCATGGATTCCTACGTCGATCTGCTGCAGTCGCACGGCGCGAGCATGGTAATGCTGGCGAAAGGCAACCGCAGCCAGCAGGTGACCGATGCCTGCCATAAACACGGCGGCTTCTACCTCGGCAGCATTGGCGGCCCGGCAGCAGTGCTCGCCCAGCAGAGCATTAAGAGCCTCGAGTGCGTGGCCTATCCGGAACTGGGGATGGAAGCTATCTGGAAAATCGAAGTGGAAGATTTCCCGGCGTTTATTCTGGTTGATGATAAAGGTAACGACTTCTTCCAGCAGATCCAGAATAAGCAGTGTGCCGGCTGTCAACAGCACGGCTAACGCTCACTTCTGACGCTGATATCAGGCCGTCGCCGTTTGGGCGACGGCTTTTTTTATGCCCACGCCGCGCCAGCTTGAATTCATTTCGCGCCAGGCTATGCTCAACTACAAGCCGTCCGTTGTTTGCTGAAAAATAACAATAATTCTCTTTCTCAGGTGCCTCTATGAACAGGATGAGCGTGGTGATCCTCTGGGCGCTGGCGCTGCTGGTGCTAAAGCCGGCGCTGGCTGCCGAACCGCGACAGCAGCCGACCGCCCGCGAGCAGGCACGCACGGTCACGATTTTCCATCAACCTGTCGTCATGTTGCAGGCTACTTTCGGCCAGACCACGCCCGAAGAGCGCGTCCTGCGTACCCGCAGCGCCCTGCGCGCGTTTACCGAGGATGATATCCGCCAGCCGCTGCGGGTCATGCCGGTTATCCGCTATGGTCAGCCAGGCCGGCTGTTCCTGATGAACGGCAAACCGGTGCTGCTGCTGAGCCAGGCGGATCTCGATGAGGGCGATGATTTAACCCTCGACCAGGCGGCCCAGCGGGTGCTGGCGCGAATGGAGGCCCAGCGCACCAGCCTGCAGGAACAGTTCAACGACCGTTATCTGCTGCTCTCCGCCGGCAAAGCGCTGGCCGGAGGGCTGCTGCTGGCGCTGTTTTACTACGGCGCCTTCCGCGCCTGGCGGCGGGTACGGCGCTTTTTCCTGCTGCGGATCCTTGAAAAACGCAGCGCTATCCCGCAGCACTGGCGGCGCTATCTCGGCAATATTGAACTTCGACTCTATGCTGTGCTGGTCATTCTCGTCGGTATGCTGGCCAGTTATCTCTGGCTGAGCTGGGCCTTCAATCTGTTTCCCTGGACACGGGTGTGGAGTGAATCGCTGGGCGACTGGTCGCTGGGCGTGATCCGCGATCTCTCCCTGTCGATTGTCGCCTCCCTGCCGGGGCTGATGATCGTGGTGCTTATTTTCCTGATCACCTGGCTCATCATTCGCCTGGTGAAAGTGGCTCTCGACCAGGTCGCCGCCGGCCGCATTCAGGTGCCGGGCATCCATCCGGAAACCGTCAGCGCCACCCGCCGGTTGATCTCGGTGGTCATCTGGCTGTTTGCCCTGTCCGCCGCCTACCCGTTCCTCCCCGGCGCCAACTCCCTCGCCTTCAAAGGCATTAGCGTGTTCTTCGGCCTGATGCTGACTCTCGGGTCGACCGGGGTGATGACCCATGCGATGAGCGGCCTGGTGCTGATCTACTCCCGGGCGCTGCGCAAAGGCGACTGGATCCGCCTCGCCGACAATGAGGGACAGGTCAGCGAGATTGGCGTGCTGGCGACCAAGATCCTCACCCGTGAGAATTACATTGTCACCGTCCCGAACGCCGTGGTGGTGAGCGGGAAAATTATTAATCTCAGCGCCGAGAGCACCGACGGCGGGTTCAATCTCACCACCAGCGTCACCATCGGCTACGATACGCCGTGGCGTCAGGTGCATGCGCTGCTGGAGCTGGCGGCAAGACGCACCCCTGGGGTGGATCAACAAATCGCCCCGATAGTTCGCAAGCTGGGGTTGCTTGACTGGTACACCGCGTATGAGCTGCAGGTGCGCTTGCTCCCCACAACTAAGCTGCCGGATGGCCGCAACGCGTTGCATAGCAGTATTATTGATGTGTTTAACGAATTCGGCGTGCAGATTATGTCGCCGAACTTTGTGATGCAGCCCAAGGCGGCGGTGGTGGTGCCGCAGGAGGCCTGGTACGACGCCCCAGCCGTCGCGCCGCAGGAGCCTGAGAAATAAGGGATAATATAGCGGCATTTCCGCCGGGTGGCGGCTTCACCGCTGAGCAAGAACAGCCAGCGCAGAGCCGCGCTTGTGCCGGGCGGTGGCTAACGCCTTGCCCGGCCTACGGATCGTGCGACCTGTCACTCATTTACCCACTTGCGCGACTGAAACTGCCGGTGCTGGCGACCTCAAAATCGCTGAGACGTTCCCGGAAGGCCGGGGCAGCCTGCAGGGATAAGTCGAAGGGACCGCGCAGCGGCGATTTTGCTGGCCGGAGCCCGGGGGTACAGGGGGCGGCGGCGACTGGCCGCCCCCTGTGCGCTCCCGGTGCCATAAGAGACATAACGCAGAAGATCAACCGGGAGCGCAATCTGCCCGGAACTAACATAGAAGTTGTAGCCCTGCCAAACGTTGTGGCCCTGCCAAACATAGTGCGAACAGGGACATTTCCGGTTGTGCCGTTATTTCGCCGGGTGGCGGCTACGCCTTACCCGGCCTGGGGTTCGTGCGACCTGTCACTCATTTACCCACTTGCGCGACTGAAACTGCCGGTGCTGGCGGCCTCAAAATCGCTGAGACGTTCCCGGAAGGCCGGGGCAGCCCGCATGGATGCGGGCTGAGGGCCGTGTTTTGCACGGACGCTGCCTCGGCCCGACCCGAAGCCTGCAGGGATAAGTCGAAGGTACCACGCAGTGGCGATTTTGCTGGCCGGAGCCCGGGGGTACAGGGGGCGGCGGCGACTGGCCGCCCCCTGTGCGCTCCCCGCGCCATAAGAGACATAACGCAGAAGATCAACCGGGAGCGCAATCTGCCCGGAATTAACATAGAAGTTGTAGCCCTGCCAAACATAGTGCGAACAGGGACATTTCCGGTTGTGCCGTTATTTCGCCGGGTGGCGGCTGCGCCTTACCCGGCCTACAACGACTGCCGGGCAATCCGACTCGGACGACGACTCAACCCTGCGCGGCGTCGATGTCGTCAAACACCTGCTGCGCCAGATGCATCGTGGCATTCGCCGCCGGCAGCCCACAGTACAGCGCAGAGTGCATGATCAACTCTTTCAGCTCATCGCGGGTGACCCCGTTGTTAAACGACGCGCGCAGATGCATCTTCAGCTCCGCCTCGCGATTGAGAGCAATCAGCATGGCAATGGTGATCATGCTGCGGGTGTGGTGGTCGAGCCCCGGACGGGTCCAGGTCTCACCCCAGGCGTAGCGGGTGATAAAGTTCTGAAACTCGTCATTCAACGGCGTCAGATGCTGCAGGGTACGGTCGACGTGGGCGTCGCCCAATACTTTGCGCCGTACCGTCATTCCGTCCTGATAGCGCTGTTTATCCTCCATGGCGTTCCCCCTGGAAAAAGCTTAGCAGCGCCGAAGTAAAGCTTTTCGGCGCCTCAATGTTTGACAGATGCGATGCCGCCAGCACCACCACCTGGGAAGAGGGGATCTGCTGCTGCAGGAAACTGGCGTCACTGACCGTAGTGACAGGGTCACTTTCACCGGCGATAATTAATGTCGGCAGCGGGATCTGCCCCACTTCGCCCCGCAGGTCGGCGGCGGCCAGCGCCTCGCAGCAGGCGGCATAGCCTTCGACGTCGGTATGGGTTAACTGGTGGCATAGCGCCTCCACCACCTCCGGCGCCTTCTGGCGAAACGCATGAGTGAACCAGCGATCCGCCGCCCCGGCGGCCACCACCGCCATTCCCTCCTGGCGTACCGCCCGCGCCCGCGACAGCCAGCTGGCCTGATCGCCAATGCGCGCCGCGGTGTTGGCAACGGCCAGACCATAAAAACGTTCTGGCGCAAAGCGTCCCAGCCACAGGCCGGTCAGACCGCCCATCGAGATCCCGCAGAACCAGGCGCGGTCGATATTCAGGTGATCGAGCAGCGCAATCACATCTTCCCCCAGTTGGGCGAGGGTCACTTTGCCATTTTTCGTTGTATTACCGTGACCGTGGGTGTCATAGCGCAGCACCCGAAAATGGGCGGTTAACGCCGCGATCTGCGGCTGCCACATCGCCCGGGTGGTGCCCAGCGAGTTGGAGAGGACGATAACCGGCGCGCCCTCCGGCCCGTCGAGTTGATAATCAAGATTCATCACGTTGCTCCTGATAACGCGCCAGCACCTGGCGCACAAAGCGTTCGGCGCTGCCGGTCGCCGTTGCCGGGTCCAGCAGCGTGGTTAAGCGTTCATGAGAGAGATACTGACTGACCTGTGGGTCAGCCGCGAGCAGATCGACCAGCGGAGAGTGACGGTCCAGCGCCTGACGGCACAGCGCCTCGATATGATGATGCGCCTCGGCTTTGCCGATGAATTCCGCCAGCGCCAGGGTCACCGCCTCGGCCATGATCAGCCCGTGGGTGATATCGAGATCGGCACGCATTTTCTGCGGGAAGACCTGCATATCGCGCACCAGCGCTTCACTTTGCGCCAGCGCCCCACCCACCAGGGTAATCAGCTCCGGCAGCGTCTCCCACTCCGCCTGCCAGCCGCCCAGCGCCCGCTCGTGCTGCTGGAGTTGGCTGGCGTAGAGGGTCGCCATCAGCCCCGGCGTACGCTGGGCGGCGGTCAGGATCGCCGCGCAGGCCACCGGATTGCGCTTATGCGGCATCGTCGATGAGCCGCCGCGGCCTTCCGCCACCGGCTCGCCGACCTCAGCCACTTCGGTCTGCATCAGCAGGGAGAAGTCGTTAGCGAATTTCCCCAGGGTACCGCAGACACCGGCAAACCAGGCGCCCGCCTCCAGCAGCCGATCGCGCTGGCTGTGCCACGGGGTATCCGGCAGCGACAGACCGAGGATCTGCGCCAGCGCCTGGCCAACCGCCGGCCCTTTCTCTTTTAGCGCGTCCAGAGTGCCCGCGGCGCCGCCAAACTGCAGCACCAGCAGCCGCGGACGCATCTCGCGCAGCCGCTGCTGCCAGCGCAGGAGCGCGTCGAGGGTGCCCGCCAGCTTCAGGCCAAAGGTCACCGGCAGCGCATGCTGCATCCAGGTCCGACCCGGCATGACAGTATCGCGATAACGATCCGCCTGGAGAGCCAGGGCAGCCAACAGCTGCTCAAGCAAGGTCTCAGCGGCATCCAGCGCCCCGCGCAGCTGGAGCACCAGTCCGGTGTCGATGGCGTCCTGACTGGTGGCTCCCCAGTGGACGTAGCGCGCAGCCTCGGGATCTCGCGCTTTTACCTGTACCGTCAGCTGTTTCACCAGCGGGATCGCCAGGTTACCGGCCCCCACCGCCGCCTCGCCCAGCGCGGCAAAATCGATGGTCTCGTGGCGGCAGGCCGCGACAATCGGCCCGACCGCTTCCGGCGGCACCATCCCGCAGACGGCCTGCGCCTGCGCCAGCGCCGCTTCAAAATCCAGCATGCCCTGCACCCGCTGCGCGTCGCTGAACCAGTCGGTCAGCGGACTGCTGCGCAGCATTGGGGTCAACAAACTCATTCTGGCTCCTTAAACACGTTCAATAATCAGGGCGATCCCCTGTCCGACGCCGATGCACATGGTGCACAGGGCGTAGCGGCCGCCGGTCCGTTTCAGCTGATAAGCCGCGGTCATCGCCAGCCGGCCGCCGGAGGCACCGAGCGGGTGGCCCAGCGCGATCGCCCCGCCGTTAGGGTTCACGTGGGCGGCATCATCCGGTAAGCCCAGATCACGGGTCACCGCCAGCGCCTGAGCGGCGAAGGCTTCATTCAGTTCGATGACATCCATCTGGGCTAATGTCAGGCCGGTCTGCGCCAGCACCTTACGCACCGCGGGCGCCGGGCCAAAGCCCATGATCCGCGGCGCAACACCCGCCGTCGCCACGCCGACCACCCGGGCCAGCGGTTGAAGATCGTGAGCCGCCAGCGCCGTCTCGCTGGCCAGCAGCAGCGCACAGGCGCCATCGTTAACGCCGGAGGCGTTACCGGCGGTGACGCTGCCGTCGGCGCGCACCACGCCGCGCAGTTTAGCCAGCGCCTCCAGCGAGGTACTGCGCGGGTGCTCATCGCGGCTAAACAGCAGCGGCTCGCCTTTGCGCTGCGGCACCTGGACGGCAATCAGCTCATCGGCGAACCGCCCCGCCTCCTGCGCCGCGGCGGTACGTAGTTGACTGCGTAAGGCGAACGCGTCCTGATCGGCACGGGAAATGGCAAACTCATCGGCGACGTTTTCCGCCGTCTCCGGCATGGAATGCACGCCGTACAGGGCTTTCATCTGCGGGTTAATAAAGCGCCAGCCGATGGTGGTATCCTCCATCTGCATGCTGCGGCTAAAGGCGCTCTCTGCTTTCCCCATCACAAACGGCGCGCGGGACATGCTCTCCACGCCGCCAGCGATCATCAGCTGCGTCTCGCCGCTTTTAATCGCCCGCGCCGCGACGCCGATCGCATCGAGGCTGGAACCGCACAGGCGGTTGATGGTGCTCCCGGGCACGCTCTCCGGCAGCCCGGCCAGCAGCAGCGCCATCCGCGCCACGTTGCGGTTATCTTCCCCGGCCTGGTTGGCGCAGCCAAAGATCACATCGTCAATGCGCGAGGGATCCAGTCCCGGGTTACGCTCCAGCAGGGCTTTTAATGGCAGCGCCGCGAGGTCGTCGGCGCGCATCGTCGCCAGGGTACCACCGAAACGGCCAAAGGGTGTACGTACCGCATCACAGATAAATGCCTGATTCATCATAGGTTCCTTACGCGCTTTCCGCCAGTTGTTCAAAGGTCAGCGCCACCGGAGTGATGCGCTGCAGCTCTTCAAAAGAGAGACCGTTAAAGATTTCACGTACCACCGGGCCGCGGTCGGTGATGTCGATCACCGCCAGGTCGGTATAGATCCGGCTGACGCAGCCGACGCCGGTCAGCGGGTAGCTGCACTGCGCCACCAGCTTGCACTCGCCGTCACGGGTCAGGTGGTCCATCATCACGAACACCTGACGGGCGCCGATGGCCAGATCCATCGCCCCGCCAACGGCCGGGATCGCATCCGGCGCACCGGTACTCCAGTTGGCGAGGTCGCCGCTGGCGGAAACCTGATAGGCCCCCAGCACGCAGATATCGAGATGGCCGCCGCGCATCATGGCGAAGGAGTCGCCGTGGTGGAAATAGCAGCCGCCCTGCAGGAGGGTGACATACTCTTTACCGGCATTGATCAGCTCGGGATCTTCTTCCCCGGGCTGTGGTTTCGGCCCCATCCCCAACAGGCCGTTTTCGCTGTGCAGGAACACTTCTTTGTCGGCAGGCAGGTAATTGGCAATGCGGGTCGGCAGGCCGATGCCGAGGTTGACGTAAGCGCCTTCGGGAATATCGCGGGCCACGCGCTGGGCCATTTCGTCACGGGTCAGTTTTTGCATCTCGGGCTCCTCAGGCGCGTTGTGCGGCAGTCAGGTTTTCCAGCGAGAAGACACGCTGGACGAAAATGCCGGGGGTGATGATGTGTTCCGGGTCGAGGTCGCCCAGCGGCACCAGCTGCGAGACCTCGACGATGGTGGTTTTCGCCGCCGTCGCCATGATCGGGCCAAAGTTGCGCGCCGCCTTGCGATAGACCAGGTTGCCCCAGCGGTCGCCCTGATGGGCCTTAATCAGCGCGAAATCGGCTTTAATCGGATATTCCAGTACGTAATGGCGACCATCGATTTCCCGCGTCTCCTTGCCTTCCGCCAGCGGTGTGCCGTAGCCGGTGGGGGTAAACACTGCCCCCAGCCCGGCGCCAGCCGCCTGGATCCGCGCCGCGAGGTTACCCTGCGGCACCAGCTCCAGCTCCACTTTGCCGCGGCGATAGAGGTCATCGAAAATCTGGGAATCCACCTGGCGCGGGAAGGAGCAGATCATCTTGCGTACTCGCCCGGCTTTCAGCAGCGCCGCGAGACCCACTTCCCCGTTGCCGGCGTTGTTATTAATGATGGTCAGGTCGCGGGCGCCCTGGTCAATCAGGGCGTCAATCAGAAAGGTCGGCTGGCCGGCGGGACCAAAGCCGCCGATCATAATAGTCGCCCCGTCGTGGATCCCGGCGATGGCCTCGCTCAGCGTCGATACGCTTTTATCAATCATCAGGTCGCTCCAGTGATGTGCGGTAATCGCACTTTTATTCGTTGTTCGCACAAAATGTGACCCGCTTAACGATGTCGGTCAAGGGCGATAATCGAAATATGGTGCGATAATCGAACATCGGTTATCTTTAGCGAAAGAATGTGATCGATGGCAAATATGGGGAACAGAAATGGACAAGCATCCAGACGATTTACTGACCGGCGACGGCGATCCGTTTAAGGGCGATCCTAACTTTATGGCCTCCCTGGCGCGGGGTCTGGAGGTGATTCAGGCGTTCACGCCGCAGCGGCCCCTGCTGTCTATCTCGCAGATCAGCCAGAAGACCGGCATTCCGCGCGCGGCGGTGCGCCGCTGCCTGTATACCCTGAGCAAGCTGGGGTTCGTGTATGCCGAAGACGGTAAGAATTTCCAGCTGCGACCGCGGATCCTGGCGCTGGGCCACGCCTGGCTGGCCTCGACGCCGCTGGCGCGTTCGGCGCAGCCGGTGCTGCGACATCTGAGCGAAATGCTCAACGAGTCCTGCTCCATCGCCACCCTCGACGGGGACGATATTCTGTATATCGCCCGCGCCTCCAGCTCGCGGATTATGACCATCGACCTGGATATCGGCAGCCGCCTTCCGGCCTGGGCGACCTCGATGGGCCGGGTGCTGCTCAGCCATCAGCCGGAGGAGAAGCTCAACGACATGCTGGCTCGGGTGACCATGATCCGCTACACCCCGCAGACGGTGGATTCGGTGGCGAAGCTGCGCGCCGAACTGAAACGGGTGCATCAGCAGGGGTATGCCCTCAACGACCAGGAGCTGGAGATGGGCCTGCGCTCCCTCGCGGTACCGCTGTTTAACGCTCAGGGGCAGGTCCAGGCGGCGCTGAACGTTGGGGTGCATGCGGGCCAGATGTCGGCCCGCGAGATGATCGATCGCGTGCTGCCGGAGCTGCAAAAAGCCGCCCGCGAGCTGACGCTGCTTCTGCGCTAACGACTGCGCTTGGCGTGCTGCTCCCAGGTCTCCTGCTTCGCCTCGGCCGATTTACGCAGCGCGACATAGCAGGCGCCGCTGCCGCCATGATGTGGAAGCGCGGCGCAGAAGGCCTGCACCTCCGGCAGCTCTTCCAGCCAGCGCGCCAGATAGCTGCGGATAATATTGGCGTGGGACTGGTCGTCGCGGCCTTTGCCGTGAACGATCAGCACATTACGTAACCCCTCTTTCTGCGCCTGCACCATAAAGGCGAAGAGCATCTGTCGGCACTGTTCCACCGGCTGGCGCAGCAGGGAGAGGCTCGCCTGCTGGCTGTATTTCCCCCGCCGCAGCTTATCCAGCACGCCGCTCTGCAGCCCTTCACGCTTAAACTCCAGCGGCGTGGCGAGCGGCACGATATCGAGATAGCCGGTGGTGAGAAAATTATCCAGTTGCAGGGTATCGACGCGCTGCGGGGCCCGGCTGTTGCGCCCGGGATGCCAGTGCACGTCATTGTTACGTTTCAGAGGCTGGACATCTTCCATGGCGTCAAGAAACAGGGATTTGTCATCAAGGTTCATGGGCTCTCCTCCAGCGGCTGTCGCCAGCTACTATAGCCGCCCGGCGCTCCCCCCTCAACGCGTTTAGCCGCGTTCGCTGGCAAAGTGAGCGCGACGGGCGATTAAGGAAACAATTGTCGGCTTTGGCGGCGAAACAGCGTGATTAACGACGCCGTTAATGGCGTCTGCCGGGTATCGCGCCGCTGGATCAGATAATAGGTGGCCGTCGGCAAGACGTCGCGGACAGGGATCATCACCAGCTTGTCCGCCATCAGCGGATCGTTGCCGAGCTCCACCGGCAGGATGCTGAGAAAATCACTTTTCACCACCAGGCTAATGCACGACGAGAAGGTTTCGCAAACAATATCTACCTTAGGCGCTAACCCGGCCTGATTAAGCCGGTCCTGCAGCTGTTTAAAGTAGCTGCCGCGCGGCGTCGGCATGGTCCAGTGGTGACCCATCAACTCCCCCAGCGAGGTGGCCTGCGCCGCAGGATGTCCTGCACGGGCGAACACCGCGAACGGTTTCTCAAACAGTTTCTCAAAGCTGAACTCATGGTCGTACGGCCCGGGGTAATAGGTATTGATGGTGAAATCCAGCTCTCCCTGGCGCAGCTCATTGATCATCGCCAGCAGCTGGCCCTCCATAATCCGCACCTTTACCTGCGGATGCTGCTGATGAAAGCGACAGATCACCGACGGCATCAGCGACCGGGCGACGCTGGCGCCAAGGCCAATATTAATTTGCCCGGCCTGCTCGCCCTGGCGCTGCAGCAGTTCGTCCTGCGCCGCCCGCAGTTCCTCAAGGATCAAGCTCGCATGTTGGTAAAAGCTTTCGCCGTTTTCGGTCAGCGCCACCCCCTGACTGCGGCGCACGAACAGCTGGGCGGAAAGCCCCTCCTCCAGTTCTTTAATCGCTTTGGTCAGGGCCGGCTGCGAGACCGCCAGCGCCCGGCTGGCGCCGCGAATACTCCCTTCCCGGGCCACTTCGACGAAGGCGCGGATATGATGAAATTTAATCTGAAATGCCATGCTTTCGGTGATAACCATTGTTTATCAGACAGAAGAAAATCACATCTACTGTAATCCATCAGGCTATGGCAGGTTAAGTGGGATACGGCCTGTAAAACGTAAGTGATAAACAAAAGCTATCACATCGTGAACGCCGTCACATTTTTTACTTATGACAGGATGAGCTATGCCGCAACTTGATGAATACCTCCACCAGCTGGCGCCGGCCATGATCCAATGGCGCCGTGATTTTCACCTGCACGCGGAATCCGGCTGGCTGGAATTCCGCACTGCCAGCAAGGTGGCGGAGATCCTCGACGGGCTCGGCTATCAGCTGGCGCTGGGGCGCGATGTCATCGATGCCGATAGCCGGATGGGGCTGCCGGACGAGGATACCCTGGCCCAGGCTTTCGAGCGCGCCCGCGAACAGGGCGCGCCGGAACGCTGGCTGCCGGCGTTTGAAGGCGGTTTCGCCGGCGTGGTCGCCACGCTCGACACCGGGCGGCCCGGCCCAACCCTGGCCTTCCGCGTCGATATGGATGCCCTTGACCTCAATGAACAGCACGACGACAGCCACCGCCCTCATCGCGACCATTTCGCCTCCTGCAACGCCGGCATGATGCACGCCTGCGGCCATGATGGCCATACCGCCATCGGGCTGGGCCTGGCGCATGTCCTGAAGCAGTATGCCGCGCAGCTCAACGGGGTGATCAAACTGATTTTCCAGCCCGCTGAAGAGGGCACCCGCGGCGCCCGGGCGATGGTGGCCGCCGGCGTGGTGGATGACGTGGATTATTTCACGGCGATCCATATCGGGACCGGTGTGCCGGCAGGTACCGTCGTCTGCGGTGGCGACAACTTTATGGCCACTACTAAATTCGACGTGCAGTTCAGCGGCGTGGCCGCCCACGCCGGCGGCAAGCCGGAGGAGGGGCGCAACGCGCTGCTGGCCGCCGCCCAGGCCGCTCTTGGCCTGCACGCCATCCCGCCGCACAGCGCCGGCGCCTCGCGGGTCAACGTCGGGGTGATGCAGGCGGGCACCGGGCGCAACGTGGTGCCCTCTTCCGCGCTGTTAAAAGTGGAAACCCGCGGTGAAAGCGAAGCCATTAACCAGTACGTGTTCGAGCGGGCGCAGCACGTCATCGCCGGGGCGGCGGCGATGTACGAAGCCCGCTACGAACTACGCATGATGGGTGCGGCGACCGCCAGCGCGCCGTCGCCGGCGTGGGTGGACTATCTGCGCGAACAGGCCGCCCGTGTGCCCGGCGTGCAACAGGCGGTGGATCGTATCGCCGCCCCGGCGGGCTCGGAAGACGCCACCCTGATGATGGCCCGGGTCCAGGCGCGCGGCGGCCTCGCCTCGTACATGATCTTCGGCACCCAACTGAGCGCCGGTCACCACAACGAGAAGTTTGACTTCGACGAGAGCGTCATGGCGCTAGCGGTAGAAACTCTGGCGCGTATCGCGCTTAACTTTCCCTGGCAGCGGGGGGTGTAATGGAAGCCATTTTTCAGTTTGTGGACGAGATGATTGAGACGCGACGCGAGGCGTACTGCGCCATCGCCGATGACATCTGGGATCACCCGGAGACCCGCTTTGAGGAGTACTGGTCCGCCCAACGCCTGGCGGATGCGCTGGAGGCAGAAGGTTTCCAGCTCACTCGCGATGCGGGTGGGATCCCGAATGCCTTTATCGCCAGCGTCGGCGAAGGCCAACCGGTGATTGCCCTGCTCGGCGAATTTGACGCCCTGGCGGGCCTCAGCCAGCAGGCGCACTGCGCGGAACCGACACCCTCGACACCGGGAGCCAACGGCCACGGCTGCGGGCACAATCTGCTCGGTACGGCGGCATTCGCCGCGGCGGTCGCCGCCAAAGCCTGGCTGCAACAGCATGGCGGCGCGGGCACGCTGCGCTTCTATGGTTGTCCCGGCGAGGAAGGCGGATCGGGAAAAACCTTTATGGTGCGCGAAGGGTTGTTTGATGATGTCGATGCGGCGCTGACCTGGCATCCGGAAGCCTGGGCCGGGATGTTCAGCACCCGCACCCTCGCCAATATTCAGGCGACATGGCGTTTTACCGGCACCGCCGCCCACGCTGCGAATTCGCCGCACCTGGGCCGGAGCGCGCTGGATGCCGTCACTCTGATGACCACCGGCAGCAACTTCCTCAATGAACATATCATCGAGAAGGCGCGGGTCCATTATGCCATTACCGATACCGGCGGTGTCTCGCCCAACGTGGTGCAGGCTCAGGCGGAAGTTCTGTATCTGATCCGTGCGCCGGAGATGGCCGACGCGGAGGAGATCTTCGCCCGCATCGAGAAGATTGCTCAGGGGGCCGCGCTGATGACCGAGACCCAGGTCAGCTGCCGCTTTGAAAAAGCCTGCTCCAGCTATCTCCCCAACCGCACGCTTGAGGCGGCGATGTATCAGGCGGTCTGTCATTACGGTACCCCCGCCTGGAGCGACGAGGAGCGCGCTTTTGCCGCGGCGATACGCGCCACCCTCAGCGCCAACGATATTAACAACAGCCTGAACAATATTGCCGGCACCAGTGGGGAGGAAGGCAAAACGTTCGCTCGTCGCCACCGCGACACGCTGCTGATTGATGAGGTGGCGCCCTGGGCGGCCACGGATAACGTCCTCGCCGGCTCCACTGACGTCGGCGATGTCAGCTGGAAAGCGCCGGTGGCTCAGTGCTTCAGCCCGTGCTTCGCGGTGGGAACCCCGCTGCACAGCTGGCAGCTGGTGAGCCAGGGCAGAACCTCCATTGCCCATAAAGGGATGTTGCTGGCGGGGAAAGTGCTCGCGGCGACCGCGATCCGTTTATTCAGCGACAGCGCCCTGCTGGCGGCCAGCCAACAAGAACTCAGGCAGGTACTGGCCGAACGCCCCTATCGTTGCCCGATCCCGGCGGAGGTGAGTCCGTCCGTTTTACGATAACCACTTAAGACAGGCTACTCCTGGCCAACGCTGACCGGCATCGCGGCACGCACCGACCATAATAACCGCCGGCAGTACGGGAGCAGGCCTGCCCAACACAACAACGACAACAGAGGAACGCCCATGAGTATGTCATCCATACCGTCGTCTTCCCCCGGCGGAAAGCGCTATGGCTGGGTAGAGAAGATCGGTAACAAAGTCCCGCACCCGTTTTTGCTGTTTATCTATCTTATCGTGGCGCTGATCGCGGCCACGGCGATACTTTCCGCCTTCAACGTCGGGGTGCAGAACCCTACGGATGGTTCACGGGTGGTGGTCAAAAATCTGCTCAGTGTGGAAGGGTTGCACTGGTTTTTGCCCAACGTCATTAAAAACTTCAGCGGTTTCGCGCCGCTGGGGGCGATCCTCGCCCTGGTGCTGGGCGCCGGCTTCGCCGAGCGGGTGGGCCTGTTACCCGCGCTGATGGTGAAGATGGCCTCTCACGTCAGCGCCCGCTATGCCAGCTATATGGTGCTGTTTATCGCCTTCTTCAGCCATATCTCTTCTGACGCGGCGCTGGTAATTATGCCGCCGCTGGGCGCGCTGATGTTCCTCGCCGTCGGTCGGCATCCTGTCGCCGGCCTGTTGGCGGCGATTGCCGGCGTGGGCTGCGGCTTTACCGCCAATTTACTGATTGTCACCACCGACGTACTGCTCTCGGGGATCAGCACCGAGGCGGCAAAATCCATCGATGCCTCTTTGCACGTCAGCGTGATCGACAACTGGTACTTTATGGCGACCTCGGTGATCGTTCTGACGCTCGTCGGCGGACTGATCACCGATAAGCTGGTGGAGCCGCGGCTGGGCCAGTGGCAAGGCAGTCGTGATGAAAAGCTGCAGACGCTGACGCCCGAGGAGCGTTTCGGCCTGCGCATCGCCGGCGTGGCAACGCTGGTATTCGTGGCGGTCGTCGCCCTGATGGTGGTCCCCGAGAACGGTATTCTTCGCGACCCGGTTCAACATACGGTCATGCCCTCGCCGTTTATCAAAGGCATCGTGCCGCTGATTATCTTTTTCTTCTTTGTCGTGTCGCTGGCATACGGCATCGCCACCGGCAAAATTCGCCGCCAGGCCGACCTGCCGCAGCTGATGATTGAGCCGATGAAAGAGATGGCCGGGTTTATCGTGATGGTCTTCCCGCTGGCGCAGTTCGTGGCGATGTTCAACTGGAGCAACATGGGCAAGTTTATGGCCGTCGGTCTGACGGACCTGCTGGAGAGCGCCGGGATGAACGGCGTCCCGGCGTTTGTCGGGCTCGCGCTGCTGTCGGCTTTTCTGTGTATGTTTATCGCCAGCGGCTCGGCCATCTGGTCGATTCTGGCGCCGATCTTCGTGCCGATGTTTATGCTGCTGGGCTTTCACCCGGCCTTTGCGCAGATCCTGTTTCGCATCGCCGATTCATCGGTGCTGCCGCTGGCGCCGGTGTCGCCGTTTGTGCCGCTGTTTCTCGGCTTCCTACAGCGCTACCGACCGGATGCCCGCCTCAGCACCTACTACTCGCTGGTGCTCCCTTACCCGCTGATTTTTCTCGCCGTCTGGCTGCTGTTGCTGGTGGGATGGTATCTGGTGGGACTGCCGATCGGCCCGGGTATCTATCCGCGTCTTCCTTAACCTGCTGGCAGGCCAGGGATGGCCGTATAGCCTTAACGCGACACCTTCGTTTTCACTTTGCTGGCCGCATGATCCACACTGGCCAATTTATAGAAAAGCGCTTTGTACACCCTTTCAAACACCAGGGTCAGACCGTGGATCGCTAAGCCGCTGATGATCAATACCAGTACGCCAGTCAGTATATATTGCATAGCCCCACCTCTGAGTGATTAACAGCGCCGCGCTGAGGCGTCAGCACCCTACCAGGCGCGTGAAGCACCGGTATCGTCAGTTAAAAAGTAGCAAAAACCATGCCCGATAACCCGCCAGGATCGATCCAAAAATAAATCATCGTGGCTTAGGCAGAGCGCCAGCCCGTGATGCGGCTTTATCTTTTGGGAGTATAGTTGACTGTCGTCAGCGCGTGGTATCGTGTGCCCCTCATGTACGATGGTGGATGACAGAAACGATGTTGACCTTGCTGCAGGATAAAATGGATACCCCGCTGGGGCCGCTGTGGGTACTTTGCGACGAACAGTTTAATTTGCGCGCCGTCGAGTGGGACGAGCACCGCGATCGGATGGAAACCCTGCTCGACGTTCACTATCGACGGGAAGGCTATCAGCGCGTCGACTGCCGCAACCCAGGCGGCCTCAGCAGTAAGCTGAACGACTATTTCGCCGGCGATCTGGCGATTATCGATACCCTGGCTACCGCCACCGCCGGCACCCCGTTCCAGCGCCAGGTCTGGCAGGCGTTACGCGATATCCCCTGCGGCCAGGTGATGCACTATGGCCAACTGGCCGAGGCGCTCGGACGCCCCGGCGCCGCTCGCGCCGTGGGGGCCGCCAATGGCGCCAATCCGGTGAGTATCGTGGTGCCCTGTCATCGGGTCATCGGGCGTAACGGCACCCTGACCGGCTATGCCGGGGGCGTGCAGCGAAAAGAGTGGTTATTGCGCCATGAAGGGTATCTTTTACTTTGACTGAAAATGCCTTTTCTGGAATCTTCAGGTAATTTTACAATCAAACATAGCGAAATAATCTATTGCTTATCAATCAGATATACAGCCATTTTGATTTACCCTGCTGATATTACGTGTTTCCGGGTCTGAAGACTTACCTGCTGATCAAAAAGATGTTAAAATTGACCAATATCAATTAAGGCCTGAGCAGACATATGATCCCTGAGAAGCGAATTATTCGACGCATTCAGTCTGGCGGTTGTGCTATCCATTGTCAGGATTGCAGTATCAGCCAGCTCTGCATCCCCTTTACTCTGAACGAGCATGAGCTTGATCAGCTGGATAATATTATCGAGCGGAAAAAGCCTATCCAGAAAGGTCAAACCTTGTTCAAAGCCGGTGATGAGCTGAAGTCGTTGTACGCTATTCGCTCCGGGACCATCAAAAGCTACACCATCACTGAGCAAGGTGATGAGCAGATCACCGGCTTCCATCTGGCGGGCGATCTGGTGGGCTTCGACGCCATCGGCACCGGTCTGCACCCGAGCTTTGCGCAGGCGCTGGAAACCTCGATGGTCTGCGAAATCCCCTTCGAAACCCTTGACGATCTTTCCGGAAAAATGCCGAATCTGCGTCAGCAGATGATGCGCCTGATGAGCGGCGAGATTAAAGGCGACCAGGATATGATCCTGCTTCTTTCCAAAAAGAATGCCGAAGAGCGCCTGGCGGCGTTTATCTACAACCTCTCTCGTCGTTTCGCCCAGCGCGGCTTCTCACCCCGTGAGTTCCGCCTGACCATGACCCGCGGCGACATCGGTAACTATCTCGGCCTCACTGTCGAAACCATCAGCCGTCTGCTGGGGCGTTTCCAAAAAAGCGGCATGCTGGCGGTGAAAGGCAAATACATCACTATTGAAAACAGCGATCTGCTGGCCCAGCTGGCCGGTCAGGCGCGCAACGTCGCTTAATCTCTGCGCACTACCTGGTCACGATCGGCAATTTTTTAAGATTTGTTGATCTGACCAGGCTCCTCCCCTGTTTCAATTCATCCATATAGGTTATCTTTTTAGTAACTGACGGTAGCTGCAGTTGTAAGGAGACCCTGTATGGCGAAGT
The DNA here is from genome assembly GCF_024296565.1 of Klebsiella sp. SWET4. Classification (NCBI taxonomy): domain Bacteria; kingdom Pseudomonadati; phylum Pseudomonadota; class Gammaproteobacteria; order Enterobacterales; family Enterobacteriaceae; genus Klebsiella; species Klebsiella sp. SWET4. The sequence goes on along the minus strand of NZ_JANCOB010000001.1, from coordinate 586,128 downwards.
ATCAGAGCATGCTGGTAGTAATCGATCCTAACCAGGACGACCAGCCGGCACTTAGGCGCGCGGTGTACCTGCACCAACGGATTGGTGGACGCATCAAAGCCTTTTTGCCGATCTATGATTTTTCTTATGAAATGACCACCCTGCTGTCGCCGGACGAACGCACGGCGATGCGCCAGGGCGTTATTGCCCAACGTACAGCCTGGATCCGCGAGCAGGCGAAATTCTATATTGAATCGGGTGTGCCGATCGACGTAAAAGTGGTGTGGCACAACCGCCCCTTCGAAGCCATTATTCAGGAAGTTATTAGCGAGAAACACGACCTGCTGTTGAAGATGGCCCACCAGCACGACAAACTGGAGGCAGTGATCTTCACACCCACCGACTGGCATCTGTTGCGTAAGTGCCCCTGCCCGGTGTGGATGGTAAAAGACCAACCGTGGCCGGAAGGTGGCAAAGCGCTGGTCGCGGTCAATCTCGCCAGCGAAGAGAATTATCACAACACCCTGAACGAAAAGCTGGTTCGGGAAACGCTGTCTCTGGCGCAAGAAGTTAACCATACCGAAGTACATCTCATCGGCGCCTACCCGGTGACCCCCATCAATATCGCGATTGAGCTTCCGGATTTTGATCCCAGCGTCTACAACGACGCCATTCGCGGTCAGCACCTGCTGGCGATGAAAGCGCTGCGGCAGAAGTTTGGCATCGATGAGAAATTCACCCACGTGGAAAAAGGCCTGCCTGAGGAGGTGATCCCGGATCTCGCCGAGCATCTGCAGGCGGGGATCGTGGTGCTGGGAACGGTCGGACGTACCGGCCTGTCAGCGGCGTTCCTCGGCAATACCGCGGAACAGGTGGTCGATCATCTGCGCTGTGACCTGCTGGTACTCAAACCGGAGGCCTACCAGACGCCGGTGGAACTGGACGACGACGACGACGATTAACCCTCTTCTCGTACCGCTCATCTTCCCCCGCCTCGCGGGGGATTTTTTTTGCTTGCTGCCAGTCAGGCACAAAAAAAGGGCCGCTGGCGGCCCCTGTCACTGTCCAGCGAGAATGGCTTAGTGGATACCCAGACGCCAGGCCAGATCGATCTCTTCTTTCAGCTCCAGCGATGAGAGCGCCATCAGGTCAGCAAACTCCAGCTCCAGCAGTTTCAGCTTTTTCAGATACTGCGCTGGGGTCATGACGGTAGTGTCGCGGCGTAAGAATTCGATGGCCATCTGCGTTGGGGTTAACTCGGTATCCATAATATCCTCTGTCTGATGTAATAACCGGGACATTATATCATCTCTCACCGCTTATTTTATGAACAATTCCAGGCATCTCTCCGCATATAAAAAAGCCGTCTCACAGGAGACGGCTTATAAACAAACGTTGTAAAACAAGCGTGCTACATTACAGCGCTTTCAGGATCGCATCGACGCTGGCTTTCGCATCCCCAAACAGCATATGGGTGTTCTCTTTGAAGAACAGCGGGTTCTGTACGCCGGCGTAGCCAGTGTTCATCGAACGCTTAAAGACCACCACGTTCTGCGCTTTCCAGACTTCCAACACTGGCATACCCGCGATAGGGCTCTTCGGGTCGTCCTGCGCCGCCGGGTTGACGGTGTCGTTGGCGCCAATCACCAGCACGGTGTCGGTATCGCTGAAATCATCGTTGATCTCATCCATCTCCAGCACGATGTCGTAAGGCACTTTGGCTTCCGCCAGCAGCACGTTCATATGCCCCGGCAGACGCCCGGCCACCGGGTGAATACCAAAGCGTACTTTGATACCCCGCGCCCGCAGCTTCTCGGTAATTTCTGCCACCGGATACTGCGCCTGGGCCACCGCCATACCGTAGCCAGGGGTGATGATCACCGACTGCGAGTTTTTCAGCATCTCCGCTGTCTCTTCCGCGCTAATCTCGCGATGTTCGCCCACTTCTTCATCGCCGCCGCTGGAAGACCCATCGGTGCCGAAGCCGCCAGCAATCACGCTGATAAAGGAGCGGTTCATCGCCTTACACATAATGTAAGAGAGGATGGCACCGGAAGAACCCACCAGCGCGCCGGTGACGATCAGCAGGTCATTGCTCAGCATAAAGCCCGCTGCCGCTGCCGCCCAGCCCGAGTAGGAGTTGAGCATGGAAACCACCACCGGCATATCCGCGCCGCCGATAGAAGCCACCAGGTGCCAGCCGAAGGCCAGCGCGATCGCGGTCATCACCAGCAGGCACAGGACCTGGGTACCAGTGCTGTCGGCGCGAACAAAAATCACCATCAGCACGAAGGAGACCACCAGCGCCGCCAGGTTCAGCTTATGGCGATTCGGCAGCATCAGCGGCTTCGAGGAAATTTTGCCGCGCAGTTTACCAAACGCCACCACCGAACCGGTGAAGGTGACTGCACCGATGAAGATGCCGAGGAACACTTCGGTCAAATGGATATTGACCAGAATCTGCTCCATCCCGGTTTCATGCTGCAGGTAGCTGTTAAAACCCACCAGCACCGCCGCCAGGCCCACGAAGCTGTGCAGGATAGCCACCAGCTCCGGCATCTCGGTCATCTCGACCTTTTTCGCCAGACGAATACCGATCGCCCCACCGATCACCATCGCGAGGATGATCCAACCGACGTTGCCGGCGTCCGGCCCCAGAATCGTGGCGATCAGGGCGATAGCCATCCCGGCGATGCCGAAATAGTTGCCCTGCTGCGACGTTTCGTGTTTCGACAGACCCGCCAGGCTGAAAATAAACAGGATTGCGGCAACAATGTATGCAGCTGTAACTAATCCACCAGACATGTGCTACCCCTTATCCTTTGCGAAACATTTTCAGCATGCGCTGAGTCACGGTAAAACCACCGAAAATATTAATGCTGGCGATCAGTACCGCGATAAAGCTCAGGAAGCTGACCCAGCCCCCGTGGCCTATCTGCAACAACGCACCAACAACGATAATGCCCGAAATCGCGTTCGTCACCGACATCAGCGGCGTATGCAGCGCATGGGAGACGTTCCATACCACGTAGTAACCTACTACGCAGGCCAGCGCGAAGACGGTGAAATGGCCAAGGAACTCTTTTGGCGCGACGTTCGCCAGCCAGCCGAAGAGGATAATCGCCAGCGCTATCAGGGCATATTTACGCCATGGGGACACCGGTTTTGCCGCTTCTTTCGGCGCTTCCACTTTTTTCGCCGCAGCCTGCGGCTGAGCGGAGACCTGAATCGGCGGCGCCGGCCAGGTGATTTCGCCTTCACGCACCACGGTCACGCCGCGCACCACCACGTCATCGAAATCGATAACAATGTTGCCGTCTTTCTCTTTGCACAGCAGCTTCAACAGGTTGACCAGGTTGGTGCCGTAGAGCTGGGAAGACTGGGTCGGCAGACGGCCCGGCAGGTCGGTGTAACCGATAATTTTCACGCCGTTGGCGGTGGTGACCACTTCGCCGGGCACGGTGTACTCACAGTTACCGCCGTTTTGCGAGGCGAGGTCGACCACCACGCTGCCCGACTTCATGGAATCAACCATTTCGCGGGTGATCAGCTTCGGCGCCGGTTTACCCGGAATTAACGCCGTGGTGACGATGATATCGACATCTTTCGCCTGGGCGGCGAACAGCGCCATTTCGGCCTTAATAAAGGCCTCAGACATCACCTTGGCATAGCCGTCGCCGCTGCCCGCTTCCTCTTTAAAGTCCAGCTCGAGGAACTCGGCGCCCATACTCTGCACCTGCTCCTTCACTTCCGGACGGGTATCGAAGGCGCGGACGATAGCGCCCAGGCTGTTGGCGGCGCCAATCGCAGCCAGACCGGCCACCCCGGCGCCGATGACCATCACCTTCGCGGGCGGAACTTTGCCTGCCGCCGTAATCTGTCCGGTAAAGAAACGGCCGAATTCATGGGCCGCTTCCACGATTGCACGGTAGCCGGCAATGTTTGCCATTGAACTGAGCGCATCCAGCGACTGGGCGCGAGAAATACGCGGCACCGAATCCATCGCCATCACGTTGATATTACGGGCCGCCAGTTTTTCCATCAGCTGCGGGTTTTGCGCAGGCCAGATAAAACTTATCAGCGTGGTTCCCGGATTCAGCAGTGCAATTTCATCGTCATTTGGAGCATTGACCTTGAGGATGATGTCAGACTGCCACACCTCGTTGCCCGTGACGATCTCAGCCCCTGCCTGGGTAAAGGCGGCATCGTCAAAGCTGGCCAGTTTCCCGGCCCCGCTTTCTACCGCGACGCTAAAGCCGAGTTTAAGCAATTGCTCAACGGTCTTCGGCGTGGCGGCGGCCCGGGTCTCCTGGGCTAGCCTCTCTTGTGGTACACCAATACGCATAGTTTTCCCTTCCATCGGTTTTTGATGATGGTTTACTTTTCTGACCAACAACGACAAGACGGCGAAATCTTCCTCGCCATCTTCCGCTGTCTGCAAAATGAAACAGTAACAAACTTTTTATAACCTACTGAAAATAGCGATTGTGATCTACAGCGATAAAACAGAAATTTTGATTTTATTGCTTATTGTCAGCACAGATGGTTCCGGGCAGCAATATTTACCTGAATTTCTCACTCAGGCCTGATAATCCGCTTATCCAGCGTGATAAAACGCCATTTATCGCCATTGAGATCATTGTATTAACATTACGTTAACTAATAAAAGTGGTATCGATTATCGTTTTTGCTGGTCAAGCGGCTGTTTTTTCAACATATCGAAAAATGTTATCTTTCCGTAGTATACGATTCGGGCGGCAAGCAAAAAATGACGCAGACAGTCACAACGATTAAATGCAATAATCAAACGTTTTCAGTCAACAACAACACCAGTATATGGTTTGCGCAAGGCAAAGGATTATTTTTATGAAGCTTAAAAACACCCTCCTGGCGTCTGCTCTCCTGACAACCGCCACGTTGTCTGCCCATGCAGCGACCGAGTTGACCCCGGAGCAGGCGGCTGCGCTGAAGCCCTACGATCGCGTTGTCGTCACCGGCCGGTTTAATGCCATTGGCGACGCGGTACAGGCGGTATCGCGTAAAGCCGACAAAGACGGCGCGGCCTCATTCTATGTTGTCGACACGTCGGACTACGGCAATGGCGGCAACTGGCGCGTCACGGCTGACCTCTATAAAGACAACGCGCCGCAAGCGGATGCGCCGAAAAATCGCATCATCAATGGCGTGGTAGAACTGCCGAAAGATCAGGCCGTGACGCTGATGCCTTACGACACTGTCACCGTTCAGGGCTTCTATCGCAGCCAGCCGGAAGTCAATGATGCCATCACCAAAGCGGCAAAAGCGAAAGGCGCCTATGCGTTCTTTATCGTGCGCCAGGTGGATGCCAACCAGGGCGGCAACCAGCGCATTACCGCTTATATCTATAAAAAAGATGCTGAAAAACGCGTGCTGCAGAGCCCGGACGCCATCCCGGCAGACTCTGACGCCGGTCGCGCGGCGCTGGCCAAAGGCGGTGAAGCGGCGAAAAACGTGGAAATCCCGGGCGTCGCCACCACCGCAGCTGTAGGCTCAGGCACTGGCGTCGGTCGTTTCTTCGAGACCCAGTCTTCCAAAGGCGGGCGTTACACTGTCACGCTGCCGGACGGCACCAAAGTGGAAGAAGTGAACAAAGTGACCGCGGCGCAAATGGTGCCGTTCGATAATATCCAGTTCACCGGCAACTACGGCAACATGACGGAAATCTCCTATCAGACGGCGAAACGCGCGGCGAAGAAAGGGGCGAAGTACTACCACATCACCCGTCAGTGGCAGGAACGCGGCGGCAACATCACCATCAGCGCTGATTTGTACAAATAATCACTGCTGACTGGCTAAAAAGGCGGCGCAATGCCGCCTTTTCATTTTTTTTCATCCCCCGCCATTGCATGGCTCCCGGACACTCCGTAAAATCCCGCGCCTTAGCGCAATCCTCCATTTTTATGCGATTTCGCAAAATAAATATTCTGGAACAGCCATTTTCACCTCGGGAATGCAATGGAAAAGAAACTGGGCCTGAGCGCCCTGACCGCCCTGGTCCTTAGCTCAATGCTCGGCGCTGGCGTATTCAGTTTGCCGCAAAATATGGCTGCCGTAGCCAGCCCCTCCGCTTTGCTTATCGGCTGGGCCATCACCGGCGTCGGGATCCTGTTCCTCGCCTTCGCCATGCTGCTGTTAACCCGCATTCGTCCCGACCTCGACGGCGGGATCTTCACCTACGCCCGCGAAGGGTTCGGTGAGCTGATTGGCTTCTGTTCCGCCTGGGGATACTGGCTCTGCGCGGTGATCGCCAACGTCTCCTATCTGGTCATCGTCTTTTCGGCGCTCAGTTTCTTCACCGATACCCCTGAGCTGCGCCTGTTTGGCGATGGCAACACCTGGCAGTCTATCGCTGGCGCTTCGGTTTTGCTGTGGGTTGTCCATTTTCTGGTCCTGCGCGGCGTGCAGACGGCGGCGGGGATTAACCTGGTGGCCACCCTCGCCAAACTCCTGCCGCTGGGCGCGTTTATCGCGCTCGCCGCCCTGGCCTTCCAGCTGGATACGTTCCGCCTCGATTTCCGCGGACTGGCGCTGGGAATCCCCGTGTGGGAGCAGGTTAAAAACACCATGCTGATCACCCTGTGGGTGTTTATTGGCGTGGAAGGTGCCGTCGTGGTTTCTGCCCGCGCCCGACACAAGCGCGATGTCGGTCGCGCAACGCTGCTGGCGGTGCTCTCCGCCCTCACGGTCTATCTGCTGGTCACCCTGCTGTCGCTGGGCGTGGTGCCGCGCAGCGAACTGGCCGGCATGCGTAACCCGTCGATGGCGGGACTGATGGTCAACATGATGGGTTCGTGGGGAGAAATCGTGATTGCGGCGGGCCTGATCGTGTCGGTGTGTGGCGCCTACCTGAGCTGGACGATTATGGCAGCGGAAGTGCCTTTCCTGGCCGCCACGCATAAAGCCTTCCCGCGCCTGTTTGCCCGCCAGAACCGCAACAATGCCCCGTCCGCCTCGCTGTGGCTGACCAATATCAGCGTTCAGGTATCGCTGGTGCTGATCTGGTTGACCGGGTCGGACTACGGCACCCTGCTGACCATCGCCTCAGAGATGATCCTCGTCCCCTATTTGCTGGTCGGCGCCTTTCTGCTGAAAATCGCCACTCGCCCGCTGCACAAAGCGGTGGGTATCGGCGCCTGCATTTATGGCTTATGGTTATTATACGCGTCGGGACCTGTGCATTTGCTGTTGTCGGTGGTACTTTACGCTCCGGGTCTTCTGGTCTTTTTGTACGCTCGACGTACGCACCAGCACGATCGTTCGCTCAAACGCCGCGAATTGGCGCTAATTGGTTTATTGCTGGTTGCCGCTGTGCCGGCAACGTGGATGCTGGTGGGGTAAGCGCTCGCCCTGCCGCAGAACGCATAGGAGATACCCATGGCTGAACAACAGCCCCGCCCGGTTCTGATCACAGGAGGAGGCCGCCGCATCGGTCTCGCGCTGGCACACCATTTTCTGCTGCAACACCAGCCGGTCATCGTCAGCTATCGCACGCCCTATCCGGCGATCGATGGCCTGCGCGACGCGGGCGCCCTCTGTCTGCAGGCCGATTTCAGCAGCGATGACGGCATACTGACCTTCGCCGAAGCGGTCAAATCGCACACCAGCGGCCTGCGCGCCATCATCCACAACGCCAGCGACTGGATGGCGGAGAAGCCGGGGGTAGCGCTGAGCACAGTGATCAACCGCATGATGCAGATCCACGTCCATGCCCCCTACCTGCTCAACCACGCGCTGGAGGATCTGCTGCGCGGCCACGGCCATGCCGCCAGTGATATTATCCATATTACCGATTACGTCGTGGAGCGCGGCAGCGATAAACATATCGCCTACGCCGCCAGCAAAGCCGCGCTGGACAATATGACCCGCTCCTTCGCCCGCAAGCTGGCGCCGGAGATCAAGGTCAACGCCATCGCCCCGTCGCTGATTATGTTTAATGAGGGTGACGACGAAGCCTATCGTCAGCAGGCGCTGGATAAATCGCTGATGAAAATCGCCCCAGGCGAAAAAGAGATTAGCGACCTTATCGACTATCTGTTTACCAGCCGCTACGTCACCGGCCGGTCCTTCGCCGTCGACGGCGGCCGCCCGCTGCGCTAGTGGAAGTGGTTCCAGCCCAGGATTAACAGCCAGGCGCATAGCCCCCAGCATCCCACCGCGCCTGCCAGCGCCAACGGCAGGCGCATGATCCCGGTGAAGTACCACAGCGATACCAAATAGACAAAATAGGGAATAATCGACCACATGCCGAACACGATGGTGGCGCGCAGGGCTTCAATACCGCGCTCGCTGGCGACGATATAGTGGGCGATGAGCGCAAAGGTAGGAAACAGCGGGATCAGCCCGGCGAGAGCGTAATTTTTCGTTTTTGCCAGCACGCCAATCAGCACCACCACCAGCGCACCCAGCAGCCCTTTGATTAACAGCCCCATGTCCTTATGCCTTAACAATGAATCAACAAGTTAGCGCAGCATAGCGGAAATAGCGCTGTTTATAAAAGAGTAATGGCGGGTAAAATAGACGCAGTGTATGTTACTTCTTTTACTGATGTGCAATAGACATGAATAAAATCGTTTTTGTTGAGGATGACCCTGAGGTTGGGGCGCTGATCGCCGCCTATCTCGGCAAGCATGATATGGAGGTGGTAGTCGAGCCTCGCGGCGACCGCGCAGAGGACGTGATCGCGCGGGAGAAACCGGACCTCGTGCTGCTGGACATTATGCTGCCCGGCAAAGACGGGATGACGCTCTGCCGCGATCTGCGCGGGCAATGGCAAGGGCCCATTGTCCTGCTGACCTCACTCGACAGCGACATGAACCATATCCTCTCCCTGGAGATGGGCGCCAGCGATTATATCCTGAAAACCACACCGCCAGCGGTGCTTCTCGCGCGACTGCGTCTGCATTTACGCCAGCATATCGCTCCGGCGGGCGCCGGCGCCGGTACCCCGGCAACGCTCACGCCGCACAAAACCATCTCCTTTGGTTCGCTGACCATTGACCCGGTCAACCGCCAGGTGCTGCTCGGCGGAGAAAGCGTCGCATTGTCGACGGCCGATTTCGATCTGCTGTGGGAGCTGGCCACCCACGCCGGGCAAATTATGGACCGCGACGCGCTGCTGAAAAATTTACGCGGCGTCACCTACGACGGGATGGATCGTAGCGTTGACGTGGCTATCTCCCGCCTGCGCAAAAAACTGCTCGACAACGCCACGGAGCCCTATCGTATTAAGACCGTTCGCAACAAAGGCTACCTGTTCGCCCCACACGCCTGGGACAACTAAGCTTCTCCCGCGGCCCTGCGAGGGGCCCGTCTTATGGCGCACTCCCCGACAGTAACCACCTCAACTTTTACTGCTTAGGGCAACTGCGCGGGTTTCCCTCTGCGCGCCCGCTGCCCGCTGCGAATTTGTCATATTGCGTAAATCAATAGATTTAGCCGTACAGTTCCCCATCACATAAGCCTTCAATATGATTGTGCTCAAGGACTTACCGTTATCAGAGTGGCATAAAGCCTGAAAACACAGGACTTTTGCATGATGAAATACGTTGTACTTTTGGCACTCTCACTCTTCACTTCACTCTCTGGTTGGGCTTTTTCCCTCGACAACGCCGATATTCGACTCCTCTGTCCACAGCGCGGGCAAATCGAGGTGATCCTCCACCGCTATGAACATACCCAGCAATCCTGGGGACAGCATCACTTTGAAACGGGAGGCGGCCACGTTCGCCAGGGACCGCTGCTGGTGATCCCGTTTGCCAACCTCGATCAGATGATTTACCACCAGACCACCGGCGAATTTGCTTACTGGTATGCCAAAACGGAAAAGCTGGTGCGCTGTCGTCTGCTGAGTCTGACGACCCTCTATCCGGTGGATATTCCCTACTTTCGCGAGTAGCGATACCCCGCTCGACGCTCCAGGGTAGTGCAGGTCTGGTGGTTATAATTAATTTGTGACAACGTCACTAATTCAGATATTCCCGGCCGATATCATCCCGGATGACGCGACCTATACCGGGTATACCGGCGCCACAAAGATGGCAAGGTGCAACATGCCGGGCCCCCCAAAGATGGTCGTTTTACAATAAATTTTCATTGTTCTAGTGTGAGTTAACTCAACACTCACGCGGTACGGGAGAGACAATGGGACGGTTCTCAGGTAAGAAAATTGTGATTACAGGGGCGAGCAGCGGTATTGGTCTGGCGGGGGCAATGCGCATTATTGATGAAGGGGGCGAAGTGATGCTGACCGGACGCCATCAGCAAAAACTGGCGTCGTTACGCACATTGCTGCCCGAGCGCGCCTGGTTTCTTCAGAACGATGGCGCGAAACCTGAGGCGGCGCATGCCCTCGCCGAGTCTGTAGAATCATTTGGCATGCTGGATGGCCTGTGGCTGAACGCCGGGCAGCTCGCCTTTTCTACGGTGGAAAATACCACCGAAACGCAGTTCGATACCATCATGGCCAACAACGTCCGTTCCGCTGTCCTGCAAATCGCCGCACTTTCGCGTTTTTTAAAGAGCGGAGCCTCGGTGGTCATCACCGCCTCTACGGCCGCCTACGAAGGCACGCCACTGGCGGCGCTCTATGCCGCCAGCAAAGGCGCGCAGCTGGCCCTGGTTCGCAGCTGGGCAACAGCCTTCGCCGCCCGCGGGATCAGAGTTAACGCGCTGGTCCCCGGGGCAATCGATACCCCTCTGCTTGACGCGATCCCCGTCCCCTTCCGCGAGCAGTATGATGAGCAGATTAGGGCTACCGTGCCGCTAAAACGCCAGGGAACGCCGGAGGAAGCGGCGGCGGTTGCGCTGTTTTTATTATCGGATGATGCCAGGTATGTGACGGGTAGCCAGTATGTGGTGGATGGCGGACTGCTGCGCTTATAAGGGCTGCGTCATTATTTATGCGTACGGGATGTTGTCAGTGAGGGTGAACCCTGCTTTGATAGCGCATTAAACCGGACGTGAAACGCAGAAGTGATTTTGCGGTATATTCTGCCGTGACAAACGCCCTGGACTGCGGTCTGGTTTCGTTCCTGCATCACCGCTTTAGCGGAAAGACACATACCACACCGCGCCATGAAGGCAAAAGATAGGTAATTAACATTCTGATTTAAGTGAGATTTAATGAAAAAGCTGTTTGTGCAGTTCTATCTTTTGCTCTTCGTTTGCTTTCTGGTAATGACCATGCTGGTCGGTCTGGTCTATAAATTTACCGCTGAGCGCGCCGGACGACAGTCGCTGGACGATCTGATGAAAAGTTCGCTGTATCTGATGCGCAGCGAGCTGCGGGAGATACCGCCGCGCGACTGGAGCAAGACGCTCAAAGAGCTGGATCTGAACCTGTCGTTCGATCTGCACATCGAGCCGATCAGCAAATTTAAGCTGTCGGAAAGCTCGATGCAGCACCTGCGCGCCGGCGATATTGTCGCGCTGGATGACCAGTACACCTTTATTCAGCGTATTCCCCGCAGCCATTATGTGCTGTCGGTGGGCCCGGTGCCTTATCTCTATTTTCTGCATGAAATGCGCCTGCTGGACGTGGCGCTGATGGCGTTTATTGCTATCTCGCTGGCCTTTCCGGTGTTTATCTGGATGCGTCCGCACTGGCAGGACATGTTGCGCATTGAAACCGCTGCCCAGCGCTTTGGCGAGGGCCACTTCAGCGAGCGCATTCATTTTGACAGCATGTCCAGCTTTGAACGGCTCGGCGTGGCCTTTAACCAAATGGCCGATAACATTAACGCCCTCATTGCCAGTAAGAAGCAGTTGATTGACGGTATCGCCCATGAGCTCAGGACGCCGCTGGTCCGCCTGCGCTACCGTCTGGAGATGAGCGAAAACCTCACCGAGGCGGAATCGCAAGCGCTGAACCGCGATATCGGCCAGCTGGAGGCGCTGATTGAAGAGCTCCTGACCTACGCCCGCCTCGACCGCCCGCAGACGGAACTCAGCCTGACGACGCCTGACTTTCCCGCCTGGATCAGCGATCACGTCGAGGATATCCAGATGGTCAACCCGCAGCGCGAGGTCGCTCTGGCGACGCTGACCCACGGCAACTACGGCGCGCTGGATATGCGGCTGATGGAGCGGGTACTGGATAATCTGGTGAATAACGCCCTGCGCTACAGCACCCAGCGGGTGGCGGTCAGCCTGACCCTGCAGGGTCCGCGCGCGTCGCTGCAGGTCGAGGATGACGGCCCGGGAATCGCTCCCGAAGAGCGCGAGCGGGTGTTTGAGCCCTTTGTCCGTCTTGACCCCAGCCGCGATCGGGCGACAGGAGGTTGTGGCCTCGGCCTGGCGATTGTGCACAGTATTGCCCAGGCGATGGGCGGTGACGTGCGCTGTGAGGCCAGCCCTCTCGGCGGCGCCCGCTTCTGCTTTAGCTGGCCGGTTTATCATCAGTTGCCCGATTTTACCTCTGCCTGAATAAAACTTGCGCAGCGGCCGCGCGCTGCGTATGCTGTAAAAATCAAATAGTATGTTGTAACTAAGGTGAAATGATGGCCAGCTACGATCTTGTTGAACGTCTGAATGATACCTTTCGCCAGATCGAGCTGGAGCTGCAGACGCTCCAGCAGGCATTAAGCAGCTGTCGGCTGCTGGCGGCCAGGGTATTTGAACTGCCGGCGGTCAGTAAGGATGCCGAGCACGATCCGCTGGCGAACATACCGGTGGTGCAGCACAGCGGCAAGGCGGCGCTGGCCCTCGCCCTGCGCCACTACAGCCATCTGTTTATCCAGCAGCAGTCGGAAAACCGCAGCAGCAAGGCCGCCGTCCGCCTGCCAGGGGCTATCTGCCTGCAGGTCACCGCTGCGGAGCAGCAGGATCTGCAGGCGCGCATTCAGCATATTAACGCCCTGAAGGCTACCTTCGAGAAAATCGTCACCGTCGATTCTGGCCTGCCCCCCACTGCCCGTTTTGAATGGGTGCATCGCCACCTGCCGGGCTTGATCACCCTCAGCGCCTACCGCACGCTGACGCCCCTTATCGACCCCAGCACCATCCGCTTCGGCTGGGCCAATAAACACGTGATCAAGAACCTGACCCGCGACCAGGTATTGATGATGCTGGAGAAAAGCCTGCAATCACCGCGGGCGGTGCCGCCGTGGACCCGTGAGCAGTGGCAGAGCAAGCTTGAGAGGGAGTATCAGGACATCGCCGCCCTGCCGCAGCGAGCGCGGCTGAAAATCAAACGGCCGGTGAAAGTGCAGCCGATTGCCCGCGTCTGGTACGCCAGCGAGCAGAAACAGGTGCAGTACGCCTGCCCCAGCCCGCTGATCGCGCTGATATCCGGCAGCCAGGGGGTCAGCGTCCCGGATATCGGCGAATTGCTGAACTATGACGCCGACAATGTCCAGTACCGCTACAAACCGGAGGCGCAGTCGCTGAGATTACTTATCCCGCGCCTGCACCTCTGGCTGGCTAGCGAGTAGCCAGGCTGCCGACCATCTCTTCCGGGCGCACCCAGCTGTCGAATTCGGCTTCCGTCAGGTAGCCCAGCGCCAGCGCCGAGGCTTTGAGGGTCAGCCCCTCATGGTGGGCTTTTTTAGCGATTTCCGCCGCCTTGTCGTAGCCGATATGGGTATTCAGCGCAGTGACCAGCATCAGCGACTCATTGAGCAGCTGGCTGATCCGCTCGCGATTCGGTTCAATACCCACCGCACAGTGCTCGTTAAAACTTGCCATGCCGTCCGCCAGCAGACGCACCGACTGCAGGAAGTTGTGGATGACCATCGGGCGATAGACGTTAAGCTCAAAGTTGCCGGAGGCGCCACCGATATTCACCGCCACATCGTTGCCCATCACCTGGCAGCAGACCATGGTCAGGGCTTCGCACTGGGTTGGGTTAACCTTGCCGGGCATAATCGATGACCCTGGCTCGTTTTCCGGGATCGCGATTTCGCCAATGCCGCAGCGGGGGCCGGAGGCCAGCCAGCGGACATCGTTAGCGATTTTCATCAAGGACGCCGCCAGGCCTTTCAGCGCGCCGTGGGCATGGACCAGGGCATCCACAGTGGCCAACGCTTCGAATTTGTTTGGTGCGGTGACAAATGGTTGTCCGCTGAGCGACGCCAGCTCGGCCGCCACCCGCACGGCATACTCCGGATGGGTATTCAGCCCGGTTCCTACCGCCGTCCCGCCCAGCGCCAGCTCGGCAAGATGCGGCTGACTGGCTTCGATGTGCTTCAGGCTATGGTCCAGCATCGCCACCCAGCCGGAGATCTCCTGGCCTAACGTGAGCGGCGTGGCGTCCTGCAGATGGGTGCGGCCGATCTTGACGATATCCCTGAAGGCTACTGCTTTTTCATTGAGCGTCGCCCGCAGCGCCTGCAGCGACGGGATCACTTTTTCCCGCAGGGCAATCAGCGCCGCGACGTGCATGGCGGTGGGGAACACGTCATTTGAGCTCTGGCTCTTATTCACATCGTCATTGGGATGAATTTTTCGCGCCATCCCCCGTTCACCGCCCAGCAGTTCACTGGCGCGGTTGGCCAGCATCTCGTTCATATTCATATTGCTTTGGGTGCCGGAGCCGGTCTGCCAGATAGCCAGCGGGAACTCCTGCGCGTGCTTTCCGGCGAGGACTTCGTCAGCGGCAGCGACGATCGCCCCGGCTTTCTCCGCCGTCAGCAACCCGAGATCCTGATTAACCTTCGCCGCCGCCCGCTTGGTCAGCGCCAGGGCGTAAATCAGCTCCCCGGGCATTTTTTCGCTTGATATGCGGAAATGCTCCAGCGAGCGCTGGGTCTGGGCGCCCCAGAGTTTATCGGCCGGGACGTCGATGGCGCCCATCGAGTCTTTTTCACTGCGATGCGTTGTCATTACTTTCTCCTTGGATTCAAAGTGCGTCATAGCGACAAAGCTCACCTGCTTAAAAGACTAAGTATTGGCCAGATTTATAAGTTGTTTTGGTGGTTCGTGCCGCGAAGCGACATAAAAAAGCCGCCCGAAGGGCGGCCCAGACCGCTGACAAAATGCAATCGTCGGGATTGCCCGGCGGCGCTGCGCTTGCGCGGGCCTACAGAGAATTGCCTAACTGTTTAATATTGCTGTTTTTCGCAGGCCGGGTAAGGCGAAAGCCGCCACCCGGCAGAAAGGCGATCACAATAACGAAAACCGGTTTGTCATCGGCCAGAGCCGCCCCGAAGGGCGGTCTGGGTTACTTCACGCAGCGGGCGCACTGCGACGTCTGGATCTGCTGGAAGAAGTCATTGCCTTTATCATCGACGAGGATAAAGGCCGGGAAATCTTCCACTTCAATTTTCCAGATAGCCTCCATACCCAGCTCCGGATACGCCACGCACTCGAGGCTACGGATGCTCTGCTGGGCCAGTACCGCCGCCGGGCCGCCGATACTGCCGAGGTAGAAGCCGCCGTGTTTGTGGCACGCGTCGGTGACCTGCTGGCTGCGGTTGCCTTTCGCCAGCATGATCTTGCTCGCGCCGTGCGACTGCAGCAGATCAACATAAGAATCCATGCGCCCTGCGGTGGTCGGTCCCAGAGAGCCGGAGGCGTAACCGTCCGGTGTCTTGGCCGGACCGGCATAGTAGATCGGGTGATCTTTGACGTACTGCGGCAGTGCTTCACCGCTGTCGATAAGCTCCTTCAGCTTGGCGTGGGCAATATCGCGGGCCACGATAATAGTGCCGCTCAGCGACAAACGGGTGGACACCGGGTACTGCGACAGCAGCGCCAGGATCTCGCTCATCGGCTGGTTAAGATTCACCTTCACCGCTTCGCCTTCCCCGGCCTGGCGCAGATGCTCAGGGATATATTTCCCCGGATTGCTCTCCAGCTTCTCGATCCAGATGCCGTCGCGGTTGATTTTGGCTTTGATGTTGCGGTCGGCGGAACAGGAGACGCCCATCCCTACCGGGCAGGAAGCGCCGTGACGCGGCAGACGGATCACCCGGATATCGTGGGCGAAGTATTTCCCGCCGAACTGCGCGCCGAGGCCAAGGTTCTGCGCTTCCAGCAGCAGCTCCTGCTCCAGCTGAATGTCGCGGAACGCCTGGCCATGCTCGTTACCTTCGGTCGGCAGGCCATCGTAGTATTTGGTGGAGGCCAGCTTCACGGTTTTCAGCGTCGCTTCCGCCGAAGTCCCGCCGATCACAAAGGCGATATGGTACGGCGGACAAGCGGCGGTCCCGAGGGTGCGCATCTTCTCAACCAGATAGTTTTTCAGCTTCGCCGGGGTGATCAGCGCTTTGGTTTCCTGGTACAGATAGGTTTTGTTCGCCGAACCGCCGCCCTTGGCGATGCAGAGGAATTTGTACTCATCGCCATCGGTAGCATAAAGATCGATCTGCGCCGGCAGGTTGGTACCGGTGTTAACCTCTTTATACATATCCAGCGGCGCGTTCTGCGAGTAGCGCAGGTTGTCCTGGATATAGGTGTTGTACACACCCTGCGCCAGAGCGGCTTCATCACCGCCGCCGGTCCACACGCGCTGGCCTTTTTTACCCATGATGATCGCGGTGCCGGTGTCCTGGCAGGTGGGCAGAATGCCTTTGGCGGCGATATCCGAGTTGCGCAGGAACTGCAGGGCGACGTATTTGTCGTTTTCGCTGGCTTCCGGGTCGTTAAGGATATCCGCCACCTGCTGCTGATGCGCCGGGCGAAGCATAAAGGAGGCGTCGTGGAAAGCATGCTGCGCCAGAAGGGTTAGCGCCTGAGGGTCGACTTTTAGCACTTCCTGGCCGGCAAATTCGGCGACGGAGACGTAATCACTGCTGAGGAGATAATACTCGGTGTCATCCTTTTTGAGGGGAAAAGGATCCTGGTAAACAAACGGTTTATTCGACATTGTACTCTCACTTACTGCTTTGGCTGATTATGTTTCAGGCAGGGACTCCATGTGCCTGTAGAAAAGCGAGTCGATCAATCTTACACAATTTTTTAACAAAAACTGAGACAGGGACGACTTTTTCTTTCAGCAGTTGCTTCTCCACGGTTTACTGGTTTAATAGAGCAATAATTTTTACTTTGATTGATACAGGGAATGAGAATGCAAAAGCTGATCAACGCCGTACAGAACTACGCATGGGGAAGCCACACCGCTTTAACTGAACTGTATGGCATTGCCAACCCGGACAACCTGCCGATGGCGGAGCTGTGGATGGGGGCGCATCCGAAGAGCAGCTCGCAGATCCTGGCGGCCGACGGCCAGCCGCGTTCGCTGCGCGAGGTGATTGACGCGGATAAAACCGCCCTGCTCGGCGACAAGGTTGCCGCCCGCTTTGGTGAGCTGCCGTTCCTGTTTAAAGTGCTGTGCGCCGTTCAGCCGCTCTCTATTCAGGTCCATCCCAACAAGCAGGCCTCGGAAGAAGGTTTCGCCCGCGAGAACGCCGCCGGCATCCCGCTCTCCGCCGCCGAGCGTAACTATAAAGATCCAAACCACAAGCCGGAGCTGGTTTTTGCCCTGACGCCGTTCCTGGCGATGAATGCGTTTCGCGAGTTCAGCGAGATTGTCACCCTGCTGCAGCCGGTGGCTAGCGCGCATCCGGCGATTGGCGCCTTCCTGCAGCAGCCGGACGCGACTCACCTGAGCCAGCTGTTTGCCAGCCTGCTCAATATGCAGGGTGAGGAAAAAGCCAAGGCGCTGCAGGTGCTGCGCGACGTACTGGCCCGTGAACAGGGCGAACCGTGGCAGACTATCCGTCTGATCGCGGAATTCTATCCGGACGACAGCGGCCTCTTCTCGCCGCTGCTGCTGAACGTGGTGAAGCTGAACCCTGGCGAAGCCATGTTCCTGTTCGCCGAAACGCCGCATGCCTATCTGCAGGGGGTGGCGCTGGAGGTGATGGCCAACTCGGATAACGTACTGCGTGCCGGTCTGACGCCGAAATACATTGATATTCCTGAGCTGGTCGCTAACGTCAAGTTCGAAGCCAAACCGGCGGGTGAGCTGTTGACCCAGCCGCAGCAGCACGGCGCAGAGCTGGACTTCCCGATCCCGGTGGAAGATTTTGCCTTCTCGCTGCACGACCTCTCCGCCGAGGCCAGCGATCTGGCTCAGGCGAGCGCGGCGATTATTTTCTGCGTCGACGGCGAAGCCGTACTGCACAAAGGTGACCAGAGCCTGACGCTCAAGCCGGGCGAGTCGGCTTTCGTGGCCGCCAACGAATCACCGGTGCAGGTCAGCGGACGCGGCCGCGTGGCGCGCGTGTTCAATAAGCTCCAGTAAGTGACTGATCTTTCAGGTCGCGCTTACTGAATGATGACAACTCAGCCAGGCGGTCTCTCCGCCTGGCTTCATTTATGGACAAATGCTATGAAAAAATCGCTGGTCGCAGCAGGCATCATCGTGGCGCTGGGCGTGGTATGGACAGGCGGCGCCTGGTACACCGGCAAACAGCTGGAAGGCCGGATCGCCGATATGGTGCAGCAGGCTAACGCGCAGCTACGCAGCAGCGCGCCGGAATCAGGTCTGGAGCTGAGTTATCAGGATTACCAGCGCGGGCTGTTCAGCAGCCATCTGCAGCTGGTGGTTAAGCCGATCGCCGGTCAGGCCAACAGCTGGCTGGCCGCCGGACAGAGCGTGGTACTTGACGAGGTGGTCGATCATGGACCCTTCCCGCTGGCCTCATTAAAAACCTTTAATCTGGCCCCGGCGATGGCCTCGGTCCACACCACGCTGGTGAAAAATGATGCCAGCCAGGCGCTGTTCGAGATCGCCAAAGGCAACACTCCCTTTACCGTCGATACACGCATCGCCTACAGCGGCGACAGCCAGTCGGCGATCGTGCTCAATGCCCTCGACTATGCCAAAGGTGATGAGAAAGTCACCTTCAGCGGCGGTCAGTTCCAGCTCGACGCCGACCGCGACGGCAAAAACATCAGCCTGAAGGGCCAGGCCGGCAGCGGGCAGATCGATGCGCTCAACGAATATAATCAGAAGGTACAGTTGCGCTTCGTCAACCTGACCACCGACGGCGCCACCGAACTGGCCAGCTTCAACGAACGTATCGGCCAGCAAAAAATGACCCTCGATAAACTGGCCATCAGCGTCGAAGGCAAAGAGCTGGCGCTGGTTGACGGGATGGCGCTGGACGGCGGCTCGACGCTGACCCAGGACGGCAAAGGCGTGAACAGCCAGGTGAACTACACCGTGAACAGCCTCAAGCTGCAGGGGCAGGATATGGGCAGCGGCAAACTGACGCTGAAAGTGGATAATGTCGACGGTCAGGCGTGGCACCAGTTTAGTCAGCAGTACAGTGCACAGTCTCAGGCGCTGCTGGCAAAACCGGAACTGGCGCAAAACCCGGAACTGTACCAGCAGGCGTTAACCGAAACCCTGTTCAATGCGCTGCCGATCCTGCTTAAAGGCAACCCATCGGTGACCATCTCTCCGCTGAGCTGGCGCAATGCCAAAGGGGAAAGTACCCTGAATCTGTCGGTTCTGCTGAAGGATCCGGCCCAGGTGACCACCCCACCGCAGACCCTGGCGGACAGTCTGGATCGCGTGGTGCAGTCCCTTGACGGCAAGGTGGTGATCCCGGTGGATATGGCGACGGAGTTGATGACCAAAATCGCCGGTCTGGAAGGTTACCAGCCAGCCGATGCGGCCAAACTCGCCGATCAGCAGGTCAAAGGCCTGGCGGCGATGGGCCAGATGTTCCGCATCACCACCATGGAAGATAACGCCATCAGCAGCAGCCTGCAGTACGCTAACGGCCAGGTGACGCTGAACGGACAGAAAATGCCGCTGGAGGATTTTGCCGCGATGTTTGGTCTGGAAGCGCCTGCTCAACCGGACGCGGCGCCGCAGGAAGGCCAGCCGCAACAGGATGACGCCGCTCCTCAGCAGGACGACGCCGCCCCGCAGCCGTAACTTATCGTCTCAGGAGACGGCCATCGCGCCGTCTCCCTCACTTCCGTGTCACCAGCCGCGGCGGCATAATCTGGTTTCGCGCCTCGCCGGTGCCTTCCTCCAGCCGTCGCAGCATCGACTCTGCCAGGGTTTTCCCCATCTCGCGCGCCGGGGTCGTTACCCAGGTGAGCGGCAGGTCATCCAGCGCCGCCTCCGGCACGTCGGCGAAGGCCGCCAGCGCCACCCGCTGTTCGAAATAGCTCTCGACGCCATCCTCTCCGCTCTGCCTTCCGGCCCGCAGTAAACCAAACCACGCGCCGGTGGCCACCACGTTGTTGTAGCACAGCACCGCGGTGATGGTCGGATTCTGGCGCAACAGCCCCGCCATCGCCTCCGCCGCCTGCTTCTGGCTCGACTCGCACTCCAGCACCCATTCGCTGTGAAACGGCAGACCGTATTTCAGCAAGGTGGCGCAATAGCCGCCGACCCGCTCGGCGCGCGTCAGCGAGGAGCTCTGCCCGCCAAGCCAGGCGATCCGCTGATGGCCGCGGCGGATAAGATGCTCGGTCACCAGCTGCGCCGCCTGCATGTTGTCCGGGCGGATCAGATCGACATCGTCAAGGTAGCTGGCGCGGGAAGCAAACACCAGCGGCACGCCGGCCTGCGCGGCCCGCTCGCGCAGTTCGCTCCCGCGATCGATCGACCCGGCGATGATCACCCCGTCGACCCCCTGCGCCGCGAGGGTATCAAACCGCTGGTCTATCTTCTCGCCGCTGCGCCCGCCCTGGGTGAGGAACACCATTTTCCCCTGCCTTTCCAGGGCGTCGGTGAGGCCGGCGGTTAATTCGGCGTAAAACGGCTTTGACAGATCGCTAACGATAAGGCCAATCACCCCGCTCTGCCCGCCACGCAGCGAGGCGGCCTGGCGGTTGCGCACAAATCCCAGCTGTTCGATGGCCTGATTAACCCGCTCGCCAGTGGCGCTGGAGATGCGCCCTTTACCGCTCAGCACCAGCGAGACGGTGCTCACGGAGACCCCGGCGGCCTGCGCCACATCATTGATGGTGATCTTTTTTGCGATAGCCATAACGTGCTGGCTGACTCCCTTGCCTGTCGATAAAACGTTTTATCATTGTGCAATCTTTATAAACCTTATTATCGCTTGATTATGTGATTTTTATCGCACTAAAAAATGGTAAAACGTTTTATCTTGCCGTGGCGTTAGTTCTTCCCGACCACTTGAGAATCAGGAACCGTGTTATGACGGCGAAAACAGCACCAAAAATCACTTTATGGGAGTTTTTCCAGCAGCTCGGAAAAACCTTTATGCTGCCCGTAGCGTTGCTCTCGTTTTGTGGGATCATGCTGGGGATCGGCAGTTCGTTAAGCAGTCACGATGTTTTGACGCTGCTGCCGTGGCTGGATATGCCGCTGCTGCAGGCCATCTTTATCTGGATGAGCAAAGTCGGCTCCTTTGCCTTCAGCTTCCTGCCGGTCATGTTCTGTATCGCCATCCCACTGGGGCTGGCGCGGGAGAACAAAGGCGTCGCCGCCTTCGCCGGCTTTGTCGGCTACGCGGTCATGAACCTGGCGGTCAACTTCTGGCTGACGGCGAAAGGCATTCTGCCCACCACCGACGCCGCGATCCTGAAGGCCAACAATATCCAGAACATCATCGGTATTCCGTCGATCGATACCGGGATCCTCGGCGCGGTTATCGCCGGGATTATCGTCTGGCTGCTGCATGAACGCTTCCATAACATTCGCCTGCCGGACGCCCTGGCTTTCTTTGGCGGCACCCGCTTTGTGCCGATCATCACCACCGTGGTGCTGGGTCTGGTCGGGCTGGCTATCCCGCTGGTGTGGCCAGTCTTCGCCATGGGGATCAACGCCCTCGGGAAGATGATCAACAGCGCCGGGGATTTTGGCCCGATGATCTTCGGCACCGGCGAGCGACTGCTGCTGCCGTTTGGCCTGCACCACATTCTGGTGGCGCTGATCCGCTTCACTGAAGCCGGCGGTACCCTCGACGTCTGCGGCCACAGCGTCAGCGGCGCGCTGACCATCTTCCAGGCGCAGCTAAGCTGCCCAACCACCCACGGCTTCTCCGAAAGCGCCACCCGCTTCCTGTCGCAGGGTAAAATGCCGGCCTTCCTCGGTGGCCTGCCGGGAGCCGCGCTGGCGATGTACCACTGCGCCCGTCCGGAAAACCGGCATAAAATTAAAGGCCTGCTGATCTCCGGGGTTATCGCCTGCGTGGTCGGCGGCACCACCGAGCCGCTGGAGTTCCTGTTCCTGTTCGTCGCGCCGGTCCTGTATGTCATCCACGCGCTGCTGACCGGTCTCGGCTTTACCATCATGGCGGTGCTCGGGGTGACCATCGGCAACACCGACGGCAATATCATCGACTTCGTGGTGTTTGGCATCCTGCATGGCCTGGCGACCAAGTGGTATCTGGTGCCGGTGGTAGCGGCTATCTGGTTCGCGGTCTACTATGCCATCTTCCGCTTCGCCATTACCCGCTTCAACCTGAAAACGCCGGGCCGCGATATCGACACCGCCGCCAGCGTGGAGAAAGCCGTCGCCGGTACCATCGGCAAATCCGGCTATAACGTGCCGGCGATTCTGGCAGCGCTCGGCGGCGCCGAGAACATTGTTTCGCTGGATAACTGCATTACTCGTCTGCGTCTGTCGGTACACGATATGAGCAAAGTGGACGCCGCCGCGCTGAAAGCCCATCGCGCCATCGGGGTGGTTCAGCTCAATCAGCATAACCTGCAGGTGGTTATTGGCCCGCAGGTGCAGTCGGTAAAAGATGAAATGGCCGTATTGATGAATACTGTTCAGGCCTGACCCCACTGGTCCCCCTTCCGCGCGGAGGGGGACATTCGCTAAGGAAGTTCCGATGTTTGATTTTGCCACCCCCATCGACCGCCACGGTACTTGGTGCACACAGTGGGACTATGTCGCCGACCGGTTTGGCGCCGCCGACCTGCTGCCGTTCACCATCTCCGATATGGATTTCGCCACCGCGCCCTGCATTCTCGACGCCGTCAGCCAGCGGCTGGCCCACGGGGTGTTCGGCTACAGTCGCTGGCAGAACGAGGCGTTTCTCGGGGCGATTGCCCACTGGTACGCCAGCCGGTTTAACAGCGTCATCGATCCGCAAACGGTGGTCTACGGGCCGTCGGTTATCTACATGGTGGCGGAAACCATCCGCCAGTGGTCGAGCGAAGGCGACGGCGTCGTCGTCCATACCCCTGCCTACGATGCATTCTATAAGACCATCACCGCTAACCGCCGGGAGATTGCCCCGGTGCCATTGACCCTGACGAATAATCAATGGCACTGCGATATGGCCCGCCTGGAATCCGCGCTGGCGGAACCGAAGAATACCCTGCTGCTGCTGTGCAGCCCGCACAACCCAACGGGGAAAGTCTGGCGTCGCGAGGAGCTCCAAACCATGGCGGCCCTGTGTCAAAAACATGGCGTCAGGGTGATTAGCGACGAAATTCATATGGACATGACCTGGGACGAACACCGCCATATCCCGTGGAGCGAGGTTGCTCAGGGGCCATGGGCGCTGTTCACCTCCGGTTCGAAGAGCTTTAATATTCCGGCCTTTACCGGGGCCTATGGCTTTATCCCTGAGGCGAACGCGCGCGACAGCTACCTGCAGGCGCTGAAGGCCCGCGACGGGCTCTCTTCTCCCTCCGTGCCGGCGCTGGTCGCCCATATCGCCGCCTACCGCGACGGGGCTCCCTGGCTCGACGCCTTGCGTGACTATCTGCAGGCGAATATGCGCTATGTCGCCGCTACGCTTAACAATGCCTTCCCCGCACTCTGCTGGCAGCCGCCGGAGGCCACCTACCTGGCGTGGATCGACCTGCGCCCCCTGAACATCGACGACCACGCGCTACAGCAGGCGCTGATCGCCGAACAGAAGGTGGCGATTATGCCGGGTTATACCTATGGTCCTGAGGGCAACGGCTTTCTGCGCCTCAACGTCGGCTGCCCGCGCGAGAAGCTGGAACGCGGTGTCGAAGGACTGATTGCCGCCCTGCGCAGCCTCAGCTGATTCGACGCGCAATCTACAGGTCATCGCGCCGGCGGAATGCCAGGTAGCCGGCGCCGAGGGTAAAGATGGCGACTATCACCACCAGCAGAATAAACCCGTGGTGGTTGCTCGCCAGCGGGATCCCGCCGACGTTCATGCCGAAGAAACCGGCGACGATGTTAATCGGCAGCGCGAGAACGGTGATCACCGTCAGGGTGTAGAGGGTGCGGTTGCTCTGCTCCAGCTGGCGGGCGCCAATCTCCTCCTGCAGCAGACTGATACGCTCGATCAGGCCGGACAGGTCGTTGAGCACCACGCTAAACTCTTCGGTGAACTGACGAAACGCCTGCACCACTGCACGATCCATCCACGCCGGCGGCCGGTTAAGCAGACGGAACATCGCCGCCGGCTCCGGCGCCAGCAGCCGCTGAAAACGCAAAAGCATCCGCCGCAGCCGTGCCAGATCGGCCCGGTTGCGCTGCACGTGATTGCTCAGGAGACGCTCTTCAATAAGGTCGACATGGCGGCTGGCCTGGCGGACGACCTGCTCCAGCACCTCCTCCTGCTCCTCCAGCAGAAAAGCCAGCAGCTCGGTAGAGGTATTCACCCTGAGCGTCTGCAGACGCGGCAGCATCCATTCGATAAACCGCAACGGTTTGAAGCGCGCCGTCACCACCAGCTTAGGGCTACAGTAGAGCCACAGCGTGGCGGTTTCCGCACTGGTATCCTGCGGACGAAACAGCACATCGTTGAGCACAGCGAACAGATTCTCCCCCTGTCGCTCAATGCGGGTGGTGTGCGAGCCGCTGCGGATCTCCTCGAAGAAAAAGTCCGCCACCGGAAAGTGGCTGGTTAACCATTTTTCGGCGGTGGCATGATTGAGATTCAGGTGTAACCAGATAAACGCCTTGTCATCGGCGAGCGCCTGATAACGGGCGCACACCTCGCCAGAGGCGATGGGCTGCGGGGGGCGCTGTTCATGAAACAGATAACCATGCACCAGACCGGAAACTTCACTATCAAAATCGGGCTTTAACATCTTCGCGGTGACGTCTTGACTCATGGCTCCCTCAGGACACGCACTGGCACTGTTGATGCCCGAATAGCGCCATCTTTCGCTATTTTCCGCGGGCTGGCAAGGTTAATAATCTGGTCATAAAACAGTAACCTGAATGACATATTGCCGTCAGTGTCGCGCGCCACGCAGGCGATGCGATCGGCGTGAATAGAGGGGACTTGTGGCCCTTTTCGCTCCGGGGTTATTAAAATAAATTTGATTATCCTCAAAACTTTTTTAGGCAAAAAAGCGTATTACTTTAGCCGCTTAATCATTGCTTACCCTGGTTTATTGAGGAGGAGACCATGAAAACCTATGACCGTAATCGTAACGCTATTGCTACCGGCAGCATGGTAATGATCGCCGGTAACGGCACAACAGGCGTGATTAAAGCTATCCATGGTGAAGGGAAAACCGCCGAGCAGCTTCGCCGGGCGGACTGCGTTGAAATCGACGGCTGCGAGGGCCGCTTTTGCCCGTTAGATCTGATCCGTCTCGGCTTCCATTAATTCCTGCCGCCAGGTCATCAGTAGCAGGCCACCTGAGGCGGCCTGCTCTTTTCCCGGATAATAAAGCGGCTAGCGAAAGCTCCACTGAATACTCATCACAAAGATCGCCGGCACAATAATGCCGCCTTCCACACCGAAATAATCGGTGAAGTTATATTGCAGACCATGATAGAGGTAGGGCGAAAAACCGACGCCGGTGATTTTTTTGGCGGTGCGGTAGGTGCCGGAATCCCCACAGTGGCTGAAGGCGTCAAAGAAAAATTCCCCGGTATAGGCATACACCCCTTTCAGCACCCAGCCGGTATCGTTTTTCAGCCAGTCGCGGCGCACGCCGAGGGTCAAACAGCGATCGTCAAAGCTGTTTTTCATCGTTCCGACCAGCACGCTGTATTTTGAATCCTGAGAAAACTTGCGCTCCACCGAGAAAAAATTGTTATTGAAATGCTCGTTATATTGTCCGTGGTTACCGGTCATATGATAAACATAGGAGCCGGTATTCATCGAATAGAGGTTTAATTCCCCGGCCTGCGCCGACGGCATGGCAACCACCAGTAGCCCTGATAACAAAATCCATAATTTATTTAACATTCAGCAACCTACACCACACCCGTAAAAAAGAACCCGGCATACTAGCACCGCTAAACTAAACCGAAGGGCAATCAGATAACCGACGCTGGTCGCGGCAGAAAACATGACCCTATCTGCACTATAGCAGCGGCGCTCCCGCTTCGTTAGCGCTTGCAGCTATACTGCAGACACATTCATCTTATTGATTAAGGACTGCTGTGTTAGCCACTCTCCTCGTTGCGCTGGTCGCTATTATTCATCTCGCCATCCTGGTGCTGGAGATGTTTCTCTGGGAAGCCCCCGCCGGGCGCCGGGCCTTTAACCTCAGCGCCGATTTCGCCCGGGAGACCCGGGTGCTGGCGGCCAACCAGGGGTTGTATAACGGTTTTCTGGCCGCCGGCCTGGCGTGGGGGCTGTGGCTGGGGGCGCCGGGGGTGCAGGTGGTTATCTTTTTCCTGGCCTGCGTGCTGGTCGCCGGGATTTTCGGCGCGCTAACCGCCAGCCGCAAAATTCTCTATATTCAGGCGCTGCCCGCACTGCTGGCGCTGCTTGCCGTGGTGGCGCAAGCGTAGGGCCTTGATCCAAAACAGAGAAAGCAGGCGTTAAGGCGGGTACTATTTGCCCCCTTCGGTCGGTCATCGACCTTTAATACCTTCTGAGTTCAGAGGCATTTTTATGACATGGCAATCCTTCAAACAGGCCTGGCTTATCCGGTTCTGGTCCCCTGTCCCGGCGGTCATCGCGGCGGGCATCCTCTCCACCTACTATTTTGGCATCACCGGCACCTTCTGGGCGGTGACCGGCGAATTCACCCGCTGGGGTGGTCAACTGCTGCAACTGCTGGGCGTCCACAGCGAACAGTGGGGCTATTACCAGCTGATTCATCTCGAAGGGACGCCGCTGACCCGCATCGATGGCAGGATGATCATCGGCATGTTCGGCGGCTGCCTGGCCGCCGCGCTATGGGCCAATAACGTCAAACTGCGCTTTCCACGCAGCCGGATCCGCATTGTGCAGGCCGTGGCAGGCGGCATCATCGCCGGGTTCGGCGCACGTCTGGCGATGGGCTGCAATCTGGCGGCTTTTTTCACCGGTATTCCGCAGTTCTCCCTGCACGCCTGGCTGTTTGCCATCGCCACCGCCATCGGCTCCTGGTTTGGCGCCCGCTTCACGCTGCTGCCCCTTTTTCGCATTCCGGTAAAAATGCAAAAGGTGTCCGCCGCCTCGCCGTTAACCCAAAAACCGCAGCAGGCGCGCCGCCGTTTCCGGCTGGGGATGGTGATCTTTTTCGCCATGATCGGCTGGGGCCTGCTCACCGCCGCAGACCACCCGGCGCTCGGCCTGGCGATGCTGTTCGGCATCGGCTTCGGTCTGCTTATTGAGCGCGCGCAGATCTGCTTTACCTCCGCCTTTCGCGATATGTGGATCACCGGCCGGACGGTGATGGCGAAGGCGATTATCTTCGGCATGGCGGCGAGCGCCATCGGTATCTTTAGCTATGTGCAATTGGGGATGGCGCCGAAAATTATGTGGGCCGGTCCCAATGCGGCGATTGGCGGGCTGCTGTTTGGCTTTGGCATCGTGCTGGCCGGCGGCTGTGAAACCGGCTGGATGTATCGTGCGGTGGAGGGCCAGGTTCACTACTGGTGGGTTGGGCTGGGCAATGTCATTGGCTCAACGCTGCTCGCCTGGTGCTGGGACGATATCGCCGCTCCGCTCGCCACCCACTGGCAAAAAATCAACCTGCTGAACGCCTTCGGTCCCTTCGGCGGGCTGCTGGCGACCTATCTGCTGCTGCTGATCGCCCTGCTGCTGGTGATCGCCTGGGAAAGACATTTTTTCCGCCGCCAGTCGACGGCGGTCCGGACCGTGAAGGAGAGCGCATGAAAAACATCATCCCTGATTATCGCCTGGATATGGTCGGCGAACCCTGTCCCTATCAGGCCGTGGCCACTCTGGAGGCGATGCCCTCCCTGCAAAAAGGCGAGATCCTGGAAGTAGTCAGCGACTGTCCGCAGTCGATCAATAACATTCCACTCGATGCCAGGAACCATGGCTATACGGTGCTGGATATTCAGCAGGATGGCCCAACCATTCGCTATCTGATCCAGAAATAGCCGCGGCTCATGGCCCCGCCGGCGACGATCATCGCCGGCGCTAATTTCGCCTCTTCCCGTCTTACCACACCTTCTGCCTGCCTCGAGGATCCCCTGCGAACCTTTGCAATAGCTTGTAACACTTGAAACGATGTTCCAGTTACATAATAACCATTAATATAACGCGCCTATATTATTAAAATACGAATAAGTAAACGTGTGAATGGTTTATGCCGACAGACGCCTAAACCATGCGCAGCAACAACACAACAAGGATTGAAATGGAACTGCTGGCAAGGCTGGGTCACTTTTTCGAACAGGTTCGCGCGGATGCCGATTTTACCACCTTCGCCAGTGAACTCCGCCGGCATCAGGTCTCCTACTACATCTATTTTGTCTCCACCGGCAATATGAATTTCGTGATGGCAAACGACGAGGTGATCTCGATAAAAAGCGCCCGCGGCCTGCTACGCGTGCGCAGCGCCCCCAGCCATCGACTGACCTCGGCCGCGGTCATCCGCCATTTTGCCGGCGCCATCAACTTTGAACAGTACTGCAAGGATCTCGCCAGCGCCGGCGTGTTTAAGTGGATTGTTGATCTGGAAGAGGAGACCCGGCACTACTGGTCGAAGGATAATACGCTGCTGTATAAAGAGAGCCTGATGCCCCCCTGAGCGGGTCCCAGGGGGAGGCGTGGTTATCTGCTCGCCCCTCAGTCGCGGGTCTGCACCCAGAAAGCGTGGATCAGGCCAGGAATATAGCCCAGCAGGGTCAGAATAATGTTGAGAATAAACGCCCAGCCGAAGCCTTTCCCCAGCAGTACGCCCAGCGGCGGCAGAATAATAGTGAAAACGATTCTCCAGAATCCCATAACCTCTCCCTTCGTCTAACGTCAATATTTTACTAAGCTATTCAATAGTTAAGCATAGACGCTTTTCACCGCTTCGCCAGCAGGCGGCCCCCTCATCTCCGGTAACAAAAATTATTCCCTGCCGTCAGCGCTAAAAAAGGCCGGGAAAACATCCACTTTTTTCCTCCCCGGCCCGGAAACGCTGGCATACCGCACAGATTGTCAGTTGACCAATCAGGGGGACAGGACTAAGCCTGGAGGAGTTTTATCACATCGAGTCGTTTTACCAACCGGAGAATGTCCATGAGTAAACTTGGGATTAATGGATTTGGTCGTATCGGACGTTTGGTGTTACGCCGTTTATTAGAAGTCGACAGCAGCCTGGAAGTGGTGGCTATCAACGACCTCACCTCGCCAAAGGTGCTGGCCTATCTGTTGAAGCATGATTCAAACTACGGCCCCTTTCCGTGGAGCGTCGACTTTACGGAAGATGCGCTGATCGTCAACGGCAAAACCATTACGGTGTATGCCGAAAAAGAGGCGCAGCATATTCCGTGGCAGGCGGCAGGCGCAGAGGTGATTGTGGAGTGTACCGGGTTTTACACCTCGGCCGAGAAATCGCAAGCCCATCTCCAGGCCGGCGCGCGCAAAGTGCTGATTTCCGCCCCCGCTGGCGAGATGAAAACCATCGTCTACAACGTCAACGATGACACCCTGACCCCGGATGACACCATCATCTCCGTGGCCTCCTGCACCACCAACTGCCTGGCGCCGATGGCCAAAGTCCTCCAGGATGCCTTCGGCATCACCGTGGGCACCATGACCACCATCCATGCTTATACCGGCACCCAGTCGCTGGTGGACGGGCCGCGCGGCAAAGATCTGCGCGCCTCCAGAGCGGCGGCAGAAAACGTCATCCCGCACACCACAGGTGCGGCAAAGGCCATCGGCCTGGTGATCCCCGCCCTGAGCGGTAAACTGAAGGGCCATGCCCAGCGTGTGCCGACAAAAACGGGTTCGGTGACAGAGCTGGTGTCGGTGCTGGAGAAAAAAGTGACTGCGGATGAGGTCAATCAGGCGATGAAGCAGGCGGCTGAGGGCAATGAATCCTTCGGCTACACCGAAGAAGAGATTGTCTCTTCCGACATCATCGGCAGCCATTTCGGCTCGATCTACGATGCCACCCAGCTGGAGATTGTGGAGGCCGGCGGCGTACAGCTGGTGAAAACCGTCGCCTGGTATGATAACGAATACGGCTTCGTCACCCAGCTGATCCGCGTGCTGGAGAAATTCGCCCGCTAAGCGAACGGCGGGCCGCCTGAGCTGCCCGCCGGCTCGGAGTTAAGTACCTCAGGCCTGCAGATAGACCACCTGGGTCTGCAGGTACTCATTCAGCCCGTGGCGACCATCAGCGCCGCCGATCCCCGATTTGCGCCAGCCGGCGTGGAAACCCTGCATCGCCTCAAAGTTTTCCCGGTTGATATAGGTTTCGCCGAACTTCAGTCCCTTAATCGCCTTCATCGCCACGTTCAGATCGCGGGTATAGATCGAGGAGGTCAGGCCATAGTCGCTGTCATTGGCCATCGTCAGCGCCTCATCAAGGGTCGAAAACGCCACCACCGGCAGCACCGGCCCGAAGGTTTCCTCGTGGATAATGTCCATCTCCTGACGCACATCCAGCAGCAGGGTCGGCGGATAAAAATAGCCTTTGCCCTCCAGCGGCTGGCCGCCCAGCGCCACCCGCGCCCCCTGCGCCACCGCCTTCGCCACTTTACCCGCCACCTGGTCCCGCGCCGCCGCGTTGATCAGCGGCCCCATCGCGATGTCATCCCGCGTCGCCGGGTCGCCAAACTGCACGGCCTTCATCGCCTCGCCGAGGCGGTTGACGAAGCGGTCGTAAATGCCCTGCTGAACATAGACCCGCTCGACGCAGTTACACACCTGCCCGGTGTTAATCACCCGCGAGTCCACCACCGCTTTCACCGCCAGCTCCAGATCCGCATCATCCATCACAATGGCTGGCGCTTTGCCGCCGAGTTCGAGGCACACTTTGGTGATATTTTTCGCCGCAGCGGCCATGATTTTCTCTCCTGCCGCCACGCTACCGGTCATGCTGACCATCGCCACCTTTGGATTGCCGGCCAGCTCCTGACCAACGGTTTCTCCGCGGCCGAGCACCAGGTTAAAGACCCCTTTCGGCAACCCAACCTGATGGACGATCTCGGCAAAGGCGATGGCATTATTGGGCGTAAATTCGCTGGGCTTAATGACGATGGTATTCCCGGTGATCAGGGCCGGCGCCAGCTTGCGGGCGATAAGAAAGAACGGGAAGTTCCACGGCAGGATCCCGGTGGTCACCCCCAGCGCGCGTTTAAAGACGAGGATATTCTCCCCAGGGCGATCGCTCTGCACGATCTCGCCTTCGTAACGGCGCGCCCATTCGGCCATATAGTCGAGATAGTCCGCGGTGAATGCGACTTCCACCGCAGCCAGCTGCTGGATCTTGCCGCCTTCAGCCACGATCAGCCCGGCAATCTCTTCAGCACGCTGGCGGATACCAGCGGCAATTTTGCGTAACCAACCCGCACGCTCAATGGCCGGCAGCGCTTCCCAGGCGGGCTGGGCGCGCTCAGCCGCGTCAATCGCCAGCCGCGCCTCTTCAGCAGTCCCGTCCGGGATCCGCGACAGCAGCGCTTCGGTCGCCGGGTTAAGCACGTCGATCCAGCCGTCGCCGCGACCGGAAACGAACTGGCCATCAATATACATTTGGTGTTGAACGGGTGCTGTCATGGCTGCTCCTGTAGTGCGTTTGTATTTAACAAGTGATTTTTTTGTTAAATATCGGGCGGATAAGCCGTGGCTTCGCAGCACGTTGGCGCCGTTCTGTGAGCTGATTCATAAAACCGGGCCAAAAATGCCCGGTTGAGGTTACATTCCAATAACACAAATTGCCCGTTTGCGATAAATCTGCCGCAAACGGGCAGTTTTCAGCTGAGGGTGCGGGCCTGCAGCGCCCCGGCAAGCTGGGCGTCCTCCCGCAGCTGTCGCCAGGCATCGAGGATCTCCGGCGGGAAGGTGACGTGGCTGATGAAGTCTTTCCCCCGCGGACCGTATCCTTCAGGCGTATCCTGCAGGCGCGGCAGCTCGCCCAGCAGCAGCGCCAGGTAGCGGGCGACCGGCCACAGCCCCGCCCCGCCGCCCGCGAACCCCAGTTGACCATCGGTCTGCTCCAGCACCGGCGAGCAGCCGGGAAAGCTCAGCCACTGTGGCGGTGTCGCCACCCCCTGCCAGACGCGGGCGAAGGTGGCCATGGTTCGCCGCTGCATGGTGGGGTCCTGAATGACGATCCCGCGACGATGAGGGATCCCCCCGTTCTCCAGCGTGGTCCGGGTAAAACGGGCGTTCTCGCCGCAGTTGGTCGACTGGTCCTCCACCACCAGCCGCGAGCGCGGAATGTGCCAGTAGTCATGAGCAATATCGGCCAGAATATGCGCTTCCGGACGCCCCGCCACCGGCAACATACGGTAACGGGTATCCTGGCGCACCGCCTCGTAGAGATAGTTCGTAGAATGTCCCACGCCGCCGCTGATCAGCAGCGTGACGTCCTGCGCCGCCGCCAGCCGGCAGGCGGCGTCGATGGTCGGGATCACGGCGTTGCCGGCCAGCACCACCACGTCCACCTGCGGCAGCGCGGGCAGCGTCGCCAGATCGTCCTGCGCCAGCCAGGCGCCGACCTGGTTAGCCGCCGCCAGCGTCGCCGCCGACAGCCGGGGAAATTGTTCTGCCATTCTGTCTCCTTAATTCCCTCTCAGCCGATCGGAGAGGATGCTTTCGCCATCATAAACGCCGCCTCGCGGGAGGCAAAGCGGCGTTAATTTGTAACCATTTTGAAATAACAAGAAACATCTAAAAACAGGCGGGTTGCACCTGAACAACTCACTATGAAAATAACAAAAAACAGCAAAATCAGGTGGAAAATAAAAAATAGCGTCGCGGTTACACCAGTCCAAACCGCGTCATAACGCCCAGTTTGCCAGCGATGAACTTGCCAATTGTAACCTTCAACCCTAAGTTGCTTAACAATTACACAACCTTTTCACACCAGGTTGCACCCTGTTTACACAGAGTGACACCTGACCTATTTACCGTGGCGGGAGAACGTTTCGTAATGAGCAATCCACAAGACAACACTGCATCCATTCTGCAGAAAAACAAGAAGGTCCTGATCGCCAGCCTGACAGGCAGCGCCATCGAATGGTTCGATTATTTGCTCTATGGCACCGCCGCCGCGCTGGTGTTCAACAAAATCTTCTTTCCGATGGTCGACCCGGTCATCGGCCTGATCCTCTCCTGGCTCTCCTTCTCGCTGACGTTTTTTATCCGCCCCATCGGCGGCGTCATTTTCGCTCATATCGGCGATCGCATCGGCCGCAAGAAGACGCTGGTGCTGACCCTGTCGCTGATGGGCAGCGCCACGGTGGCGATCGGCCTGCTTCCCACCTATGAGATGGTGGGCCTCTGGGCGCCCGCCCTGCTGATAACCCTGCGCATTATTCAGGGCATGGGTATCGGCGGTGAATGGGGCGGTGCGCTGCTGCTGGCCTACGAATACGCGCCGGAGAAGCGGAAAGGCTTTTTCGGCAGCATTCCCCAGGCCGGCGTGACCATCGGCATGCTGATGGCGACGTTTATCGTCTCGCTGATGACCCTGTTTGACGAGACACAGTTTCTCGCCTGGGGCTGGCGTATACCGTTCCTGCTCAGCTCCGTCCTCGTTTTTCTCGGCCTGTGGATCCGCAAAGATATCGACGAAACGCCCGCCTTTAAGCAGGTGAAAAAATCCGGCCAGGTGGCGAAGGCCCCGCTGCGCGAAACGCTCAAGCACCACTGGCGGGAAGTGCTGATTGCCGCCGGTCTGAAAGTGGTGGAGACCGCCCCATTCTATATCTTCTCCACCTTTGTGGTCAGCTATGCCACCACCACCCTGAGCTACCAGAAGTCGCAGGCGCTGGAATCCGTGACCCTGGGCGCGCTGGTGGCCACCGTGATGATCCCGCTGATGGGGCTGCTGTCAGACAAGGTGGGGCGGCAAAAGATGTATACCCTGAGCGTGGTGCTGCTGGGGCTGTTTATCGTTCCGTGGTTCCTGCTGCTCGACACCGGCACCAGCTGGGGCATCATGCTGGCGACGGTCGTTGCCTTCGGCATCCTGTGGGCGCCGGTAACTGCGGTGCTCGGCACCTTGTGCTCTGAGATTTTCAGCGCCAATGTGCGCTATACCGGGATCACCCTCGGCTACCAGCTGGGTGCCGCGCTGGCCGGGGGCACCGCGCCGCTTATCGCCACCGGTCTGCTGGCAAAATATGACGGGGACTGGCGGCCGGTGGCCGTTTATCTGGGCGTAACGGTGGTGATTTCGCTGCTGGCAATTTTCTGCGCCAGCCGGATGAAGTCCGCGCCGGGTGCGGCCCCTTCCCGGGCGGAAAGCGCCTAACCGCCGCCGTCTGGGCAGGTAGCGTGCCGACTATCCCGCCCGGCGGCGCGGCGCTTGCGCGGGCCTACAGAGGGAGATCACGCCGCGGGGGATAGCGCTCATCCCAGGTCAGGTAAGACAGTAGGCCCGGTAAGGCGCCAGCCGCCACCGGGCAGAAACAGACGTAACGTCTTCACCTCCTGCTTAGCCGGCCAGGTTGGCCGGCGAGTGTCAGGCGCTCTGGTTGTCCAGTGTCAGTTGCCCCTCACGCCGCTGCTTCAGCTTCCAGAAGCCCCACAGGGCAATAAACCACAGCGGAGAAGCCAACAGCGCCAGCAGCGTGTCCGGGTCAAAGATCATGATGAAGATGGCGAAGGCGAAGAACAGCAGGCTCACCCAGCTCATCACCACCCCGGCAGGCATCTTAAAGATCGACCCGGCGTGCAGGTCCGGACGCTGACGGCGATAGACCAGATAGGCCACGAGGATCATCCCCCAGCTGAACACCACCATAATCGCCGCCAGGGTCGAGACGATGGTGAACAAGGTCATCACGTTCGGCACCAGGAACAGCAGCAGCGTACCGATCAGCATGCAGAAGCAGGAGAACAGCAGGCTACGCACCGGGATGCGGGTATTGCGCGACAGGATGCGAAACTGCCAGTGCGCATGCTTCTCCACCGACAGGCCGTACAGCATGCGGGTGCTGGAGAAGACGCCGCTGTTGGCCGAGGACATCGCCGAGGTCAGCGCCACGAAGTTAATCACCGCCGCGGCGGCAGGCAGCCCGGCCTTGGCAAACAGCGTCACGAACGGACTGGTCTCCGCCGATACCCCCGGCCAGGAGGCGACGGCGATAATCACCACCATCGACAGCAGATAGAAGATGATAATCCGCAGCGGCAGAGCATTGATCGCCTTGGGCAAAATGCGCTGCGGATCGCGGGTCTCCGCCGTCATGGTGCCCAGCAGCTCAATGCCGGTAAAGGAGAAGATCGCTATCTGGAAGCCGGCGAAAAAACCGGTGATACCGTGAGGCATAAAAGCCGTCGGGTCGGTAAGATGGCTGAGAGAAGCCGTCACGCCGTCCGGAGAAGTCCAGCCGGTGGCAATCATCCAGCCGCCGGTGCCGATCAGGGCGATAATGGTGATCACCTTGATCAGGGCGAACCAGAACTCCGCCTCGCCAAACATTTTCACCGACAGCAGGTTAAGCAGGAACAGGATCGCCAGCATGCTGAGGGCCGGCATCCATGCCGACAGTTCCGGGAACCAGTACTGCATATAGCTCCCGCAGACCACCACGTCGGCAATGCAGGTCACTACCCAGCTTAGCCAGTAGGTCCAGCCGAGGTAAAAGCTCGCCTGCGGCCCGAGATACTCGCCGACAAAGTCGGCAAACGAGCGGTAGTCATGGCGGGTGAGCAGCAGCTCCCCCATCGCCCGCATCACCATATAGGTAAAGAACCCGACCAGCACATAGATCACCAGAATCGAGGTGCCGGCAACGGCGATGTTGCGCCCCGCCCCCATAAACAGCCCGGTGCCGATGGCGCCCCCGAGGGCAATCATTTGAATGTGGCGGGCGCCGAGCCCGCGTTTAAGCTGTGACGCGCCCTCACCTCCGGCGGCAGGAGACGCCTGATGTTGATGTTCAGTCATGGTGTTTCCTCAGGCTGGTTGTGGGAGGCGAAGAGCCGCGGCGCGCAGCAGCAGCCCGGCGCGCTGACCGGTGGCGACCCCGGCATTGGGAAAGAGGATATAGGGGGCCCGGGCCTGCACCACCCACCGTTTCTCCGCCTGGCGAGCGATTTCGTATCCCGCCGGGAGCGCGGTGAAGTTCTCAACGTTGGCCGCGAGATTAAGCGTAAATTCCCCCTCGCGCTTGATGATGCTCTCCTCGACCAGGAAGTAGTCCACTGGCGCTTTGTCGCGCGGCGGTAGCGGCGCGTCAGAAATCCAGGCCCGGATCGCCGCGTCGGTAGCGGCGAACAGGCTGAGATCGTTGGCGCCGAACGGCATCACTTTCCCCAGCTCCAGGGTGGCGCTTTGCGCGGCGAACTTTTCGCAGGTGAAATGGGTGAAGGTGCCGCCCGCTTCGGTATGCCGCACGATGGCATCCATCCCGCTGGCCTGCAACAGCTGGTAGAAGCCAGGCGAAAAATCCCCGGCGTGGGCCGGGAGCAGCGCAAACTGGCGATACAGCGACCCGCGAATGGCGGTATGCATATCGAGATGGCTACGGTTGACCGGACCCGCCGCATCGGCGGCGCGATAGAAGGCCTGCACCGCTTGCTCCAGCGCAAAAGCCCGCCGCGACTCATTCCCCGGGGTGACCGCCAGATGGCGGCCGCCGAACAGGCGATTCAGGTCGTTGTGCAGATAGCGGCGTGCGGCGCGGATCGCCGGCAGGTTACCAAAGACGATCAGCAGCGCCTGAGTGAGCGGCTGCCGCCCCTGGCTCAGATCGTGGGTCAACTGCAGCAGCAGCTCCGTCGGCGCGGTCTCATTGCCATGCACGCCCGCGGAGAGGATCGTCGCCTGGCGCCACGGCGCCGTCGGCAGCAACTGCAGGATCCCCTCGCCCAGCCAGCGGGCCTCGATGCCCGCCGGGAAGCTCCACTCCTGCAGGCGGCAGTGCAGTAAATCGTTAACCAGGTGCTCCATCTGCCGCTC
This sequence comes from Klebsiella sp. SWET4, assembly GCF_024296565.1. NCBI lineage: Bacteria > Pseudomonadati > Pseudomonadota > Gammaproteobacteria > Enterobacterales > Enterobacteriaceae > Klebsiella > Klebsiella sp. SWET4. The sequence continues at coordinate 549,015 of NZ_JANCOB010000001.1, read as the reverse complement.
CTTAACGCTGAAAATCATAGACCGCGCCCAGGCGCAGGATCTGCGTCAGCTCATCCAGCGCCTGATAAACCTCGCGCAGCAGCTGCGGGTCCGCCAGATCGCGGGCGTGCAGCCGGTCGCGATAGTGTTTTTCCACCCATGCCGTCAGCTGCTGATAACGCTCGTCGTTCATCAGACTGTGGGCGTTGACCGCCTGGCGTTCAGCCTCGTTGAGCACTACCCGCAGCCGCAGACAGGCCGGGCCGCCGCCGTTGCGCATGCTTTCCCGCAGGTCAAAGACCGCCACTTCATCGATCGGCGATGCGCTGTCGGCGGCGAGGTCGCTCAGATAGCGCCAGACGTTTTCCCGCTGGCGGCACTCCTCCGGCACCACGATCAGCATCTTGCCGTCAGGTTTACTCAGCAGCTGGCTGTTGAACAGGTAAGAGGCCACCGCGTCATCGAGCGACACCCGCTCGTCCGGCACTTCCACGCTGGTGAACGGGATATCCAGACTGTCGCTTTTAGCCCGTAGCGTCGCCAGCACCGTCGCCTGATCGACAAACGCCTGCTGATGGTGGAACAGCACATGGCGATTGCTGACCGCGATGACGTCGTTGTGAAACACGCCGCGATCGATAGCCTGCGGCGCCTGCTGGGCAAACACCGTGTAGCGCGGATCCAGCTGATGCAGGCGGGCCACCGCCTCGCTGGCCTCGAGGGTCTGCCGCGCCGGATACTTCACCGGGGCGATCCCGCCGCTGGCGCGTCGACCGTAGACAAAAAACTGCACCCCCTGTCGGTCATACTTCCGGCAGAAGCGGTTATGGTTGGCTGCCCCTTCATCGCCGAGGTCGCCATGCTGCGGCAGCGCCGCATGGTGGGCGAAGTAGCGCGGATCGGCGAACGTGGCGCCCAGGATCGCCGAGGTGGTGGGCGCCTCCTGCATACGGTGCAGCTTATTGTTCAGGTTGGCGACGGTGAAATGGACTTTGCCATCGGCGCTGTCCGCCGACGGTGAGACGGTCGCCGCATTGGCGGTCCACATCGACGAGGCGGAGCTGAAGGCGGAGAGCAGCTGCGGCGCCGCGTGGGCCGCCTGCCGGATGACCTGCTCATCGCTGCCCTGGAAACCGACTTCGCGCAGCAGACGTAGATTCGGCCGCGGCTGGGGCGGCAGAATGCCCTGCACGAATCCGCGATCGGCAAGGGCTTTCATTTTATACAGCCCCTGCAGCGCCGCCTTTTTAGGGTTAGAGAGACCATCGCGGTTATTTTGCGAGGCTTCATTGCCGACGGAGAGTCCGGCGTAGTGGTGCGTCGGGCCGACCAGGCCATCAAAGTTTGCTTCAAAACCAGACATATGTCCTCACAGGATCCGTTATCAGAATGGCAGGCCCGGCGATACCGTCGCCGGGAGCGTCAGCGTATCGCTGACCAGAGAGGCCATCGGCCAGGCACAGTAATCAGCGGCGTACCACGCTGCCGCGCGATGGTTGCCGGAGGCGCCCACCCCGCCAAACGGCGCTTTACTCGAGGCGCCGGTCAGCGGCTTGTTCCAGTTGACGATCCCGGCCCGCGCCTCGTCCGCCAGCTGTTCAAACTGCGCCGCATCGCTGGAGATCAGCCCGACGGCCAGGCCATAGCGGGTCTGGTTGGCGAGGCGAATGGCCTCCGGGAAATCGTCATAACGGATAACCGTCAGCAGCGGGCCAAAGTATTCTTCATCCGGCACCTCGATACCGGTGACGTCGACGATCCCCGGCGTCAGCACCGTGGAGTGCGGGTCGGGCTGGCGCATGCGCAGCAGCACCTTGCCGCCGAGCCCCTCCAGTTTTTGCTGCGCCGCCAGCATGTTCTGCGCGGCGTCGAGAGAAATCACTCCGCCCATAAACGGCGCGGGCTGGTCATCCCACTTGCCGGCGCGGATCTGCGCGCTGGCCGCGACCAGCCGCTGCAGCAGCGCATCCCCCTGCTCGCCGCGCGGCACGATCAGCCGGCGCGCGCAGGTGCAGCGCTGCCCGGCGGAGATAAACGCCGACTGGATAATCACATGCAGCGCCGCATCGACATCGGCCACGTCGGCGACGATCAGCGCGTTGTTGCCGCCCATCTCCAGCGCCAGCATCTTCTCCGGCTGGCCGCCGAAATAGCGATGGAAGTGGAAACCCGCCGCCGCGCTGCCGGTGAACAGTACGCCGTCGATATCACGATTTTCCAGCAGCGCCTGGCCAGTGGTTTTTCCGCCCTGCAGCAGATTGATCACCCCGTCAGGGACGCCCGCCTGCTGCCACAGCTGGACGGTCATTTCGGCGGTGGCCGGCGTCAGCTCGCTGGGTTTAAACACGATGGTATTCCCGGCAATCAGTGCCGGAATGATGTGCCCGTTGGGCAGGTGGCCCGGGAAGTTGTAGGGACCAAAGACCGCCATCACGCCATGCGGTTTGTGGCGCAGCTGTGCTTTTCCGTCCGGCAGCGTCGACTCATGAAAGCCCGTCCGCTGGTGATAGGCCTCGATGGAGATCGCGGCCTTGCCGATCATCGCCTGTACTTCGGTGCGGGTCTCCCACAGCGGCTTGCTGGTCTCGCGGGAAATCAGGGTCGCCAGCGCCTCTTTATGTGTCTCCAGCAGCGCGGCAAAACGCTCCACCACGGCAATACGCTCGGCCAGCGGCCGGTGCGACCAGGGGTAAAATGCCGCGCGCGCCGCGGCGCAGGCCGCCTGGACGTCGTCGGCACCCGCGCTGGCCGCCTGCCACAGCAGCGACTGATCCTCCGGGGCCAGTTTGCTCATCGTTGCCCCACTGCCCGCCTGCCACTGCCCGGCTATAAACTGTGCTTTTACCGCCATGATCTGTTTTCCTCTGGATTCAGGGTTACCGTATAAACGCGGTCGGTTTCACTGACCTGCAGCGCGTCCAGCGCGGCGGCGTCCAGTGAGACCTGCTCTTCGTGGGCCACCAGCAGCGCCCGGAAATTGTCGAACTGACCGTTGGCGACGAGCGTCGGCGCCGGCAGGGCGCCCATCAGCTGCTGGGCCGGCAGGCACTGGCTGTCGCGCACGGCGCGGATCTGATCGGTGTTCGCCTCCAGCACCGGTCCGGCATCGAAAATATCCACCGAGCCGCGCCAGCTGAATCCCTCTTTCTCGAGGATCGCCCGCGCCGGGGCGGTATTGGGATGCACCTGACCGATGACCTCGCGGGCCGCTTCCGGCAGCAGTGATATATAGATCGGGTAAGCCGGCATCAGTTCGGCAATAAAGGTTTTCATGCCGGTGCCGGTCAGCCGGTCAGCATCGGCAAACGGGATGTCGAAGAAGTGATGGCCCAGCGCATCCCAGAACGGCGACTGCCCCTGCTCATCGCTGCAGCCGCGCAGTTCGGCAAACAGGTACGGGGAAAACCACTCGCGGAAGGCGGCGATAAATAAAAAGCGCGCCTTGGAGAGCAGCAGACCATTGCGGTTGCGCTGATAGGCCGGGTCGAGAAACAGCGTACACAGTTCGCTGTGCCCGGTGTGGTCATAGCTGAGATTAAGCAGCTCCTGAGGCTTATAGACTCCCAGCGCTTTCGAGGCGCGAACCGTTTTCTGAATGCGAAAATTGTAAAACGGCTCGTCCAGGCCCACCGCGACCTCAATGGCGCTCACCCCCACCACCCGCGCCAGCGCGGTGTCTTCCAGCACAAACAGGAAACCCTGCTGGCCGCGCGGCAGTTCGCCGGCGAAGGTCTCGATACTGCGCTGGATACGGGCGGCCAGGCGCCCGGCATCATGCGGTAAGGAGGTCATGCCGACCCCCGCCCGCGCGGCAAGGCGGACGATGTCGTCGAGATCGTTTTCCCGTACGGGACGAAATAGCATCACAGGCCGTCCTCCCGGTTAGCGGGTTAAGCGAGCAACGGCGCGATCAAGGCGCACGAAGGCTTCCGCAATATCCGCCAGCGGGATATTGAGCGCCGGCGCGAAGCGCAGCACGTCCGGGCCGGCAATCAGGGCGATCAGCCCCTCTTCCGCCGCCAGGTTGGTCAACGTTTTGGCCTTGCCGCGCAGCGGCCCCGCCAGCTCAGCGCCGATCAGCAGACCGTTGCCCCGCACGGCGCTGAACGCATCGTAACGGGCAGAGATCGCATTCAACAGGTCAACAATCAGCGCATGGCGCTCGCCAACGCCCGCCAGCAGCGGCGCATCGAGATGGGCCAGCACGGCGTTAGCGACGGTCGCCGCCAGCGGGTTGCCGCCGAAGGTGGTGCCATGGGTGCCGGGCTGGAAGACCTGCGCCCAGGCCTCTTTCGCCAGCATCGCGCCGATTGGGAAGCCGCCCCCCAGCCCTTTGGCGCTGGTGAGGATGTCCGGGACGACGTTGTAGTGCTGGTAGGCGTAGAGATGGCCGGTACGGCCCGCCCCGGTCTGCACCTCATCGAATATCAGGGTCGCGTGATGGCGATCGCAGAGGGTGCGCAGCGCCTGGAGGAACGCCGGGTCAGCGGGTATCACGCCGCCTTCGCCGATGATCGGCTCGACGATCACCGCACAGGTGCGCGAAGAGATGGCCGCGGTGACCGCCTCGATGTCGTTATAGGGCAGATGGGTAATGCCCTGCGGCAGCGGAGCATAATCGCTGGAATATTTCGGCTGGCCGCCGACGGAGACGGTGAACAGCGTCCGGCCATGGAAGGCATGGTTGAAGGCGATGATTTCGCTTTTTTCACCACCAAACTTATCGTGAGCGTATTTCCGCGCCAGTTTGAGAGCGGCCTCGTTGGCTTCGGCGCCGGAGTTGCAGAAAAACACCTTATCGGCAAAGGTCGACTGCACGAGGGTTTTCGCCAGCTGCAGCACCGGCTCGTTGGTATAGCCATTGCCGATATGCCACAATTTCGCCAGTTGATCCTGCAGGGCCTGAGCCAGCGCCGGATGGGCATGGCCTAAGGCATTCACCGCAATGCCGCCCGCCATATCGATATACTCTTTCCCCTGCTGGTCCCAGACGCGGGAACCCGCCGCCCTGACCGGAATAAACGGCGCGGGGGCAAAACAGGGAACCAGGTAAGCGTCAAAATCTTCGCGAGTCATAGTGCCTGACATCATTCATCTCCGGAACGTAAGACGACGGAAAACGCTCCCGCCGCGTTGGACAATCGACATTAACCCTGACCCTCGGCTTATTTTGGCCACGAGCGCGCCCGCTGTGATGGCAAAAATATTCATCACAGGAAAAATAAGCCCTATTTATTTTGCGGGTATTTGTTAATTCATGGTTAACGTCATGTTGTTGTGTGGGCTAATGCTGGCCTGTGAACAATAAGATTGTCAATACGGGCGGAAGCAATTTATTCACTTTTTGAAGATCATCAAGATAATGAAAAACATAGAAAAAATATTTTTCTATGCACGTAAGTGAATAAAAAGTGAATTAAAATGCACAGCTTGCAGGTGGTTGCCGTGCGTAGTTATTCACTTAAAAAATAAAAAATCTAACAAAAATTTAAAAATCGGAATTGCCGTCAAATACCGCTTTATAAAATTGGTGATACCATTCATTGCACAGAGTTTACTGCTGTAGCTATTCCACGGTTTTACACGACATAAATAACACTGAGAAACAGGACTCTTATGGAAAAGTTATCTTACGCATCTGAAAGTAGTACATCTCCATGGACCACCTACCTGCGCCAGATCGACCGTGTCGCGCCTTATCTCGGCGATCTTGCCTACTGGGTGGAAACCCTGCGCCATCCGAAGCGTGCGCTGATCGTCGACATTCCTGTGCAAATGGACGACGGCACCATCCGCCACTTCGAGGGCTATCGCGTTCAGCACAATCTGTCGCGTGGACCGGGTAAAGGTGGTGTTCGCTACCATCCGGATGTCGATCTTAACGAAGTCATGGCACTTTCTGCCTGGATGACCATTAAGTGCGCCGCGGTCAATATTCCTTACGGCGGGGCCAAAGGCGGCATTCGCGTCGACCCCTTCTCACTGTCAGAAGGTGAACTGGAGCGTCTGACCCGCCGCTACACCAGCGAAATCGGCATTATTATCGGGCCGCAGAAAGATATTCCGGCGCCGGACGTCGGCACCAACGGTAAAGTGATGGCATGGATGATGGACACCTACTCCATGAACCATGGCACCACCATTACCGGCGTGGTCACCGGCAAACCGATCCACCTCGGCGGCTCCCTCGGCCGTGAAAAGGCCACCGGGCGTGGCGTATTTGTCACCGGCCGGGAAGTGGCTCGTCGCGCCGGTATCGAAATTGAAGGCGCCAAAGTCGCGCTGCAGGGCTTTGGTAACGTCGGTAGCGAAGCAGCCCGCCTGTTCGCCGGCGTCGGCGCCCGCGTGGTGGTCATTCAGGATCATACCGCGACCCTGTATAACGAAGGCGGGATTGATATGGCCGCCCTCACCGCCTGGCAGGCGGAGAAAAAGCAGATTGCCGGTTTCCCTGGCGCCCAGGAGATCGATAAAGACGCCTTCTGGACCACCCCGATGGACATTCTGATCCCGGCGGCACTGGAAGGGCAAATCACCCGCGAGCGCGCGGAGAAGCTGACCTGCAAACTGGTGCTGGAAGGGGCCAACGGCCCAACCTATCCGGAAGCGGACGACGTGCTGGCCGAGCGCGGCGTGATCGTAGTGCCGGACGTTATCTGTAACGCCGGTGGGGTGACCGTCAGCTATTTTGAGTGGGTGCAGGATATGGCCAGCTTCTTCTGGAGCGAAGAAGAGATCAACGCCAAGATGGACCGCATCATGACCGACGCCATTATTCACGTCTGCGATAAAGCCGCCGAGAAAGCGTGTACGCTGCGTACCGCCGCCTATATCGTGGCCTGCGAACGCATCCTGATGGCGCGTAAAGACCGCGGCATCTACCCGGGCTGATCCCCGTCAGGGTGTGAATCAGGGGGTGGCGTAGCGCCGCCCCCTTTTTTTCGCTATCGTGCCGTCAACCGCCGTTAGACCACAGCACCGGCCATCCCCGACGCTGCGACTCCGCCAGCAGCGCCGCGCACGGATTGACCGCGCAGGGGTTGCCAACCAGCGCGAGCAGCGGCAGATCCGAGATATGGTCCCCAAAGGCATAGCACGCCGCCAGCGGCTGGCCCCGTTCCTGCGCGTAGCGTTGAGCATGCAACGCCTTATGTTCGCCAATGGCGGTCCGCCAGAGTTCCCCGGTATAGTGTTCGTCAACCACCACCGGCTCTGAACACAGGGCATGCTCCACCCCCAGCGCCGCCATCGCTGGCCAGAGAATGTCGGTCATCGATCCGGAGACAAACACCACGTCATCCCCGCGCGCCTGATGTTGCCGGAGGATCGCCACCACCTCACGGTGAAAACCGTACCCACCTTCGCGATACAGTGCCTCAGCAACCGCCCGTACCTGGGCGCGCGGCTCATGGCGAAACAGCGAATAGTAGTAGCGATTGATCGCCTCCCGCGGTTGACCCGCTTTGCTTAGCGCCTGGAGCTGGCGGACAATCGCCGCGGCCGTCAAACCGCACTGCAGCGGATATTCCTCGGCATAGCGGTGCAGAAACAGGAACATACTTTTGCCGGTAATCAGCGTTTCATCCACGTCAAAAAAGGCGATGCTCATCCCCGTCCCCCTGCTCAATACTGACCAGATAATGTTGATGGCAGAGCGCCGCCTGCTCACACTCCTTACGAGTAATGTAGTTCAGGTCATAGACGCTGAAGCTAAAGCCGACTTCCGCTTTGCGGGTGCCGGTCTGGTCAAAACCGACCGAACACTCGCAGGTAAAGCGGCCGTGGGCTGAGCTTTTGCGCGACACCACATTCAGCACAATGGTCACCGGCAGCGGGAAAACAAAGCTGGAAAAAGCTACCTGCAGCGAGCTCAGCGTGAAGTACTTCTCGTCCATCGCCACGCCCGCCTCCGCCAGCAGAAATTTCTCCGAGGTGGCGATGATGGTTTGCCGCGCCGCCTCGATCAGCACCATCCCCTGGATGTGTTGCCCGGTCTGGTGGTCGCAGAGCAGCTCCGAGGCGTCCTGCAGGATCAGACGCGCGCAATAGCTATCTTCATCGCGTTTTTCCGGCGAGGTGATGAGGATGTTCTCTTTTTTACGTTTATGCACCAGCCGCTGATGATCGCGGTTGTTTTGATAATAGAGATCCTGCAGATTGACGATCTGGCGGATTTTATCCGGATAGTGCTGACGAATAATGCAGACCGTGCGGGAGATGTCGTCGAGCTGTACGCCCTGACCAATGACGATTTTATCGACGCCGGCGAGCTCGCCGCTCCAGACAAAACGCTCAAACTCGTTGACGGTCAGCACGTTCTGATGCCGCCGGGCAAAATCGGTAAATTTCTCACCCACCACAATTAATTTTTCCATGGCGCTTGTCTCCTCAGATCGTTTTCACAATTAACGCAATACCCATCCCACCGCCGATACACAGCGAGGCCAGGCCGGTCGGTTTATTCTCCCGGCGCAGCGCGTGCAGGAGGCTCACGACAATCCGGGTTCCGGAACTGCCGAGCGGGTGCCCGAGGGCAATCGCGCCGCCGTTGACGTTCAGGCGGGCGGCTATCTCCTCCGCCGTCATCTGATGCTCGCGGGCCAGCCCCTTGACCACCCCCAGCACCTGCGCGGCAAAGGCTTCGTTAATTTCCAGTCGCGCCATATCGCTGAGCTGAAACCGCCCGCGGCGCAGGGCGCACGTCATGGCCGGCAGCGGCCCAAGCCCCATCATCGCCGGGTCGACGCCGCCCTCGCCGAAGGCGACTATCTCAGCCAGCGGCCGCAGGCCGTACTGCGCAACGGCGCGCGCCGAGGCGAGGATCACTGACGCCGCGCCGTCGTTCAGCCCCGAGGCGTTGCCCGCGGTGACGCTCCCGTCACGACGAAAAGCCGGTTTCAGCGCCGCCAGCTGGTCGGCGCTAAGGTCATGGCGGATCTGCTCATCCTCGCGGACCACGCTGACGCCCCGCTTCGCGCTGACCGTCACCGGCACTATCTCCTCGGCAAAATGGCCGGCGCGGCTGGCGGCGGAGGCTTTTTGATGGCTGTCGAGGGCGTACTGGTCCTGTTCTGCGCGCGAGATCTGCTCATGCGCGGCGATGGCCTCCGCCGTTTCCCCCATCGGAATATGCAACAGCGGATCGGTTAAGCCATCGATCTGGATCAGATCCTCGCTGCTGAACGCGCCAAATTTCACGCCGCCCCTTATCTCTCCCCGCAGCAAAAACGGTGCCTGGCTCATGTTTTCCATACCGCCAGCGACGACCAGGTCGGCATAACCGCTCTGGATATGGATCGCCCCTTCGGTAATACTTTTCATGCCGCTACCGCAGATCATATTCAGGGTGTAAGCCGGCTTTTGCACCGGGATCCCCGCCCGCAGCGCGACCTGACGCGCCGGCCCCATCCCCTGCCCGGCAGAGAGGACGCTGCCGCAGATCACTTCGTCAATCCACGCCGGGTCAATCCCGGCCTGCTGCAGGTTGTGGCGGACGGTGAGCGCGGCCAGTTCCACCGCAGAGACCGTTTTCAGGGCGCCAAGAAAACGCCCCACCGGCGTACGGCAGGCCGCGACGATATACACTTTATTCATGATTATTCCATTACGTAGAGCGAGGAAAGATACTGCGATGTCCCGGCTTCGCTGCCGGTAAAGCCCACATAGCCATCGGGATTGATCACCGCATAGTCATCGCGGCCAATCTGTAGCGCCTCGAGAAACGCCTCGTCCGCCGGGTCAAGGACGCAGAATATAAACCAGCCGCCAGGTTTCAGGCGGGATAAGGGAGGGCAGTCGACGCGCGCGGAAAAGACCACGACCTTACCGCTGGCGAAGGCGTCATAACTGTTGCGAAACGTCGCCTGCGGCGAGGTAAAGACGTACCACGGAACATGGTGGCCCATCAGGCCGTTCGGGTGAGCGCACTGCGGCGCGGCAAAGCCGGCGTACTGCAGCGGCAGCTGGTGGCGATAATAGTGACGATTGCAAAACTCCGGAAAGTAGACCGCGTCGATATGATTTTTCGGCACCAGACCGGCAATCAGGCCGGTATCGTGATCGGTGGCATGCAGCACGCCGCTCACCGCGGCGAAGCGCTCGGTGCGATAGGATGCCAGCAGCCGGTCGCTGGCGACGCCATGCAGGTAAAAGGCCAGCTTCCAGGCCAGGTTAATCGCATCCTGAATACCGGTATTCATCCCCTGCCCGCCAATCGGACTGAACAGATGGAAAGCATCGCCTGCCAGCATGATATTGTGCTGCAGATTGTCATCGGCGATCCGGTTATAGAAGTTGGCGCTGGAGGACCAGGTCAGCGCCTGCGCCGGAGGAACCTCGGGGCAGAAGCGCGCCAGCGCCACGTTGATCTCCTGCAGATCCGGTACCGGACGCGGCGACGGTAATCGACCGGCTCTTTTAATCACGATCCTGACCTGATTGTCCGGCATGGGCAGAAAGATCAGAAAGCCCAGCTCGTCAATATAGTAAGAGGTTCCCGGGAGCGTCGCCGCGCTGGCGAACTGCACGTCCGCCATTACAAAATGCAGCGGGTAATCATGGCCGCTAAAGCCAATCCCGGCCAGCTCCCGGACGGTGCTGGCCGCGCCGTCGGCGCCGATAATATAGTCATAGGTAGCGGAACAGGCCCGGCGGGCATCGTCGAGCAGAGAGACGTGATAGCGCCCTTCCTCCCGCCGCCAGGAGACCAGCTGATGTCCGCGTTTCACCAGTTGACCGGCCTCGGCCAGCGCCGTTTCAAGGATCTTCTCCGTCCGCGGCTGCGGGATACTGACATGGAAGGGATAGCAGGTGGGGAGATGGCGGTTATCAATATGCAGAAACTTGCGGTTTTTATACCAGGCGTAAATTGACTGAACCTGCTTGCCCTGGGCGGTCAGCTCCCCGGCAAGGGCTAAGCCGTGGAAGGCTTTAATCGTCGCCGGACTGACGCTCAGCGCTTTGGACCAGGTGGTGCTGTGTGTATTTTTATCAATAATATCAAAATCAATTCCATACTTATTCAGATAGCAGCCAATGATTAACCCTACCGGGCCGGCGCCAACAATGAGTACTTTTTTCACGATCGAGCCTCTCTGTATGCCCCCAGGGGGGCATACGCGTGTTGCCTGGGTGCAGGGTGAGTTAGGGGTAGATATCGTCGGCCAGACGGCGATCGCCGGCGACATTGCAGATATGCCAGTAGGGATAAGGCTTCTCTTTTTCGCTCACGCTGTTGAGGATCGCCGCCTCCTCGTCGCTCAGCGTCCAGTTCAGTGCCGCCAGGTTATCCTCCAGCTGGGCGAGTTTGGTCGCGCCGATCACCAGCGATGTGATCCCCGGGCGGGTACGCAACCAGTTGAGCGCCACCTGCGCCACGCTGGCGTTGCGCTGACGGGCAATCTCCTGCATCACTTCCAGAGTCTGCCAGGCTTGTTCGCGATTGGCGATCGGCGCCGACTCAAACGGGGTGGCGTTCGCCAGCCGACTGCCCTCAGGAAACGCCTGATTGCGAGGGTATTTACCGGTGAGGAAGCCCCCGGCCAGCGGGCTCCAGACGGTGATGCCGACGTTCTGATCGACGCTGAGCGGGATAATCTCATGCTCCAGTTCTCGCGCGGCGATATTGTAATAGCCCTGATAGACGCAGAATTTTTCCAGTCCGAGGCGCTCTGAGATCCCCAGCGCCTTCGCCAGCTGCCAGGCCGCGTAGTTGGAGACCCCGATGTAGCGAATTTTCCCGGCGCGAATCAACGCATCCAGCGTCCGCAGGGTATCCTCCAGCGCGGTGCGCGGATCGAACCCGTGGAGATGATAGATATCGATATAATCCGTTTTCAGCCGCTGCAGGCTGGCGTCGACGGCATTAATAATATGGTAGCGCGACGCCCCCAGCGCGTTCGGATTGGGGTCGGTCTGCCAGCGTCCTTTGGTGCCGATAATCACCTGCTGGCGTTTCCCCTTCAGCGCGTTACCGAGCAGCTCTTCGCCCTGGCCGTTTTTATAACAGTCCGCGGTATCAAAAAAGTTAATCCCGGCGTCCAGCGCTTTGTACACCAGATCGTATGCCGTATGCTCAGGCACCACGCCGAATTCCGACCAGTTGCGTCCCGGCGCGCCGAGAAAGGCCCCTTTTTCACCAAACGTCATGGCGCCAAAACAGAGCTCCGACACCGACAGCCCGGTGGAACCTAAATACCGATACTTCATGCTTGACTTCCTTTTAAAGGTGACAACGTCACACTAGCGATAATAAATCCGCTGGCGGTCAGGCATGCACCGGCCAGGGGAATATGCGAGAGGGAGACGCCGGCGGTGAGCAACAGCCCACCAAACCAGGCGCCAGCGGCATTGCCGAGGTTAAAGGCGGCGATATTGCACGAGGAGACCATGCTTTTGCCGGTCTCACTGCTGTCCAGCGCCTGCATCTGCAGCGGCGGAATGGTGGAGAACATCGCCGCCCCCAGCAGAAACACCGCCGCGCAGGCGCCGGGTAGCGTCTGAATGGCGAACGGAAAGAGGCACAGGACGACGATAAGCAAGGCCAGGGTCAGCAGCAGCGCCCGGCGGACCCCACCGTCGGTCAGGCGGCCGCCGAGGTGATTCCCGGCGACCATCCCGACGCCAAACAGCACCAGCACCGGTGGAATGAGATGTTCGCTCATCCCGGTGACGGTTTTCAGCATGGGCGCAATGTAGGTAAAGGCGGCGAAGACGCCGGAAAACCCGAGCGCGGTGATCAGCAGGCTGCGCAGCACCGTCGGATGGCGCAGCACCTTCAGCTCGTCGCGGATCCGACTCTGCACCGCCGGTTGGGCCTGACGGCCGGGCACCAGGGCAATGACTGCCAGGGCGGAAAGAATGCCAATCAGCGTGACCATAAATAAGGTGTAGCGCCAGCCAAGGTATTGCCCTACCCAGGCGCCGAGGGGCACGCCCAGAATATTGGCCAGGGTGGCGCCGAGAAAGACGGCGGAGACCGCCGAAGCCCGTTTATCCACCGGCGCCAGCTCCGCGGCATAGACCGAACTGATGCCGAAGAATGAGGCGTGAGCTAAGGCGGTTATTACCCGGAAAATAATGAGCATGGTCATATTACCGGCAATACCGCAACCTAAATTACCGATGGAAAATAAGATCATCAGAAATAACAACGCCGGTTTTTTGGGGTAGCGGCTTAATAGCGGTGTGAGGAGCGGCGCGCCAATCACCACCCCACAGGCATAAGCGGTAATAGACCAGGCGGCAAGCGTAATGGATATATGAAAATCATGGGCCACATCAAGTAATAATCCCATAATCACAAATTCGGTGGTACCAATACCAAATGAGCCCACGGAAAGCGCATAAACTGCCGCAGGCAATCCCGCCGTACGGGAAACAGCAATAGTCATAAGTAACCTCATCTCCCGCCAGGGCGGCGGGAGAATAGTATTCAGGGGGTTATTTTTCGATTAAGTTAAAGTCGCCCTGGTTATAGCGTAAGCCAGTGACGTTATCGGGAGTGAAAATATCTTCGATGGTGAGAATATCCTCAGGAGAGAGGGTAATATTGGCGGCTCCGGCATTATCACGCAGATGGGCAATTTTTCTCGCCCCCGGGATAGGCACGATATCCTCGCCTTTGCTCATGACCCAGGCAAGGGCAATCTGCGCAAGGGTCGCGTCATAGCGCGTGGCCACCTGCTGCAGGCGCTCAAGCAGCAGCTGGTTTTTGCGCATGGTCTCGGCCTGGAAGCGCGGCAGATTGCGGCGGAAATCATCCTCAGCGAAGACGCCAGGATCGGTGATTTTTCCCGTCAGGAAGCCGCGTCCCAGCGGGCTGTATGGGACAAAGCCCACCCCCAGCTCGCGGCAGGCGTTGAGAATACCGGCCTCCGGCTCGCGGGTCCACAGCGAGTATTCCGTCTGCACGGCGGTAATCGGATGCACCTTACAGGCCCGGCGCAGCGTCTGGGCTGAGACTTCCGACAGTCCGATATGGCGAATTTTCCCCTCTTTAACCAGGTCGGCCATGGTGCCCACCACGTCTTCCACCGGCACCGCCGGATCGACGCGGTGCTGATAGAGCAGATCGATGGTCTCGATATTCAGCCGCTTCAGCGACCCTTCCACTGACTCGCGAATATGTTCCGGACGACTGTCGACGCCGGCCATCCGTTCCAGTCCCTGGCCGGTCGGCAAAATACGAAAACCAAACTTGGTGGCAATCTGCACCTTATCGCGGATACCTTTTATCGCTTTCCCGACAAGAACTTCATTATCGAAAGGACCATACACTTCGGCAGAATCCAGGAAGGTCACGCCCATGTCCACCGCGGCATGAATCGTATTAATCGCCTGCGACTCCTCGGCGCCGCCGTAGGCGAAACTCATTCCCATACACCCGAGACCCAATGCGGAAACCTGGAACTTCTCTTTTCCGAGATAACGTGTTTTCACCTTATTTTCCTTACGTGCTGAATGTTATTAAATATATACTTCCCTTTTACATTGATAACAATTAATCTATTCCGAACGCGGTGTTAGCTGGAAATTAACAATGAAAACCTTGCCGGATTTGCAACAAATTGAAATATTAATACTCATAGTGAAACATGGCAGTTTTCGCCAGGCCGCCAGGGCATTAAATCTTTCACCACCGGCCCTCACCAGCGCTATTAATCATCTGGAAGAAAAGTTAGGCGTGCGCCTGCTGAATCGCTCGACGCGCAGTTTGTCATTAACTGCCGTGGGTGAGGAATTTCTTAATAATATGACGCCGGTGGTCAATGATTATCGCCGGGTGGTTGACAGCCTGAATTATCATCGCCTGACGCCGGAAGGCGTGGTGAAAGTCAATTTACCGCGTATTGTTCTTGACCTTTTTTTTCAACACTATTTTATTGCCTTTAAAACCGCCTATCCCGATGTAACGCTCGAACTGTATACCACCGATCGGAAAGTCAATATTATTGAGTCCGGTTTTGACGCCGGTATTCGCTATTCGCAGGATGTGCCCAAAGATATGATTGCCATCCCCTTTGGCGAGAAGCTGTCGCTGATCCCGGTGGCCAGCCCGGCCTATATCCGCGAGGCCGGCGAGCCCGACACCCCGCAGTCGCTGGTCAATTTCCGCTGCATCAACCGCTGTTTTCCCAGCGGTGAAAAGTACCGTTGGGAGTTTATTAGCCCCAGCGGTGAGCCCAGCGAAGTTTCGGTCAGAGGCGATCTGGTCGTTGATTCCGATACGGCGATGATCCAGGCGGCGGAGAGCGGATTAGGCATCGCCTTTGTCTATCAGTCGCTGGTGACGCAGCAGTTGAGCGCGGGCAGCCTGGTCCGTTTGTTACCCGACTACCACTATCCTGCCGACCATTTCTGCGTCTACTACCCGAGCCGGAAACATATACCGGTGCCGCTACGGGCCTTTATCACCTGGGTCATGGCGCAGAATAAGAGCATCCTCAGTGAGTAGAGGGTTCGCGGGTTAACCCATCGCTATTAGCCACAATAAACGCACATACCGTTAACCAATTTTTTTCCTTCGCCTTGAATTATGGCGGTCGCCCGACATAAACTCGTTAGAGCTCTAACGATATTGACAGACGACCTATGGACAATCGACAGCTTAACTTCTCCCATCTTTTATACCTCACCGCCCATCACTGGCGGCTGGCGGTCAACCGTCGGCTAAAGGACCTTGGCCTGAGCCAGGCCAGTTGGGTGGCGGTCGCGGCCATTGCCCGCCAGCCACAGCCGCTGTCGCAAAGCGAACTGGCGCAGGAGCTGGGGGTAGAGAGTCCGACCATTGTGCCGCTGATCAACCGGCTGGTCGCCCTCGGCCTGGTGGAGCGTGTCACCACCGCCAGCGATAAACGTAAGCGGCTGCTGGTCGCCACCGAGCAGGGAATGGCGCTGTATGAGCAGGTCAAAACGGTGGCGGACGATCTGCGCGAAGAGATCCTGACGGCGATTACCCCGCAGGAGCGGGAGCAAACTCAGCGGGTGCTGGAAAAACTGCTGCGCGAAGTGGAGAAGAAATAATGCCCCGTCGCCAGGATAACCCCTATGCCCCGCATGACTGGGCGCCGCATGAAAAACCAGCCCTGCTTGGCTCGCCCTCGACGCCGCTGCACAGTCCGCAGAAACGTCTCGCCTATGGCGTGGTCGGCCTGCTGGTGTGCCTCACCGGCGCGCTGGGCAACGCGGTGGTCACCGCCAACCTGCAGCTGCTGCAGGGCACCTTCGCCGCCTGGTCGACCGAGATCGCCTGGCTGCCGGCGGTGTACGTCATGACCAACGTCTCCATCAACCTGCTGCTGGTGAAATTTCGCCAGCAGTTTGGGCTGCGCGCCTTTACCGAAGGCTTTCTGGTGCTCTATGTGCTGGTCACCTTTTTCCACCTGTTCGTCAACGATCTCAGCTCGGCGATGATGGTCCGCGCCGCCCACGGCATGGTGGCCGCAGCGCTCAGCTCGCTGGGGATCTACTACCAGGTGCAGGCCTGGCCCGCACGCCACCGCCTGAAAGGGCTAACCATCGGCATCACCGGCTCGTCGCTGGCCATTCCGCTGGCGCGTCTCTTTTCCACCGAACTGCTGCAGATCGATGAATGGCGCGGCCTTTACTTCTTTGAACTCGGGCTGGCGCTGGTGTCGCTGGCCTGCGTCATCGCGCTGAAACTGCCGCCGAGCGATCGTAAAAAGGTGTTCGAGAAGAAGGATTTTATCACCTTCTTTCTGCTGGCGCCCGGCATGGCGCTGGTGTGCGCCGTGCTGTCGCTGGGGCGGCTCGAGTGGTGGTTTGAAGCGCCGTGGATCGGCTGGTCGCTGGCGGCAGCGGTGGTGCTGATCGTCGCCGCTATCGCCTTTGAGCATAACCGCAGCAATCCCCTGCTCAATACCAAGTGGCTCTCCAGCGGCAGCATCGTACGCCTCGGCCTGATTATGCTGCTGATCCGCATCGTGCTGGCGGAGCAAAACACCGGGGTCATCGGCTGGTTGCAGTACGTTGGTCTGCAAAACGAACAGATGACTAACCTCGCATGGTCAATTTTCGCCGGCATTCTGTGCGGGATCATCGCCAGTTGTCTGACGCTCAACCCGCAGAAGCTCTACTGGCCGACCGCCACCGCCCTGGCGCTGATCATGGTAGCCTCGCTGCTCGACAGCCAGTCCAACGCCCTCACCCGTCCGGAACAATTAATGTTCAGCCAGTTTTTACTCGGCTTCGGCAGCGCCTTCTTTCTGGCCCCGGCGATGCTCGCCGGCATTGGCGGCGTGTTTGCCGATCCGCGCAACCTGGTCAGCTTCTCGGTGCTATTCGGCATGAGCCAGAACATCGGCGGTCTGCTGGGGTCGGCGATCCTCGGCACCTTCCAGACCTGGCGGGAAAAATTTCACTCCAGCCAGCTGGCGGACCAGATCACCACCCTGAACCCGCTGATCGTCGAGCGGCTGCAGCAGTATAGCCAGATGTATCAGAGCCAGATCGGCGACAGCACCCTGCTTAACGTTCAGGCCACCACCCTGCTGCAAAACGCCGCGACGCTGCAGGCCAATATTCTCGCCTGGAATGACACCTATCTGCTGACGGCGGCCATCTCCGCCGGCACATTAGTGTGGGTTTTCTGGCGCTTAATTCGCTTACGACTGACCGCCCGTATCGCCTTAAAACGCGCCACCGGCAGCAAATAATTATCATCATTTCATCTCTGGAGTCGTTATGAGTCAGCAGGATGCGGCCAAACAACAGGCCAACACCCGGAACAACATTCGCGTGGTCTCCATTTTTACCGCCGCAGCAATAGGCCTCGTCGGCGTATTAGTGATCCTCTACGCCTGGCAACTGCCGCCGTTCACCCGGCATAGCCAGTTTACCGATAACGCCTATGTGCGCGGGCAGACCACCTTTATCAGCCCGCAGGTCAACGGCTACATCACCGCCGTCAACGTCAAAGATTTCGCAATTGTCCAGCCGGGCGAGGTGCTGTTCCAGATAGACGATCGCATCTATAAACAGCGGGTGCATCAGGCCCAGGCTACCCTGGCGATGAAGGAGGCCGCGCTGCGCAACAATCTGCAGCAGCGCAAAAGCGCCGAGGCGACGATCGCCAAAAATGAAGCCGCGCTGCAAAACGCCCGCGCGCAGAATCTGAAAATCCAGGCCGATTTAAAACGGGTACAGGAGCTGACTGCCGATGGTTCGCTGTCGATCCGCGAGCGTGATTCGGCGCGCGCCAGCGCGGCGCAAGGGGCTGCGGATATTGAACAGGCGAAAGCGGCGCTGGAGATGTCGCGCCAGGACCGTGAATCGACCATCGTCAATCGCGATTCGCTGGAAGCCGACGTGGCCAGCGCCAAAGCCGCCCTCGAGCTGGCGCAGATCGACCTGCAGAATACGCAGATCATCGCCCCCACCGGCGGCCAGCTGGGGCAGATCTCGGTACGTCTTGGCGCCTACGTCAGCGCCGGAACCCATCTGACCTCGCTGGTCCCGCCCCAGCACTGGGTGATCGCCAACCTGAAAGAGACCCAGCTTGCCGAGGTGCGTATCGGCCAGCCGGTCACCTTCACCGTCGACGCGCTCAACGGTGAGCGTTTCCATGGCAAGGTGCAGAGCATCTCCCCGGCGACCGGGGTGGAATTCAGCGCCATCTCACCGGACAACGCCACCGGCAACTTCGTCAAGATCGCCCAGCGGATCCCGGTGCGCATTACGGTCAACGACGGGCAGAAGTACAGCGAACACCTGCGTCCCGGTATGTCGGTGCAGGTGACCATTGATACCCGCGCGGAGAAACAGCCATGATCCGCCCGGTCACCCTTGCCGTCATCCTCGCGCTGGTCGGCTGTCAATCCGCCGACGTGCAGCGCGCGCAGCCGACCCTGACCATCCCTGCCGCCTGGCGGGCCGACGTTGGCCCGGCCAGCCCGGTGGAAGGCGTCTGGTGGCGCAATTTTCATGACAGCACGCTCAACCAGTATGTCGACCGGGCGCTGCGCTATAACAGCGATGTGCTGATCGCCCGGGAGCGGGTGAATGAGTATCAGGCGCGGGCCTATGCCGCCGACAGCAGCCTTTTCCCCTCGCTGGACGCCAGCCTGAGCGGTACCCGCGCCCGCGCGCAGTCCGCCGCCACCGGCCTGCCAATCCATAGCACGCTGTACAAAGGCGGCCTGACCGCCAGCTATGATGTTGATATCTGGGGCGCCAACCGCAGCGCGGCCAGCGCCGCCGGAGCCAGCCTCGAGGCGCAAAAAGCCGCTGCAGCCGCGGCCAATCTAAGCGTCGCCAGCTCGGTGGCCGTCGGCTACGTGACCCTGCTGTCGCTGGATGAGCAGCTGCGGGTTACCCAGCAGACGCTGAAATCACGGGAAGACGCGTGGCGCCTGGCCAAACGTCAGTTTGAAACCGGGTATACTTCACGCCTTGAGCTGATGCAGGCAGATTCGGAGCTGCGCTCAACGCGGGCGCAGATCCCGCCGCTACAGCACCAGATTGCGCAGCAGGAAAATGCGCTCAGCGTGCTGCTGGGTGATAACCCCGGCGCGGTAAAACGCGGCGAGTTCGCCCAGCTCACTCCGCTGCGTCTGCCGTCGCAACTGCCGTCCACCTTACTCAACCGCCGCCCGGATATCGTACAGGCTCAGCGTCAGCTGGTGGCCGCCGATGCCACCCTGGCCTCGTCGCAGGCGCAGCTGCTGCCGTCTATCAACCTCACCGCTACCGGCAGCATGCAGGATCGTACACTGCCGGACCTGCTGGACAACCCGCTGCGGCTGTGGAGCGTCGGCGGCAGTATTCTGGCGCCGCTGCTTAACCGCCAGGCGTTAAATGCCCAGGTGGATGTCTCCATGGCCCAGCGCAACCAGGCGCTCTATAGCTACGAGAAAACGGTGCGCGGCGCGTTCAAAGAGGTGAATGACAGCCTTGACGCCATTAGCCGCTACGGCGAACAGCTGGCCGAACTGCAGGGGCAGGTGGCGGTGGCGGAGGAAACATTGCGCATTGCGCAGAATCGCTACCGTAACGGCTACTCTTCGTATCTGGATGTGCTCGATGCCCAGCGAACGCTGTTCTCCACCCAGCTTAGCGTAGTGCAGGTGAAGAACAACCTGCTGCTGGCGCAGATCGATCTTTACCGGGCGCTGGGAGGCGGCTGGATGAACGCGTGAATCCCCTGTGCGCGCCGGTCCACAACCGTGGAGAGCGCAGAAACCCATATTCAGGCCGGTGTAGCGCAGCGCTACCCGGCAACAACCACCAGGGAGTCAATCTATGCAACAACAGTGGTCTGCCGTCGATAATTTCATGATTTCTTCGCTTATTCCTGAAGATGACATACTGAGTCAGGTACTGGAAAACAACAAACGCGCCGGGCTACCTGAACATGATGTTGCGGCCAATCAGGGGCAACTTCTGGCGCTGCTGGTGCGCATAACGCAGGCGCGGCGGATCCTGGAAATTGGCACGCTCGGCGCCTATAGCGCTATCTGGATGGCGCGCGCGCTGCCCGCCGACGGAAAGCTGATTACCCTCGAGGCCGATCCTGGCCATGCCGGGGTGGCGCGCCAGAATATCCGCCTTGCGGGGCTAAACGAGCGCATTGAACTCATTGAAGGACCGGCGCTGAACACGCTGGAAAATTTCGCGAATGTGCAGCCGTTCGACCTGATCTTTATTGATGCCGATAAACCTAATAATCCTCGCTATCTGGAGTGGGCGCTGCACTATTCGCGCCCCGGGACGCTGATCGTGGGCGATAACGTGGTGCGCGATGGCGAAGTGATTAACGGACAAAGCGATGATGCGCGCGTGCAGGGCGTGCGTCGGTTTATCGAAATGATCGGGGATAACCCGCGGCTCACTGCCACCGCGCTGCAGACGGTGGGCATCAAGGGATGGGATGGGTTTACGCTGGCGCTGGTGAATGGGTAAGATCCGGGCGGCCTGATGCCCTCATCCCGGCCCTCTCCCCCAGGGAGAGGGAGAAAACCCGCGCCGGGACGCGTCACCAGCGGCATTCGTCCGCTGACGATCATTGGGGATAATACGTATACTGATAGTGCAGAGACGCGTCGCTTTTTCCGCCGTATCCTTCATGCTCGCCATATTCCCCGGTACAGTTCCCCTCGGGGTCCCAGCCTAAACAGCGCGACTGGTGTTTTGTACTATACGTGGTGGTTCTTTCCTCGGATAACCACCGCCCTTTTTCATCCCAACGCAGCGTCGTGGTCGCATCCGAGTCGGCAATGCGGCTTAAATGCCCTTCCGCGTAGCGATAATTGACAGCAAGCATGGCCATCATGCCGCCATTGACCGTTTTACGCACCAGCCGGTGGCGGTCGTCATAGTGATAGGTGGTCGTGCTCATGGCTTTGGGCGGTTGCTGCGACACGAGTAGATTCTCTGAACGTACAATGCGCCCGAGATTATCGGTGTAGAACTGCTCACGCATGACCATTTTTCTGATATTTCCCGCCGCGCTCCGGGTCTGTCGGATATATTCCCGCATCCATCCTTTATCATTTCGCCAGTGAACATTATCTCTGACTATCGTGGAGTCATTCGCAGTATTAAAAGTTTTTGCTCGCTCGTAACTTTCCAGCCGGCGGCACCGGGCAAAACGCAGCGTGCCTGCGTCGTTATTTTGCCTACCGTCAATTTTTACGCTCTGCACCTCACCATTGAGCGGCGGAAGATAGGTCAAAATAAAAAAATTGGCATCGTTGATCGCCCGCTGTGTTTCATCACAGGAAAAAGCGTCAACGAAAGGCTTACACGCCGTAATAACAAGAATGGCCGACACTAGCATAAATAGTCTGTACATAGCCATCATCGTAAAAATAGACTCCGTGTCCTGTTTATCCGGCAAAGCGAGGCTAAACATACGCCAATAAAGCAGGTTCCCCAAGCCACCGGGTTGATTTTCAGAATCCGTTAATTTTACGTCCGGGAGAACCAGTATGGGCCACATCCGGGGCGGGAAGATTATCGGGTGCGGCGTACTGATGAGTATCAGCCTCAGGATATGCCCCCGCCCGGCAAGCACAGCGCCACCGGGCTGGGGAATGAGGGGATTACGGCGTGATCTGTTCCATCGCCTGCAGGACGCGTTTGTCCGAGATGGGATACGGGGTGCCCAATTGCTGGGCGAAGAAGCTCACCCGCAATTCCTCGATCATCCAGCGGATCTCCCGGACATCGTCGTCCTCACGGCGGTTCGGCGGCAGCTTATTCAGCCACTGCTGCCACGCCTGCTGCACGCTCTCAATTTTCAGCATCTGTGCGCGATCGCGGTGCGGATCGATAGCCATCTTCTCGAGACGCTTTTCAATCGCCTGCAGATAACGCAGCGTATCGCCAAGACGGCGGAAACCGTTGCCGGTGACAAAACCGCGATACACCAGACCCGCCATCTGCGCTTTGATATCCGACAGCCCCAGCGCCATGGTCATATCCACGCGGCCTTTCAGCCGTTTGTTGATATTGAACACCGCGGTGAGGATCTGCTCGACCTGTTTAGCGATCTCCACCACCGTGTCGTTGAGCTCGGCTCGCACTTTATCGTGCAATTGACTGAAGCCCTCTTCCGTCCACACCGGACCACCCGCCTCGTCGATAAGCTTATCAACGCCGCAGGAGATGCAATCGTCAATCAGATCCAGCACTTTACCGTACGGGTTAAAATAGAGCCCAAGCTTGGCTTTGTTCGGCAGTTTTTCGTGCAGATACTTAATTGGCGACGGGATGTTGAGCAGCAGCAGGCGGCGCAGACCACGCCACATGGCCTGCTGCTGTTCCTGTGGATTATCAAACAGCTTGATAGCCACGCTGTCGCGCTCGTCCACCAGCGCCGGCCAGGCTTTCACCTTATAGTTGCCGCGTTTCTGTTCGTAACTTTCCGCCAGCGTACCAAAGCTCCAGATATGCAGCCCGCTCTGCTCGATGCCGTCATCGGCCACCGCCGACAGCGTCTCCTGAACTTTGCCCTTCAGCGCGTCTTTCAACGCCTGCAGCGAGCGCCCTTCCTGCAGCTTCTTGTTTTTGTCATCTACCACCCGGAAGGTGATTTTCAGGTGATCGGGCACCTGATCCCACTGCCAAGCCTCGCGGTCGATGGTCACGCCGGTCATCTTACGCAGCTCACGCTCCAGCGAATCAAGCAGCGGCAGCTCAAGCGGCGTCGCCCGGCCGAGAAACGCTTCCGCATAGTTAGGGGCCGGGACGAAATTGCGCCGCACCGGCTTCGGCAGCGATTTTATCAGCGCGATAATCAGCTCGCGACGCAGGCCTGGGATCTGCCACTCAAATCCGGCCTCCTCCACCTGGTTCAGCAGCGGCAGCGGAATATGCACCGTCACGCCATCGGCATCGGCGCCCGGTTCAAACTGGTAGCTAAGCCGCAGCTTGAGATTCCCCTGATGCCAGAAGTTCGGGTAGTCCAGCTTGCTGACCTGCTCCGCCCCTTCTTTAATCAGCATGCTCTTTTCAAAATTGAGCAAGTCTGGCGTTTCGCGGCTGGCCTGCTTCCACCAGGCATCAAAATGACGGGCGGAGATGACGTCGTGGCTAATGCGCTGGTCGTAGAACTCGAACAGGGTTTCGTCATCCACCAGGATGTCGCGGCGGCGCGATTTATGCTCCAGCTCTTCGATTTCCGCCCGCAGCTTCAGGTTTTCCCGGAAGAAGGCATGCCGCGTCTGCCAGTCGCCCTCCACCAGCGCGTGGCGGATAAACAGTTCGCGGCACAGCGCCGGGTCGATCTGGCTGTAGTTGACCTTGCGTGCGCCAACGATCGGCAGGCCGTAGACGGTGACCTTCTCCGTCGCCATCACCGCGCCCTGCGCCCGCTCCCAGTGCGGTTCGCTGTATGAGCGCTTGATCAGGTGCTGCGCGACCGGCTCGACCCACTCCGGCTCAATGCGGGCGGCGATGCGCCCCCACAGCCGGCTGGTTTCCACCAGTTCCGCCACCATCGTCCACTTCGGCGGCTTTTTAAACAGACCGGACCCCGGGAAGATGGAAAAGCGGGCGTTACGCGCACCGGTAAACTCCTGCTTATCGGCATCCTTCATGCCGATGTGCGACAGCAAACCGGTCAGCAACGCGGTATGGATCTCGCGATATTCCGCCGGCTCGCTGTTGATCGGCAGGCCGAGCTCTTTCACCACCTGGCGCAACTGGGTGTAGATGTCCTGCCACTCGCGCACGCGCAGATAGTTAAGAAAATCGACCCGGCACTGGCGGCGGAACTGATTCGACGACAGCGCCTTCTGCTGCTCGCCAAGGTAGTTCCACAGATTGACGAAGGCGAGGAAATCGGACTCTTTATCGTGGAAACGGCGGTGCTTTTCATCGGAGGCCTGCTGCTTATCCATCGGCCGCTCGCGCGGGTCCTGAATCGACAGCGCGGAGGTGATGATCATCGCTTCCCGCACGCAGCCGTGCTTCTGCGCCTCCAGCACCATGCGCGCCAGACGGGGATCCACCGGCAGCTGGCTGAGCTGGCGGCCCATTGGCGTCAGCTTATAGGCGGTGGCCTGCTCATCGGTGGTGATGGCGCCGAGCTCTTCCAGCAGACGAACGCCATCCTGGATGTTGCGCTTATCCGGCGCTTCGACAAACGGGAAGGCGGCGATATCGCCTAAGCCCAGGGCGGTCATCTGCAGGATGACCGACGCCAGGTTGGTACGCAGAATTTCCGGGTCAGTAAACTCCGGGCGCGACAGGAAATCGTCTTCCGAATAAAGACGAATACAGATCCCTTCCGAAACGCGGCCGCAGCGGCCCTTACGCTGGTTGGCGGACGCCTGGGAAACCGGCTCGATCGGCAGGCGCTGCACCTTGGTGCGGTAGCTGTAACGGCTGATACGCGCAGTACCGGGATCGATAACGTATTTAATGCCCGGCACGGTCAGCGAAGTTTCCGCCACGTTGGTCGCCAGCACGATGCGTCGTCCGCTGTGCGGCTGGAAGACGCGGTTCTGCTCGCTGTTGGACAGGCGGGCATACAGCGGCAGCACTTCAGTATGGCGCAGATCCAGCTTATTCAGCGCATCAGCGGTATCGCGAATTTCCCGCTCACCGCTCATAAAGATCAGAATATCGCCGGGCCCTTCGCGCCCCAGTTCGTCAACCGCATCAAAAATCGCCTGTAATTGATCGCGCTCGGTGTCGTCCGCCTCTTCCACTATCGGCCGGTAGCGGACTTCCACCGGGTAAGTCCGCCCGGAGACTTCGATAATGGGCGCATGATTGAAATGCTTTGAGAAACGTTCCGGGTCGATGGTCGCCGAGGTAATGATGATTTTCAGGTCCGGGCGGCGCGGCAGGAGCTCTTTCAGATAGCCGAGCAGAAAATCAATGTTCAGACTGCGCTCGTGCGCTTCATCGATAATGATGGTGTCGTACTGCATCAGCAGGCGATCCTGCTGGATCTCCGCCAGCAGAATACCGTCGGTCATCAGCTTGACCATGGTGTTGTCGCTGACGTGATCGCTAAAGCGAACTTTATAGCCGATGCAACTGCCCGGCTCCGTTTGCAGCTCCTCGGCGATACGGTTGGCGACGGTTCGCGCGGCCAGACGACGCGGCTGGGTATGGCCGATCAGCCCTTTCAGCCCGCGGCCCAGCTCCATGCAGATTTTTGGCAACTGGGTGGTTTTACCCGAACCGGTCTCCCCGGCGACGATCACCACCTGGTGATCGCGCACCGCCTCGAGAATCTCTTGTTTTTTCTGGCTAACCGGCAGGTTTTCAGGATAGGTGATGGCCGGACGCGCCGCTTCGCGCAGCAGGACTTTACCGGCTGCCTGGCTTATCTCCTGCGCCATCTCCTGGAGGATGGCCTGTTGCGATTCAGGATTTTTAACCTTCTTCACACCGTGCAGACGGCGGGCGAAGCGCGTTTTATCGCGCAGCATCAGGCCGTCGAGCTGTTGATAAAGCTGGGGGAAGGTGATTTTTTGTTGTTCTGTCATAGCGTTATCGGGCAGAGCTCTGCCGGGAAAATCTCTTTTGAAGTATTGCCTTAGAGTACCACATCTGTGTCATCCGTGCCTTGTTCAAAAAATCTGAATATAGGATTCGATATATTGCGCTATCTCTGTGGCGCGATTGTGAATACAGTGTCAACAAGCACCAGGGCATTGACCCGTCAATCACATTAAAAAAGGAAACACCCATGAGCAAAGTATTAGTTCTGAAATCCAGTATTCTGGCAGGGTACTCACAATCTGGTCAGCTTTCCGACTATTTTGTTGAACAATGGCAGGAAAAACACCCGGGCGACGAGATCACCGTGCGTGACCTGGCCGCTAATCCGATCCCGGTTCTGGATGGTGAACTGGTTGGTGCCCTGCGTCCGAGCGACGCGCCGCTGACTCCGCGTCAGCAGGAAGCGCTGGCCCTTTCCGACGAGCTGATCGCCGAACTGAAAGGCAATGATGTGATTGTTATCGCTGCGCCGATGTACAACTTCAACATCCCGACGCAGCTGAAAAACTATTTTGACCTGGTGGCTCGCGCCGGCGTTACCTTCCGCTACACCGAGAAAGGGCCGGAAGGTCTGGTGACCGGTAAACGTGCGGTCGTCGTGACCAGCCGCGGCGGTATCCATAAAGATACCCCGACCGACCTGGTCACCCCGTACCTGTCCACCTTCCTCGGCTTCATCGGCATCACCGACGTGAACTTCGTGTTCGCCGAAGGTATCGCTTACGGCCCGGAAGTGGCGGCCAAAGCGCAGTCCGATGCCAAAGCGGCCATCGACAGCGTGGTTGCAGCCTAAGATTTCCACTCCCGCCGCTCGGCGGGAGTGTTTTTTCCCCTCGCCCATCCCCCTTTTACGAGCCGCCTCGTAAATTCACACATCATTCCAACGCTTAAGCCACCAGCCTGTACCATGGCTGTCGCCGCGCGAATCTGGCTCACTCCCGGTCGCTGACGGCAACCGTTGTCATGGTCAAAAACAGGAGTGCGTACTATGTACACTCGATGGTGTACATGGTACCTTAGCAAGGAGCGTTTTCGTGTGTCATGCCATTGAATTTATCGAAACGTCGCTATTTACCCGCCAGATAAAACAGCTGGCCAGCGATGAAGATCTGAGGGCACTGCAGAGGCAACTCATAGGCAATCCGGATTTCGGCGATCTTATCCAGGATACCGGCGGGTTACGGAAAATAAGAATGGCGACAGGCTCACAGGGAAAAAGCGGCGGCGTGCGGGTGATTTATTTTCTGGCAACCCGCGAGATTATCTATCTCGTCTTAGCCTACCCGAAGCACACCAAAGTGAGCCTGAGCGCAGCGGAAAAAAACGAACTCAGGAAACTGACCCGGTGACTAAAAAATGAGGTTTGAAATGGGTTACTTCGACGAGCTTAAGGCGTCCCTGGAAGAGGCTGTTGAGATCAAAGACGGCAACAAGGCCCCAGCCCGAGCGACGCGCTATGAAGTTGCTGATGTGAAAGCCATCCGCACGCAGCTTAATGTTTCGCAGGCGGAAATGGCAAAAGCGCTGGGTACCAGCGTGGATACTATCAAAAGTTGGGAGTCCAGGCGGCGCAACCCGACAGGCCTGGCAGCAAAAGTACTGGCGGTTATCCAGGCCAACCCGGCGTTCTTTCGTGAACTGGCTGAGCACTAATCCACTGAGCCCCTCCGGGTTGCCCTGAAAAGTTAGCGCTGCGTTTTTGGCCGCAGGTTTTCATCAAACTCCAGTCGCTTACGCCCTGCTTCCACTTCCCGTAATGGCTCCACCTGATGCAGCGTCTGCTTACAGCGCTCCACCAGCACCTGGTATTCACGGGTACCCTGTTTTTTCCACGCCAGCTCCTGTTCGCTCAGGGTGCGAATCGCTTTTGCCGGGCTGCCGATAATCAGATGGTTGGCGGGCATCTCGGCGTTGGCTTTGACAAAGGCCGAAGCGCCGACAATGCTGTTTTCGCCAATGACCGCCCCGTCGATAATCACCGCGCTCATGCCCACCAGCGCGTTGCGGCCAATCACGCAGCCGTGCAGAATAGCGCCGTGACCGATGTGGCCATCCTCTTCCACCACCGTATCCTGGCCGGGGAATCCATGCATGACGCAGTTGTCCTGAATATTGGCGCCGTCTTTGACCACGATGCGGCCAAAATCGCCGCGCAGACTGGCGTTGGGCCCAACATAGACCCCTTTGCCGAGGATCACGTCGCCAATCAGCACGGCGGTTGGGTGGACGTAGCTCTCCTCCGGCACCACTGGCGTCAGTCCATCAATCTGATAAATCGGCATGCAACCTCCTTATGCGCCCGGCAAACCGCCAAAGCGCTGATAATAGAGCGGGCCCGGCGCCGGAAGCTCGCCCACCGAGCTTTCCCCTTTCTCGCTGACGAACGCCAGCGCGCCGGGATTCACGCGTTGATAAATATTGATACACAGCTGGCGGGCGGTTTGCCCCGCCCAGTGCGCCGGCAGCAGCTCCTCCGGCAGCAGCGGATCTTTGAGCACCACCCGGCGATAAAAATGGATCAGCAGCAGCTGGATCTGGAAACAGCGCTCAGGCGTCAGCTCGGCCGGGTCGCAGTCGCGCAGCAGCGGCAGTAACGGTCGGAATAGCGAGATGAAAGATTCATACATCTCGTTTTGTTCAGTGAGATGCCAGCACTCCTCCACGCGGCTGCGCAGCGCCGCACGGGAGAGCGCCAGCGGCGAATGGGCTTCAAAACAGATGACGTTTTCGGCGACGCCCGCTTCGTGGAGCAGCGACTGGACATCGGCCAGTTTTTGCGACGGCGAGGCCAGCAGGCTGGGCGCCAGCGCGCCAAAGCCCTGCCACAGCAGCTGCTTTTTGACGTCGGCGAGCACATTTTTCTCCAGGCCTTCCGAAAGCAGCAGCAGCCAGGTACCGTCCCATTCCGGGGCACTGGCGCGATAAATTTTATGTTCCGCGCGCCGGGTCAGGCGCAGCCCTTTATCGCTCAGGCGATAGAAGCTGCGCCGGCCGATACGGACGACATCGAGCCACTCTTCTTTATTGAGGCGAAATAGCGCGGTGCGGACAAAGCGCTCGCCGAAGCCTAATCCTTCCAGCAGCGCCGCAACGCTGCCCAGCCACACTTCCCCACCGCGTTGTAATAAGGCGTCGCCATACAGCGAGGCAATTAATGACGTGCCGCTGATCGGCATCGCCGTCACCGCTTGTTGAATAAAGGCGTCGAGTTTACTCATCTGATTCATTCTGTTGTTATTATTTTCCTTTATGAATCATAGCACAGGAAATTCCCGGCTTACGGCGTAAAGGCCTCAGCCGGGCTACCGGGGAGAGAATTAACCGCTGACCACCGCTTTACGCAGGTCGAATACCCGACAGGCTTTCCCTTCCGAGCGAGGAATGGTGCCGCAGTTGACGATAGTAATATCGGTAGAGATCCCGACCATCGACTTAATGCGGTGACGCAACTGATGGCAAATCTGGCAGCGTTGTTCATGACTTAACGCCAGCCCGCTCTCTTTCAGTTCAACGCGCACCGCCAGCGAATCAAGATGACCGCGGCGATTGACCTCTAACTGATAGTGCGGCGCCAGGTGTTCAAACTTGAGGATCTCCTCTTCCAGCTGCGAGGGGAAGACGTTAACTCCGCGGATAATCAGCATATCGTCGCTGCGCCCGCTGATGCGATCCATGCGGCGCATGGTCCGCGCGGTGCCCGGCAGCAGGCGAGTCAGATCGCGGGTACGATAGCGGATCACCGGCAGTGCTTCTTTGGTCAACGTGGTAAACAGCAGTTCGCCATGCTCGCCATCTTCCAGCGGCGTACCGTCGTCCGGGTTGACGATTTCCGGGAAGAAGTGGTCTTCCCAGATGGTCGGGCCGTCAACGGTTTCCAGACATTCCATCGCTACGCCCGGCCCCATGACTTCCGACAAACCGTAAATATCCAGGGCTGTGATCCCCAGGCGGCGCTCGATCTCCGCGCGCATCGCCAGCGTCCACGGCTCGGCGCCAAACACGCCGACGCGTAACGAGCAGCCGCGGGCGTCACCGCCCATCTGGCGCTCAAGCTCTTCAATCAGATTCAGGCAGTAGGACGGCGTCACCATGATCATATCCGGCTGAAAATCGCGGATCAGCTGCGCCTGTTTTTCGGTCTGTCCGCCGGACATTGGGATCACCGTCGCGCCTAAACGCTCCGCGCCGTAGTGCGCGCCAAGGCCGCCGGTAAACAGGCCGTAGCCGTAGGCGACGTGAATTTTATCTTTCGCCGTGCCGCCGGCGGCGCGCAGCGAACGGGCGACGATATTGGCCCAGTTATCAATATCGTTCTGCGTGTAGCCCACCACCGTCGGTTTGCCGGTGGTGCCGGAAGAGGCGTGAATGCGCACCACCTGCTCCATCGGCACCGCGAAGGTATCGAAGGGATAGTTGTCGCGCAGATCTTGTTTGGTGGTACAGGGGAATTTTTGCAGATCGTTTAATTCCCGAAAGTCGTCAGGGTGCACGCCGGCGGCGTCGAATTTGCGGCGATACATCGGCACATTGTCATACGCATGCTTCAGCGTCCATTTCAGGCGCTGAGTTTGCAGGGCCTGCAGTTCGTCACGCGATGCGGTTTCAATCGGATCTAATTTTGTAGTAGTTATCATTGTAGGGTACTCGCAGGTAAATTAGCTCACACTCGCTCGAGGATCATGGCAATGCCCTGACCCACGCCAATACACATCGTACACAGCGCATAGCGCCCGCCCCGGCGTTGCAGCTCAAGGCTGGCGCTCAGCGCCAGTCGCGCGCCGCTCATGCCCAGCGGATGGCCTAACGCGATGGCGCCGCCGTTGGGATTCACATGCGCCGCATCATCCGGCACGCCGAGCTGTCTGAGCACCCCCAGCGCCTGCGCGGCGAAGGCCTCATTCAGCTCAATCAGATCCATATCGTTAATATTGAGCCCGGCTCGCTCCAGCACTTTACGCACCGCCGGTACCGGCCCCAGCCCCATCAGGCGCGGTTCAACACCCGCCGTCGCCATCGCCACGATACGCGCCCGCGGCGTGAGCCCCTGGATAGCGGCCTGCTGTTCGCTGGCGATGATCAGCGCCGCGGCGCCATCGTTGACGCCGGAAGCATTGCCCGCGGTAATGACGCCGCCCTGGCGGAACGGCGCTTTCAGTTTCGCCAGCTGCTCAAGCGTGGTTTCCGGGCGGGGATGCTCATCATCGCGTACCGCGCTGACCGCCCCTTTCTTGCCGATGATCTGCACCGGCACGATCTCCTGCGCCAGAATGCCGTCGCGCTGGGCCTGCGCCGTACGCTGCTGGCTGCGCCAGGCGAAAGCGTCCTGATCGATCCGGCTGATATTTAACAATTCAGCTACATTCTCGGCCGTTTCCGGCATGCTGTCAGTTCCGAAGTGTTGCGCCATGAGCGGGTTCACAAAACGCCAGCCAATCGTGGTATCGAAGAGTTCCGCCTGACGCTGATAAGGCGCGCTGGCTTTTCCCATCACGAACGGCGCGCGAGACATCGATTCCACGCCGCCGGCAATCAACAGATCGGAATCGCCGGCTTTGATCGCCCTGGCGGCAAAACCGATTGCATCCAGACCCGATCCGCACAAGCGGTTAATCGTGGTGCCCGGCACGCTATGCGGATAACCTGCCAACAACGTCGCCATATGCGCTACGTTGCGGTTATCTTCACCGGCCTGGTTAGCACAACCGAAAATCACATCATCAATCGCTGCCGGGTCGAGCCCGGGGTTACGGCTCAGCAACTCACGTAGCGGGATCGCCGCCAGATCGTCGGCGCGGACGCCGGCCAGCGCTCCGCCGTAGCGGCCAATCGGCGTGCGGATCCCGTCACAAATAAAGGCGTCGCGCATTACACTTCTCCCGTGATTGTGCCGCCGATGCGGTGCGATTTGCCGCGGAACAGGGCCACAATCTTTTGCTGTTGATTAACAATTTCGATGTCGTAGACGCCGGTCAGCTTGCCCTGCTGTTTGACTCGGGCGGTGGCGACCAGCCGGTCGCCGGCAAACGCCGGACGAAGAAAATCAATGTTTGCCGCCGAAGCCACCGCCGCCAGCCCCTGGCTGTTACAGGCGTAAGCGAAAGCGGTATCGGCGAGCGTAAATAGCTGGCCGCCGTGACAGGTCTGATGGCCGTTAAGCATGTCCGCCAAGACGGTCATGCTCATCTGCGCAAAACCGTCGTCCATTTCGATAAGTTCAATCCCCATCTTTCTGGCGCAGGTATCTTTTTCGTACATCACGCGCGCGTTGCGCCACGGATCATTGCTCATGGTGCTTCTCCATCAGCGCCTTCTGGCGCAACAGGGAACAGGGACGATAGCGCTCCTCGCCATAATGGTGTTGCAGGTTCTCCAGCAGTTGCAGCACCCGTCGCCAGCCAAGGCGTTCTCCCCATGCCAGCGGGCCGTGCGGATAATTGACGCCAAGGCGCATCGCGGTATCGATATCCTGCGGGCTGGCGACGCCTTTTTGCAGCGCATCCAGCGCTTCGTTAATCAGCATCGCCACCGTGCGCCACACCAGCAGGCCGGGATAATCGGCAATATGCAGGACTTTCTTGCCCTGCTGTTGGAAGTAATGCACGGCCTTATCAGTGGCCGCAGGCGCGTTGGTCGCCGCTGCGGCCAGCACCACCGTATCGCTGGCGCACAGGTCATACACCACCACCGGGCGGTGATGCTTAACGCTTAACGCCAGCGCGGTCTCGCCTTCGGTCTCCAGCAACAAGAGCTCATCGAGTTCTGTGACACTGTCACTTATAGCTGTAATGGATTGAGCGCCAGTAGATACCGGCGGCAGCGCCGCGTCCGGCTGCGTCTCCGCGGGCCAGCGATAGACGCCGTGGCCGCTCTTTTTACCCAGCCGCCCGGCCAGCGCCAGCTCTTGCTGGAGTAGCGATGGTAGGTAGCGGCGGTCCTGCCAGAAGGCGTTAAACACCGAACAGGTCACAGCGAAGTTGACGTCCTGGCCAATCAGGTCAGTCAACGCCAACGGTCCCATCGGAAAACCGCCGCCGTCACGCAAAGCGGCATCGATAACCTCAGGAGCGGCAACCTGTTCTTCCAGCGCGCGCCAGGCCTCAGCGTAGAACGGACGCGCTACGCGGTTAACGATAAATCCCGGCGTTGAGCGGCAGCGTACCGGCTGTTTCCCCCAGCCGCTTACGCACTGGCACAGCTGCTCTACCACCTCAGCAGACGTCTCCAGGCCGCTGACCACCTCGACCAGCTTCATCACCGGCGCCGGATTAAAAAAGTGCAGCCCGGCCACCCGCTCCGGGTTTTTGACCCCGGCGGCGATGGCGGTAATCGAAATAGACGAAGTGTTACTGGTCAACAACGTTGACGGCGCGCAGATCTCCGCCAGCTGTGCGAACAGCGCCGTTTTGACCTCCAACCGTTCAGAGGCCGCTTCAATTACTAAATCCGCGTCGGCAAGCGCGGCTAAATCGTGGGCCGGATGCAGGCGCGCCAGCAGCGCGTCGGCCTGCTCTGACGCCAGTTTGCCGCGCTCGACCCGCGATGCCAGACGCATAGCAATGCCGTCGATCGCCTGGGCAATCGCGGTTTGATTAATATCGAAAATACGCACCGGATGTCCGGCGGCAGCGGCTACTTCGGCAATACCGGCTCCCATGGTGCCGCTGCCAATCACCGCCACGGTGGCTAAGGATGTTGTCATGGCCTATTTCCCGCTGAACTGTGGTGGCCGCTTGGCCAGAAACGCGCTGACCCCTTCGCGGTAATCATCGCTGCGCCCGGCCAGGCGCTGATAATCGCGCTCAAGATCCAGCTGCGCATCAAGACTGTTGGTTTCAGAAGCCAGCAGCGCCTTTTTAATCAGCCCAAGACCAAACGTCGGTTGCGCCGCCAGATGGCGCGCCAGTTGCAGACTGGTATCCGCCAGTTCTGAATCGTCCACCAGTTGCCAGATAATCCCCCACTGCGCGGCCTGTTCCGCGCTGAGGCTATCGCCCAGCAGTGCCAGCCCCATCGCGCGAGCGCGGCCGGCCACCCGCGGCAGGAACCAGCTACCGCCGCAGTCCGGCACCAGGCCGAGCTTGCTGAACGCCATCACAAATTTGGCCGAACGCGCGGCCAGCACGATATCGCAGCCCAGCGCCAGGGTGGCGCCAGCGCCGGCGGCCACACCGTTGACCGCGCAGATAACCGGCTTCGGCAGCGCCGCCAGACGGCGCACTAACGGGTTGTAAAAGCGTTCTACCGACAGGCCGAGATCCGGCGGCGGGCCGCTGGGGTCGACATTGCGATCGTTCAAATCCTGGCCGGCGCAAAAGCCGCGACCGGCGCCGGTGATCAGCAAGCAACGTACGCCGTCATCACGCTCGGCCTGCTTCAGACATTCCGCCAGCTGTTGATGCATCAGGTCGTTAAAACTGTTGAGGCGGTCCGGGCGATTGAGGGTAATGGTCATGACGCCCTGTTCCACTGCGCTGAGAATGAAAGCTTCCACGATTAGCGTCCTTTAAATTCCGGTGTACGTTTTTGTAAGAAGGCGTCGATGCCTTCGCGGCGGTCCTCGGTGGCGCTCAGCAGGCTAAACAGCTGGCGCTCCTGTTGCAGACCAGCCTGCAGGCTGACTTCCTGCGACAGGCGCAGCGACTGTTTTGCCGCCCGTAGCGCCAGCGGCGAATGGCGGGCAATGGTGGTTGCCAGTTTCAGGGCATACTCATCGGTTAAAGCCGCCGGATGGATATCGCTGACCAGCCCGGCCTGTTGCGCCTGGCGGGCGTCAATACTCTCGCCGCTCAGCACCATCCGGCTGGCCAGCGCCTTGCCAACGCTGCGGATCAGCCGCTGGGTGCCGCCAGCGCCCGGCATAATGCCGAGGGTAATTTCCGGCAGGCCAAAGCGGGCGTTGTCGCCGGCGACAATCAGGTCGCACAGCAGAGCCAGCTCGCAGCCGGCACCGAGCGCGTAGCCGTTGACCGAAGCGATGAGCGGTTTAGTAAAGGCATCGATTCGCGCCCATAACCGTGGGCGAATATCATCAAGGGTGGCAGGCAGATCTTTTTCCGCCATTTCATTGAGGTCAGCCCCGGCGGCGAAAAAACGCGCGTTACCGCTGATAACGCAGACGCCGACGCTGTCATCAACTGCCGCGGACTCCAGCACCTCGGCAATCTGGGTTAATAAGGCATTGTTCAGCGCGTTGCGGGCCTGCGGGCGGTTCAGCGTCAACTGAAGCGCCCGGCCATGACGGTGGATCAGCAGGTCACTCATGCCATCCCCCGCGCGTCAAAGTCGACCACTACATCGCCGCTGGTCGGCAACGACTGGCAGCTCAGCACGTAGCCCGCCGCCAGCTCATCCGCTTCCAGGCTGTAATTGGCGGCCATCGCCACTTCACCGCGTAGCACTTTGCATTTACAGGTGGCGCATACCCCGCCCTTACAGGCGAACGGCAGATCGGCGCCCTGACGCAATGCGGCATCCAGGATGCTGTCGTCTTCGGCGCTGAGGGCGATAAGCCGATCGCGCCCGTCCTGGCGGATGGTCACCGTGCGCCCTTCCGCCTGCACTCCAGCGGCCCGCTTCACATTGCCGCCTGGGGTATTAAAGCGTTCGAGATGAATCGATTTCTCCGCTACGCCAAGTTCACGTAACGTCGCTTCCGCCTCGTCCATCATCACCGCCGGCCCGCAGATAAAGGCCTCGTCGAAACGGCTGAAATCCAGCAGATGGTCAGCGAGCTGGCGCAGTTTGTCGCCGTCAATGCGCCCCTGTAGCAGATCGCTGTCCATCGACTCCTGGCTAAACAGGTGTATCACCTGCAGGCGCTGCGGATAGCGGTCTTTTAAATCGGCCAGCGCCTGGCGGAACATCATGCTATGGCTGCTGCGGTTGCCGTAGATCAGCGTAAAGCGGCTTTGCGGCTCGGTCGCCAGCGTCGCGCTAATGATCGCCATCATCGGCGTGATCCCGGAACCGGCGGCAATCGCCAGATACTCACCCTGCCGTTCGGCCTGCGGTTGATAACCGAAATGCCCCTGCGGCACCATCACTTCCAGCTCCATACCCTGCTGGATATCGTGCTGGGCGTAGCGCGAGAAGCGCCCGCCGTCGATGGCTTTGACCGCGACGCTAATTTCGCCTGGCGTGCGGCTGCGACAAATGGAGTAACAGCGGCGCAGTTCTTCGCCGCCCAGACGGGCTTTTAGCGTCAGATGCTGGCCCGGGCGAAAACAGTATTCCGCCTGCAGGGCTTGCGGAATCGCAAAAGTGATGGTCACCGCATCGCGGGTTTCCGGCTCGACTCTCGCCACCTTAAGCGAATGGAACGTCGTCATGGCAACCTCAAATACATTTAAAGTAATCAAAAGGTTCCCGGCAGCTGTCGCAGCGATAGAGCGCTTTGCAGGCCGTGGAACCGAATTCGCTAATCAGCGAAGTATGGGTGCTGCCGCAGCGCGGACAGCTCACCTCAGCGGGCATGTCCGCATGGCAGGCGTGCCCCTGGGGCGGGCTGATGCCGTACTGGCGCAGGCGCTCGCGAGCATCCTGACTCATCCAGTCGGTGGTCCACGGCGGATCCAGCTGCAGGACGATATGCACCGGCAGAAAGCCATGCTCGCTCATGACCGTACGGATCTCGCCCAGCAGATGCTCCGTCGCCGGACAGCCCGAATAGGTCGGGGTAAAGCCAATCACCCACCCGTCGCCGTGACGCGCGACGCTGCGTACCATACCGAGGTCGGTGATGGTGAGTACCGGCACTTCCGGATCCGGGATCGCGCTTAATAATCCCCAGATGGTGCGAACCTCTGCAGGAGCGATGTCGGCAAGACGTTGCATAGTCACCTCACTTACCACTGCAGTCCGGGATGCGAACGCTGCAGATATTGCATCTCCGCCAGCAGCGGGCCGAGATGTTCACTGTGCAGCCCCTGTTTGCCGCCGCTGCGGAAGGCCGCTTCCTGCGGGATCTGTAAGCCGGAGTCGAGCAGCGCCGTGTGTACCGCGCTTTGCCATTCGGCCTGAAGCTCGCGCGGATCAACCGCAATGCCCTGCTCAACCAGGCTGAGATCCACTTCATCGGCAAGGAACAGTTCGCCGGTGAAGCGCCACAGATTGTCGACCGCCTGCTGCATTTTGCGATTTGATAACTCGGTGCCGTTACCCAGACGCTCCAGCCAGCCGCGGCTGAAGCGCTGGTGGTAACGCACCTCTTTCAGCCCTTTGGCGGCAATGGCCGCCAGCTGCGCGTCGCGGCTGTTCACCAGCTGGCTGTACAGGGCGACGTGCCAGACATCGATAAAGAACTGGCGGGCGATGGTGTCGGCAAAATTGCCGTTTGGCTGCTCCACCAGCAGCAGGTTGCTGTACTGGCGTTCATCGCGACCAAAAGCCAGCGTATCTTCGTCGCCGCAGCCGTTAAGCTCGGCGGCATAGCTTAAAAAATTGCGCGCCTGGCCGAGCAGGTCGAGGCCGATGTTGGCCAGCGCAAGATCGATCTCGAGCTCGGGAGCATGGCCGCACCAGGCGCCTAAACGCTGGGCCAGAACCAGACCATTGTCGCCAAGCCGCAGGGCGTAGGTGGCTACGGGGTTAGGGGTATTCATCGCCGCCTCACATATGTTCCATGCCATCCGGCACGGTATAGAAAGTCGGATGACGGTAGACTTTGCTTTCCGCCGGGTCGAAGAATTCGCCGCGCTCTTCCGGCTGCGAAGCAACGATTTCGCTGGCCTTCACCACCCAAATTGAGCAGCCTTCGCTGCGGCGGGTATAAGCATCGCGGGCATTCTCCAGCGCCATTTGATCATCAGCGGCGTGCAGACTGCCGACGTGACGATGGGATAACCCCTGTTTGCTGCGAACGAACACTTCATATAACGGCCAGTAAACTTTGCTCATGTTGTCTCTCCTCATGCCGCGCTGCGGGCCTGCTGTTTTTGCGCATGGGCCAGCGCGGCCTCGCGCACCCACTCGCCCTCTTCCCAGGCCTTACGCTTGGCGGCCAGCCGCTCGTGATTGCAAATCCCACGGCCGCTAATCACCTCGTTAAATTCCTGCCAGTCGATTTCGCCGAAGCGGTAGTGGCCGCTGGCTTCATCAAACTGCAAATCCGGGTCCGGGACGGTCATACCGAGGATCTCTACCTGCGGCACGGTGTTATCGACGAAGCGCTGACGTAGCTCGTCGTTGGAGTGCAGTTTGATTTTCCACGCCATGCTGCGGGCGCTGTTCGGCGAGTTGTCATCGTTGGGGCCAAACATCATCAGCGCCGGCCACCAGAAACGGTTAATGGCGTCCTGCAGCATCTGCCGCTGCACGTCATTGCCCTGCGCCAGCGCCATGCAGGCTTCAAAACCCTGACGCTGGTGAAAGCTCTCTTCTTTGCAGATTTTGACCATCGCCCGGGCATAGGGGCCATAGGAGGTCCGGCACAGCGCCACCTGGTTGACGATGGCCGCGCCATCGACCAGCCAGCCGATCACGCCGATATCCGCCCAGCTCAGGGTCGGGTAGTTAAAAATGGAGGAATATTTCATCTGCCCGTCGAGCATTTTCTGATACAGGTCTTCCCGCGCGCAGCCCAGCGTTTCCGCGGCGCTATAGAGATAAAGCCCATGCCCGGCCTCATCCTGTACCTTAGCCAGCAGGATCGCTTTGCGGCGCAGCGTCGGCGCGCGGGTGATCCAGTTGCCTTCCGGCAGCATGCCGACGATTTCCGAGTGCGCGTGCTGGCCTATCTGCCGAATCAAGGTCTTACGGTAGGCATCCGGCATCCAGTCCTGCGGTTCGATGGCCGTTTCCTGCGCGATGCGCTGGTCAAAGCGTTGTTCTTCTGTCACGTCATCACCTTTATGATTCCGATATTAACAACAAAAACATTTATGTGAATCACTTTGTTTATTGAAGGTTACATATTGGTTAAATAAAACCACAAATTTTGTTTGCTCCTTTTGTGATGATAACCGCAAAACCTTTTGTAAACAGCTGATAAATCAGTAGTATAAACGCAACGCCCCACCAGCCGCCGATCACAATGTTAATAAATTATTAAATACAGGCTTGATTTTTATGATTCATAAAAGAACTATTTATAGATATCACACGTAACATATTTGGAGATTTGCGATGCAGCAGTTAGCCAGCTACTTATCCGGCGCCTGGCAGACCGGCCGGGGGCGCGCCCGTACTATCCATCACGCCATCACCGGCGCGGCGCTGTGGGAGGTGACCAGTGAAGGCCTGGATATGGCGCAGGCGCGCCGCTTCGCGATTGAGCGCGGCGGTAAAGGTCTGCAAGCCATGACCTTTATTGAACGCAGCGCGATGTTAAAAGCGGTAGCAAAACGGCTGCTGGAGCAGAAAGACGAGTTCTACGCCATCTCCGCGCAAACCGGCGCGACCCGCGCCGACAGCTGGGTGGATATTGAAGGCGGCATCGGCACCCTTTTCACCTATGCCGGGCTCGGTAGTCGCGAATTGCCGGACGATCGCCTGTGGCCGGAGGACGAGCTCATCCCGCTCTCCAAACAAGGGGGTTTTGCCGCGCGTCACGTGCTGACCTCGAAATCAGGCGTCGCCGTACATATCAACGCCTTCAACTTCCCCTGCTGGGGAATGCTGGAAAAACTGGCGCCGACCTGGCTTGCCGGCATGCCGGCGATCATTAAACCGGCCACCGCTACCGCCCAGCTTACCCAGGCGATGGTGAAAGCGATTGTCGACAGCGGCCTGGTGCCGGAAGGCGCCATCAGCCTGATTTGCGGCGGCGCGGGCGATCTTCTCGACCATCTCGATAGCCAGGACGTGGTGACCTTTACCGGCTCTGCCGCCACCGGCCAGCAGCTACGGTCGCATCCTAACCTGGTGGCCAAATCGATTCCCTTTACCATGGAAGCAGATTCGCTCAACTGCTGCGTTTTAGGCGAAGATGTCACCCCGGAGCAACCGGAATTCGCGCTGTTTATTCGGGAAGTGGTCCGCGAGATGACGGCGAAAGCCGGGCAAAAATGTACCGCTATCCGCAGAATCATCGTGCCACTGGCTCAGATTAATGCGGTTAGCGATGCACTGATCTCCCGCCTGCATAAAGTAACCGTCGGTGACCCTGCGCAGGAGGGCATTAAGATGGGGGCCCTGGTTAATCGCGAACAGCGTCAGGATGTGCAGGATAACGTCAATAAACTGATCGCCGCCGGCTGTGAAGCGCTGCTCGGCGGACAGGCAGATCTTAATGCTGATGGCGCGTTCTTCCCGCCGACCCTGCTGTACTGCCCGCAGCCGGATGAAACGCCAGAGGTTCACGCCATTGAAGCCTTTGGCCCGGTAGCGACGCTGATGCCGTATCGCGACCGCCAGCATGCGCTCACGCTGGCACGCGCCGGCGGTGGCAGTCTGGCTGGTACGCTGGTCACCGCCAGCGGCGAGCTGGCGCGCGAGTTTATCCTTGGCGCCGCGCGCGCCCATGGTCGTATTCAGATCCTTAACGAGGAGTCCTCGGCAGAGTCGACCGGCCACGGCTCGCCGCTGCCGCAGCTGGTACACGGCGGCCCTGGCCGCGCGGGCGGCGGAGAAGAGCTTGGCGGGCTGCGCTCGGTGAAACACTATATGCAGCGTACCGCGGTCCAGGGCAGCCCAACGATGCTGGCGACCATCGGCCAGCAGTGGGTGCGTGGCGCGCAGGTTAGCGAAGACCGCATTCACCCGTTCCGTAAATACTTCGAAGAGATCCAGCCTGGCGATAGCTTATTAACCCCGCGGAGAACCCTCACCGAAGCGGATATCGTTAACTTCGCCTGCCTGAGCGGCGACCATTTCTATGCGCACATGGACAAAATCGCCGCCGCCGAGTCGATTTTCGGCGAGCGGGTGGTCCACGGTTATTTCCTGATCTCCGCTGCGGCCGGGCTGTTCGTCGATGCCGGCGTCGGGCCGGTTATCGCCAACTACGGGATGGAAAACCTGCGCTTTATTGAGCCGGTCAAACCGGGAGACACCATTCAGGTTCGCCTGACCTGTAAGCGTAAAACCGTTAAGCGTCAGCGTAGCGCCGATGAGAAAGCCACCGGCGTGGTGGAATGGGCGGTGGAGATTTTCAACCAGCACCAGCAGGCGGTGGCGCTGTATTCCATTCTGACCCTGGTGGCGCGCCAGCAAGGGGATTTTCCGGCGTAATAGCGGAAAATAGACCGCTGGCGCTCTGTTGGCCGATCCTTGAGCCATTGATCCTGCAATCGGTTTGCAACGGTTTCGCCCCGGGAAGTCCTTTATGTTATCTGTGGCTTCAGCGCACATTGCGCTCCCGATTAATCGTCTGCGTTATGTCACTCATGGCGCAGGGAGCGCACAGGGGGCGGCCAGTCGCCACCCGGCGACATCACGGGTACCGTGCCTGGTATCTTGCCCGGCGGCGCTGCGCTTGCGCGGGCCTACAGACAGTCAGACCCGGTTGGGTAGGCCGGGTAAGGCGTCAGCCGCCACCCGGCAAAAAAATCAGCGCACGTTCTCAATGCCTCTGCGGAGGCATTTTTTACGTCCGTCTGGCAAAACTGACAAACAAGCTGGCAAAAGCAAACAAACGCCCCGGCGCCGCTGGCTGGTAGCTTAAGGGTGACAAAGCCGACATTCGCAGCGGCAAGAGACAACACAACAATAAGATGAGGTCACTATGGCAAACGGCTTGAAATTTTCTCCTCGTAAAACCGCGCTGGCGCTGGCCGTCGCGGTGGTTTGCGCCTGGCAATCACCGGTCTTCGCCCACGGCAGCGAAGCCCACATGGTACCGCTGGATAAAACGCTGCAGGCGTTCGGCGCCGATGTCCAGTGGGATGACTACGCGCAAATGTTTACCCTGATAAAAGACGGCGCTTACGTCAAAGTGAAGCCCGGCGCCAAAACCGCGATCGTCAACGGTAAACCCCTGGATCTACCGGTGCCGGTGGTGATGAAGGAAGGTAAAGCCTGGGTCTCCGATACCTTTATCAACGATGTCTTCCAGTCCGGTCTCGATCAGACCTTCCAGGTGGAAAAGCGCCCTCACCCGTTAAACTCGCTCTCGGCGGCGGAAATCAGTGAAGCGGTGACCATTGTTAAAGCC
Organism: Klebsiella sp. SWET4; assembly: GCF_024296565.1. Taxonomy (NCBI): domain Bacteria; kingdom Pseudomonadati; phylum Pseudomonadota; class Gammaproteobacteria; order Enterobacterales; family Enterobacteriaceae; genus Klebsiella; species Klebsiella sp. SWET4. The sequence goes on along the minus strand of NZ_JANCOB010000001.1, from coordinate 506,966 downwards.
GCGCCGGAATTCCAGCCCAATACCCGCTTTACCGAAATTTCCCTGCACGAGCCGGATAAAGCGGCGGTGTGGGCCTTTGCCCTGCAGGGAACACCCGTTGACGCCCCGCGCACCGCCGATGTGGTGATGCTGGATGGTAAACACGTGATTGAAGCCGTCGTCGATCTGCAAAACAAAAAAATTCTCTCCTGGACGCCAGTTAAAGGCGCCCACGGGATGGTACTGCTCGATGACTTCGTCAGCGTGCAGAACATCATCAATGCCAGCAGCGAGTTCGCTGAGGTGCTGAAAAAGCACGGTATTACCGATCCCAGTAAAGTGGTCACCACCCCGCTCACCGTCGGCTATTTTGATGGCAAAGATGGCCTGCAGCAGGATGCGCGTCTGCTGAAGGTGGTCAGTTATCTCGATACCGGCGACGGCAACTACTGGGCGCACCCGATTGAAAACCTGGTGGCGGTGGTCGACCTTGAAGCGAAGAAAATTATCAAAATTGAGGAAGGCCCGGTTATCCCGGTACCGATGGAGCCCCGTCCGTATGATGGCCGCGACCGCAACGCCCCGGCGGTGAAACCGCTGGAGATAACCGAACCGGAAGGCAAAAACTACACAATCACCGGGGATACCATTCACTGGCAGAACTGGGATTTCCACCTGCGCCTGAACTCACGCGTCGGGCCAATTCTCTCGACGGTGACCTACAACGATAACGGCAAAAAACGCCAGGTGATGTATGAAGGTTCCCTCGGTGGGATGATCGTTCCCTACGGCGACCCGGACGTCGGCTGGTATTTCAAAGCCTATCTGGACTCCGGCGATTACGGCATGGGCACCCTGACATCGCCGATTGTGCGAGGTAAAGATGCGCCATCGAATGCGGTGCTGCTGGATGAAACCATCGCCGATTACACCGGCAAACCGACCACGATTCCAGGCGCGGTCGCCATATTCGAACGCTATGCCGGGCCGGAATATAAGCACCTGGAGATGGGCAAGCCCAACGTCAGCACCGAACGCCGGGAACTGGTGGTACGCTGGATCAGTACCGTCGGGAACTATGATTATATCTTTGACTGGGTGTTCCACGACAACGGCACCATCGGTATCGATGCCGGCGCCACCGGGATTGAAGCCGTCAAAGGCGTGATGGCGAAGACCATGCACGACCCCAGCGCCAAAGAGGATACCCGCTACGGGACGCTGATCGACCATAATATTGTCGGCACCACCCACCAGCACATCTATAACTTCCGCCTCGACCTCGACGTGGACGGCGAAAACAACACCCTGGTGGCGATGGATCCTGAAGTGAAGCCCAACACCGCCGGTGGCCCGCGCACCAGTACCATGCAGGTGAATCAGTACACCATTGACAGCGAGCAGAAAGCGGCGCAGAAATTCGACCCTGGCACCATTCGCCTGCTGAGCAATACCAGCAAAGAGAACCGCATGGGCAACCCGGTCTCTTATCAGATTATCCCTTACGCCGGCGGCACGCATCCGGCGGCGACCGGCGCGAAGTTCGCCCCGGACGAGTGGATCTACCATCGCCTGAGCTTTATGGATAAACAGCTGTGGGTGACGCGCTACCACCCGACAGAGCGTTATCCGGAAGGGAAATACCCTAACCGTTCCGCCCAGGATACCGGCTTAGGGCAGTATGCGCAGGATGATGAGTCGCTGACAAACCACGACGACGTCGTGTGGATCACCACCGGCACCACCCACGTCGCGCGCGCCGAAGAGTGGCCGATCATGCCGACCGAATGGGCGCACGCCCTGCTGAAGCCGTGGAACTTCTTTGACGAAACCCCAACCCTTGGCGAGAAGAAAAAGTAATCTTAACCGGCGGTGAAATCGAGCAGGATTTTACCGCCTCTTCCCGGTTGGTCGGCGGCGGCAATCGCCTCCCGCCAGTCGTTCAACGCTATACGCTGGGCCGGCGGCTGGGTGGTCACTGGCAAGCGCAGCCAAATCTCGTCAAACGCCGCCCGCCACGCCGCCACGCTGAGTGTCGGCAACGCCTCCCGCAGATGAAACTTGCGCACCGTCGCGCTACCGCGCGTCTGGGTCAGCGGCCGCCCGGATAATAAACCATAGGAGATCAGGGTCGACGATGCGGGCAGCACCGACAGCAGCGTATTCGCCAGTTCGCCGCCCACCGCGTCAAACACCAGATCGCTGTGCTGGCTGACCTTCTCCATCAGCGCCCGGTCGGTATCGAGGATCGGATAGATCCCGGCCTGTTCCAGGCGCGCCCGGTGCTGCGGCGAGCGAATAATCCCGCTCACCGAGCGGGCGCCCATCGCCAGCGCCCACTGTCCCAGCAGGCTGGCGCAGGAGGACGATGCCGCGGTCAGCACAAGGTGTTTTCCGGCAACCGGCCAGCGCTTGAGCATCAGCATAGCCGTCAGCGGATTGATATACCCGCGGGCGGCCAGCAGATCGTCAACCGCTGGCGGCACCGGCACCAGCCAGGTCTCATCCAGATCGATAAACCGCTGCCAGGTGCCGCCCCCGCGCAGAGGTAGCACCCGCTGTCCCGCGGACAGCCGGCTGCCGTATGGCGCGGCGACCACCTCGCCAAGGCCTTCATAACCAGCGACGGCCGGCAGTCGGGTGCGGTGGCGATAGGCGCCGGTCACGGGGATCAGATCCGAGGGATTCACCGGGGCATAGCGCATCCTGACCCGCACCCGTCCGCCTGCCAGCGGCGCCAGCGGCAGGCGTTTCAGGGTCAGCACGGCGGCCGGCGGCCCGTAGCGGTCATAAACAATGGCGTCGTTGAACATCGACAGGCTCCAGACAGCGAAAGGCGGGATCATAGCAGATCCCGCCGCCAGTGGCTCACGCCCGCGGCCAAACCTGGGGGAACAGCGGGGAATCCAGCGGGTCGCCGTCCCGCAGGGTCAGCTCGGGGAACGGTGGCGACGTCACGCCGCCGCGATCGGCAAACGCGGCGTCATCCCCCACCCAACGGGCGGAGAAGACCCGTCGCGCCCGCGCGCCGGGGTTGCCGCGGGCGCCATGGACGGTGCGGAAATGGAAGGCCACCGCATCCCCCGGCTCCAGCGCCCAGCTGACGATATCGTATTCGTCCTCATGGGCGTCGATATCCGGCAGGGTGCTGAACCGGGTGTGCTCGTAAAGCTTAGTGCCATTGAAACGGGTAGGACTGAACTCCTCCTCCCAGCGATGCGACCCGCGAATGCAGCGCAGCGAGGTGGCCTCCGCCACCGGGTCCAGCGGGATCCAGAAGCTGACGTTCTGCCTGCCGGAGACGCAATAGTAAGGCTGGTCATGATGCCAGGGAGTCACCGTGCTGCCTCCGGCCGGTTTGACCAGCGTATGTTCATGGAAAAATTTCGCCGTCTGCGACTGCATCAGCGCCGCGGCGATCTCGGCGGCGGCCGACTGGAAGACAAACTCGCTAAACGCCGGGATCCGCGACCAGTTGCAGTAGTCCTGAAAAAAAGGCGGCGAGCCATCTTTGGGGATCACCGTGCGCGCATGACCATACTCGCTGGGGCTGGCCATCAGCGCCGTGACCCCCTCGGCGAGGCGATCGACCCAGGGGGTAAAGACGCCTTTTAATAACACCGCGCCATCCGCCTGCCAGCGGTCGATGGTCGCTTGATCGATGTGGGGAGAGTGTTGGTTGTGCATCGCTTGGGTTCCTGTGTTGAGGGATCAGGTGAGCGGTTCCGCCGGTTCGGCACGCATCCACGCGCAAAGCTGTCGCAGCATCGTCATACAGCGCTCGGTCTGCGCGATGCTGATGTACTCATCGGCCTTATGGCCCTGGGCCATGCTGCCCGGTCCGCAGACCAGGGTCGCGACGCCCATCTCATCGAACAGCCCTCCTTCGGTGCCGAACGCCACGGTGGAGAAGCGGTCGCTGCCGCACCACTGCGCCAGCCAGCGGGCGAAGTCGGACTGCGGATCGCTGAGCAGCGGCGGATAGTGGCTTAACAGCTGGAACTGGATGTCGCTCCCGCTGCCTACCCGGCGCATCTCCGGCAGCAGCTGGCGATGGGCGTAGGCCGCCAGCGCCTCGGTGACCGCTTCGGGACGCATCCCCGGCAGGTAGCGGATCTCAAAATCAAAGCGGCAGGACTGCGGAACAATATTCAGCGCGGCCCCACCCTGAATGGTGCCCACCTGCAGCGTGCTGAAGGGCGGCGAAAAGCGGCTGTCCTGCTGCCGGGCCAGACGCACGCCCAGCCGATCCAGGTGGTTGATCAGCCTGGCCGCGTAGCGGATGGCGTTCACCCCCTGCGGGGCATAGGCCGAATGGCAGGCCTGCCCCTCGATGCAGCAGCGCATGGCCAGTTTGCCTTTATGACCGAACACCGGCTGCATCTCTGTCGGCTCGCCGATGAGGCACAGCGCCGGTTTCTCCGGCGAGGCCTGCAGAAAATCCACCAGGCTGCGCACACCGAGACAGCCGACCTCTTCGTCATAGGAGAAGGCCAGATGCAGTGGCATGCGCAGCGGCGCCGCCAGAAAGTCATCCACTGCCGCCAGCACGCAGGCGAGAAACCCCTTCATATCGGCGCTGCCGCGGCCATAGTAGCGGCCATCGCGCTCGGTGAGGCTGAAAGGCGGAACGCTCCAGGCCTGGCCGTCCACCGGGACCACGTCGGTGTGGCCCGAGAGCATCACCCCACCGCCGCCGGACGGCCCCAGCCGGGCGTAGAGATTGGCCTTACCGCCCGACGGGTCATAAAAGCGGCGCGACGCCACGCCGCGGGCAGCGAGAAAATCGGCGATCCAGTCGATCATCGCCAGGTTCGAATGGCGGCTGGTGGTGTCAAAAGCCAGCAGCGCGGCGAGGATGTTATTCATCGCCGGGGACGCCATAGGCGGGCGCATCGCGAGGGTCGAGCGCCCGGGTAATATAGGCGTCCATTTGCGGCTCCCAGGCCAGCCACAGTTGCTCAAGGGCCGCCAGCGGATCCGTCTCCGCCCAGTCAATACGCAGATCGACCACCGGCCACGGGTAATCGTCCACCACCTTCACCGCCGCCGAGTGGACCGGGCCGGCCTCGCCCCCGGCGGCAATCCCCGCGCGCAGCCCGGCCAGCAGCCGGCTGGCCAGTTCACCGCTCGCCGTCTCGAAGGCGGCCACCATCGCGGCGATCACCTCGTGACTGGCCAGCATGTTGCCCGCCGCCACGCAGTTATCTCCCGCCAGGGTGCCACCGATCCCGAGAGTATGTTCTCCGCTGAACGCCGCCACTTCACCGTTGGCATCAATCGCCGCGACCTGGCGATATTCGCGGAAGCGGTCCTCCGCCAGGGCCAGGTTCAGAGCCTGCTCAACGGAGGCCCCCGCCTCAAGCGCACCAAGAATATGCGGCCCCAGCGACGGTAAGGTTATGTTCTGACTGGCGACTGCGCCGACGCCGGGCAATAGCCACGGACAGCGCGATCCCACGGCCATGCTCGACGAACTAATGGCAATGCCCAACTGACCTGATTCCGGGCAGCGGGCGCTAATAGAGAGAGTCATTCTGCTGCCTCCCCCTGCCAGTCGTCAGGGATCACCGCCGTAACGTCAATCTCCATCAGCCACTGCGGCTGCGCGAGGGCCGACACCACCACCCCGGTGGAGATGGGAAAGACGCCTTTTAACCATTTGCCCACCTCCTGATAGACCGGCTCGCGATAGCGGGGATCGATCAGATAAGTGGTGGTCTTGACGATATGCGAGAGGTCGCTTCCCGCCTCTTTCAGCAACTGTTCAACATTCTTCATTGCCTGCTCCGCCTGCGCCCGCGGGTCGCCGAGGCCAATCAGATTGCCTGCGAAATCGGTGCCAACCTGGCCGCGAACGTAGACGGTATTGCCGGCCCGCACCGCCTGGCACAGATCGTTGTTCAGCGCCTGGTTCGGGTAGGTCTCTTTGGTGTTAAACATGCGAATACGGGTATGAGTTGGCATCAAAGCACTCCTTAAGGAAAACGGTTAACAGGACGGCTGGTAACGCTGGTACTGGCGCTGAATGGCGATCTGGTCGGCAATATATTTGGCATCGTGCCAGACGCCCCAGATAAAGGTGGACCCGCGCCGCGAGAGCCAAGGCAGGCCGAGGAAATAGACGCCCGGCTCCGTCGATACGCCGCGGTGATGCTGTGGCCGCTGTGCGTCATCGAAGGCGTTGACCTTCAGCCAGCGATAGTCGGTGGTGTAGCCCGTCGCCCAGATGATGGTGCCGATCCCGGCCTCAGCCAGATTGAGACTGAGCAGCGGGTCGGTAACGCAGGCCGGATCGGGCAGAAATTCGCGGGCGGAGGGCTCTTCGGGCAGGTCCATACCGTTGCGGGCCACCCACGCGTCCGCGGCGTCGAGCAGCGCAAGGTAGGAGGCATCGCCGCGGCGGATATTCTCCGCCAGGTCGTGGTGAAACAGTGCTTTGTCACCGTCAAAGCCACGGGTCTGCCCCACTAACGTGACCCCCTGATGCGCCAGCTGGCGAAAATCGACGGTATGGCCGCCGCGCGCGCCGCTCACCGCGATAGTGACATGCTCTTTACCCGGCGCATTGGCCGCGGCATCCCACATTCCCAGCACCCCGAGCCACCAGCAAAAATCGCGCTGACGATAGCGACGCGGCGGGCGGTCGTGCGCTCCCACCGACAGCCACACCGCGCGTCCGGCTCGCTGTAGCTCATCGGCAATCTGCACGCCGGAGGAGCCTGCGCCAATCACCAGCACACCGCCCTCCGGTAGCTGCTGCGGGTTAAAATAGTGCGCGGAGTGGAGCTGCTGAATAGCCTGACTCTGTGGGGCGATGGCCGGGATCACTGGCCGCTGAAACGGCCCGGTGGCCGCTACGATCCGCTGCGCTTCAATCACCCCCTGCGAGGTGTCGATACGAAAGCCCGGCCGTCCGACGAGGCGTTCGGCGCTGAAAACCTCCACCCCGGTACGGATCGGCGCATTGAAGCTGCGGGCATAGGCGGCAAAATAGTCTGCCACCTGCTCTTTGCCGACAAAGCTGTCTGCCGGGCAGTCCGGGAACACCATGCCCGGGAACCGATCGTGCCAGGCCGGGCCGTTGGCGACCAGCGAATCCCAGCGTCCGCTGCGCCAGGCCTGGGCAATACCCTGCTTTTCCAGCACCAGGTGGGGGATATCCAGCCGGGTCAGATGCTCGCTCATGGCGACGCCCGCCTGCCCCGCGCCCACCACCAGGGTATCGATCTCGGTAATCTGTTCAGTCATTTCGCTATCCTTCAAGCACAGTTGCCGACGACGTCGCCGGAATTGACGGCTTTCAGGTTATTTAACTGTGACGAATTGGTAAAATATTATAAAACGATCGACTGAATAGAATTTTGCGAGGCTGAGTGACGACAAAAAATAATGCCTGCCGGATCGACAGGCGTTATTTCAGGCGTGAGTTGGGGTTAATTCGATGCTGCGACAATAATCCATAAACAGTTGCGTCGGCCGCGTGGGCTCATTATTCGCGAGATGCGCCATAATTAAGGTCGAGGCGGGCATCTCGTCGGCAATATCCCGCTGCACCACTCTTTCACCATCGTAGGTCATATCGCAGCAGGGCCGGGTGACCAGCACCGAAAAACCCAACCCCTGACCCACCATACAGCGCACCATTTCAATGGAGGGGGAACTGTAAGCCACTTCCGGGTGATAACCCTTTTCCTTAAAGATGGAGATAAAATAATTTTTACTGGGGACCGCATCGAGGAGGATCATCGGCTCGCGGCTCAGCTCCTGCAGCGTCACCTGCGCCTTCTGCGCCAGCGGATGCGCGGCGGGCAGCAGCGCGTAGGGTTTATGCGGGGCATTGAGCCGCTCTTTATTGATCGAATGGCCGAGCTCCAGATCGTAAACCAGCGCCAGGTCGAAGCGGCCGCGGTGCAGGCCATGCATCAGCTCATGCTGTTCGCCGTCGTACAGATGCAGGGTGATTTCCGGATAGCATTTCTTAAACCCGGCCACCAGCTTCGGCATATACAGCGGAGCCACCGATTCGAAGCAACCGATGGAGATCATGCCAGAAACCAGCTCTTTATCCGCTCGCGAATTCTGTTCGAACTCCCAGGACAGGCGCAGCAGCTCTTTCGCTTTATCGTAGATCCGCCGACCGCTGGAGGTGAGCGAAACGCCCTGCGCATGGTGGCGAATAAACAGCTGCTGGTCGAAGGTGCTCTCCAGATTCTTGATGGCAATCGAAATCGACGGCTGCGCAATGTGCAGCTGGCGGGAGGCCTCAGCGATACTCTCCGTCTCCACCACGGTGACGAAATATTTGAGCTGCTTCAGGGTAAATCGGTTCATAGCATCACCATTGATAAAATATGGTCCGGCGCACACGGGGAATAGTTTTCCTCTAAGTCCCAAGCAATCCGCGTGCCACCCCCGGAAAAGAGCGGCGCATTGCCCGACAAGGGGCGACAATATTTATTATTGCTCTACGCCCGCGTGGTTTATTTCCACCATTGCACCATCATGCGCCACGCTGCACGCCAGACTGGCAGCGTCTGCCCCAGTTTCGCGCAAAATAACCTGTCTGCTCAAAATAGCGTTATTGAATTACAGTCATTGTTTTTAAATTGTTTACGCAAAGTATCTTAACAATCACTTTAAATTCCATATCGTTAATATCGCTGTATAGTTTTTTTAAACTTAAAGGCCAAAAATTTACTAATTGCCTCTGAAAGCATCCTACCAGCATAGTGTATTCGCACGATGAATACCGGTGGCTCCCCATTACGGCACAGCCGAGCCACTTTCATTTTTGATAATTATGACGAGTGAAATAGCCCATGACGTTTAACTGGAACTACATGTTAAGCCTGCTCAGCGATGCCGATTTTTGGTGGGCCACCTGGACCGTCATTAAATTAAGTCTGCTGACCTGGGGCTGCAGTATTGTGCTCGGATTTATTCTGGCGCTGGCCAAACAGTCGCCGCGCGGCTGGTTATCCACCCCAGCCCGGCTGTATATCTGGTTATTTCGCAGTATGCCGCTGCTGGTCCTGCTGATTTTTGTCTACAACATGCCGCAGGCGCTGCCCTCCTTCGCCCCGGTGCTGAACGATCCCTTCTGGGCCGGCCTGCTGGCAATGGTCCTCAGCGAAGCGGCTTATATCGCCGAGATCCACCGCGGCGGATTGCTCTCCATCCCTCGCGGGCAGAGCGAAGCCGCGCGGGCCCTGGGGTTGCGCTACGCCGGGATCCAGTGGCGGGTGATCATCCCCCAGGCGCTGCGCGTCGCCCTGCCGGCGCTGGCCAATGAATATATCGCCATCGTGAAGCTCAGTTCGCTGGTGTCGGTGATCTCCCTGACCGAAATATTGATGGTCGGCCAGCAGCTCTACTCGCAGAACTTTCTGGTCATGGAGACGATGACGGCCGTGGCGTTTTATTACATCTTTATCGTCACGGTGTTCGATTTTCTGCTGAAACGGCTGGAGAACTACCTTGACGTGACCCAGCGCAATACCGCTCGTCCGGTAGATGCCGAGATGCAGCGGCTGGCCAGCGCCCGCCGCCCGGCGATGGCGCGCAGCGTCACCCAGAGTCATGAGCCGGCGCTGCAGGCCTCTAAGCTGCATAAGGCCTACAACAACGTCGAAGTGCTGGGGGCGGTGAGCCTGCAGATCCAGCCCGGCGAGGTGGTCTCGGTCATCGGTCCGTCAGGCTCGGGGAAAACCACCCTCATTCGCCTGCTGAACGGTCTTGAGCAGATCGATAACGGCGAAATTCAGATTAACGGCCAACCCTTTATTCACCTCGACCGCCAGGGGCAGCAGAAGCCGCGCTTTATGGAGAATGCCGAACATCGCCTGAACATCGGCATGGTGTTCCAGAGCTTTAACCTGTTCCCGCATCTGACCGTGTTCGGCAATCTGCTGCTGGCCCCGCGCTATCACCATCTGGCAAGTGACGCGGAACTGCGCCAGCACGCCTGCGAACTACTGCACAAAGTGGGCATGCTGGAGCACGCCTGGAAGTATCCGCACCAGCTCTCCGGCGGACAGCAGCAGCGGGTGGCGATCGCCCGCGCCCTGATGATGCGTCCGCAGATCATGCTGTTCGATGAGCCCACCTCGGCGCTGGATCCGGAAAAAGTGAATGAAGTGCTGCAGGTTATCGAATCCCTGGCCCACGAAGGCATCACCATGGTCATCGTCACCCACGAGATGAACTTCGCCTTCAAAGTGTCCGACCGGATCGTGTTTATGGAGAAAGGCCGGGTGGTGTGCGATGACACGCCGCAGGCGATGCGTAGCGGGCAACACCCGCGGGTCGAGGCCTTTCTCAAAGATGTTTCTCTGGCTTAACTATCGGAACGTGAAGAGGAAAAACTATGATTGCGCAGTGGCAAATTGATCAGTTTCATCAGCAGGGTTTTCTGGTGGTCGAAGAGGTGCTTTCCAGCGCCGACATCGCCGCCCTGCAGAGCGATTTCGACGGCTGGGTCGAGGAGAGCCGCGGTCACGCGACGGTGTGGGGAGAAACCCTCGACGGGCGGCCGCGCTTCGATATCGAGCGCGATCATGCTCCTGACCATCCGTCGCTGCGCCGGGTCGCCTCCCCGACGGAGATCTCCGAGGCCTATCGCCATACTGCGCTGAACTCGCGGATGGCGACCATCGCCGCGCAGCTGATCGGCGGCAGCGGCACCCGCTTTCATCACAGCAAAATTAACTCCAAGCTGCCGCACACCGCCACCGAGGTGAAATGGCATCAGGATTTCCTTTTCACCCCGCACAGCAATGACGACATCATCACCGCCCTGCTGATGGTCAGCGAGGTGACGCCAGAGAATGGCCCGCTCAACGTGGTGCCTGGCAGTCATCAGGGGCCGCTGTGGTCCCACTGGCAGGAGGGGCGCTTCACGGGGGCGGTGGATGATGAGGTGGTGGCGACGCACTGCCAGCAGCCGCAGGCCTGTTTTGGCCCGGCGGGCTCAGTCTGCTTTATGCATACCCGCCTGCTGCACGCCTCCAGCCCCAACGAGACCGCCCTGCCGCGCACCCTGTTCATCAGCGTCTACGCCGCGGAGGATGCGCTACCCTACGGCGAAAACCCGCTGCCGAGCCGCCATGCCGGCCAACTGGTCGCGGGAGAAGAGAGCGGTCTGGTGCGCAGCACCAATAACCAGCTTCGTCTGCCGCAGAAGCCGCGCGGCGCTTCGTTTTTTGTTCAGCAGGCCGGCGCCGATCGCGCCAGCATGTAATTTGCCCACACTCCGGAGGTTTTATGACACGCATTTTCGCACCACGCCCGCTGACCCTGCTGCTCTGCGCAGCGGCTGCTCTGACATCCTTTAGCGCACTGGCCTTTCAGCAAAGCGGTAAGATCACCGCCGGTTCGGACATGACCTTTTTTCCTTACGAGTACATGGAAAACAATAAGCCAGCCGGTTTTGACATCGAGCTGCTCGATGGTCTGGCGAAGACTATGGGCCGTGAAGCAGTGAATATCGATACCCGCTTCCCCAACCTGATCCCCGGGCTGCAGGGTGGGCGCTTCGATATCACCAACTCGTCGATGTACATTACCGCCGAACGCCTGAAGGTGATCGATATGGTGCCGTACCTGAAAAGTGGGGAAGCGATCCTCGCCCGCAAAGGCGGCGACTACCAGCCTAAGACCCCGGAGGACTTCTGCGGGCATAAAATCGGCTCGATGGGCGCCACCTCGTGGCTGGCGCAATTGCAGAAGCTTTCCGCCGACTACTGCGTGAAGAAGGGGTTGAAGCCGATTGCGCTGAGCGTTTATACCACCGACCCGCAGACCACCCAGGCGCTGTTGTCGCGCGCGGTGGATGCGCAGATCACCGACGCCGCCGTGGCGCGCGGGGTGGTGGAAAAACTGGGTGACCGGGTGGTTATCTCCTCTGACACGCTGATCTATCCGGTGCTGAACGGCTTTGGCGTTAAAAAAGGCAATACTGAGGTGAAAACCGCCCTCGAAGAGGCGCTGAAAAAATACAGCGCGACGCCGGAATATGCCGCCCTGCTGAAGAAATATCACTTCCAGGCGCCGACGGCGGACGATCTGCAGACCCTGATGCCGAAAGCGGAGTAATGCCCATGCGCGATTCCGATGAAGAGCAGATCCGCATCGACCTGGCGGCCACCTTTCGCATCATTGCCCATCTCGGCATGCATGAGGCGGTGGCCAACCATTTCAGCGCCGCGCTCTCCGCTGACGGGAAAACGTTTTTACTCAACCCGAAGTGGAAACACTTTTCGCGCATCCGCGCCAGCGATCTGCTGGTGCTGAACGCCGATGATGAACGTTGCGCCGCGCGCCCTGACGTCGATGCCACCGCGTGGGCTATTCACGGGCAGATCCATCAGCGGCTCCCGGACGTGCGGGTGGTGCTGCATCTGCACCCGGTGTACACCACCAGCCTCGCCTGTCTGGCGACGCCGCAGATCCTGCCCATCGACCAGAACACGGCCCGCTATTTTAACCGGGTCGCCGTCGATACGCTGTACGGCGGGATGGCGGACACCGCGGCAGAAGGCGCCCGGCTGGCGGGCCTGCTGGCGGACAAACGCCGCCTGCTGATGGGGAATCACGGGGTGCTGGTGACCGCCCTGACCATCGGCGAGGCGTTCGATGATATCTGGACCCTGGAGCGCGCCTGTCAGATCCTGATCACCGCCTGGTCCACCGGCCAGCCGCTGAAGGTTCTGTCAGACGCGGTAGCGGAAAAAACGGCCCAGGACTGGGAGAAGATTGCCGATTTCTCGCGGCAGCATTTTGCCGAAATGAAGCAGTTAATGATCGACCTCGATCCCTCCCTGGTGGACTAACCCCCGCGCCTGCCCGGGTCAGCCCGGGCCGTCGCTGGCTGCCGCCAGCAGCGGCACGATGATATCGCTGAGCGGTGTCGGAATGCCGTGCTGACGTCCGCGACGCTGCACCACGCCGTTACGAATATCCCACTCCAGCGGTCGGCCATTCAGACGATCGATCAGAATAGAGGTGCTTAAGTCGGCAGGCGCCCGGTGAAAGCCGGCGATAATCTCCTCCGGCACGCTGTCGCCCAGGGCGGCCCCTTCCGCCCGCGCCACCTGCAGACATTCGCGCAAATAAGCCAGTCCGAGGGCAGTAATGTCTTCCCGGGCAAACATCCCGGCGCGGCGTCCGGTCAGCACCATCAGTCCGGCTACGGCGTTCTGCAACAGTTTACGCCAGGCCACGGTGGTAAAATCCGCCGCCAGGTCCACCGCGCAGCGGGTCCCCGCCAGCGCCTGCTGCACTCGCTCTGCCCCCGGCAGATCCGGGAGGGTCAGGCGCGGCGTGGCGCGCAGCCAGACAGAGGCATCGGCATCGCGCTGCGCCGGAAACCAGACCACCGAGGGCAACACCGTCGCGCCGCCGGTCAGGGGGGCAAACTGCTGGCGCTGCTCAACGCCGTTTTGCAGCACGCACACCACGGTGTCCGTGGAACACAGGGCCGTCAGCCAGGAGGCGATGGCCTCCGTCTGGGTAGTTTTCACCGCGACAAAGACCAGGTCGAAGGGGGCGGCTATCGCCGTTGGGTCGGTGTGCACCGGGCCGGGCACCACGATCTCGCCCTCGTCAGTGCGCAGCACCAGCGCCGAATGGGCGGTACGCCCGCAGACCATCGGCGCCCTCCCCACCTCAAACAGGGCGGCGGCGATAGTCGTGCCGATGGCGCCGGGACCAATAAGTGCAACCTTAGGAAATGCTGACATGCCGAAGACCTCCTGATGATTCACCGCCCTGGTTGGGCAAAGATTGCCCTCCACAGTAGCGAGAAAGACCGGAGGTCGGCAAGCGGCGCGTCGGGAAAAGCCATTCGCTTTCCCCGACAGCGGTCTAGTAACGCACGCAGACGGATTTGGTTTCGCACCAGCCGTCGAGCCAGTCAGGGCCGAAATCGCGGCCGGTACCAGACTGCTTCATGCCGCCGAAAGGCAGGTTGGCGTCAATCAGGGTATGGCTGTTGACCCATACCGTTCCCGCCTGCAGACGGTCGGTGTAGTTCAGGGCCTGGGTTAGATCGCGGGTCCAGACGCTGGCGGTCAGGCCAAAATCGCTGTCGTTGGCCAGACGCAGCGCCTCCTCGCCGTCGGCCACCCGCACCAGGTTCACCACCGGGCCAAACACCTCCTCACGGGTGAGGCGCAGCCCGGCGTCGGGGTTAACCACCAGCGTCGGCGGAATATAATACCCCCCCGCATCCGGTCCGGCGCTGCCGCTGATGAGCTCTGCCTTCTGCTGGCGAGCCTCTTCGAGGTAGGCCGCCACCTTGTCGCAGTGGGCCCGGGAGACCACCGGGTTGATCTGCGCCGTCTCCTGCATCCCCGGCCCCACCTGCAGCGATTTTACCGCCTGCTCGAAACCGCTGACCAGGGTGTCAAACAGCGGCGCTTCGATGTAGATCCGCGAGCTGGCGGCGCAGACCTGCCCCTGATTGAGGAAGCTACCGGTCATCAGCCCCTCAATAACCCACTGGGGATCGGCATCTTTGAGCACAATCGCCGGGTTCTTGCCGCCCAGCTCCAGCGTCACGCGAGTCAGGCGGTCGGCGGCCACGCGGGCGATCTGTTTCCCGGTCGCCGTCGAGCCGGTAAAGCTGACCTTCGCTACCTGCGGATGGGCGGTCAGCGCCGCGCCGCAGCCGGCGCCGCTGCCGGTGACCACGTTGAATACCCCGTCAGGTATGCCCGCCAGGGTCGCCAGCTCCGCCACCCGCAGCAGGGTCAGCGGGGTGGTTTCAGAAGGTTTGATGACGATCGAACAGCCTGCCGCCAGGGCCGGCATGACCTTCCACATGCCGATCATCAGCGGGAAATTCCACGGGACGATGCCCGCCACCACCCCGACCGGCTCTTTTTTGGTCCACGCCTGGTAACGCGCCCCTTGCGGGAACGGGATCGACACGTCCAGCGTCCGGCCGCTGATCTTGGTGGTCAGCCCCGCGGTGTAGCGCATCCAGTTCAGGGTGCAGCCGACCTCAAAGGCGCGAGAGATCGCAATGGATTTGCCCTGCTCAAGGGTTTCCAGTTGCGCCAGCTCTTCGCCGTGCTGCTCCACCAGGTCGGCAAAACGCAGCAGGATGCGTTCACGGTCGGCCGGGGTGCGCCCGGCCCAGCGGCGATCGACAAAAGCGCGCCAGGCGGACATTACCGCCCGGTCAACATCCGCCGGGCTGGCGTCGGCGGTGGTGGCAATCGCCTGCCCGGTGGCCGGATCCCAGACGGTTAACCGGTTTTCGCTCTGCGCGGCGCAGGGAGCGCCGTCGATATACAGGCCATGCTGACGGTCTAAAAACTGCTGGACGCTGGCAAGCAGCGCTATCTGAGAGGTGGACATACCCTTTCCTTATTCTTCGCGGATAGTGCTTTCAGTCTATGTCCGGTTGGCGGCTGGCGCTTTTTTCTCTGTGACATTCGTTTGCGCCGCTGTGACAGTCGCCGCAAATCCGCGGCTTACCCTGGCAGAAATGTGCCGCAGGTAATAGTTCTTTCATATACCCGCCATCGCGGCCTTGCCTGAGGCGGCATAAATGCAACAATGCGGAAACATTGTTATTACAGGAGAAGGGCGAATGATGACCACGGCAGAGGGAGGGCTGGCGTACCAGCGCTGGCTGGCGACGATCAATCAGGTCTGCGGCCATTTCGCCGCCCGGCCGCTGGAGGGGCGCTTCCACGGCGAGATTGACGCCCGCTACGCTGGTAACCTCAAGGTCAGCACGGTCACCGCCGCCGGCGTTAATCTCTACCGCACACACAATGAGATAAAACGCGATAACGACGCCTGGTTCTACACCGTATTTCAGCTTGCCGGCGAAGCCATCATCGAACAGGACGATCGCCAGGTGACGCTGGCGGCGGGCGATATCACGTTAATCGATGCCGCCCGCCCGTGCTCGATTGTCTGGCAGCAGACCTCGCGTCAGGCCTCCCTGCTGCTGCCGCGCCAGCGGGTGGCGCCATCAGGCGACATCGCCACCGCCTGCCGGCTGGACAAATCCCTGCCAATGGTGCAGCTCAGCCAGCGACTACTGCTGGAAAGCATGGGCGGCACGGTGCTCTCCGCCAGCGAGAGTGAAGCGGCGCTGGAGGCGATCGCCTGCCTGTTGCGCCCGGTGCTGCATCAGCGCGAGCCTGCCCCTTCCCGGCGGGAAAAGCAGTTTCAAAAGATTATTGCCTTAATCGATGCGTCCATTCAGTCGGAGCATTTGCGCCCGGAGTGGCTGGCCAGCGAGACGGGGATGTCGGTACGCAGCCTGTACCGGCTGTTTGCCGACAAAGGGCTGGTGGTGGCGCAGTATATTAAGAACCGGCGGTTGGATCTGTGCGCCCGGGCGCTACAGAATGCCCACGACGACGAAAAGCTGGCGGGGATCGGCTACCGCTGGGGCTTCAGCGACCACAGCCATTTCTCCACCGCCTTTAAGCAGCGCTTTGGCGTCTCGCCGGGCGAATACCGCAAGCGCTGCCGCTGATCATTTACGCCGCCACTGGCCGTTCAGCCCCTGGACGTACTCCCCGGGCTGAGCCCGGGCCACCAGCTTCTGCCCGGCCATTTTCGCCACTTCATCTACCGGCAGATTGTTGTCATCCGCCAGCTGCTGGTAGCTTTCGCTGCGCGCGGCGTTGATCTGCTTCACCAGCGCTAAGGTCTCTTTATCCTGGCGCAGCGGCGCCAGATAGCCGTTCAGCGTTTCCCCCACCCGCCCCTGCTGCCGCGCTTCGCTCAGGGTCAACGCCAGCGCGGGCGCGCTGAGTAAGGTCAGCGCCAGCGCTGCGCTTAACAGTCGTTTTCTCATCGTCGCCTCAGAACAGATCGCTGCGGGATTTCAGCAGATTTTCCACATCCTTATCGACCTTGATGTGGATCTCATGCTCAATTTTGACATTCATATTAATGGTGATGGGCTCTTTCGATGCCGCAATTTCGATACGCGGCGTACAGCCGGCGAGCAGCATCGGCGCCACCATGGCCAGTAGCAACTTCTTCATTTAGGTTCCTTACATGTCTTACCGTCCGTACAGCGCCGCACGGGCAGCATGGCATTCTGTTCGAGCCACGCCTGTAAATTGTCGCCGAAGCGTAAACTGCGCCACAGGTCGAAAATATTCTCTTCATGAGCGTAGTTTAAATGCACGGTACTGCTTTTCCCGTCCACCCGGCTGGTACCGTTGATGGTGGCCTTAAGCGTCAATACGCCCAGATTGTCGAGGTTAATCCGCGTCCACGAGCGGGAGATCTCCATATAGCGCAGCCAGTTAATCGCCGCCCCGGCGGAGACATTGTCCGCCACCAGCGCATCGGCAGTGTCTTTATCCAGCCGCAGGGTCATCGGCCCGTCATTACGCAGCCAGCCGTCGTGGATGATCCATTGGTTGTTTTCCAGCCACAGCGGCAGCGCGCCGCTCACCGCCCCGGACATAGCGAACTGCTTCACCTTGACGGCGCTGGTGAGTTCGCTGCTGGAGATATGTTGCAGACGGATCAGCGCCGGGTCGCGCTGCGGCATGCGCAGCTGCAGCAGGGTCAGTTTTCCGCCTAACAGATCGACGCTGACGTCGCTGAGCTGCAGCGGATTGGCCTCACTCCACGGCCAGGTGCCCTGTAGGTCCGCCGTCAGATTGCGCGCGGTAACCTGGTTGACGATTTCGCCAATACGCAGGGAGACCGGACGGCGGGTGCCCAGCTGCCAGTGGCCGTCGCTGAAACGGAATGGCAGCACGAAGTCGACGCCGTTAATCTGATTGTCCGGCATCCAGGCGCTGCCGCCCTTCAGCACGCCGTGGCCGCCCGCCTCAAATCCCTGCCCGGCTGCTGCCGAAAAGGCCACCTGCGCATAGAGACTGCCTTCCCGCAGATTCATCTTCCAGTCCGGTGGCACCAGCGGCTGGAACACCGTCAGCGACTGTTTTGGCCACCACGCCTGGCCGCGCAGCCGTTCGCCATCCCAGCGCCCGGTCAGCCGCACCGGGCCAATGGTATCGGCGTGCAGGGCGCCGGTGAACTGGAACCACGTCGGGTCCCGGCCGTCGAGGGCAAATTTCAGCGTTGACGCCGGGAGATAGCTGCCGCCGGAGAAGGTGGTCTTTGCCGCGTCCAGCGACAGCGCGCCGGTCAGCCGCGGGTGCTGGGCATCACGCAGCCAGCGGATCGGCTGCTCGAGCGTCAGACGCGGCGTACTGACCCGCATCGTGCCGTACTCGAGCTTATCGAAGCCGGTGGAGAGGCTGCTCAGGGTAATAGCATTGTCGCGCCACTCCCCGCTGCCCTTCACATCCCAGCGCGCCTGCATCGGGGTGAAGTGTCCCTCACCCCAGTAGCGCCATTGCCAGCGGCCGCTGTCGGGCAGAAAATCGCTCGCCTGACCGTCCAGATGCAGCGTAAAGTCGCCCATCTGCTGCTCATGGGCGCGGAGGATCGCCTGCAGGCGGCCATCGACGCCCTGCTGGGTCACTTTCACCCCAGCCAGCGGCCAGCGAATTTCATCAATATTCAGCGCATCGATCACTCGTCCGCGCGAACGCAGCAGCGCCCCGGGATGAAACGCCAGCTGCGGGCTGACCAGCGACCCGCTGAGCTGCGCCGGCAGCGCCGCGTAGAAGATCATCTCCCCCAGCTTGGCCTCGCCGGTGAGCCGCAGCGGCATGTCGCTGTTATCCATGCTTAGCTTGCCCGGACCGATATTCAGCACCGCGTTGCCTTTGCCGGCATGCCCCTCGGTGAGGACATTTAAGCGACCGCTGACGGTCATCTGCTCGGTCCCCTGCTGCCAGTTACCCACCGACAATGCGACGCGCCCGCTGAGCGGATAGTTCTGGTAGCGGGTGCGCCAGCGGCCGTCGCTGATGGTGATCCGCTCCGGGGTGATCTCCCACGGCAGGTCCAGGATCGGCTCTACCTCGCCGCGCGGCGTCACCAGCAGCTGGCCGCGATTGTGCTGCCACTCGAGCTCGGCATCGATCCATTCCGCGGTTTGTGGAAATTCAAAGGTGCCCTGCATCTGGCCGTCGACCGGCAGACCATCCGGTACCAGCGGCAGGTGGAAGGTTCCCACCAGCTTCACCGGCGGCTGATCGTCAGTCAGCCGGGCGCTGAACTGGCTGACGGTGAGGGCCTGGCCGCGCAGGCGCGCCTGCAGACTCAGTTCCTTACCGGCAAAGCCGATGTCCTGCTGCGCTGGCGTCAACGACATCACCAGCCGCCCCTGCCATTTCTCCCACGGCGACAGCCGCAGGTTATCAATCGTTAACCAACTGTAGGGCAACATCGATTGCCATTCGGCGAGGGTGCGCGGCGATCCCGGTGTGGGCTCGCTGGCCGGCAGTTTGCTCAGACAAGCGCTGTTGATGTCCAGCTGGCCAATATGCAGCCGCCAGCGGCTGGGACGCGAAAGGCGGGTATCGGTCACCCGGGCGAGTTCACAGTCGCCCACCAGATAGCGCAGGTCGGGGATCAGCAGAGCCGACCGCGTCAGACGCGGGCTCTCCTGCAACGAGATACGAGTGCCAACAGGCAGCCAGATGCCCGCCAGCGTCGGCACCCAGTGGGTCAGCGTCAACAGCAGCGTTAGCGGCAATAACACCAGCACTAACACCAGCGCGATGGCGGCTTTATATTTACCCTTCATGGGCAGTTAATATCCTGATTCAACATAAGTAAAAGCCGAATGGCGCCCATTGTGACACGTTCGACCAGTGAGTGAAAGTTTGCGACCTGTTAAAGCATAGTTGCCAGCCGGACTCGCGGCGCGGCGATCGGCCGTCATCATTTAGCTTTTGTTTAAGCAGCGCCTGCCACACTCCAGCCAGACAGAAATGGCTTGCGGGAGAAACCGTGTCGTTAATTATCTCGCTCATTGAGAGCGCACAGGGCCACTATCCATTGGTATTACTAATGGTTTTCCTGCTTACCTTCACTAAATCCTGCGCGCTGGTGTCGCTGGCGATCCCGGGCACCTCCGGTCTGCTGCTGTTGGGGACATTCGCTTCCGCCAGCCTCGGTCATTTCCTGTTAATGTGGTCCAGCGCCAGCCTCGGCGCCATCGGCGGATTCTGGCTCTCGTGGTGGTTAGGCGTTCGCTATCGCCACCGCCTCACGCAGTTACGCTGGCTGACCGCCGCGCGGCTGGCCCGCAGCCGACTCTTTTTTCAGCGCCGCGGGCTGTGGGCGGTCTTTTTCAGTCGCTTCCTCTCTCCCCTGCGCGCCACCCTGCCCCTGGTCAGCGGCGCCAGCGGCCTGCCGCTGTGGTCGTTTCAGCTAGCTAACGTCAGCTCCGGTCTGCTGTGGCCGTTTCTGCTGCTCTCCCCCGGCGCTTTAAGCCTCAGTTTGTGGTGAAAAAACTTTGTCTTTCAAAGAGATTCCGCAAATCCGCGATATGCTCTAGAATTAGCATAAGCACCTGACACTTAAACTATTTTTTAATAATTGTACGATTATTTTAAATATGCTACCGTGACGTTATAATCACTGGAGAAAAGTCTTATGAAAATCGCGGTTTACAGTACGAAGCAGTACGATAAAAAGTACCTGCAGCACGTGAATGATACCTACGGCTTTGAACTGGAATTCTTCGACTTCCTGCTGACAGCGAAGACCGCCAAAACCGCCAACGGTTGCGAAGCGGTGTGTATCTTCGTCAATGACGACGGCAGCCGCCCGGTGCTGGAAGAGCTAAAGGCCCACGGAGTGAAGTATATCGCTCTGCGCTGCGCCGGATTTAACAACGTCGACCTCGAGGCGGCAAAGGAGCTTGGCCTGCGCGTGGTCCGCGTCCCGGCGTACTCGCCGGAAGCCGTCGCTGAGCATGCGATCGGTATGATGATGTCGCTCAACCGTCGCATCCACCGCGCCTATCAGCGTACCCGTGATGCCAACTTCTCCCTCGAAGGCCTCACCGGTTTCACCATGTACGGTAAAACCGCCGGGGTGATCGGCACCGGGAAAATTGGCGTGGCGATGCTGCGGATCCTCAAAGGTTTCGGCATGCGCCTGCTGGCGTTCGACCCGTACCCAAGCGCCGCCGCGCTGGAGCTGGGGGTGGAATATGTCGACCTCGCTACACTGTACAAGGAGTCGGACGTGATCTCCCTGCACTGCCCGCTGACCGACGAAAACTAC
The DNA here is from genome assembly GCF_024296565.1 of Klebsiella sp. SWET4. Classification (NCBI taxonomy): domain Bacteria; kingdom Pseudomonadati; phylum Pseudomonadota; class Gammaproteobacteria; order Enterobacterales; family Enterobacteriaceae; genus Klebsiella; species Klebsiella sp. SWET4. The sequence continues at coordinate 485,840 of NZ_JANCOB010000001.1, read as the reverse complement.
CATCTGCTCAATCGCGAGGCGTTTGACCAGATGAAGGACGGGGTGATGGTGATTAACACCAGCCGCGGCGCGCTGATCGACTCCCAAGCGGCCATCGACGCCCTGAAGCACCAGAAAATTGGCGCGCTGGGGCTGGATGTTTATGAGAACGAACGCGATCTGTTCTTTGAAGACAAATCCAACGATGTGATCCAGGACGACGTTTTCCGCCGCCTCTCCGCCTGTCACAACGTGCTGTTCACCGGCCACCAGGCGTTCCTCACCGCTGAGGCGCTGATCAGCATTTCGGAGACCACCCTGGGCAACCTGCAGCAGGTCGCCAACGGCGAAACCTGCCCGAACGCCATCGTCTGATTCCTTTCCCTTTTGTGCTCCTCTCCCGGGGGGAGCACATTCAGATAATCCCCACAGATCCCCGCTGCGATACCGTTACACTGGCTTGGTTTTATTAGAAATGTGAATGTTTTGGAGTGAAAATGAACAAATTGGCGGCGCTACTGGCGGCAGGTATGCTGTTGTCCGGCTGTGTCTATAACAGTAAGGTGTCCACCGGCGCGGAACAGCTGCAGCATCATCGCTTCGTGCTGACCAGCGTCAACGGCCAGGCGGTCAGCTCCGGCGACCGGCCGCTGGAGCTGAGCTTCGGCGAGAAGATGGCTATTACGGGCAAGATGTATGTTTCGGGCAATATGTGCAACGGTTTTAGCGGGGAAGGCAAGGTGTCGGACGGCGAGCTGAAGGTGAAGTCGCTGGCGATGACCCGGATGCTGTGCCACGATGCCCAGCTTAATACCCTTGACGCGACGATCGGCAAGATGTTGCGCGAAGGCGCGCAGGTCGATCTGACGGAAAACCAGTTGACGCTGGCGACCGCCGACCAGACGCTGGTCTATAAGCTCGCCGACCTGATGCACTAGCCGGCATTGAGGTGCCGCTGACGCTGCCCCGCGACGGGGCCGCCGTTAGTAGCCGCAGCTGCCGCCCGCCAGCGCCTGCTCGCTGCAGCGTTTGCCGTTCGGCAGCGCGCACATGCCAATCGCCGAACCATCGAGCTGACGAGCCACCGATAACGAGCCGCCTATCATGGCGCAGTTGGCCTGACCGGCGTCGCTCATCGCCGCCCGCATGCCTGGCGTGACGTGCGCCGCCGTGGCCTGCTGAACGGGTTCACTACTGCACGCCGACAGCAACAGCGCCGCACAACCTACTAATATCGCAGCTCGCATTCTCTCTCCCCTCGGAAACGTCTTAAAAAAGCAAACCCCAGAATAATAGGCAGCGTGGCGGGCGGCGTCGAGGGGGGAAGTACGTATTTATGCGCCTCATTAACATTTTCTAGCAAATTTTCGCCGAAAGCTTGATCTGCTCCGGCCTGGTCGCCGGGCGCACGTGATTCGACACTCGGCAGGAAGCCATTTTCTCCGCGAACCATGCAAAATATTGATCTGGTCACTGGTGGCCGGCGCATTGAGGACACAAATGCAAAAATGGCCGCGCCAACGGTTTGCTAAACTACCCCTTATATAATTACAGGGCGCGTCGCGGTTTCACGTGTCCATTCTTTTGCGCAATGTAAGGGTGTCTTCATATGATTACGATTGATGGTAATGGCGCGGTCGCTTCCGTCGCGTTTCGCACCAGTGAAGTTATCGCCATCTACCCGATCACGCCCAGTTCAACGATGGCGGAACAGGCTGACGCCTGGGCCGGCAATGGGCTGAAAAACGTCTGGGGCGATGTTCCCCGGGTGGTCGAAATGCAGTCGGAGGCAGGCGCCATTGGCGCCGTACATGGCGCGCTGCAGACCGGCGCCCTCTCCACCTCCTTTACCTCATCGCAGGGTCTGCTGCTGATGATCCCCACGCTGTACAAACTGGCCGGCCAGCTGATGCCGTTTGTGCTGCACGTCGCCGCCCGCACCGTCGCCACCCACGCGCTATCGATCTTCGGCGATCATTCCGATGTGATGGCCGTGCGGCAGACCGGTTGCGCCATGCTGTGCGCCAGCAGCGTCCAGGAGGCGCAGGATTTTGCGCTGATCTCGCATATCGCCACCCTGCAAAGCCGGGTGCCGTTTATTCATTTCTTTGATGGCTTCCGCACCTCGCACGAAATCAACAAAATCGCCCCGCTGGCGGATGACACCATTCGCTCCCTGCTACCGCAGGATAAAATCGCCGAGCATCGCCAGCGCGCGCTCAATCCGGAACACCCGGTGATCCGCGGAACCTCGGCCAACCCCGACACGTACTTCCAGTCCCGGGAGGCCACCAATCCGTGGTACGACGCGGTCTATGACCATGTTGAGACGGCGATGAACGACTTCGCCGCCGCCACCGGCCGTCAGTACAAACCGTTTGAGTTTTACGGCCACCCGCAGGCAGAGCGCGTGATCGTCATTATGGGTTCGGCCATCGGTACCTGCGAAGAGGTGGTTGATGAACTGCTGAGCCGCGGCGAGAAAGTCGGCGTGCTGAAAGTGCGCCTCTATCGCCCGTTCTCCGCCGCCCACCTGCTGGCAGCGCTGCCGGAGAGCGCCCGCGCGGTTGCCGTACTGGATCGCACCAAAGAACCCGGCGCGCTTGCCGAACCGCTGTATCTCGATGTGATGACCGCCCTGGCGGAAGCCTTTAACCGCGGCGAGCGCGAGACGCTACCGCGCACTATCGGCGGCCGCTACGGTCTCTCCTCCAAGGAGTTTGGTCCGGAATGCGTACTGGCGATATTCAGTGAACTGCAGTCCGCTCAGCCGAAGCCGCGCTTTACCGTCGGGATCTATGATGACGTGACCAACCTGTCGCTGCCGTTGGGCGAAAATACCCTGCCGGCAGAGGCCAAGCTCGAGGCCCTGTTCTACGGTCTCGGCAGCGATGGCAGCGTGTCAGCCACCAAAAACAACATCAAAATCATCGGCAACTCGACCCCGTGGTTCTCACAGGGCTATTTTGTCTATGACTCGAAGAAAGCGGGCGGCCTCACCGTGTCGCATCTGCGCGTCAGCGAAAAACCGATTCGTTCTTCGTATCTGATTTCGCAGGCTGATTTCGTCGGCTGCCACCAGCTACAGTTTATCGATAAATACCAGATGGCCGAGCGGCTGAAGCCCGGCGGTATTTTCCTGCTCAACACGCCTTACGGCGCCGATGAGGTCTGGTCTCGCCTGCCGCAGGAAGTCCAGGCCACCCTGAATCAGAAAAAAGCGCGTTTTTACGTGGTCAACGCGGCGAAAATCGCCCGCGAGTGCAGCCTCGGCGCGCGCATTAATACCGTGATGCAGATGGCGTTCTTCCATCTCACCCGCATCCTGCCGGGCGACAGCGCGCTGGCGGAACTGCAGGCAGCCATCGCCAAAAGCTACAGCAGCAAAGGCCAGGAGCTGGTGGAACGCAACTGGCAGGCGCTGGCCCTGGCCCGGGAATCGCTGGCGGAAGTGCCGCTCCAGCCAGTGAACGCCAGCAGTCCGAACCGCCCGCCGGTGGTCTCCGACGCCGCGCCGGATTTCGTCAAAACGGTCACCGCCGCGATGCTGGCCGGCCTCGGCGATGCGCTGCCGGTCTCCGCCCTGCCGCCGGACGGCACCTGGCCCATGGGCACCACGCGCTGGGAGAAACGCAATATCGCCGAAGAGATCCCCATCTGGAAGGAAGCGCTGTGTACGCAGTGCAACCACTGCGTCGCCGCCTGCCCGCACTCGGCGATCCGCGCCAAAGTGGTCGCGCCGGAAGAGATGGAGAACGCCCCTGCCAGTCTGCACTCGCTGGACGTCAAATCCCGCGATATGCGCGGACAAAAATACGTTCTGCAGGTCGCCCCGGAAGACTGCACCGGCTGCAACCTGTGCGTTGAAGTGTGCCCGGCGAAAGATCGCCAGAACCCGGAGATCAAGGCCATCAATATGATGTCGCGCCTGGAGCATGTGGAAGAGGAGAAGGTCAATTACGATTACTTCCTCAACCTGCCGGAAATCGACCGCACAAAACTGGAGCGGATAGATATTCGCACCTCGCAGCTGATCAGCCCGCTGTTTGAATACTCCGGCGCCTGCTCCGGCTGTGGCGAAACGCCGTATATCAAACTGCTGACCCAGCTGTATGGCGATCGGATGTTGATTGCCAATGCTACCGGCTGCTCCTCCATTTACGGCGGCAACCTGCCCTCGACGCCGTATACGACCGACGCCAACGGCCGCGGCCCGGCATGGGCCAACTCGCTGTTTGAGGATAACGCTGAATTCGGGCTCGGCTTCCGCTTAACCGTCGACCAGCACCGTCAGCGCGTGATGCGCCTGCTGAGCGAATTTGCCGACAAACTGCCGGCAGAGTTGAACGCGGCGCTGCATGCCGAGGCGACGCCGGAAGTACGCCGCGAACAGGTGGCGGCCCTGCGCCAGGCGCTGGCCGGCGTGGACGGCGCTGAAGAGCTGCTGACCGATGCTGACGCGCTGGTGGAGAAATCCGTCTGGCTGATCGGTGGCGACGGCTGGGCCTACGATATTGGCTTCGGCGGTCTGGATCATGTGCTGAGCCTGACGGAAAACGTCAACATTCTGGTGCTGGATACCCAGTGTTACTCCAACACCGGCGGCCAGGCGTCAAAAGCCACCCCGCTGGGGGCGGTCACTAAGTTTGGCGAACACGGTAAACGCAAGGCGCGCAAAGATCTGGGCGTCAGCATGATGATGTACGGTCATGTCTATGTGGCGCAGATTTCGCTGGGCGCGCAGCTGAACCAGACGGTGAAAGCGATTCAGGAAGCGGAAGCCTATCCGGGACCGTCGCTGATCATCGCCTACAGTCCTTGCGAAGAGCACGGCTACGATCTGGCGCTCAGCCACGATCAGATGCGTCAGCTGACCGCCACTGGATTCTGGCCGCTCTACCGCTTCGACCCGCGTCGCGCTGACGAAGGCAAACTGCCGCTGGCGCTGGATTCTCGTCCGCCGTCCGACGCGCTGGCCGAGACGCTGCTCAACGAGCAACGCTTCCGTCGCCTGAACGCCCAGCAGCCGGAGGTGGCGGAGCAGTTGTGGAAAGACGCCGCCGCCGATCTGCAGAAACGGTATGACTTCCTCGCCCAGCTGGCCGGCAAAGCGGAGAAATCACCGAGCGAAGGCTAAGGTTATTTTCCATCCTGCAGCCATAAAAAAAGCCCGAACATGTTGTTCGGGCTTGTCGTTTTACCGATAAACAAAATCATTCCGCAGAATGAGACGGCAACAATAAATAATTGGCATGACAATAAAGGCATATAACGTGCGAATAATACGTGATTACCCTGGGCATGTATAATTTTTATTTTGTATATTATCCACGGATATATTCAGCATAATTATCACCATTTCTTTGGTATTATTTATTTTAGATTTTACTTATATCGTAACAATTGAGTCTTACCATATCTCAGACCGCTCCTTTAGCATGAGTTCACTTCCTTCCCGGAAGCTAAAACATAAAAACAGTTAAAGGAATTTCTTCATGAAAAGAAAAGTACTGGCCCTCGTTATTCCGGCTTTATTAGCCGCCGGTGCCGTCCATGCGGCGGAAATTTATAATAAAGACGGAAATAAATTAGATCTCTATGGCAAGGTAGACGGTCTGCACTATTTCTCCAGCGACTCGAAAAAAGACGGCGATCAAACTTATTTGCGTTTCGGCTTTAAAGGCGAAACCCAGATCAACGATATGCTTACCGGCTATGGTCAGTGGGAATATAACGTTCAGGCCAACAACACCGAGAGCTCCAGCGATCAGGCGTGGACCCGTCTGGCATTCGCGGGTATCAAAGTCGGCGATTACGGCTCCTTCGACTACGGTCGTAACTACGGCGTGCTGTACGACGTCGAAGGCTGGACCGATATGCTGCCGGAGTTCGGCGGCGACTCCTACACCTATGCGGATAACTTTATGGCAGGCCGCGCCAACGGCGTCGCGACCTACCGCAACAGCGATTTCTTTGGCCTGGTGGAGGGTCTGAACTTTGCCCTGCAGTATCAGGGTAAAAACGAAGGTCAGAACGCGCAGGATATCAACGTCGGCACCAATAACCGCAGCAGCGACAGCGATGTTCGCTTCGACAATGGCGATGGCTTCGGTCTCTCCACCTCTTATGACTTCGGCATGGGCATCAGCGCGGCAGCGGCCTACACCTCTTCTGACCGTACCAACGATCAGATGACCCAGACCAACGCCCGCGGCGATAAAGCCGAAGCCTGGACCGCCGGCCTGAAGTACGACGCCAACAATATCTACCTGGCGACCATGTACTCAGAAACCCGCAATATGACCCCGTACGGCAATGACGGCGTGGCCAATAAAACGCAAAACTTCGAAGTCACCGCGCAGTATCAGTTCGACTTCGGCCTGCGTCCGGCCATCTCCTACCTGCAGTCCAAAGGCAAAGATCTCTATAATAACGGCCGCTACGCCGATAAAGATCTGGTCAAATATATGGACGTTGGCGCTACCTATTACTTCAACCGTAATATGTCTACCTACGTTGATTACAAAATCAACCTGCTGGATGACAACGACAGCTTCTACAAAGACAACGGTATCTCTACCGACAACATCGTCGCCCTGGGCCTGGTTTACCAGTTCTGATGCGCCAGCCCGCCGGTTCCGGCGGGCTTCTTCCTCCCGCCGTACAGTAGATAAAACAAAACAATATATCCCGCTGGTTAAAATAGCCGTCCATTTAGTGATATAGTCGTGCTCAGTCAGTGCTTGCCCGAGGACGTCCACCATGCATCATCACCCGGTAAAATCATCCCGAATTATCTCTGTCGCCTACGATGACGCCTCCGCCACACTGGAAATCTATTTTTATCACCAGCCGCCGTTGCAATATACCGGCGTGCCACCGCGTATTTTCCGCGATTTTTTACAGGTGGTGTCAAAAGGACGATTTTATGACGGCGTGATCAAAGGGAAATTCCCCGAACGCAAGCCACGTTAATGTCAAAGTGTGACCACGGTCATGATACAAAACGTGCTCTAATGCCGTACAATGTGAGGGGATACTTAAACAGGAGGTTTTTATGAGCAGAATGATTCTTGTCCCTATCGATATCTCTGATAAAGAATTTACTGAACGCATTATCAGTCACGTTGAATCGGAAGCACGGATTGACGACGCCGAGGTCCATTTCCTCTCCGTGATCCCTTCCCTGCCCTATTATGCCTCACTAGGAATGGCTTACACCGCCGAACTGCCGGGTATGGATGAGCTGCGCGAAGGAACGGAAACGCAGCTTAAAGAGATCGCCAAACAATTTTCCATCCCGGAAGATCGGATGCATTTTCACGTCGCCGAAGGGTCGCCAAAAGATAAAATCCTCGCGCTGGCCAAGTCGCTACCCGCCGACCTGGTGATCATCGCGTCGCACCGGCCAGATATCACCACCTATCTGCTGGGCTCCAACGCCGCCGCGGTGGTCCGCCACGCCGAGTGCTCAGTCCTGGTGGTGCGTTAGCGCCACAGCCCGCCGCCCGGCGGGCTTTTTATTTCCGCTTACACCGCCTCCGCCTGCCTGCCCGCAGCGGAAAGTGCCGGAAAGATGCTGACATTCTGCCCCTGAATCCGTACCATACACGCCACGGTTGTCTGTCAGACCTCATTAATTGCTACGCGCCAGCGCCACGTTGTCCAGGCTGGCAGAACGCGTGCTCTTCTGATGCCACACTATGAATTGAGCCACTATTACATGCTGCAAAACCAAGAAATCAGTAAAAAAGAAAAGTACAACATCGATAAGCTGCAGAAACGTCTGCGCCGCAACGTCGGTGAGGCGATTGCCGACTTCAATATGATTGAAGAGGGCGACCGCATTATGGTTTGTCTTTCTGGCGGCAAGGACAGCTATACCATGTTGGAGATCCTGCGTAATCTGCAGAAAAGCGCGCCCATCTCCTTCTCGCTGGTGGCGGTGAACCTCGATCAGAAACAGCCTGGGTTCCCGGAGCATATTCTGCCGGCGTATCTTGAGCAGCTGGGCGTGGAATACAAGATTGTCGAAGAGAATACCTACGGCATCGTCAAAGAGAAGATCCCGGAAGGGAAAACCACCTGCTCGCTGTGCTCTCGCCTGCGTCGCGGTATCCTCTACCGTACCGCCACCGAGCTCGGGGCGACCAAGATCGCCCTCGGCCATCATCGCGATGACATCCTGCAGACGCTGTTCCTGAATATGTTCTACGGCGGCAAAATGAAAGGGATGCCGCCGAAGCTAATGAGCGACGACGGCAAACACATCGTCATCCGCCCGCTGGCGTACTGCCGCGAAAAGGACATCGAGCGCTTCTCCCAGGCCAAAGGCTTCCCGATTATTCCGTGCAACCTGTGCGGTTCGCAGCCAAATCTGCAGCGTCAGGTGATCGCCGATATGCTCCGCGACTGGGATAAGCGTTATCCTGGGCGCATTGAAACCATGTTCAGCGCGATGCAGAACGTGGTGCCTTCACATCTGAGCGATGTCAATCTGTTTGACTTTAAAGGTATCACCCACGGCTCCGAGGTGGTGGACGGTGGCGATCTGGCGTTTGACCGGGAAGAGATTCCCCTGCAGCCTGCCGGCTGGCAGCCGGAAGAAGAAGACGCCCGTCTCGATGAACTGCGTCTGAACGTGGTGGAAGTGAAGTAACCCTCACGCGTCTCAGGCAGCCGCCTGAGACGCACTAACCTGCCCTTACTTCAGCAGTCGAACGCGGCAGGCTTTGCCCTTAATCTTGCCATTTTGTAACTGCTTATACGCCTTCTGCGCCATATTCTGGCGGATCGCCACATAGACATGAGCCGGATGGACGGTAATTTTGCCGATATCGGCACCGTCAAAACCCATATCCCCGGTCAGGGCTCCCAGCACATCTCCCGGGCGCATTTTCGCCTTTTTACCGCCGTCAATACACAGCGTGGCCATCTCCGCCGTCAGCGGTGCGATGGTGTTGCCCGTCGGCGCCGGCAGCCAGTTCAGGGAGAGCTGCAGCATGTCGGCCAGGATCGTGGCGCGCTGCGCCTCTTCCGGCGCACAGAAGCTGATGGCCAGCCCTTGTTCGCCGGCGCGGGCGGTACGGCCGATGCGGTGAACATGCACCTCCGGATCCCAGGCCAGCTCGAAGTTCACCACCAGCGCGAGGGATTTGATGTCGAGGCCGCGGGCGGCGACGTCGGTCGCCACCAGAACCCGGACGCTGCCGTTGGCGAAGCGCACCAGCGTCTGATCGCGGTCGCGCTGCTCGAGATCACCATGCAGCGACAAGGCGCTCTGCCCGGCGGCGTTGAGCGCATCGCAGACCGCCTGGCAATCGCGTTTGGTGTTGCAGAACACCACACAGGATGCGGGCTGATGCTGGCTGAGCAGGCGTTGCAGCAGGGCAATCTTACCGTGGCGGGAAACTTCAAAGAACTGCTGCTCAATCGCCGGGAGCGCATCGACAGTGTCGATCTCAATTGTCTGCGGATTGCGCTGCACCCGGCCACTGATCGCCGCGATTGCCGCCGGCCAGGTGGCGGAAAACAGCAGGGTCTGCCGGTCAGCCGGCGCGAAGCGGATCACCTCGTCGATGGCGTCGCTGAAGCCCATATCGAGCATGCGGTCCGCTTCATCCATCACCAGGGTCTGCAACGCGTCAAGGGAGACCGTCCCCTTCTGCAGATGATCGAGCAGACGGCCCGGGGTGGCGACGATGATATGCGGGGCGTGCTGGAGTGAATCTCGCTGGGCGCCAAAGGGCTGCCCGCCGCAGAGCATCAGAATCTTGATGTTCGGCAGGCAGCGCGCCAGGCGACGCAGCTCACCGGCAACCTGATCGGCCAGCTCGCGGGTCGGACACAGGACCAGCGACTGGGTTTCAAAGCGCGCCGGATCGATATGCTGCAGCAGACCCAGCCCGAATGCGGCCGTTTTTCCGCTGCCGGTTTTTGCCTGCACGCGCACATCTTTCCCCGCAAGGATCGCCGGCAGGGCGGCGGCCTGAACCGGGGTCATCGACAGATAACCCAGCTCATTAAGGTTGGCTAATTGGGCGGCAGGTAAAACAGTCAGGGTAGAAAAAGCGGTCACAATGTATTCTCGTATTAAAGGACGGACAATCTGCAGGCGCGTATCCTCGCAGATCTCCGCGCCTGATGCGACAATTTAATCGGCTCTTCGTCAGGCGGCGGATCGGGCTGCGGCTGCGGACGCGGTCGTGGGTCGGGTAAAGGAGCCGGATCGTTCGGCTCGGGTGAGATGGGGATAGACTGGGCTGTCAGCCCTGAAGCGTAATGCATAGAGGCCTCCCGGAGAGTAATACGGGCGTACCCGCAGGCTTAACGGCCTGAAGACCGTCGGGTGTCTTAGTAAGCGTAGAAGCTGGTCCGGAGAGCGCAAAAAAAAAGCCGACTCAACAAAGTCGGCGTCGTACGAATCAATTGTGCTATGCAGTAATTCAAAAAAGGAAGTAAGACAATATGGAGCGCAACGCCCATCGCTTGACGTTGCATTCACCTGCGAGAGAGATATTGCCCTGAATGGGTAGGTGGTTTATTGATTTCGCTCAAACATTGCCGGGTTTTCCCGGCAATGCGGCCGCTAAAAGGCGATTCTTTACAACCATTTACTGCGATGTAACCACCACGCAACACCACCGATGACAACAACTAACATCAGGCAGAAGAGGCTAAACCCCAGATGCCAGCTGTTTCCCGGGATCCCGCCAAGGTTGACGCCGAACAGGCCGGTTAAAAAGGTGCTGGGCAGAAACACCATCGCCATCAACGACATCGTGTAGGTCCGCCGCGCCAGCGACTCCTGCATAATCTGGGCGATCTCGTCGCTCATGATCGCCGTCCGGGCGATACAGCTGTCGATCTCATCCAGACCGCGCCCCAGCCGCTCAGCGATATCCTGCATCCGCCGCCGCTGATCGTCACTCATCCACAGCAGCCGCTCGCTGGCCAGTCGGGCGTAAACGTCGCGCTGCGGCGCCATATAGCGGCGCATCACAATCAGTTGCTTACGCAGCAGCGCGAGAAAACCGCGCGGTGGCACCTGTTGGTCAAGCAGGTCATCTTCCAGGTCGATAATGCGGTCGTGCAGCTGTTCGATAAACTCGCTGGCATGATCGGTCAGCGCATCGCAGACTTCCACCAGCCAGCTGCCGCCGTCCGTCGGGCCATTGCCCTCCTTCAGGTCACCCAGCACATCGTCCAGCGCCAGCACCTTGCGCTGACGGGTGGAGACGATCAGCCGCTCGTCCATATACAGACGCATCGCCACCAGCTGGTCGGGACGCTCATCGGTACTGCCGTTAATGCAGCGCAGGGTGATCAGCGCCCCGTCGCCGATCCGCGTCACCCGTGGCCGGGTGCTCTCCCCCGCCAGGGCGTCACGCACGTTGTTGGGCAGCAACGGGGTGGCCGCCAGCCAGTCGGCGCTGTCGCTGTGGGTATAATTCAGATGCAGCCAGCAGGGCTTGTCTTTGTCGATAATATCGTTATCGGTGAGCGGCTTCACGCCCCCCTGCCCGTCGAGCACCCACGCGAAGATCGCGTCCGGTATTTGCAACTCCGAGCCTTTAATCGCGTCCACTCAACCTCCGTTAATCCATACCTGTCACATTGCGCGCACTCTCTATAAGGTACGCGAAAGCGCGCTTTTTCGCTTTTTATTGCCCGGTAAGTAGGGCTAATAGCTTCATTAAAAAGCGCTTTCGCCCCGGGTCGCGCTGCACTCCTCATTTAACGTTAAAGCGTAGTGAAATCAAGTTCTTCCCGTTTTGCCGATCTCACTGCGTTTTTTTGCGGTTTATTTTGTCACTCATTGCTGTATTATGCTGTTTATTGCGTTAATTTGCGGAGTCGCTTGCCATGCATAAGCTCGCCAGACAAAAACACATCCTCGACAGGCTGAGTGAAAACGGCCAGCTAAGCATCAGCGAACTGGTCGAAGGGCTCCAGGTCTCCGCCGATACCATTCGCCGGGATCTGAGCGAACTGGAAAAACAGGGTGTCCTGCAGAAAAGTCACGGCGGCGCCATCGCTCTTAACGTCCCGGCGATGACGCGCCAGGGTCGAAACGCCCTGCTCCCCCAGACCAAGCAGCGCCTGGGTCAGCAGGTCGCCGCGCGCATCCCCCTCGGCTCGACGCTGTTTCTCGACGCCGGAAGCACGGTGCTGGCGGTCGCCGCCCAGCTTAAAGGGCCGATGACCGTGATCACGCCTTCGCTGGATATCGCCCAGCTGTTTAGCGACCGTACCGATATCCAGTTGATCCTGCTTGGCGGCCAGTGGGACAGTGAACAGCGGCTGTTCGCCGGCAGCGCTACGCTGTCGCTGGTCGCCCGCTACCGGGCCGACATCGCCATTCTCGGCGCCTGCGCGCTTCATGCCGGGCTGGGGCTGAGCGCCAGCCAGGAGGCCGATGCTGACGTGAAGCGCGCCATGCTGGCCGCCAGCGCAGAGCACTGGCTGGTGGCAGATCATACCAAAGTCAACCATTGCGAGCCGTGGCTGGTGGCCGGGCTCAGCGACATTCACCATCTTTTTCTTGATCGTCCCTGGGCTGAGCTGGGGGATGACCCCGCCCTCTCTGTACACATTGCTGACGCTTAACCGCGTGGAGAACCTGATGAGTAACAACACAATAAATATCGCCCTGATTGGCTATGGCTTCGTCGGTAAGACCTTCCACGCGCCGCTTATCCGTTCAGTGCCGGGTCTGAATCTGGCGTTCGTCGCCTCGCGCGATGAAGAGAAAGTCAAACGCGACCTGCCGGATGTCACGGTCATCGACTCCCCGGAGGCAGCGGTTCAGCATCCGGATGTCGATCTGGTGGTCATCGCCTCCCCCAACGCCACCCACGCGCCGCTGGCCCGCCTGGCGCTGAACGCCGGCAAGCATGTGGTGGTGGATAAACCTTTTACCCTCGATATGCAGGAAGCCCGGGAGCTGATCGCCCTGGCTGAGGAGAAACAGCGCCTGCTCTCGGTCTTCCATAACCGCCGCTGGGACAGCGACTACCTGGGGATCCGTCAGGTCATTGAGCAGGGCGCCATCGGCACGGTGAAACACTTCGAGTCGCATTTTGACCGCTTCCGTCCGGAAGTTCGCGTCCGCTGGCGTGAGCATAACGTCCCGGGCAGTGGTTTATGGTTCGATCTGGGGCCCCACCTGATCGACCAGGCGCTGCAGCTGTTTGGTTTGCCGCAGTCGGTACAAGGCAATATCGCCACCCTGCGCGACGGCGCGGAGATCAACGACTGGGCGCATGTGGTATTAAACTACCCGGCGCATAAAGCGATCCTGCACTGCAGCATGCTGGTCGCGGGCGGCTCCTCGCGCTTCACCGTGCACGGCGATAAAGGCAGCGTGATCAAAGCGCGGGCCGACCAGCAGGAGAGCCAGTTGCTGGCGGGCGTGGAGCCGGGAAGTGCCGGCTGGGGTCAGGATGATGACAAGCTGGTGATCTATGACGCCTCGCTGCAGACCCACTCTCAGGCCACTCCGCAGGGCGATCAGCGCCAGTACTATATGCAGATCCGCGACGCGCTGAACGGTCAGATCGCCAATCCGGTGCCGCCGGTTGAAGCGCTGGCGGTAATGGCCGTTCTGGAAGCGGCGGTGCGCGCTGCAGAAAGCGGCATGGTGCAGACCCTGGACCTGACCGACGACGAGCGCCACGCGCTGCGCTAATCCTGCCTGCTCTCCGGTTATCTGCGCATCCCGCAGGTAACCGGTTCCTCCGTTCCATTTCAGAAAAAATCACTACTCGTCCGCAATCTAACCCTCTTTTATCCTGCTTTATAGCGCAAAGCACCGCTGGAAATTTCAGCCAATTGGGAGGAGGATAGAGAGCAGATCGATCGTGATGAGAAAAGGGTTGCTGACGCTGTGGACGCGGCGACCGCATTAATGGACAGGAGAAGCTCATGTACTACACGTTAGGAGATACCACTCTCCATTTTTATCGCTATCAGTGCAAATTTTACGTCGCCCACTGGGACGGGGGTAACGTGATGGACGAGAAATTTAAACCGTTTATCGAACAGATCACTGAGAAGACCGGGCTGGATGCGAAACGCGTCGAGACCGCCGCGCGCGATTATTTTACCAACGTGGATTAACATGCAACCTGGTGCTGTAGGGCGTGGGTGCAGGCTGGCGCGATGAACGCGCATGCTAACCCACGCTTTCGCCGCCAGGTGTTTCTCTCCTGGCGGCTTCCCTTCCCCGTCGGCCTTAAACCGTGGACAGTTTGGCCAGAATGGCGGCGAAGGCATCATTAACGTTATCGCCGGCGAGCAGTTTTTTACGCAACGTGAAGCTTCTGCCGCTGGAACGGATCCGTAGCCGAACTTTCGCATCATTATTCCCGCGCTCAGCCAGCACAACGTCACCTAACGGAATAACGTAGGTATCGGCATAGAGCCCCGGTGTAAATATCATCGACTCGCCGCTCACGCCAATCACCACCCGATTCTGCAGACGATAGCCATTGCACAGCGCAACAATGCCGGCGGCAATAAATACCCCGCCAATACCCATGCCAATCATTAAGATAATAATGCCGGCGATGAGCGCCAGCGCCCCCTGCGGATAAAAACCGGATGCATTAAAGGTTAATAGCTGGTGATTATCGTCGCGGCCCATCGCCCCGGTTGTTGACCGCCACGGGGTAAAACCGGCGTTAATCCGCGTTTGAAAGCTGAACATACAGCCAACCAGAAAGATCATGCTGGCGGGCACCATCACGATACCGCCAATAAATGCCAGCACGATGGCCAGATAAGGATAGCGGCCCGACAACATAATACTGACGGCCTGAACCACCACGGCGATAAACAGAGCGAGCACCAGCCAGGACCACATGCTGTCCGCCCGATGATGAAAGTTCAGCTGTCCTTCATCGAGTAATAAATTTCGCGCGACAAAACAGATAATAATATTGACGAACAGGCCTATCCAGACCAGTTTATGAACATGCTTCATCCCATACTCCATTATGTATTTTACTATTCCATTCGGTGGCATTATAAAATAAACCTGAATGCCGTCGGGATATTACCAAAGCGCCACGCAAGATCAATAAAAAGCATGTTCATGTCATCTATTCCCAGATTAACATGTCCGGTTATCATTTATAGGAATTATAAAATCCACTAGAAGTATTGACGTTATTTTCACGATGAGAATATCACCCTGCCGCCCGGCAGGGTGTTGGCGATTAACCTTCTTTCATCACCACCAGCGCCGGGGCGCTTTTCTTCCGCAGCAGATAGCCTGCGGCGAGGATCAGCAGCCATACCGGGATCAGGCAGACGGAGATGCGGATGTCGGGAGTCAGATACATCACCACGAGGATCCCGGCGAGAAACAGCAGGCACAGCCAGTTAGTCAGGGGATAGCCGAGGCTTTGGAAGGCCGTTACCTTCCCGGCCCGCTGCATAGCGCGACGAAACTTGAGATGGGTGATGCAGATCATCGCCCAGTTAATCACCAGGGCCGCCACCACCAGCGCCATCAGCAGGCCAAACGCTTTACCAGGCATCACATAGTTAATCACCACGCAAAGCGCCGTGGCGACGGCAGATACCGCCAGCGCGGTCAACGGGATCCCCCGGCGGTTAACCCGCAGCAGCGCCCGCGGAGCATTGCCCTGCTGAGCCAGGCCGAACAGCATCCGGCTGTTGCAGTACACACAGCTGTTGTAGACCGAAAGCGCGGCGGTGAGCACCACCAGATTGAGAGCGTTGGCCACAATATTGCTGTCAATGGCATGAAAGATCAGCACAAAGGGGCTACCCCCCTCCACGACGTTACGCCAGGGATAGAGTGACAGCAGGACCGCCAGCGAACCCACATAAAACAGCAGAATACGGTAGATCACCTGGTTGGTGGCTTTGGGAATGGTTTTATGCGGTTCGTCGGCTTCCGCCGCGGTGATCCCCACCAGCTCAAGCCCGCCGAAGGAGAACATGATTACCGCCATCGCCATTACTAAGCCCGTGATACCGTTAGGGAAAAATCCCCCGTCCTGCCACAGGTTGGCCACCGTCGCCGCCGGGCCGCCGTGGCCGCTAAATAACAGATAGCTGCCAAAGGCGATCATGCTGATGATGGCGGCCACTTTGACAATCGAGAACCAAAACTCCAGCTCGCCATACACTTTGACATTCGTCAGGTTGATGGCGTTGATCGCCACGAAGAAGATCGCCGCCGACAGCCAGGCGGGTACTTCCGGCCACCAGTACTGAATATAGATCCCCACCGCCGTCAGCTCCGCCATGCTCACCAGCACATACAACACCCAGTAATTCCAGCCGGACATAAACCCGGCGAAAGGCCCCCAGTAGCGGTTGGCGAAATGGCTGAACGACCCCGCCACCGGCTCCTCTACCACCATCTCGCCAAGTTGTCGCATGATGAAGAAGGCGATCGCTCCGGCGATGGCGTAGCCCAGCAGGACCGAGGGGCCTGCCATACGGATCGTCTGCGCGATACCTAAAAACAGTCCGGTGCCGACCGCGCCCCCGAGGGCGATCAACTGGATGTGGCGGTTTTTTAACCCACGTTTTAACTGATGCTCTTGCTGCGTTGTCATCTCTGACCTGCCCCTGTCTGTAAAAAAGTCACCTTCGGCGATAGCAACTTTCAGGCCAGGGCGCAGCATCCCGCCATAAGAGCAAGAGCAATATATTGAATTTTATTAAAATATTATTTATCCGTCTGCTCTGGGGCGTGAGTCATGCGCCGCCAGGCCAAACATAACGCGCAATAAACCGCCTGAAATCGCACATATCATGAGAAAAATAGCCTCCTCATGCATAAAGCTGACCCGTTTTGGTGCGCCGGCGTCGCCGCCCTGTCGTCAGACTTCACGGCGGGCAAAAAGCTGTTAGGCTGTTAACCACTCTGACGTTCCACTAGTGGCCACCATGTACAACATCGACGACTATGATTTGAAAATTCTCACCCTGCTGCAGGCCAATGGCCGTTTGACCAATCAGGAACTGAGCGATCTCATCGGCCTGTCCGCCTCCCAGTGTTCACGGCGCCGCATCGCCCTTGAACAGGCGCAGCTTATCCTCGGCTATCATGCGCGGCTGGCGCCGGATGCTGCCGGGCAGGAAATGCTGGGCCTGATAGAAGTGCGCTTGCTGAATCACACCCCACAATGCGTGGAGAGCTTTCACCAGATGCTCAGTGAAGTGGACGCCATCCTGGACGCCTGGAAAACCACCGGCGACGCCGATTATCTGCTGCGGGTGACGGTCCCGGACCTGCCCGGTCTGAGCCATTTGATCAGCCATATTCTGGCGCAAAACAAAGGGGTCGCCCACCTGAAAACCGCGGTGATACTCAACCGCCTTAAAGAGAATGGCCAGCTGATGCCGGGCCCGGATCCGCTGCGCTGAATCAGGGCATGATGCCCTGCGCTGGTGCAAACGCAGGGTTAGTCAATGCATCACAGCGTGATAATTTGCACGGTTTGCGCAATGTAACGCAGAAAATCGCATGAGTCGTGCAATTTTCTCTTTTTGGCATAACAATACGTTAGGCTGAATAGCGCCTGTTTTTTCCGCAAACGATCGCCCGGCCCCCTCCTCTGGTGCGATTTTTGCAAACAAGGACTTATCCTTGTTAACGAAAAGATAGTGCTTATTTATGGATAATATCCTTTCCCCCGAAAAACTGACCCACACCTGGCTGGAGGATACCCTGGCGCTGCTGTTCGGCACGCTGATGATCTCCTTTGGCATTATTTTATTTCGCCAGGCCGGTGCCCTGACCGGCGGAACGGCAGGTATGGCCTTTCTGATCCACTATGCCACCCACCTGCCGTTTGGCGTGGTCTTCTTCGTCATTAACCTGCCTTTCTATTGGCTCTCCGTCCGGCGGATGGGCGCCGCCTTCACGCTGAAAACATTCTGCGCGGTCGGACTGGTGTCCCTGTTCTCTGACCTGCACGGTTACTTTATTCATGTCGATCGCCTGAACCCCTATTACGCCACCCTCTTCGGCAACATCATGGTCGGCATCGGCTTTGTGGTGCTGTTTCGCCATAAAGCGAGCCTCGGCGGCGTTAATATTCTGGCCCTCTATCTGCAGGACAAAAGCGGCATTCGCGCCGGTAAATTCCAGATGGTGGTTGACGCCTGCATCGTCACCGCCTCGCTGTGGGTAGTAAGCCTGCCGATGCTGCTGGTCTCTATCCTCGGCGCCGTGATTTTGAATTCGATTATCGCCATGAACCACCGTCCCGGACGCTACGCGGTGTAATGGCTTCACCTTTGACGGTCATTTCAGGAGTAACCACTGTGTTTCAGAACGTTGACGCCTATGCGGGCGATCCTATCCTGTCGCTGATGGAAGCCTTTCAACAGGATCCCCGGGCAGACAAAGTTAACCTCAGCATCGGGCTGTACTATAACGAGCAGGCCATTATTCCCCAGCTGGAGGCGGTCCGTCAGGCCGCTGACCGGCTGCAGAGTCAGCAGCAAAAGGCCAGCCTTTATCTGCCGATGGAGGGGCTGGCGCCCTATCGCCGTGCGGTCCAGACCCTGCTGTTTGGCGACAATCATCCGGCGTTGCGTGCCGGACGCATCGCCACCATCCAGACGCTGGGGGGCTCCGGCGCGCTGAAGGTGGGCGCTGATTTCCTCAAGCGCTACTTCCCCGACTCCGCGGTCTGGGTCAGCGATCCAACCTGGGAGAACCACGTTGCCATCTTTGCCGGCGCCGGCTTTGAGGTACATACCTATCCCTGGTTCGACAGCGCCACCCGCGGGGTGAATTTCCCCGCTATGCTCGCCGCCCTCCAGCAACTGCCGCCGCGCAGCATTGTGCTGCTTCACCCTTGCTGCCATAACCCGACGGGGGCCGATCTCACCCGCGAGCAGTGGGATCGCGTGATTGAGGTGCTGATCGGCAGGGAGCTGATCCCATTCCTTGATATCGCCTACCAGGGCTTCGGCCGCGGACTGGACGAGGATGCCTATGCCATTCGCGCCATCGCCAGCGCCGGGCTGACGGCGCTGGTCAGCAACTCGTTTTCCAAGATATTTTCGCTGTATGGCGAGCGGGTTGGCGGCCTGTCAGTGGTCTGCGACAATGCCGATATCGCCGGGCGCGTGCTGGGCCAGCTGAAAGCCACCGTGCGGCGCAACTACTCCAGCCCGCCGGGGTTTGGCGCCCAGGTGGTATCGCAGGTGCTCAACGCTCCCGCGCTGAACGCCTTGTGGCAGGAAGAAGTGGAAGCCATGCGCACCCGCATCAGCGCCATGCGCGTCGCGCTGGTGACGGCCCTGCAGGCCGCCCAGCCGGAGGGTGATTTTTCCTATCTGCTGACCCAGCGCGGCATGTTCAGTTATACCGGCTTTAGCACCCGGCAGGTGGACATCCTGCGTGAAGAGTACGGCATTTACCTGATCGCCAGCGGTCGGGTCTGCGTGGCCGGGCTCAACCACGGGAATATTGCGCGAGTCGCCCATGCCTTTGCCGCGGTCTCCACGCGCTAAGCCGCTGTCCCGCGAACCGCGGTTACCCCGGGGCGGGACGACGGTTATTCGCGACGCAGTCGGCGAGCCAGGCGGGTGCCCAGCGTCTGAATGAGCTGGACAATCACAATCAGCACCAGGGCGGTGGTGAGGGTGGCAAAGGCGTCGAAGCGCTGATAGCCATAGGTGATCGCCAGGTCGCCAATACCGCCGCCGCCCACCGTTCCTGCCATGGCGGTCGCACCAAGCAGGCCGATGGTCGCCGTGGTAAGGGCCAGAATCAGCGACGCTGCCGCCTCCGGCAGCATAAAATGCCAGACCGTCTGCAGGGGGGTCGCGCCCATCGCATCCGCGGCTTCGAGGATCCCCTCATCCACCTCCAGCAGTGAGCTCTCCACCAGCCGGGCAATGTAGGGGGCGACAAAAACGATCAGTGGCACGATGGCCCCCGCGGTGCCGATAGTGGTGCCCACCAGCAGTCGGGTAAAGGGCAGGATCACAATCAGCAAAATGATAAACGGCAGCGAACGCAGCACGTTAATCAGCGGATTCAGCGCCTGATGCACCACCGGGTTGGCCACGATGCCGCCGGGACGGCAAACTACCAGCACAATCCCTAACGGTACGCCGATCAGCGCGCCAAAGCCCAGCGAGACGGCGACCATAATCAGCGTGTCATGCAGCGCCAGCAGAAACTGATCGCCGGTAATGGCGGTATCAATAAGATCAAACATGGGTGATTTTCACTCCTGCATCGGCCAGATGGGTGATGGCGCGGTCGGTTTCGTCAGGCTCGCCGAGGAGTTGCACAATCATAAATCCCAGAATCCGGCCCTGAACTTCAGACATGCTGGCAAACAGGATATTCACCTCGACAGCATACTCGCGGATCAGGTGGTTAATGATCGGCTGCTGCGCCGTCGCGCCGATAAATTCGAGGCGTATAGCCCGGGCGCCGTTATCGCGCTGCAGGAGCGACGCCACCCGCTGCGGCAGACGATCGTGCACCACCGACTGCACGAAACTGGCCGTTACCGGATGCTGCGGCTGGGCAAAGAGGTCGAAAACCGTCCCCTGCTCAACGATACGGCCCGCCTGCATCACCGCCACCTTGTGACAGATTTTCTGGATCACCGACATCTCATGGGTGATCAGTACGATGGTGATGCCATAGCGGCGATTAATCTCCTGCAAGAGCAGTAAGATCTGCACCGTGGTGTGGGGATCGAGCGCCGAGGTGGCTTCATCGCACAGCAGTACCGACGGGTTGGTGGCCAGCGCCCGGGCAATACCGACCCGCTGCTTTTGTCCACCCGACAGCTCATTAGGGTAGCTGTGGATTTTGTCGCTCAGATCGACGAACGCCAGCAGTTCCGCCACCCGCGCCTGGATAAAGGCCTTGTCGCGGCCTTGTAAAATCAGCGGGATGGCGATGTTATGGAAAACGGTTTTCGAATTCAGCAGATTAAAATTCTGAAAGATCATGCCGATATCTTTTTTGATGGCCTGCAGGCGCTGGCCGCTGCAGGCCTGTAGCGGCTCGCCGTTTAACAGCACCTCGCCCTCGCCAGGCGTTTCCAGACGATTAATCAGCCGTAATAAGGTGCTTTTTCCTGCCCCGCTGTAGCCAATAATGCCGAAAATATCGCCTCGTTCAATGCTGAGATTAATATCCTGCAGGGCCAGAACCGGATGTCCTTTCCTGGAAAAGCTTTTACTGACGTGGCGAAACTCTATCATCGCGTTATTCATTTTAAATAATCAGGAAGCAGGTAACCATCATACTGCGGATGGCTGAGAATATATTTTTTGAAATCGGCAGAGTGGTAGCCATCGATAATATCTTTGGCAAACTGCGCCTTCTGATTTTTACCGGCGACGGTCACGACATTAATAAAATGGCTGGTGGCTGCCTCCAGCTTTAATGCCGAGGTCAGGGACATACCGCTGGAGACGGCGAAATTGCCCTGAATCAGGCCATAGTCGACATCCGGCAGAGCGCGAACCTGCTGGGCATTATCCATCTCTTTAAGGACAATTTTGTACGGATTGTCAACGATATTGCGCTGCGAAAAAGTGGCGGGGTCGCTGTCCGGTTTGACCTTCACCCAGCCCAGACTCTGTAACACCAGCACCGCGCGATATTCGTTCGACGGCTGGTTCGGTACCGACACGACGGTCCCTGCCGCCGGCGTCCCCAGGGTGGTCAGTTTACCGCCGTACAGCCCCATCGGCGGCGTGGGGACCTGCACAATGCCCACGTTATCGATCCCCAGCCGCTCATTAATTGCTTTCAGATATACCGGATGCTGCATAATATTCGCTTCGATATCCCCGCGGGCTACCGCGTCATTCACCTGAATACCGTCGCTGAAATCCTTATATTCGATTTTATACCCTTTACTCAATAAATAGGGCGCGACGCCTTTCTCAAATTGCTCTTTATACGGCCCGGGGTTAAAGCCGACGCGAATAAGATGTTCGTCGGCGGCGGCATAAAAAGAGGTGGCCGACAACAGGGCGAGAGTCATCCCGAGCGCAACTGACTTGTTCATAAGGTATTTTCCTGGAAGGTTGGCGATATTGAGCGATTAAATCACAGCCGACTGTGGGTTGTAAGCCAGAACGCCGGATTTCCTTTTGCTAATTCCTCATTAACTTTTGCTATATCGACATATCCTAAAAACAAGAATCCTTTGCGTTTTTTGTTATTTAGCCAGGCGCAATAAATCCCTTAAAGATGGCTAATTATTCGTGACTTACACCGGGAATGTTATGCCTGATTTTACTGCTTCGCCGCTGGTGGACGCGCTGGAAGAGAATCTGTTCAGCCTGCTGGAAAAACTGGCCGCGGAGGTCAACACCGAAGCGCTACCGCTGATCGATCTTTCCAGCGGCAGTCCGGATCAACCCACTCCGCCGGAAGTGATTGACTCGCTGCAGAGCGCCATTCATCGTCGTGAAAACCATGGCTACCCGTCGTTCTGGGGCAAACCACAGGTACGCGAGGCGATCGCCCAGTTCTATCGCCGGCAGTATGATGTGGAACTCGATCCGCACAGCGAAGTCGCCGTGTTTCAGGGTTCGCATATCGGCATTGGCGGCATCCCGCGGGCGCTGCTCAGCCCCGGTCAATATCTGATCTCCACCGATCCCTGCTATCCGATTTACAGCTCAGCGGCGCTGCAGTCCCAGGCAACGTTTTATGGCCTGCCGCTCAGGGCGGAGAACCATTTCCTGCCGGATTTTAACGACCTCCCCCGGGAGGTGGCTGACAAGGCCGGGCTGGTGGTGCTTAACTACCCGCATAATCCAACCGGCGCCCTCGCCACGCCGGCGCTGTTCGCCAGCGCTCTGCAATTTGCCCGTCGTCACCAGGTGCCGATCCTCCATGATTTTGCCTATGCGGCCATCGGCAGCGCGGCCAGCGATGCGCCGCTGAGCCTCTTCTCCCAGCCCAACGCGAAAGCATGGGGAGTGGAAACCTATACTTTTTCCAAGACCTTTAATATGGCCGGCTGGCGCTTCGGCTTCGCGGTCGGCAACGCCTCGATTATCCAGGCGTTTAAAAAGCTGCACACCCATAGCTACAGCACGGTGTTTGGCGCGATTCAGGATGCGGCGATCGCCGCGCTCAACCTGCCGGCCGAACGGATTGCGCAGCTGACGGCGGTCTATCATCAACGTCGGGAGTGGGTTCTGCGTCGACTGGCTGCGCTGCGCTGGCCGGCGCGTGCCGCACAAGGCACTTTCTTCCTCTGGCTCGGCGTGCCGCCCGGCTACCGTTCGCAGGAGTTTGCCCGCCTGCTGCTGCAGGAAGCGCATATTCTGGTGGCGCCAGGCACTGGTTTTGGCGAAGGGGGTGAAGGGTTTATTCGCATCAGCCTCACGGCAGGCGACGACGCGCTGAGCAACGCGCTGGACCGTCTCGCCCGGCTGGCGCTGTTTTAGTCCGCCGCCGGGGGAAGTGAAAACACGTAACCCAGGCCGCCGGGGGTTACTCCGCTGAGGAGTCCATCACCGACAGCACAATTTTGCCCTGCAGACGACCTTGCACCGCTCGCTCGTGCGCCATCTGCGCCTGCGCAAGGGGGAAAACGCTGTCAATCGCCACCCGGATGACCCCGGCGTCCAGCAGGTCGGCAAGCCGGGCGAGCTGCGCGCCGCTGGAGCGTACCTGGGTGGTCGAGACCGTCACTCCGCGCTGTCGCGCCTCTTCCGCCACGGCAAAACCGAGCGGAAAGACCGGGTACAGCGCGCCGCCGCGCCGCAGGGTACGCAGAAAACGGCCGCTGGCCGGCCCGCCCGGGGCATCGATGACCAGATCCAGGTCACGCACCGCCTCCTCAACCGCAGTGGTCGTATAGTCGATAAAAGCATCGGCGCCGAGCTGACGCAAAAAGGCTTCATGGCGGCCCGCGGCGACGGCAATCACCTCGGCGCCCTGCCACTTCGCCAGCTGTACGGCGAAATGACCAACGCCGCCCGCCGCGCCGTTGACCAGGACGCGTTTACCCGCCAGCGGCACCGGCCGATGCGGCCCCGGCTGCAGCGGATTCGCCACCTCATGCCCGGGATCGATCATGAACTGCCAGGCGGTGAGGAGCGACATCGGCACTGCGGCGGCCTGCTGATGGCTCAGGGTTAGGGGTTTGCGGGCTAGGTCGCTGACCGGCACGCTAACGTACTCGGCGTAAGCGCGGCTGCCCCCTGCCGCCCCTTCGGGAAAACGCGCCATGGCGTAGACTTCGTCGCCGACCGCCACCTCCCGGACGTCATCCGCCCGCGCCACCACCATCCCGGAGAGATCGGTCCCGAGGATCAAGGGAAAGCGGACCTCGGGCCGCCATTCCGGGGGCAGCTGTTGATAGCCATCGCGCAGATAGCTGTCCGGTGGGTTCACGCCCACCGCGTGCACCTGCACCAGCACCTCGCCAGCCTGCAACACCGGCAGTGGCGCATCGTCATAGCTCAGGACTTCCGGCCCGCCAAAGGCGTGCTGTTGAACAGCCTTCATCATCTGCGTCGACATCGCTTTCTCCTCATATGGAAATGCGTTATATTTAACGGAGCACTGTTCCGAATATATGGAGCAGTGCTCCGATTGTCAAGGAACGCCAATGAGAGCTGATGCCAGAAAAAATTATGATCTGTTAATCGACGTGGCCCGGGACGTCTTCGTGGAGCAAGGCGCCGAGGCCTCGCTGCGCGATATCGCCCGCCGGGCGGGCGTCGGAATGGGAACCCTCTACCGCCACTTTCCCAACCGCGACAGCCTGCTGGAAGCCCTGCTCCGCAGCCGCTTTGCGGCGCTAACCGCCCGGGCTGAGTCGCTTCTGCTCGCCGCCGATCCTGCCGCGGCGCTGCTGGAGTGGCTGGCCGAGAGCGTGGCGTTTACCCATCAGCATCGCGGGATCATCGCCCCGCTGATGAGCGCCATCGACGATCCTGAGTCCGCCCTGCACAGCGCCTGCGTTGCCCTGCGCGCCGCCGGTACGTCGCTGCTGACCCGCGCGCAGCAGGCCGGGCAGGCACGGCCAGATCTCAGCGGAGACGAACTGTTCGATCTGATTGCCGCGCTTGCCTGGCTACGGGAGCAGCCCTCCCATGCCCCGCGCGCAGAGCGGATTTTAGCGGTGCTGGCCGACGCGATCCTGACTGCCGCCTAGCGGCGGCCAGCCACCGACGAGACAGCACGCCTCGAGAGTGACCGGTACGCCCGCCTTTAACGATTAAACGCCCAGTTGGCCCCGCTGGTCAGCGCCCGCTCGAAGGCGGGACGGCCAGGGCCGGACAGCCAGCCGGCGAAGGTGTGCAGCTGCGGGTGCAGCTGGCGCATGGCGTCGAGGTCGGCGTGCCCGGCCAGCCGCCCGTCGTCCACCAGCCCGGTCAGCTTGTGCAGAAAAGGGCTGGCGGCCAGCACCTCATCGGAAAATCGCGAATAGGGGATCGGCCGTCCCGCCGCCGCGGAGAATAACGCCTCCAGTTGACGGCCGGTCACGCTGTCGCTGGCGATCTCAAACGTCTTGCCGGCAAACCGCGCTGGCGCGGCAAAAACTGCCGCGACTAGATGGCCGATATCCTCCACCGCCAGCACCTGCATCCTCCCCTCCGGCAGCATAAAAAAATGAAAATGACCTTCATCAAGGCCAAAACCGGGCATCACCAACAGCTCCATAAAGGTGGCGGGACGCACGATGGTCGCCGCCAGCGGCAGGCGGCGGATATGCCGTTCAATTTCCGCTTTGGTGTCATAATGCGCTACGCCGGTGGGCGTCTCCCCCGCCGCGCTGCCGGAGCTGTACACCAGATGCTTCACCCCGCACTCGACGGCGAGATCGGCGATGGTTATCCCGTAGCGTACCTCCTGCTCATCGGTCACCGTCCCTCCCGGCGAACTGGGCTGGACGCTGAAGACGCCGTCGACCCCGGCCATTGCCGATCGCATTGCCGCCCGGTCTTCAAAGGTACCCACCACCAGCTCGGCTCCCCGTGCCGCCAGCGCGACGGCCCCGGCGGAGAAAGGATCCCTGACCAGCGCCCGAACCCGCCAGCCGCGGTGCAGCAGCGCCCGCGCCACCGAGCCGCCCTGCTGACCGGTCGCGCCAAAAACCAACACGCTTTGCGCATTATTCATCACTGTTCCCCTTATCTGCAGCCTGTTGCCCGGCCTCTCGCCAGCGATAGTCACCTTGCTTATCCTCCTCCAGCCAGCCGCAGGAAGACCCGGCAAAATGCCCGGTGAACCATTGAGCATGATGGCTGGCTCCCCACGCCATCATCTCCCGTCGCGAGGCTTCCGCCTGCCGGGGATCGCCGCAGAACGCTGAGTTCCACTGCGGATGGGCAAACTGGAGCGGGGAATGAAGGAGATCGCCGGAGAAACAGGCGTAATCATCTCCGGCGGCGAGGATCAGCGCGGCATGGTCCGGACTGTGGCCGGGGGTGGGAACAAAGGCGATCCGCCCGCCGACCCGCGGCCGGGCCGCCACATCGACGGTTTCCAGCTGGCCGGCCTCGATCACCGGCAGCAGGCTGTCGAGCCACAGCGCCCGGTAGCGTTCGCTGTTTTTCACCCGCGACAGCTCTTTTGCCGAGCACAGATACCGGGCGTTGGGAAACAGCGGCACCCAGCGATCGTCCTGCCAGACGGTATTCCATCCGACATGGTCGGTATGCAGGTGAGTCAGTAGCACCAGGGTCACGTCCTCCGGGTTCACTCCCGCGGCGCGGAGATTCTCCAGATACGGCGTGTTAAGTTGATGATAGAGTGGATTGCCGCCGCGCTCCCGACCATTGCCGGTGGCGGTATCGATAACAATCAGATCGTGGGGAGTCTGCACCACCCAGCTGTGGATTGACAGCGCAATCGGCTGAATAACGGCCTCCGCCTCCGCTACCGGGAACGCCTCTGGATAGAGCGCCGCCGGCTGCAGGGTAATCTCGCGCTCCGGCACTTTGAAAATCAGGCTATCGCCTGTCTGGTAAGTTTGCATCACACCCTCCGCGCGCATTGCGCTGGTTGATTTATCGGGGTGAGATTCACTATGCTGCCGGGATAACCCACATTCAAATTGATTATCATAATGAAGAAAATCATTGAAAATGATTTTAGTCGTATCGATCTGAATCTGTTGACGGTCTTGATGGTGCTGTACCGCGAAGCGAGCGTCACCCGCACCGCAGAGGTGCTGCATCTTGGCCAGCCGGCCATCAGCGGGGCGCTGAAGCGGCTGCGCGAGATGTTTGACGACCCGCTGTTCGTGCGCAGCGCCAGAGGCATGCTGCCGACGCCGCGGGCGCAAGCGCTGATGACCGACCTGCAGCCGCTGATGGAAAACCTGCATTCGGCGATGTTTGGCGTCGGGGAGTTCGTCCCGGCGCGCGCGCAGCAGCTTTTTCGCATCGGCCTCAGCGACTGGAGCGAACACTGGCTGATGCCCCAGCTGTTACCCGGGCTGATGCAGGAGGCGCCTGGGGTCTCACTGCAGTCGATAGCCGCCGACCCCTTCCAGGTTCGCCAGTTGCTGGAGGAGGAGCGCATTGATGTCGCGGTGTCTGTCAACAAACAGAGCCGCGGGGAGGTGGTCAGCGAGCCAGTGATGACCATGGGAGTCACCACCCTGTGGTCGCCGCAGCAGATCCCCTGTCGCGGGCCGCTGTCGGTGAGCGACTTTGTCGCCTGGGAACATGTGATGGTGGCCTATCGCGAAACCGGCCACGGTGAAATTGACCGCCAGCTCGCCAGCCAGGGACTCGCGCGGCGCGTGCGCTTTGCCACGCAGAATTTCTCCACCTTTCCCCTGCTGCTGACCACCCTGCCGCTGTTCGCCACCGTCCCGCAGGGGCTGGCGCAGCGCTGGCAGGCGCAGTATGCGCTGCGCGCGGACGCTCCGCCGGTAGCGTATCCGGAATTTACGCTGTGCATTTTGCGGCACAAACGCCGGGCGCAGGATCCGGCGCTGAACTGGCTGGTGACGAAGTTAAAACAGGCCATGCGCGGTCAATAACCGGGCCGATGCCCCGGCATCAGGCCTCGCTGAGCGGGGGTTGCAGAACGCGCCTGCTCCAGTCATAAAACGCGCGCACCGCCGGCGGCAGATAGCGGTTTTGCGGATAGACCAGCGACAAAGGAAGATCAGAAGCGGCCTGCTCCAGACAGGCGACCAGCGCCCCGCTCTGCAGATAAGGTTGCGCCAGATAGCTGGCAACGCGGATCAGGCCCAGCCCCTGAATGCCGGCCTGAATGTAGGCATCGGTATCGTCGACCACCAGCGTCTCCTGCATACGGATCGCGCAGTCGCCGTCATCGAGGGAGAAAAGCCAGTCGATGGTCCGCCCGGTACGGTGGTTCAGGTAGCCCACCGCCCGGTGGTGGTGCAGATCGTCGATGCTCTGCGGCCGGCCGTGGGCCGCGAGCCAGGCCGGCGAGGCGAGGACCATCCAGCGGTAGCGGGCCAGAGGACGCGCCACCAGGGTGGTGGAATCTTCGATCCGCCCGGTACGGATCACGCAGTCGAATCCCTCCTGAATAATATCTTCCACGTTGTCGCTTGAGCAGAGGATCAGCTCCAGGTCGGGATACTGCTGCAAAAACTCGCCGATCCTCGGCAGAATGCAGTGGCGGGCAAGGGATTGCGGCATCCCCACCTTGAATCGCCCGGCGGGCTGAGCCGAGCGCCCGGGAAAAGAGGCTTCCATCGCCGCCATCTCGGCCAGCAGCCTTTTACACTCCTCATAATACCGGCGACCCTCCGCCGTCACGCTGAGCTTGCGGGTGGTGCGCTGGAGAAGCTGCGCCCCGAGCCAGGCTTCCAGCTCCTTCACCACCCGCGATACCGTGGAGCGCGGCTGCCCGAGCACCTCCGCCGCACGGGCGAAGCTGTGGGCATCCACAACCGCAACATACAACTGCATGGCATCCAGTCTGTCCATTTCGTACTCCCCCGGCAATTATTATCCCATTATCACGAACAGTCTAACCCGAAATCCTGTTCTTATCGAATGATGCCCGCCCCCCTACACTGAGCCTGTAGCCCGTCAATACAAGGCTTAACTGAGCAAGGAGTCAAAATGAAAACTGATAATCTTAATCATGAGGAAAAGGTATTGGTGCTGGGAGCGGGACAACTGGGCGCCGCCGTTCTCGATGCGCTGGTGCCTGCGGTGATCCAGCGCCAGGGCACGGTCTCGGTTATCGTCTCGCCGGCGGCCAGGGATGAAGCCGGCCAGCTGCGGTCGGCAAACCATCAGGCGCTGGCCGACGCCGAAGCCACCCTCCTCGCCGTCGACATCGCCGGTAGCGCCATGGAGACGCTGGCCGATCAGTTTCGCGGATTCACCACCGTGATTAACTGCATGGGGTTTGTCGCCGGTCCGGGGACACAGCTGAAAATTACCCGCGCGGTGCTGGCGGCCGGGGTACCCCGCTATTTTCCCTGGCAGTTTGGCGTCAATTACGATGTGGTTGGCAAAGGCAGCGGTCAGCCGGTCTGGGACGAGCAGTACGATGTCCGGACCCTGCTGCGCGCGCAGCGGGCCACGGAGTGGGTCATTGTCTCCACCGGGATGTTTACCAGCTTTCTCTTCGAACCAGACTTCGATGTAGTTAATTTATCCAACCGAACCCTTCACGCCCTTGGCAGCTGGGATACCCAGGTGACCGTCACCTCACCGGCGGATATTGGCCACCTGACCACGGCGATTTATCTGCATCAGCCGCGGATCGTCAACGAGGTGGTGTTTGTTGCCGGCGAAACAACCTCTTACCGGCAGCTGGCAGATACCGTGGAGCGTGTAACGCAGCAGACGTTCAGCAAAGCCGTCCACACCCTGCCCGCCCTGCTGGAGCAGCTGCGGACAAACCCGGATGACGCCATGCTGCGCTATCGCGCCGCCTTCGCCCGGGGGGATGGCGTGTGGTGGCCGATGGGCGACACCTGGAATGCCCGCCACCAGCAGCCGACCCAGGACATTGCCGGCTGGCTGCAGACCGCGCGCTGATTTTCTCTCACAGGACAGAATGACGATGAACAAGTTGATTCCACTGATCGTATTGAGTTGTCTGCTGCCCCTGGCGGCAAATGCCAGAACCATCACCGCCACCGGCGATACCCTGGACCATGCGGAGAGCAAAATCCGCCAGCAGGCCGCCCGCGAGGGCGCGACTACCTATCGCATCACTGAAGCGCGGATGGGCAACAAAGTGCATATCACGGCGAAAATCGCGGACTAAACCACCGGCGTCAGGCTCAGGGATGAGCTGCCGCCAGCCCGCGCGCCAGGTCAGGCGCTCATTTTTTCCCGTCGACGATCGCGGCCCGGCGGCGCGCCGTACAGGCGAGCGTATTCCCGGGTGAACTGCGACACGCTGATATAGCCCACCTCCCCGGCAGCCTGGGCAATGCTCATCCCTTCCGCCAACATCAGGCGGCGGGCGTGGATCAGGCGTAACTGCTTCTGAAACTGCAGCGGCGACAGCGTGGTCATGGCGCGGAAATGACGGTGAAAGACAGAGACGCTCATCCCGGCGGCGTCGGCCAGCGCGTCGACGCTGACTGGCTGCATAAAATCCCGGCGCAGCATCGCCACCGCCCGGCGGATCCGCGCCGAATAGCTGTCTACGGCGCCCAGCGCCCGAATGGCCGGCCCATGGACACTCTGCAACAGCCAGTAATGCAGCTCCCGCCGCAGACCTTCCCCCAGCACCGCCAGCGCCCCCGGTTGTTCAAACAGCCTTGCCAGCCGGTAAGCGGCATCCGTCACATCGGCGTTCATCGGTTCGATACCAACGCGGGGCGCCTCATCCGGCCCTGACGGCCCGGCCTCCTGCAGCTCGCGCAGGATAGCCAGGTCCAGCTCCAGCACCAGCGCGTAATAGGGAAAACGCTGACTGGCCTCGGTGATCTGGCTGGTGGTGGGGACATCCGCGGCAATCACCATCGCCTCGCCCGGGCCATAGTCAAAGCTCGCCAGGCCGGTGGTCACGCTCTTGCGCCCCTGGAGCAGCATGGCCACCAGCGGCCTGGCGATGGCCGCCTGCAGGTCGCCAGGATGCAGGGCCCGCACCAGGGTGATGCCGGGAACCGGGGTAACCGCCACCCCGCTGCTATCGACATGAGCATCGGCAAACCGGCGGCAGAGATCGAACAGGGCGTCGCGCATAAGATCCTTTCAGGCAAGTTTTAAAGCCTGAGTATGCGCTATTTCCCGGGAAAAGGGAGTGAACGGAGAGAAATGGGCAAAAAATAACAAGGATTGGGCAACCCGGCCTGACGCACGGCCCCTATTGTAGAGCCTCAACATACCAGAGAGGACCGAACATGACTAAGATTGCACTTATTACCGGCGCCAACCGCGGCCTTGGCCGTCAGACTGCACTGGATATCGCCCGCCAGGGTGGGGATGTCATCGTCACCTACCGCGGCAATCTCGAACAGGCGGAAGAGGTGGTCGCCGACATCCGCGCCCTGGGGCGCAAGGCCATCGCCCTGCCGCTGGATATGGCGCAAACCGCCAGCTTCCCGGCTTTCGCCGACAGCCTCGGCAGCGCGCTGGCCAGCGTCTGGGGGCGGGCCACTTTCGACCACCTGATCAATAACGCAGGGCACGGCGAATTCGCCCCGCTGGCCGAAACGCGCGAAGCGCAGTTCGACGGGCTGTTTAACGTCCACGTTAAGGGGGTATTTTTCCTCGTACAAACCCTGCTGCCGCTGCTGGCAGACGGCGGAAGGATCGTTAACTTCTCCTCCGGGCTGACCCGCGTCTCCTATCCTGGCTTCTCCGCCTACGCTGCGGCCAAAGCGGCCGTGGAGATGCTGAGCGTGTACATGGCCCGCGAGCTGGGCGGGCGCGGCATCACCGTCAATACCATCGCCCCCGGGGCTATCGCCACCGATTTTGGCGGCGGGCTGGTGCGGGACGACGCGGGGGTTAACGCGCAGTTTGCCGCCATGACGGCGCTGGGACGGGTGGGCGTTCCTGAGGATATTGGGCCAATGATCGCCAGCCTGCTGCGCGACGATAACCGCTGGGTGACCGCCCAGCGGATCGAGGTGTCGGGCGGACAAACCATCTGACGACTCAGGCTGGCAGGATGCGCTCCAGCGCCAGGCCTGCCAGCCGCACGGTCTCCAGAAGACGCGGCAGACTATCCCCTTCCCGCGCTTTCGCCGACAGGCCAAGCATCAGCGTATCCATATAGTCAGTCACCCGCAGCGCGTCCTGCGGGCGATGGCGGGCGATATACTGCTGGATTTTGGCTCTTGCCGCAGCATGCCATTCGCCTGCCGCCACCCGGGCGTCAGCATCCTGACAATGTACCCCCTCCAGCACCAGGCAGCCGGCGGCGGCCGGATCGGCCACATAGCGGCGAGCCGCCTCCTGCAGCACGGCGATGAGCGATGCCGCCACCGGCTGGTCGTCTCGCAGCAGGGCGTCGATGGGAATGGCCCCGGTCTGGCTGTAGCGCTGCAGGACGCGGGTATACAGCCCGAGCTTGCTGCCGAAAGCGGCATAAAAGCTCGGGGGGTTGATGCCGAAAGCCTGGGTCAGATCGGCCACGCTCACCGCGTCGTAGCCTCGCGCGTGGAAGAGGCGTTGCGCCGTTGCAATGGCCTGTTCCGCATCAAACTGGCGGGGACGCCCCGGAGTACGTCCTGGTTTTGTAGTAGTCACTATATTAATCCTTGACAGCCTGTTTTGCCGCAGCATATTGTAATCGTCACTACAATATCATGAGGTACGGGATATGACAGCATTTCACAACAAATCAGTGCTGGTTTTAGGCGGGAGTCGGGGAATTGGCGCGGCGATCGTCAGGCGTTTTGTCGCCGATGGCGCATCGGTGGTGTTTAGCTATTCCGGTTCGCCGGAAGCGGCCGAGCTGCTGGCGGCGGAGACCGGCAGCACGGCGGTGCAGGCGGATAGCGCCGATCGTGATGCGGTGATAAGCCTGGTCCGCGACAGCGGCCCGCTGGACGTGTTAGTGGTCAATGCCGGGATCGCCATTTTCGGCGATGCCCTCGAGCAGGACAGCGATGCCATCGATCGCCTGTTCCGCATCAATATTCATGCCCCCTACCATGCCTCCGTGGAAGCGGCGCGCCGTATGCCGGAAGGCGGGCGCATTATTGTCATCGGTTCGGTCAATGGCGATCGCATGCCGGTGCCGGGAATGGCGGCCTATGCGGTCAGCAAATCGGCCCTGCAGGGGCTGGCGCGTGGCCTGGCGCGTGATTTTGGCCCGCGCGGCATCACGGTCAACGTCGTCCAGCCCGGCCCTGTTGATACCGACGCCAACCCGGAGAACGGTCCGATGAAAGAGCTGATGCACAGCTTTATGGCCATTAAGCGCCATGGCCGCCCGGAAGAGGTGGCGGGAATGGTGGCGTGGCTGGCCGGTCCGGAGGCGTCATTTGTCACGGGCGCCATGCACACCATCGACGGCGCGTTTGGCGCCTGATATCCCCGGGCGGCGATGCGCGCTTTGCACCGCCGCCGCGGGAACGTCATCGCCTGTCAGGGATTGTCAGGCCAGGCTGTCGACCGCCATAAAAAAGCGATCTTCGGTAAGCATAAGCCGCGCTTGCGGGGACTGGTGCGCCTTGCGGATCATCCAGCCATCCTCCGGGGCCAGGCTAAGATAAAACACCTCCCGGGAGCCCGTACCGCCGGGTGTCTCGAGACTCAGCGTCACGATCCCCTTTTCCACGCCATCCAACAGCTGCTGCGGCACGATATTGACGCTGCGCTCGCCGTTTTGCAGACGAATGGCCGGGATATCGTAGCGGCAGATGCCGTTGTTGAGGCTGTAGCCAAGGGTACTCAGGTCGTGGAGATGGCGGGTCGACATCACCACCTCAATACCGGTTCCATCAAACCACTGACTTATCTGCTGAGCCAGCGCCGCCATCTGCTGACGAAACCTGGCGATATCCGCGGCGACCGACCCGTCGAGGGCCGCTGTCCGCCGCGGATTTTGCTGTTGCTGCAGTTTCTTAAAAAAACGTTCCCTCGCTGTCACGTTATCTCCCTGTGCTGTGGTGAAGATGGTTATCGCCCGTTCGCTGGTTAACGAAGGTTGAGGGCGAACTGGCGCGATAGCCCCGCCACAAATGTTTGTTTTCGACGTTACTTCGCCGCTTCAGACCTGAGCCGTAGCTGGTTGCGTTCGGCGGTGAAAATGCGCGGCTTGTCCGGATCCAATTCCTCACGCCCCAGCACCTGCTTCCAGGTATTCCTGTCTGTGTCCGGATGGCGGAACAGGCCGACAACCGCCACGAACGTCGCCTCCGCTTCCAGCGGCATATTCAGACTGGCATCCCCTCCGGGACTGATCACCACATCGCGACTGGCGAGGAGATCGGCGGCGAGCAGAATATCCCCCTCCTCCAGCAGCTGCTGGTAAACCAGCCGGTCAAAGGTCTGGCGATCTTTAAGCTGATAGATGCGCACCACCACCGGTTCAGAGAGCGAGTGATTCTCTCTGGCATCGGTGTTGAGCGCTTCACGCGCGGTAAAGTCCAGATGCAGCGTAGTAATTTTCTTATAAAAAACGGCGTTGAAGGCATTTTTGGTCCCCTCCGAGACGCGCTGGGTGAGCCCGCACCCGCTCAGACAAAGCGCAAGCAGGGGCAGCAGGCAGGCGGTTTTAGTCAAACTTGTACGTAACACGTCGGTTTCCTTGTAGAAAGGTGGCAGGCTGCAGGCCCGTATAGGTACCCAGCTCGGTGGTAAAAGTCTGAGGAATATCGTCCTGACTCTCGCCCTCCCCCACACCCAGCACGCCGTTCATACCGAGCCAGAACGGCTCGTCCCCCAGCGGTGGGACAGCCAGCAGTCGGGTCGGCGCGGTCAGGGTGATGTTGGCCCGGAATCGCCAGCCGAGGTATACCCGCAGCAGGATGAGAAAGTCCCGAAACAGCGGGCCGTCAGGCTTCCAGCCCTGCGCCTCCGCGGGATTGTCGGTGGTAAGGGCGACGAGGAGCTGGCTGCTGGCGTCCATCGCTTCGTCACCCAGCGGCGTATTGCCGTCCAGTAAGAAGTCATCATCGCCGTAAAACCCCAGCGGCTGGCTGATCGCCACCGGACGCAGGCTATACGGGCTCACCCTGACGGTGGTCTCCGGGGCCAGCAGGGTGACCAGCGCCTGGATCCCCTGCTGGGTTTTGCCAGGCTGACGCAGCACGCCAGTTAGCGCCAGAAAGCGCGACGCTGGCGAGGCGATATGTTGCGTCGTGCCGGGGATGCCCAGCCCCGCCAGGCCCAGCAGCGACTGCGAGAGACGATCGGTGCCGCCAGGCTCAAAGGTGGCGGGCCAGGAGTATTTCCGCCAGATGCGGTAAAACTGCGTCATGATCCGGTGGCTGAAGATATCCAGTAAGCCCTGCAGCGCTTCATGCCCTTCCCTGCGCTGGGCGATATCATCGAGATATGCCGTCGGGAGCGGCGAATCGACACCGTACAACCCCATAAAGGTGGTGCGAATGACCGGCGGCCCGCAGTCATCGGCCTCATCGTATTCCACGGCTCTGAGTTCGCTGGCCGGGAATCCCATCCCCGGATGCGGGTAAAAACGCACCGGATCGTCAGCCGGATGGCTGGTCGCCCCCATCAGCGGTTGGCCAGGACGCCGTTTTTCCAGAAGCTGGCAGAAGCGGTAAAAATTGATCCGCGGCAGGTCGGCCTCCAGCCGCGGGTTCAGCCGGGAATGCGTCGGCTGTGCTTCTCTTCCCATTCCAGTCGTTCTCCGGTTGGTTGCAGAATGATAATCAGGCGGTTGAACAAATAGATGTCGGTGTAGAGCGCGAAGAAGCGGCTAAGCATCTCGCCAAACAGGCATATGTCGCCTCGTCCGGCAAAGCCGTGACTGTCGAGGGTGACTTCAATCTGCACGCCGCGCACCAGATGGCCCTGCGCAAAGCGCTCTGTTGCGCGGTGATTCACGTCGAGGATGGCTTCCAGACGCCGACGATTCATCTCGCTGTCGGTCCATTCATACAGCGCCAGGGTGCCGCGCAGGACTTCAGCGTTGTCCATCAGGGAAAGAAAACTGCTGCCCAGATGGCTCAGCACCCGCCAGTGAAAGCGGTCCTGGGCCGGGGGATAGCACGGCAGCGTTGGTGCGCAGAGGTTACGCACCGCGACGCTGGCGGAAGTGGTTTTCATCACCGTATCGAGCACGGTGCTCTGCAGCGCGCGACGCGGCAGCTGGCCGTTGGTTCCGGTGAGGGTCAGCGACAGGCTTTCGTCTTCCGGTACGGTATGATTGTCGAAGGCTTCTCCGCCGACGATAAGCCAGGTGTTGTACAGCCCGGAGGGGCCACGGCGCACCCGGGTATCGTAAAAGCGTAAAATTCCGCTGCGCCCTTCCTGCAGAATATCTATACACTGCGTGAGCCAGTTCGCCAGCGCCGAAAAGGGCCAGTATGTGCAGAACAGGAGCAGCGGCGCCTGGATGGCAAGTTGCTGGCTGATATCCTGTAACCAGCGCATTTGCTCATGATCATCAAGCGTAAAGCGCGCCACCAGCGGAGCATCATCGACAATAA
The DNA here is from genome assembly GCF_024296565.1 of Klebsiella sp. SWET4. Lineage (NCBI taxonomy): Bacteria > Pseudomonadati > Pseudomonadota > Gammaproteobacteria > Enterobacterales > Enterobacteriaceae > Klebsiella > Klebsiella sp. SWET4. Next base: position 449,316 of record NZ_JANCOB010000001.1, on the reverse strand, counting down.
ATGCTTCCGGAAGTCCATGAAAAAGCGACTGCCACTCAATTGACAGCGAATTCAGCGCCGGAATAACGGAAAAATCCACCCCCGCCTGATCGATAATGACATGCAGATAATCCGTTTCGAAAGCCCGACAGGTTCCGGCGACCTCTTCAATCCATTGTCTGGTCATCTATGCCTCCCGCGGCACGAAGCCCTGCGCCAGCGCCTGGGCTTTTTTAAGGCACTCTTTACACACCGATGCCGGTAGCTCAGGCAAGGGAAACGCCTCGCTGACCGGCCCCTGCAAATCATGCTGTCCCTTAAGGCTAATCACCCCCGGTCCGTGGATCTGTACCTCTCCCTGCGGGGTAAGACGGATATATGCGCCGCCGCAACCCAGGGTGATGCCATTTTTAGCCGTCAACTGCAGATGCCCCTGGGTTGACTGGACGGTGATATCTTTTAGCGCGGTCAGCGACAGAATCTCGCCGTGCGACTCTACTTCCAGCGGACCTTTGGCGGAGACCAGCCTCATCCCCTCCTGTTGCGCCAGCAGTGAAATAGCTGGCTGGCATTCAGAGAACAGCGCTGTGCCGTGGTGATGTTGACCTCCCCCAGGCTCTGCAGATACAGCCCGTTACCGCTGTGCAGGAGGGTTGTTTCCGGCGTGACTGCGGCAATCCCCTGCGGGGCCGACATCAGCAATGTCGGCTGTTTAAGATCGCTGGTGCCTGTGGTCAGTGCGCTTAATGGGCCGGTGTCTGGGATAACATTATGATGGGTTTGCGTAATGCTTCCCCATTCCGTGACCTGATTCACCGCACCTTTCAGCAAACTGACCGCCGGCTCCATCGCCAGCACCTGCCCCCGGGCCTTCGCCTGTCCGTCCGCGCTGATAAAAATACCCTTCTGTGCCCGGATAGCTCCCCAGCTGTCGGTTCTTAGCTCAAAACCGTCCCCGCGCTGCTGCTTTTCAGCATCCACGAGATGGCCGAGGTTCAGCTGGCTCTTGCCGCCATACTCCGTCGACACCTTGATATGTTCTTTCCCGCGCTCATCGTCGAGGCGGATTTTGTTGTTGGCCGGGGTGCGCAGAACGTTGCGTTTGTCATTGCGGATGGTGACGTGGTCGCCGTGCGCCGAGTCGTGCAGCACGCCCGCGATATACGGCCGGTCAGGGTTACCATCCTCAAAGCCAATCGCCACCTCCGTCCCCGCCAGCAGCGGCAGGTGCAGGCCGTAAGTGTCTCCGGCATACGGTCGCGACTGACGGACCCACAGACTCTCGAACCCGGTTTCCCAGCGCGCCCGGTCAAACAGCATATTCACCCGGTAGCGCCCGTGTTTATCGATATGCCCGTAGGTGTCGTTTTCCCGGGTGCTGGTCACGCGGGCCGGCAGCGTCCCGGCCATCACCGGACGCGCACCTGGCTCAGGCCGGTAGCCGACGTCCGGGCTGTCCGGTATGCCGGCAAACTCCACCGCAAAGTCGGCATCGCGCCGGGCATGGCTGTGCATCGCCGTGACGAGCACGCCATGAGCAAACTCCCCGGCCACCTCCTCTCCGCCGGTGACCTTCAGCACCTGCCCCGGGCAGAGCGTCGGGCAGCTGGTGGTGGCCTGCATCCGGGTCTGGCCGTTAAGATAACGCTCATGGCGAAGCCGGGCGTAAAACGCCCCGGACTCCGGCGCCGGATGGCGGTCATGGACATTCCCCGCGGTCAGGTAGTTATCTCCCCAGTGGTAAGCCTCACCAAAGGTGGTCGTCTCCCCGCGGGTGACATCCACCTGCGCGTTCATGTCCGCCGTCGCCTCGCGGTAGTTGTAGTCGCGGGTACTGACCTGCTGCTCCACGACGCGGTGGCGGCATGCCATCTCCCACACCGCGTCCACCCCGGCCGACTGCTGCCCTGACGGCGGGACCGAAGGCAACGTCAGCCCCTTCTCATAGCCCTGCTGACTGTCGCAGAACTCAGCGACGTCGATGTGCAGCCGCGTGTCGGCGGAAAAGCGAAACCAGATCCCCACCTCACCCAGCAGCCGGGTGATAAAGCGCAGGTCATCCTCGCCGTACTGCATCACCTGCTCGCGGCGCGGATACGTTTTTGTCAGCGAGAACAGAAAATCCTGACCGCGCAGGCCGTGGCGCTCGCGGAGGATTTTTTCCACAATCTGCGGAACGGACTGGTCCTGGTAAATGGCGTTCTGGTGCGAGCGGTTAAGCAGCGCCAGGCGCGGCTGAAGCGTCAGCGCGTAGTGCGTTTCATCCCTGGAGGTACTGAGCCGTTCAAACCCCGTCACCACGCCCTGGATAACCCGCACGGGTTGCTGAACATTGATGCCGAAGCCCTGAGCCACCGGCGCCTGCAGCGTCAGGGAGGCTGCCTTCATCAGCATCATCTCTTTGCTGATGGCATGGTCTGCGCTGGTGAATTCAATACGGTAGCGGAACGGCTGGCTCAGGGCTTCATCGCCCTCGAAGGCCAGCACATCAAGCCCGGCTTCACATCCCTTCACCGAAAGCAGGTGGTGGTTATGGCTGAACAACAACGATTTCACGCTACTCATCGGATATTGTCCCCTCGTCAAACGCCATCACGACGCCTTCCTCTTCGTGATACCCCAGCGTCACCTGGCGCGGTTTCTGCCCCGCCGCCATATGGCTCAATAGCTGCTGACTCAGCGCCGGCAGGATCTGCTGATTCAGCAGACTGTCGACGTTGCGGGCGCCGGTATCCGGCAGCAGGCAGGCCTCGGTCAGCGCGTCGAACAGGCTCTCGCTGAGGGTGGTGGTGATTCCGTAATGGCAAGCCAGACGCTGACTTACCTGCCCGAGCTTCATGCCGACAATGGCGCGCAGCGCTCCCGCCGGCAGCGGACGGTAAATCACCGTCTGGAAGCGGGCCAGCAGCGCCGGCTGGAAGTGGCCGCGCAGTACCGGGCGCAGCAGCTCGTGCAGGTCTGATTCGCTGGCCTCCGGCTGTTCATCCAGCAACTGCATCAGGAGGTCGCTTCCGAGGTTGGCGGTCATCAGGATCACGGTGTTGCGAAAGTCGATTTCACGCCCCTCGCCGTCGCGCATTACCCCCCGGTCGAAGACCTGGTAGAACAGGTTCATCACATCGCGATGAGCCTTCTCCACCTCATCGAGCAGCACCACGCTGTAGGGGCGTTTGCGCACCGCCTCGGTCAGGATCCCGCCCTGGCCGTAGCCGACGTAGCCCGGCGGAGAACCCTTCAGCTGGCTGACGGTGTGCGGCTCCTGGTACTCGGAGAGATTGATGGTGATCAGCGCTTTCTCGCCGCCGAACAGCGCATCGGCCAGGGCGAGCGCCGTTTCCGTTTTGCCGGTGCCGCTCGGCCCGACCAGCAGGAACACCCCCTGCGGACCGTTCTCCGGCGTCAGGCCGGTTTTCGCGGCGCGCAGGCGCCGGGCAATAGCGCTCAGGGCCGCCTCCTGGCCAACCACCCGTTTGCCGAGACTCTCTTCCAGACTCAGCAGCTCCGTCTGCTCATCTTTCATTAGCAAGGAGAGCGGCACGCCGGTCCAGTCGGCAATCACCGTCGCCACGGTGCGGACGTCGACGTCCAGCCCGAGCAGCGGATTGCCCTGTTGGACGGCAATAAGCGCGTTTTGCAGGTCGTTAATTTCCGCCTGGCGGGAGATATCGCGGCGACAGGCCAGCAGCGCCTCCGTCAGCTGCAGCTCCTGACCATACTGAGTTTCAAGGGTATCCAGCGCCAGAATAAGGCGGATCTCCTCCTGCTCAATGGCCGCCAGCCGTTCGCCGCGGGCGCTGTTGCCCAGCGCAATATCTTCCAGCAGCGCCTGTTTCTCCATCGCCAGCGCGGTGAGCTGCGCCTTCATGCGGGTCAGCGGCTCAGGCACGGTATCGAGACTCATGCGCAGGCGGGCGGAAGCGGTGTCGAGTAAATCCACTGCCTTGTCCGGCAGCTGGCGACCGGTGAGGTAGCGTCGTGACAGCGTCACGGCGGCGCGCACCGCATCATCCGTGATATGCACGCCGTGGTGGTCGGCATAGCGGGACTTCAGGCCACGCAGCATCAGGCAGGCGGTGTCGTCGTCCGGCTCATCCACCTTGACCATCTGAAAGCGGCGCTCCAGCGCGGCGTCGCGCTCGAAGTACTGCTTGTATTCAGACCAGGTGGTGGCGGCGATGGTCCGCAGCTCGCCCCGGGCCAGCGCCGGCTTCAGCAGGTTGGCGGCATCCGCGCCGCCCGCCTGATTACCCGCGCCGATGATCGTGTGCGCCTCGTCGATAAACAGCAGCACCGGCGAAGGCGACTGCTGTACCGCCTCAATGATATTTTTCAGCCGCTGCTCGAACTCGCCTTTGACCCCGGCGCCGGCCTGCAGCAGACCGAGGTCGAGGGTGCGCACCGACACCGGCTTCAGCGCGTCGGGGACGTTGCCTTCGGCAATGCGCAACGCCAGGCCTTCCACCAGAGCGGTCTTGCCCACGCCCGGCTCGCCAACGAGGATCGGGTTGTTTTTTCGCCGACGGGAGAGAATATCCACCATCTGGCGGATTTCCGTGTCGCGTCCAAACACCGGGTCAATCTGGCCGTCTCTGGCTTTGGCGGTGACGTCGAGAGTGAATTTGTCCAGCGCGTTCTGCAGCGCCGGGTTGAGCCCATCCGCATTCAGTTCGCTGCCCGCAGGACGCCCCACAAATTCCACGTCCCCGCCATGAGGCTGCGCTGGCGGACGTTCGTCGGACTGGGCATCCAGCAAGGGGCGCAGGCGTTCCAGCTGACGCTGGCCCAGCGTTAACAGCGGCCACAGGCCATCGCACTGGATCAGATTCTGTTTTTCAACCAGCGCCATCAGCAGGTGAACACTGCGGATCTGCGCTTCGCCGCTGAGAGAGGCAATCAGCCAGGCCTCCTGCATCAGCCTCAGGGTATGGTCAGAGAGCTGGGGACGATGACGTACCGAGCGCGGCTGTTTATCCAGCCAGCTCAGCAGATCCTGCCACAGCGCATCCATATCCCATTCATAGCGCCGCGCCAGCACCGTCAGATCGCCTTCCCCCTGTTCCAGCAGTTTAAGCAGCCAGTGCTCGGGCAGGATCTCGGCATGCGCCCGCGTCTGGCACAGGGAGGCCGCCCCCTCCATTGCGCGGGCACAGCAGGGATTAAGACGGCGTAACAGGCTGGCTGGATTTTCCATGAGATCCTCTCTTATTGGTTCCGGACACGCTACCGCCCGTCGCTGTTCCCGAACAGGAACCCCAAGCGCACAAGGTCAGGCAGACAGATTGTGTTTTTCTTTGCTGAGAACCCGTATCTCAGGCGCTCAGCAAAAAACGGCGGGCAGAGAAACGCTGCCCGCATCAGGCGATCGCCCGCAATAAACCCCGGTCGCAGCGATAACGATGCGGCCGGGATGAGCGAACGTCGCCTGCGCGCCAGCGGCGCGAAATATGACGGGCAATTACGCGGTGGCGCGTTCGTTCCAGCTATCGGAGTGAATGATGTTGCCGTCTTTATAGGTCCAGGTGATCTTCTCGTAGCGCAGCTCAATCTGTTCCAGATGGTTGTGCTTCTCGTAGGCAGGGTTTTTGATGTCGTGCATCAGGGGATTCACTTTCACCACCTTGACGTTCTCAAGTTTGGTATTGAAATACTCCACTTCCTGGCCGGCATCGTTGATTCTGTACCACTTGAACTCAGCGGATTTCAGGGTCTGGCCGGTGGTCACTGCCTTGTACAGGTACGGGCTGGAGGAGTCGATCTCCTTGGTGAACAGGAACGGCGTATGGATACGCGTGCCGGTCAGTTTGCCGGTGTTGTTATCGGTCGGGATGTACAGGTTGTGCTCCTGAGCCACCACTTCGATACTGCCTTCACGATCCTGAACGTCGACAGACCCTTTAATGTCCGCGCCGCCGTCGTCTTTCAGCCAAAGATAAACAGGAATTGCCATGGAATTACTCTCCATTGTGTAGTGAAGCGCCATCATCCTGGGATGACGCAGAGGGTTGGTCCGGTAACCGGCAGGCGTCTACCTGCGGCACCAGACTGATTTCGACACGACGGTTCAGCGCACGGCCCTCCGGCGTATCGTTTGTTGCAATTGGTCGGCTTTCGCCATAGCCCTGAACGGCAAAGCAGCTGTCCGGCACGTCGCCGGTATCGCGCATCCAGTCGCGGACCGATTCCGCACGTTTCAGCGACAATAGCTGGTTGGCTTTTTCCTCACCGACGCTGTCGGTGTGGCCCGCCACCACGATCAGCCACCCGGGCCTGGCCTTAATGTCCATCAGCGAGTTGACCAGCCGCTTTGTCGAACCAGGCTTCAGTACCCATTTCCCGGTATCGAATAGCGACATGCTGTCAAGGCGGATGACGTCCGGCGCGACGCGCTGCACCGGCCTGGGTGGCGGAGGCGGCACGTAACCGCGAATCGCCTCCAGCAACGGCAGGCGAATCTGCTCCCCGCGATACAAGCCCAGACTCAGGCGCAGCGGGACGCCGTTACGCGCCCAGCTATCGAGCAGCGCGGCATCTTCACGCAGCACCCTGACAGCGCTGGCTTTTGGCCGATAATCATCCATCGCAATCCGCTCATAACGGGCAATATCGACGCCCACGCGCTGCAGCAGTTGTCGATTGTTCCAGCCACTGCTGAGCAGCGCGGCGACAGCCGCGAGGGTGAAAATCGCGAGCGCCGCGCGCCAGGCCCTGCCTCGTGGCGTGAGTCCCCGTCCCGCCGGTAACTGCGGCAGGATGAATTCCGGCAACGCTGAAGCATCTTCGGTGTCGCTCTCATCTGGCTGCCAGCCAGCTACCCGCGACAGGCCGCTATGTCGGGATAACCACGTCGTCCAGGCCGACGATGCCAGACTTCCAGGCAGCGAGGGCCCGAGCCCCCACAGCACGGCCGCTGGGGTCAGAGGCGGCAGGTCGGTATTTTCTTCCGTCAACACGGCATGGACGTGCTGTTCAAACCAGCCCATCAGGCTGTTCATCAGCACCTGCTGCTCCAGCGCGGCCGCCCCGCCGGCGCTTACCCAGGCCGGTACGGAACAGGGGGCGCAGGAGGGCTGCCAGACTTTCACCGCTTCGCCCGGCATCGCCGCCTGCCAGAGCAGGATGGGACTCATCGCGCTGCCCACCTGCCCCTGCAGCGCCAGCGGTACGGCATACCCCGTCTGCTGACGCAGCTGGCTGAGTTGCCAGCGCAGGGCCAGCAGAGCGCTGGTCAGCGCATCGCTTTGCGCATGCCGCTGCGGGCAGACGCAGAGCAGCACCGACAGCTGAGGCCCCCATTCCGGCCGCTGGCTCAATATCTGACGCGCGACCTGCTGCAGCTCCTCCGTCTTTTCCACGCGGATCCAGCAGCCCTGTTTGACGACCCGCACCGGAGACTTTTGCGACCAGACAAACGGCAGATCGCCGCAAACGAGGACCACCGGCTGGCGATAAGCGCCCTCCGGGAGAGGGGCCAGGGTTGATGCGACGTTACGTCGGGTACGACGACTGGCGATGCGCCAGATCCCGATGATCAGGGCCAGCGTGACCAGCAGAATGAGCCACGCCCCCCAGCGGGGAACCGGCAAAAATAGCAGGCACACCAGCGCACTCAGCAGGCTGGCCCACAGCGCCAGCCCACGCTGCTGCGCGGGGCTCATTTCACCGTCCCCGGTAACAGGGTCAGCAGCAGGTGATCGAGCCAGTGGTTCAGCCCCCACCACAGGACAAGTACCACCATCACGCTCAGGCCAATACGTACCGGCCAGGAGGCCAGCCAGCCGCTTATCCCCAGTCCGGCCCGACTCTCTACCAGTACGGGAGCGGTTGACGGGCACTGAAAAGGAGGAACACGCTCACTGAGCGCGTTGATCAGCTTCAGGCGCTCGGGATCGTTGAGGGAGCGAAAGCTGCCAACAAAACCCAGCAGCATCACCCGCTGAAAACAGGTGACCACGGCCAGGTCGGGCGCCGGTTCACGCAGGACCTCGCGCATCCGCTCGCACAGGGTGTCGCCGGCGTCCATGGTGCCGAGGAAGTGTCCCTGCAGCGGAATGTCATACCACTGCAGGCAGGCCTCATCCTCCACGCCGCGCCCCTTCACGGCTTCATCGAGCAGCGCGCACTGGGCGGTGAGAATATGCTGACAGCTGGCGTCATCAAGCCCGCTCGCCTTCAGCTCATGTTGCACGCGCTCGACATCAGCAATACAGCGCTGCCATAGCGTGTACCCTTCCTCATCGCGGAACTGCGGGCCGTGGCGCAGGCTGATAACCTGTAGCCAGGTGTTCTGCAGCAGCGCATCAATATCAATGGACGCGGCGTTACCGCGTTTAGGCTCATTCACGTTCGTAGTACCGCAAAAAGTTCAAGTTCAGGCTCACCGAGCATCCCCGGGACGTAAAACATACAGGTGCCGCTCTGCAGCATTTCCGTCGCCAGAGGGTGGGACACATCGAGGCTGAAATACTGATTTTCCAGACGCAGCGGGATCGCCGCCGGCACATGACGCAATGGCGTGAGGGGCACCCCTGTCCGCGAGGAGTTGACGATGGCTTTGACATGATCCGGACTGCCCACTTTGCACTGTCGCGGAAACTGCTCCTGCAGTCGGGCGACCGGTACCGAAGAACGAACCGACAGGTAGTAGTCAGCCCCTTCCCGCAGCCGGGCATCGTGCAGACGCGCCTGCCAGAAGTGCAGCCGGGCATCATGCTCCAGGGCAATCGCCACCACCCGCGACGGCAGGCTCGCCTCCAGCAGGTCGCTCAGTAAATCAAACAGCGGCGGAAAAACCGCGTTCAGCTGGTCATGCTGATAGATCGGGACGGCATTCGCCTGATGGGTAAGCGAAAAGGTCAGCAGGCTGCCAGCCAGGCGCGCCAGCTCCGGATAGAGGCGTTCCGGCGGGCTCTGTTGGTCACGCAGAAAGTACCCCAGCACCGGCTCGGCGCTGTTCAGCGCATTCAGCAACCAGAACAGAGAGACATCGGCCACGGCAAAATCAGCCATCCGTTCATTGCTCTCGCGACGCATGGCCATCAGGCGCGTCAGACGAGCCCGAAGCTGAGTAAGCAGCTGTTCAAGCTGCGCCGCCAGCCAGCGGCTGCCCTGGATCTGCAGCAGCGGCGGGAGAAACGTCTCGTCGATAAGCCAGGCCCCCTGCGAGTCCCGCTGCAGGCGAACAAGCGGACAGGTCAGGTAATCGCTGTTGTCCTGATGGGCGAAACGGAGGGTCAGCTCCGGCTGCATGACGGCAATCTGTCGGGTATCTTCCCCGAACTGGTTGCGGACATCGCGCCAGCGCTGCCGGAAGCGCACCGGCCTTTCGGCCACCTCCTCCGGCTTCAGGCAGTTGCCGCCATTCGCCTGCATCAGGGGCAGCGCCAGCACGATCACCGCCTCGCCGTCCGCGCCGTCCAGTGACAGCGCGGACGGCAGCGCATCGGCATTGTCCGTATCAATCATCGTGCCATCCTGGAACCGGACCTGCAGCCTGTGAGCCTGCAGGCGGCCCAGTTTAAGCATCTCTGGTTCGAAGGTCGCCTCAACCACTCCCCATGGATGGTTAAGACCTATCCGGGCAATCACTTCCGCAGTCCAGGCTGCATACGCAGCCTGCTGTTGAAAATGCTGGGGCGACACCATAATGCCCCGGCCCCACAACGGACGTTCCGTTTTCATCATCGTCCGAACCTACGCCTTCGCCTTTGGCATCTGGCTAACCAGCGACAGATTGACGTCCATCCCCTCGACCTGGAAGTGCGGCACCGCGTAAAGCTTCACGCGGAAGAAGCCTGGGTTATCCTCAATATCTTCCACCACCACGCTGGCATCGCGCAGCGGATGGGAGGCCTGCAGCTCGTCGCCGGGGTCGGTCATTTCAGTCACCAGGCTCCGCACCCAGGTGTTCAGCTCCAGCTCCAGCAGCCGCCGGTCCTTGGTGGTGCCGATATTCTCGCGCTGGATCATCTTCAGGTAGTGCGCGATGCGCGACAGCAGGAAGATGTAAGGCAGACGCGCGTTGATGCGGCTGTTGGCGGTGGCGTCGGCGGTATCGTACAGCGCCGGTTTCTGCGCGGAGTTGGCCGAGAAGAAGCAGGCGTAATCGCGATTTTTGTAGTACGACAGCGGGATAAAGCCCAGGCTGGCGAACTCAAACTCCCGCGTTTCCGGGATCATCACCTCGGAAGGAATTTTCACCTGGTTGCCGGTGCCCAGATCGTACAGGTGGATGGGCAGATCTTTCACCGCGCCGCCGGCCTGCGGACCGCGGATCTGCACGCACCAGCCGTTATTGACAAAGCTCTTCACCATATTGGAAGCGAAGGAGAACGCCGCGCTGGTCCACAGATACTTTTCGTGGTCCGGACCTTTCACCTGCTCGACATAGTTGAAGCTGCGCACCGGCACGGTGTCCGGACCGTACGGCAGACGACCCAGCACACGCGGCATCACCAGGCCGATGTAGCGGGCATCGTCGGTTTCACGAAATGATTTCCAGCGAATATATTCCGCGCGATCGAAGTAGTTGCCGATATCCTTAATAGCAGCCACCTCTTCCATGGTCTCTTTCAGGAAGAAGGCCGGGCCGACGGCGCCGATAAACGGCATATGGGCGGCCGCAGAGACGCGGGAGATATTGCGCAGCAGCGCCACATCCTGCGGGCTGGCGTCGAACTCATAGGCCGAGATCACCGAGCCGATCGGCTCGCCGCCGGGAGTGTCATACTCCGCGGTATAGGTGTGCCAGTAGAGGCCGCTCTGGATAAGCTCCGGCGCGTCCTCAAAGTCCTGGCGCAGATCGTCTTTGGCGACGTCCAGGATCTCCGTTTTGACGTTCTGCCGATAGTCGGTGTTGTCCACCAGCTGTTTGAGGCCGCGCCACAGGGATTCGACCTGCTGAAACTCCTGATGATGCATCACCGCGTCCAGCTGACGGCTTATCTGGAAATCCAGTTCGGCGATATGGTGATCAATCAGCGTTTTGTCGAGCTTTTCCACCCGCTGACCGGACTGACGGATGCGCTCCATAAACACCTGCATCGCCGCGGTGAGACGTTCCGCCGCCGGCGCCTCGGAGAGCGCGGCATCGTCCAGAAAGTCGTTGATATCCCCGAGGTGAGACGCCGGGGCGAGATTAATTTTTTCAAACAGCGAGGCGTAAACGCCCTCGCCCGCCCTATTTTCCTGCAACGTGGTTTGCCCCTGAACAGGGGCGTTTTCTGTGGTAACAGACATTAGCATTTTCCCGGTTAATCCATTAACAGACTTGCCCCGCCATTATTTCGGGGCAAGCGCACTCATTTCGTCGCGTAATTCCTGGGACAGCGCCGGATCTTTCAGGATTGCCTCAAGCTCTTTTCTGAAAGTGGCGTTATCAAGCAGATTGGATTTGAGATCGCGTAATAAATTACGCATCGCCAGCATGGCGCGGAGTTGCGGAATTTGCCGGGCAACCTGCTCCGGTTCAAAATCTTTGATGTCGGTAAAACGCAGTCTGACATTCTCCTCTTCACCATTACCGGCCAGCGTATTCGGCACCGAGAGGTTAACTTCCGGGCTAAATTCCGAAAGTACGCTGTTAAAGTTATTTTTATTGACGTTGATTTTTTCTCTTTCCGATAAAGGCCGGTTTTCCTTACCATGACTAAAATCGCCAATGGTAAGCAGCTTCAGCGGCAGTTCGACCTTCTTCTGCGCGCCGCCGGTATGAAGAGATAATTTGAGATTAATGCGCGCCCTGGGGACTTCATTCTGGAACGTATCAGCCATAGCAGTTCCTTTCCTTAAGGAATAATTATTGAAGAGTTGACGATAAAAACCGGATGATAATAGAGCAAAAACAGATTATCGATCAACTTAACAAGAATATTTCTTTAATGCATTCACAAGGCAAACAAGTTTATTTTAATAGTAACAACAATGAATGACTTACAGCCAAATATAAAGTCCAAAGCCAACACCTTCAATTAACATTGAACACATGAATATTCACATCACATATCATCAAGGCGATAAAAAAATAGATTAAATGAATATGATAGCGGCAATTCCCGTGAATAATATTGTCATGAGATAATTGATATTATCGTTAGCAGATCAGGCACGCATTTAAGCCACTTCTCCTGTTTTCGTCCACGCTGAACCGTCAACAGCCCTGGCACACAGGCCTGCGGAACCCGCGATATTTTCCACCACAGACAGCCGTCATTAGCTGAAAAAGGCTATTTTCCCGGGTGACTGACCACACGGCGATGTCGGCAAAAGTTGTCGTTACCAGAAAAAACATGACCCCGATAGCAAGATGCACACGCTACCGTCTTCGGCATCCTGAGGGGGTCGCATTCTGCGGATCGCCAGGCTATATCTAAGACACCTTTCTCCCACAACGAGTAAAAATGATGAGCAAGAAGATCCTGATGCTGGTCGGCGATTATGCCGAAGATTACGAAACGATGGTCCCTTTTCAGGCACTGCAGATGATTGGCCACCAGGTCGATGCCGTCTGCCCGGATAAAGCCGCTGGCGACTATGTCATGACCGCGATCCATGACTTTGACGGCGCCCAGACTTATAGCGAAAAGCCGGGGCACCGCTTCACCCTGAACGCCAATTTTGCCGCGGTGAAGGCCGAGGACTATGACGCGCTAGTGATCCCCGGTGGCCGGGCGCCGGAGTATCTGCGCCTGAACGAGGAGGTTATTAAACTGGTACAGGCATTCGACGCCGCGCGTAAACCTATCGCCGCCGTCTGCCATGGCCCACAGCTGCTGGCCGCCGCTGGTATTCTCCAGGGCCGCACTTGCAGCGCTTATCCCGCCTGTGCCCCGGAAGTGCGCCTGAGCGGTGGGCACTATGCGGATATTGGTATCGACCAGGCGCATGTGGACGGTAACCTTGTTACCGCCCCTGCCTGGCCGGCTCACCCGCAGTGGCTGGCGAAATTCGCCGCCCTGCTGGCGGAATAACCATACTGAGCCGGCGTTTTTGTTGAGCCACCCGCCACTCTGCGGGAATCTATGCCTCAGCGCGGCGTTTAGTATCGGATAAGCGCGCTGTTTTATGTTATCCCGACAGCGGGGATGCGCCACGATTTACCGCTTATCTTCAGGGTCCGGTTAAAAAACCAGACCCTGAAAGGGTTATCGCTGCCATGGCGGATATCATCAATTCAGCAACGCGATCTGCTTTATCACTATTTGGTTGATTTTATGGATTATTTCAGAAGTTACGCGTTCTTTGATATCGCGGTCAACAAATACCCGGATGCAATATTTGATGATTTGATACTGATTTAACTTATCACCACATTGAATTAACGGTTTTATTTCGTAGCGGTTCTCAAGATCTTTCACCAAAAGCTTAACTTCGGTTTTATCCAGGTCTTTAAAGGCGCAGTCGGAGACAATATCAATGGCAAATTCATGTGGTTTGAAATGAGGCTGTAATACAGAAGTCAATAACCCGGTTAGTTGACTCTTCCACGCCTTATTTTCCTTGTCAGCAATGTTAGCTTTATACACAGAGTGTTTGGCCTCATAGACCTTAGACCATGGGTGTCGGTTAATAATGTCATCAAGTATTTTTTTATTAACCGCTTCGGTATCGCTGGTATCTATCCATTCACCAACCTTTTCATTCAAAAAATAATCATCACTGCACGCCAAATAAAATTCCTTCAGCGCGTCGATGAAGCTTTCATCGCTATGGTCAACGATACGGTCGGTAACGTCAGAGATAATGACATTTTGTGGATCCTTGCTTTGCATAATCTCACATAATGTGCTCAACATCGTCGCAAAAGCGCGGTTTGTTTTATGGTAATATACCTGCGAGAAAAGGCTGGAGCGCGCCCCAATAAACTCAGCGATCGAATCAATCCCACTCTCTTTGTAAGCAAGGTACAATTTTCCCTTTTCCTCGACTGGGACAATTGACATAAACAAGCGATTGTAATCGTAGATACCACACTTGACGCCGGAGAAATAGCCATCTCTGAGTAAGTAATCCATCCGGTCGGCATCGATAGGACAGGAAGAGATGATCGAGGTCATTAACGGCAGGATATCTGTTGCCTTTCCATTAATTTCCTCAATGATCTGTTGGTCACCGTATCTTTTTTCGATGATTTTTAACACATTTTCGATATTTATTTCGTCATCGACCTTACCCTGTGTTCTCAGATCATGATAAATCATCAGGCTGAACAACAGCGAAAGCTGTTCATGTTCAACTTTCTGATCTGGCTTGCTCAATACATTGATGACCGAATGGAAGGCTTTGGGCAGAACATCGGATAATTCCTGCTTATTGGGCATAAAACTATCAAACTGGTGCGATATAGGCCCGTGTCCGATGTCATGCATCAGCGCAGCGAGTCTCAACTCCTGGATGTTATGTTTTGGTATCTGATCGATATAACAAAATACATGTCCATCATTATATTTCTTTTGATACCGTATCGCATTCAGGCGTAAGTTATTCAGTATTTCACTTGATAAATGAAGCACACCAAGAGAGTGTTCGAAGCGACTGTGCACCGCAGAGGGAAAGACCTTATATAAAAAAGAGTTCTGTTTAATGTTGCGTAAGCGCTGGAACAGGGGGTGATTGATAAAGGCAATCTCGAGTGTCGTCAAACGAATAGTGCCGTGAATGGGATCAAGGATCTTACTGGTCAATTCATTTTCAAAATCCATATCTTAAATCCTTTCATAAGTACATTAAATATATTTAGCATATTGACTGTTTATTCAACAATAATCTTGCGCATTCAGGCAATAAGGTCAATCACTAATATTTAACGAGCAACGCGGCAGATTTTTATTTCCTTATCTCTGCACAGCGTCGCGCTATATCGGCATCCACTGACATATCGATTGACTACGGATGAAAACAGCCCCGGTTTTCTTCGCTCAGATCCGCATTCCCCCGGAAACCTCAATGCGCTGGGCATTCACCCAGCGATGATCATCGGATAACAGCGAGGCGATCATCGGCCCGATATCCTCTGGCACCCCCGGTCGCCCCAGCGCCGTCATGTTCGCCACCGCCTGAGCGACCTGCGGGTTATCCCGCACCACCCCGCCGCTGAAATCGGTGGCGATGGCGCCGGGCGCCACGCAGTTCACCGTAATTCCGCGACTGCCCAGCTCAAACGCCATATAGCGGGTCAGGGTTTCCACCGCGGACTTCATGATCGCATAGGGCGCCCGGTTCGCCATCACGATACGGGTTAGCCCGGACGAGACATTGACTATCCGTCCGCCATCGGCCAGCAGCGGCAATAGTTTTTGGCTGAGGAAAAAAACGCCCTTCACGTGGATACGATACAGCGCATCGAATTCAGCTTCCGTGGCGTTAAGAAAACCCATGCCGCTGGCATTGCCGGCGTTATTGACCAGGTAATGAAACCGATCGGCCCCCAGCTCCGCCAGCGCCTCCTGAAAGGCGCTGACAAATCCGTCAAAGGTATCGGTTTCGCCGGCGCTGAAGGGCAACGCAATCGCCCGGGCGCCCAGTGCTTCAACACGTTTAACCACCTCGTGCGCCTCGGCAAAATGCGCGTTATAGGTCAATACCACATTCACGCCGCGCTGAGCCAGCGCTTCAACGGTCGCGCGCCCCAGGCCGCGGCTGCCGCCTGTCACCAGGGCAATTTTTGCGCTATTGTTCATGTTTCCCCCTTTTCTCTCTGCTGAAAACATGAGCGATTATAGGCTTCTGCATGCCGACGATAAGACCGCGTTGCGCGACAGGATTGTTTTGCCAGCTGGAACAATGCCATGGATAAACTGGATACCCTGACCCTGTTCGTGCGCATCGTCGAACGAGGTTCGTTCAGCGCCGCCGCCGCGGATCTGGGTTTTTCCCGGCCGGTGGCGACCGCGGCCATTAAGGCGCTGGAGGCCAGTCTCGGGGCGCGGCTGCTGCAGCGCACCACCCGGCACGTACGACCGACGGCGGAGGGCTCGCTGTATTATCAGCGCTGCGTGGCTATTCTGGCGGCCCTTGAGGAGGCCAACCGCAGCGCCGGGGGGAGCATTGCCGGTATTATCCGCGTGGACGTGGCGGGCAATCTGGCGCGAACCCTGCTGCTGCCCGCGCTGCCACAGTTTCTCGCCCGCTATCCTGCCATTACGCTGCAGATCGGTGAAAGCGAGCGCGACGTCGATCTGGTTCGCGAAGGGGTCGACTGCGTCATTCGCGGCGGCCATCTCCCCGACAGCGAGATGATTTGCCGGCCGCTCGCCAGGCTGCAGGAAATCACCTGCGCCAGTCCGGCCTACCTCGCCCGGTACGGTACCCCGCATACGATTGAAGGACTGACGGGCCACGTGATGATCGGGTTTGTTTCATCGCGCACGCAACGAACCTTGCCGCTGAGCTTTACCCAGGATGGCCGCCAGAGCGAGGTCAGTTTGCCCTGTCGGCTGCTGACCTCCGATGCCGACGTTGGCGCCGAAGCGGCAAGGCTTGGCTTTGGCCTGTATCAGGCCCCCTTGCCCCGCCTTGAGGCCGATCTGGCGTCGGGCGCGTTAACGGAAGTGCTGGCCGATTTTCGCCCTGCGCCGCTCCCGCTCTCCCTGCTCTATCCCAGTAATCGGCAGCTCTCTGCCCGGGTACAGGTATTTATCGACTGGGTGACGGCGCTGATAAAGCCTCCCCTGGCGCAGCAGGCATCCGGAAGGCTAAAATAATATTTGCTATTATTTGCGGCTCGTGCGTTAATCGTTAAGTCGATTTACCAGACGAAAAGTTATTATCTAAGTACGCGTTCTCATCTCCAGGCGTTATCCCTGATACCACCTTCCTTTGAGCAGTCCCGTTAGTATTTTGCTTTTTCTGTAAACAGGCTCTGTCAGATCCCTGTTGGCTCGTTAATAAAGCCCTCCGACTGATGCAATACCCGGCTTACCACTAACAAAAATCAGCCGCGTTAATTTTCCTGAAAACGACCTTTGTCTTTTCAACAGAACATTACCCATACAAGGTTTACATTATGATTGAACATATCCATTTTAGATGCCCATGCTGCCATGGCTCCCAGTACAGAACGTCCCAGTTTGATGTGACGGAAAAAAATCCCTTTGGTGCGAAATGCATTTTCTGCAAATCGGCGATGATGACATTTGATGCTATCCGCCCTCATCATCTGGGCGCGCACTCCGCTGCCCAGGCACAGCAATAAGATGATGAAGCCGGTGAACGCGGGTGGGGAAATTCCCCCGGTGTTTCACCCGGGGGCAACGTCTGTTCCCTCACCCGCAGCAATCGTCGGTGGCATGGCGAAGGCCGGTATCAGGCAACGCTTTTATCAGGGTAGTCACGTCCTCCCCGGCGCCAGTTTCCACATTAAAATAGTCCACCGCACGCAGAATAAGCCGCAAGCCTCTGCCGCCTTCCGCTAACGGATCGACATCAAAATGCTCATCGTTACGCGCCAGCGCCAGGCGTTCGGCAGGAAAGATCTCTCCCGCATCGATAAAGCGCAGCGTCACGCGATCATTGGCAGCGAAAATTTCCCGGGTGACTGCCGCTTTAAAGGCCACTGCGACGGAAGCATCCAACCGACATGTCACCGGCCAGAGGATCAACTGTCACCAGTCAGCTGCCCGTGACGATCGACTACCGCATTGACAACCGTCGCGGCAAACGCGTGGGCGCTAATCAGCATACCGAGCCCGTCGCCGCGGCGCAGGCGGGGAGATGAAGATGGAGCCAATCGGTGCCGCGGTCAGTCGTGGATTTTCACCCCCAGACAGCCGCGAACAAATTCAGGGTTAAAGTGTTTCACCGCTTCGCCAACGTAACCTAAATCCAGGGCGCCGATCTGCGCCATTTCGCTCGTGGTGAGCGAGAAATCCCAGATGGCAAAGTTCTCTTCAATACGCTCCTGGCGGGTGGATTTAGGGATCACCGTGACGCCACGCTGCACGTTCCAGCGCAGGATGACCTGTGCAATGGTTTTTTGATGGGCATCGGCAATCCCCTGCAGCATCGCCTCTTGATACGGATTATGTCTGCCACCGCCTAACGGCGCCCACGCTTCCGGCTGAACGTGATAATGCTTCATGGTTTCCAGCGCCGCAGGCTGCGCGAAATAAGGATGCAGTTCAACCTGGTTCACCATCGGCCTGATTCTGACAGTTTCGCAGAAGTTAGCTAACACATGGGGGTAGAAATTGGAGACGCCAATCGCTTTCAGCTTCCCGGCTTCATACGCGTCTTCCAGCGCGCGCCAGGAGCTGAAATAATCGCCCATCGCCTGATGCAACAGATAGAGATCGAAATATTCCAGCCCGGATTTTTTTAAGGACGCGGCAATCCCTGCTTTCGCCATCCCGGTGTTGGCCATGTCCTGGACCCACAGTTTGGAGGTTATAAACAGCGCCTCACGGGTACACAGACCTTCGGCGATGGCTTCGCGAACGGCTTCACCCACCGCATCTTCATTATCGTAGACGGCAGCGGTATCGATAAGGCGGTAGCCGGTACGAATGGCGTTCAGCACTGACTGTTTACACTCTGCTTTATCGGTCACCTTAAAAACGCCAAAACCCAGCATCGGCATTTTAAGGTTGTTACTTAATACAGAATATTCCACGGTGAAGCTCCCCTCTTGTTAAAACATCATGGTAAGACAAGAACGCGGTCACGATTAGCCTGTCATTCCTGATTTGACTTATGCATTCAATTCATTAATCGCAGTGCGCTGAGATGATCTGATTTTGACAGAGAGCCGAAAAGTCCCCCCTGCCGCGCCCAGCAATAACAGACCGCTCAGTGCAAACGTGCTGTGCCATCCCAGACTATCAAACACCAGGCCGCCTGCCGTTGACCCGAGGGCAATCGATAGCTGGATCACAGCAACCATTAGACCACCGCCCGCCTCCGCATCTTCGGGCAGCGTCCGCGCAATCCATGTCCACCAGCCCGTGGGCGCCACCGTCGCCAGCAGGCCCCACAGGCTTAACAGTACGGTGACGGCACCGGTATGGTGCCCGGCCAGCAAAAGCGCTCCGACAATCGCAGCCATAACCAAAGGGATAGCCACCAGCGTCGGATAAAACCGGGCGTGCAGAACGGTCGAAATGAGCAGCGTGCCGACAAAACCAGCGACGCCAATCGCCAGTAATATCAGGGGCAGGCCAGAAGAACTGACCCGGGTCACCGTCTCCAGAAACGGTCGCACATAGGTAAATAAGGTAAACTGCCCCATAAAGAACAGCCCGCAGGCCAGCAATCCAAGGGATACCGTCGAGCGGCGGAACAGACGCAGCACGGTTCCCTGCCGCTGTGGTGCGCGCTGGCTTTTCATCGACGGCAGGCTAACGCATTGCCAGATGAAGGCTACCATCGCCAGCGGAACAAGACATAAAAAGGCACCGCGCCAGCCGACGGTGGCCCCCAGGTAGCTGCCCAGCGGCGCTGCCACAACGGTGGCCAGCGCGTTACCGCCGTTAAAGATGGCCAGTGCGCGGGGGACCTGGCGTTGCGGCACCAGCCGAATGGCCGTTGCCGCCGACATCGACCAGAAGCCGCCGATGACGATCCCGATGAGCGCTCTGCCCAGCATATAAACCGGGAAACTGGACGCCAGGGCAATCATCAATCCTGAGGCCGCCATCAACGCCGTGAGCCCCAGCAACAGCCATTTACGGTCCAGCGACCCGGTAAGACGGGAAATCGTCAGGCTGGTCAATACCGCCAGCGCGCCAGAAAGCGCGAACCCCTGGCCTGCTAATCCCTCGGTAATGTGTAAATCACCCGCGATGGGTGTCAACAGACTGACCGGCATAAACTCTGAGGCAATGAGCACAAATACGCAGAGCGTCATCGCCAGGACGCCGCTCCAGTATGCGCGGGTGTTATGTAATCCAGACATTATTTATCTCCGACAAAACAAAGCCGCCTGCAGGCGGCTTTGGGGATGTCTCCGGCACAGGAGAGCTATTGCAGGTTGGTTTTGAAAAATTGAGTGAATGTAGCAAAGGGAATTTTGCCCGCGACGTTGTCATAGAGATCGACGTGGTTTGCGCCAGGGACAATCACCAGCGCTTTCTCTTTACTGCCGATCGCCTTAAAGGCATCTTCGGCAAAATAGCGTGAATGGGCTTGTTCGCCGGTCACAATAAGCGTCGGAATAGTCACTTCGCTGGCGTAACTCAGCAGCGGCATATTCATAAACGACAGCGGCATCGTCGCATTCCAAGCCCCGGTTGAATTAACCGAACGCGCATGGAAACCTCGCGGCATACGGTAATAATCGAAGAACTCTTTCAGGACCGGATTGGGGTTGGCGGGCAAGGTTTCCGGCAAAATACGATCGGCAGCGCTGACGTTGCCTTTATCATCAACATATATGTCATGCCCACCGGGGGCGGAAGTGCCGTTTGCCGCATCCTTCCAGCGCTGCGCGTTCAAGTACTGCAGTACCGCTCGGCGGTCGGCTGTCGTGTAGCGGTCTTTGCCATCGCCTACCCCATGCCCCATCGCGCGGCTCATGTCATACATGACGCTGGTCGCCACCGCTTTGACGCGGGTGTCCATCGCCGCGTCGTTTAGGGCCATACCGCCCCAGCCGCAAATGCCGAGCAAACCGATACGGTTGCGATCCACCTCTTTTTGCAGGCCCAGAAAGTCCACCGCGGCACTGAAATCCTCGGTATTGATATCCGGTGAGGCCACATTGCGTGGGTAGCCACCGCTTTCGCCCGTATAGGATGGGTCAAACGCCAGGGTGACAAACCCCTGTTCGGCCAGCGTCTGGGCATACAGGCCGCTGGACTGCTCTTTTACCGCGCCGAAGGGACCGCTCACGGCAATAGCTGCCAGTTTGCGTTCACCGCGATCCTTCGGCAGGTAGAGATCGCCAACTAAGGTTATCCCGTAGCGGTTCTGGAAGGTCACCTTACGGTGATCCACTTTCAAACTCTCAGCAAACGTTTTATCCCATTTTTCAATCAGTGAAACAGGCGCATTCGGGTTAATTGTCTCAGCATAGCTCATCGTTGTCACTCCAGTTAATGAGGCGCAAAGCAGCATGGCGGGTATCGCGGCTGTCAGTTTTTTGGTGAAAACCGTCATCAAAATTCCCCTAAATAAACGTGATCAATGCAAGTCTCCAGTAGACAACGCTGCTGTGCTTTGTTGTCGTGCGCTTAGTGTAGCCAGCAGTAATGGTTCTTATTAGGGGGTGAAAAATGCTAAGATTAATACCATATTGTTCTAAATGGCATGTGGATGACGAGGCAGGAGAATGGCGAAACGGGAAAACTATAATGACCTTTATCTGTTTATGCAGGTGGTGCGGGAAGGCAGTTTTACCGCCGCAGCGCAACGACTTGGCCTGGCGCAGTCCGGGGTAAGCCGTGCGGTTCGCGAACTCGAAGAGCGGCTGGGCGTTCAGCTTCTGGTGCGCACCACCCGCCGGTTGTCGCTCACTCAGGCGGGTGAGCAGCTCTATCACAATGTCGAATCCGGTTTCGACGCCTTAGATATGGGACTCGCCACGCTGGCCCACTATCGTCAAACGCCCTCCGGTACGGTACGCATCAATGCCAGCCAGCATGCCATTGATAAAGTCCTGCTGCCGAAGCTGGCAGTATTTAAACACCGCTATCCCGATATCAGACTGGAACTGATCAGCGAAAGCCGGTTTGTCGATATTATTGCGGAGCGATTCGATGCGGGCGTGCGTCTGGGCCCGGAAGTCGGGAGTGGTATGATTGCGGTACGCATTTCGCCCGATATGGAGATGGCTGTTGTCGGTACCCCGGAACATTTTCGCCGCTACGGCTTTCCACAAACGCCCGCCGATTTAGTCGCCCACCCCTGCATCGCTTATCAGTTCGGCGACGGCAGCCTTTACGCCTGGGAACTTAATGTGGATGGCAAAAAAATCACCCACCCGCCTCAGGGACAGTGGGCTTTCGCCGATAGCTATATGGAGGCCAAAGCGGCAAGGCTCGGTCTGGGGCTGGCCTATGTCCCGGAAGAGCTGATTACCGACGATCTAGCCCAGGGCACACTTATCCGGGTGCTCCAGCGTTATAGCCAGCGTCTGGAAGGTTCATTTCTCTATTACCCGCACCGCAATGTGTCGCCCGCGCTGAGAGCGGTCATTGATACATTGCGAATGTAGCTGAGGTTGCCTGCAGGCAGCAGACCACCGGTAGCGGTTGGTGGAGGGGTCTGAACTCAGAGCTTTCGCTTAATTCCGAACCATGCAAATTGTTAGGCGAGGCGGAAATGATCTGATATCAGTATCAATTTTGCGACTTACCTATGTGATCATAAAGTTATAATACAGCACCGCTTCGTAACGAGTTAAAAAAACGCATATTTCCCTGCTACGCAAACCCTTTTTCTTCGCCTACCCACGCCTGTTGTTGAAATACCTCCAAAACGCTTAAGCATTCCTTTCCACCTCAGGGCTGCTACGCTAACTCTCAGTCAATGGCGAAGGAGGCGTAATGAAAGTCCTCAATATCCTGGTCCGTCGATGCGTGCTGATTACCCGCTTTGAAGAGACCGTTTCGTTTTATGAAAACCTTATCGCGCAGAAGGCAAGGTTGCGTTTCGACTATCCCGAATACGATCTCAAACTGGCGCAGGTAGGGTCTGTGCTTTTAATCGGCGGAACCGAGCAAAGCCTGGCGCCTTTTCGCGCCACCGAGGCCACTTTCCTGGTCAACGACATTACCGCCTGGGAGAAACATCTGCCTTCCACCGGAGCAACGATTATCAATCCGGTGAAGGCCGTGCCCACCGGCTGGAACATGCTGGTTCGGCATCCGGATGGCATGATTGCCGAATACGTTGAGCATCATGACAAAAACCCAGCAGATGAGATCTTCTGATGCTTCGCTTTCAGAGGGTTGGACCTGGTATCAGTCGGCCATACTGCCAGAAAAGTGCGCTTTCTGCTGTAGCCAGAGAGGGAGAGAGGGAGAAACTGGCGCTGCAAGCCGCAGCGCCACAGTTATCCTCTTACCCGGGCAGCATCACAAACTGACACTGTTCAACCAGTTGAGCAGACTTGCCACTGAGTATTGCGTCGGTGCGCGCGATATCGGCTGCCCCGATGTTATCAACAGCAGCGTCGGCAGGCCGCGTACGCCGAGGTCGCTGGCCAGTTCCTGATGCAGGTCGGCATCCAGATAGCGCGTTTCAAACTGAGCAATCCGCTGGCTGAGTTTTTCATGGGCCAGTAGCTGCCAGAGTTTACGGCAGTGCACACAGCGCTCCGCGCCAACGAACAGCAGCACGGGTCGTTCACCCTCCAGTTCACTCGCCGCGCTTATCGGCCGGAATGCGCTTTCCGCAACGCGGAACAGCTTCGGACTGCGGCGCAGCGTATCGTTATCGGTTGCGACGCACAGCGCATCGGCGCTTTTACTGTACGGCTGTACGCCCGCCACGCGCACCACGCTCTGCGCCGGGCCCGCCGCCGCCGCGCCCGGCTGACGCAGAGTGCGGACATCAACTGCCGCAATCGGCGTCTCCTGCGGTTGCGCAAGCTGCGGGATCCACGCGTAAGGAATGCGGTAGGCGCGGTAAACCATATTATTATTCAGCGTCTTGCCCCAGAACGGCGAAATGTATTCCCAGACAATGTCGTGATCGCGGGTCACTTCAAAAATGCGGCCGTTCGAACCTTCGTTAATCAACGTATTGCCATTTTCCAGGCGCTGCATATTGCTGATATACGGACTGTAGAAACGGTATGAATCAGTCGGTTGCGGCAGGTCCGCTTCATAAGGCGAGTAGCGCCACTCAATATCGAGGGTCAGCGGGTTGATCTCAAGGATCCGAGAATAATCGCGCCAGGCGTTTTTCACCCCATCCGCCGATGCCGGGTTAGGCGCACCGTATCCGGCCCAACCGCCGTTGTCGAAAATCAGGATATTGCCCGCGCCCGGCAGCCCCTGCGGGATCATATGCGCATGATGCTGGCCGATGATCCAGCCGATGTGCTTCAGCTCCGGTTTGCTGTAATCCGGGCCGAGCTGCCAGACAATTTTGCCGCTCTGCTTATCGATAATGGCGATAATGTTGGATTCGCGGGCGTCCCAGATAATATTGTCGGGATGAAAGCGCACATCGCCGGCGTCATACCATTTATTCGGCCCCAGCGCCGACATCGAGTTGATATGCATCCAGTCGCCCATTCCGCCGCCGCTGGCACGCATATTCGGGTTATTGTACAGCGCGGTGCGCGCCGCATCGTCGAAGCCCAGCTCATGAAAATGGTCGCTGCAGCGCCACTCCCAGACCACATTGCCCTGCCAGTCGACTTCAATAATGGTGTCGTCCAGCAGCAGCTTGTCGGAGATCGCTTCATTAACCAGATTGGTGTGGGCGAGGATCAGGGTATTGCCGCCATCGACCTGCGGCTCCAGCCCCGGCGCGTAGTAGCCGACGGGGTTACCCGCTCGCTGATAGTCGTGATGAGCGCGCGCCATCCAACGCGTTTCATTGCCGGGGTCGCTGACCTGTTCGTAGTGGTCGAATTTCCAGGTCACGTTGCCCTCCCAGTCCACCTGGATCAGATCGAGCATATCCTGCATGCCATAGCGCGGGTCGCGCTCGCCGCTGTGGCCAAGGATGGCGCCGCCGGGCAGAATTTTGTTGGGAAACCCATGCAGTTCAGGCCATTCCCGCACCACGTGACCATTCATATCCACCAGTACCGCGCCGTGTTCGGTGGCCTGGAAAAGGGTGTAGCCGCTCCAGGCGCGCTGCGGATCATAAAGGGTGGCGCCGGTCGGGTAAACGGAAGGATGTCCCATATGTTGCTCCTTAAATAATAAAATCAGACAGAAGTAATCAGGTTGCGAATGTGGCGGCAGGCGGCGGTAAACGAGTCATCATCACGCTGGCGCGGATGAGGCAGCGCCAGGTTCACGATTTCTCGTATCCGCCCCGGACGCGGGGAGAGCACGACGACGCGATCGGCCAGGGCGACGGCCTCTTCAACATCGTGCGTCACCAGTAACGTGGTGGTTCCCGCGCTTTGGTGGATCTGTAAAAGTTCCTGCTGCAGGGTGTGACGCGTCAGGGCATCCAGCGCGCCGAAAGGCTCATCGAGCATCAGGATCTGCGGGCGGGCCACCAGACCGCGGGCAATAGCCACCCGCTGGGCCATGCCGCCGGAAAGCTGCGCGGGCAGCGCGCTGGCGAACTCGCTGAGCTGCACGCGCGCCAGCATCTCCAGTGCCCGCTGGCGCTTCGTCGCCCGGGTGAGCTTTTCATCTGCCAGGCCGAGCATCACGTTGTCGAGCACGTTAAGCCACGGGAACAGGCGCGGCTCCTGAAACACAATGCCGCGCTCTTTGCCCACGCCGGTGACCGGCTCGCCGTTAATACAAATATCCCCCTGGGTGGCAGACTCAAGGCCCACCAGCATCCGTAGCAGCGTCGATTTACCGCAGCCGCTGCTGCCCACCAGCGCGACCAGTTCACCGGCGGCGATATCCAGGTTGAAATTCTGTAGCGCCGTCACCTGTTGCCAGGATTTACGCACGTGGCGAAAAGAGACCAGAGTTGAAGAGGTCATAACTGCTCCTGTTGACGCCAGCGGGTGGCGCGCATTTCCAGTAAACGTCCGGCTTTATCCAGCGCCGCGCCGGTGATACCGACCAGCACCATGCCGCAGAGAATAGTGGGCATATCCAGCAGCTGCTGGGCATTGATCATCAGGCTGCCGATCCCGACGCCGGAGGACATGAAATATTCCGCGCCGATATTGCCAAGCCAGGCGTAAATCAGCGCCAGCCGCAGACCGGCAAAGATCCCCGGCGCGGCACCGGGAAGAATGACCCGGCGCAGGCGCGCGAATTCGCCCAGCCGCAGCACCCTGGCGACTTCATCGAGTTGCGGGTTTCGCTGAAGCACCGCCTGCAGAGTGCTGAAGAACATAGGAAAGAACGACGCCAGCGCGATAAAGACGATTTTGCCGCCGTTATCGTTACCCACCCATGCCGTCAGCAGCGGCAGCCAGGCAAACAGAGCAATATGGCGCAGCACGTTAAGCGTGGGGGTAAAAATTTGTCCGGCGCGTGGGCGCAGCGCCAGCAGCAGTCCGCAGAGCAAACCGCCGGCAATCCCCAGCGCGCCACCGACAACCGCTCTCCCCAGACTGGCCAGCATCGCGGCGCTCAGCTCTCCGCTCAGGATCCCCTGAACAAAACGCGCCGCCACCGCCAGCGGCGAAGAGAATAATCCGCTATCAATCCAGCCCCACTGGCTGGCCAGCTGCCACAGCGCCAGCAGGACTATCGGCAGCGGTAACGCCCGCCAGCTGGCCTGCGGTTTCCACGCCAGGCGTCCGGCGGCTGGCTGCGGCCAGAACACCAGTCGGGAACAGGCCCGATTCGCCGCCCACTCCATCAGCATGCCGCTCAGGCCAACCACCGCGATGGTGACAAAGACGATATCCAGTTGAAACAGCTGGCGGCCCCAGACCATCAGGTAGCCAATACCTTCGGAAGAAGCCAACAGCTCGACAACGATAAGCGATACCCAGGCCTGCGAAAGCGCCAGACGCAGACCGGTAAACCAGCCCGGCAGGCTTGCCGGGATCACCAGCCAGCGCAGCCGCTGCCAGCGGGAGAAGTTCATCACCCTGCCGGCTTCGCTCAGGGTCTGCGGCACGCTGGCTACCGCCTGCTGAGTGTTGATGGTCATCGGCACCACAGTGGTTTTCACGATAACCGCCAGCTTGAGGCCGTTATCAATCCCGAACAGCACCATCAATAGCGGGATCCAACCGAGCGTCGGAATTTGCGCCAGCGCGTAGAACAGCGGTTCCACCCGCTGCGCGGCCGCTGGCACCAGGCCAAACAGCGCCCCGAGCAGCGTGCCGGCGATGGCGCCCAGCAGCAGGCCAAGCGCCAGATGCTGGAGACTAAATCCCCACTGCGCCAGCAGATCGCCGCTCAGCAGCGACAATGCGGTATCGGCAACCACCGACGGCGCAGGCAAAATTTGCGCGGGCATCCATCCCTCGCGGGCGGCGATGTACCACAGCAACAACAGTAGCGCTGGCAGCAGCCACGGCCAGCCGTTAAGCCGGAAACCCGGCCTGCCAGGGGCATCGGTTCTTAAGATCATCTGCGACATATCGGTCCACTCATCGGAAAGTGATGCCGCTATGAAAACGTGACTCACGCTGCCCCGCTATTGCGTAAGGTGAATAATCCCGATGCATCGAATGCATTTCAGCCTGGCGGGCACGCTGCGTCTGATTTAGCTTTTTTTCACCCATGCTTGGCGAATAAAAGCATTTAACACACGGCCCGCCGGCTCTTTAGGGTGAGAAAAAAACTCAAGGGAGCAATACGTTATGATGAAAGCATTTTTTAGCCGCACCTTGCTGGCATTGGTCGCGGTCATCGGTCTGGCGGCAAACGCCCAGGCCGAGACGCTACGAACCATTCGCATCGGCGTGCCGGATCAGAGCGCCGGCAGTCAACCTTTTATTGAGGGGCCGGTCGGCATGGCGTTTATCCGCCATCAGCTGGAAGAGGTGTTTAAACCGCAGGGTGTGGAAGTACAGTGGCAGTTTTTCAAGGGGGCAGGTCCGGCGGTGAATGAAGCGTTAGCCAACCGACAGCTTGATTTTGTTTACCTCGGCGATCTGGCGGCGATTATCGGTAAGGCCAATGGTCTGCCGACACGCCTGCTTCTGGGCAGCCGCGGCTCGGAATCCTGGCTCGCGGTAACCAAAGCCTCGGGTATTAAAACGCTGGCCGACCTGAAAGGCAAACGGGTGGCGGTCTATCGCGGTACGGCGGACCAGCTGGCCTTTGACCGGGCGCTGCAAACCGCCGGCCTCAATGAGCGCAGTTTGCAGGTCATCAACCTTGACTGGAACGCGGGTAAAGCGGCGCTGGCGGCCGGTCGCGTCGATGCGGTATGGGGAGGCGTCTCCCTGCTGGCGCTACGCGGCGACAAAATTGATGTGGTGGTTAAAAGCGGCGATTCAGGCCGCCAGAACACCACTCAGGCGGGGTTCCTCGGCACGCAGACGTTTATCGAGACCTGGCCGCAGGCGACTCAGCAGATCGTTAATGTGCTGGTGAAGAATGCCGCTGAAATCAGCGATCCGGCTAATCGAGACGCCTGGTCTGCCGAGATGGCGCAGCAAAGCCAGATCCCCAAGGCGTTATTTCTGGAAGCGCTGCAGCCACAGGATCTGAACTTTACCACCTCACCGCGTATTGACCCGTTCCTGACCGGCAGCTTCAGCAGTAGCGTCGAGCAGGCTAAATCGGGTCGTCTGATCCGCAGCGCTTTTGACGTTAAGCAGTGGGTGGACGGCCAGTTTGTCGAGCAGGCGCTGAAAACGCAGCAACTGGAAAACCGCTGGCCACCGTACGATGCCAAAGGTGAGGCGAAAAACGCCGGTTAATCCCTCTCCTCCTGCGCCAGCAGCTGAAGCTGATGCTGACGGTCGGTATGGAGGATAATCTCAATCAGCCTCTCAACCAGCGGCGGCTGAATCGCGTGAACCGGGGAGATAATGGCAAACCGGGTCTGCATTAGCCGCCACTCATCTGGCAGATCGCTAAGTTCCAGTTTCACCAGCCGATGGCTGTGCTGGCACAACGCGAAGCCGTCCTCGCTGGCGAAGCTTATCGCGTGGGTTTGCGCCAGAGTGGAAAGCAGCGCGTAAATATGGTCGCACTGGATCGCGGGCGTAAAGTCCTGTTGCTGGCTGAGGGTCGCCAGTACCTTGCGTACCCCCGGCGGCAAATAGGGGGCGGCAAAAGGGTAGCGCAACATCTCCTGAATCGAGATCGTCCCCTGTTTTGCCAGCGGATGTTCGGCATGGCAGACAAAGAAACAGCGTTGTGGACTAAGCGGCTGCACGCGTAACTGCGGGTCAAGCTCGGCCTGCCAGCTATCGGCGACCACAAAAGGATAGTGCTGGGAGGTAAGCGCCTGATGCAGAGCAAGCCAGTTATCAATGTGAAAACGTACCCTCGCCTGCGGCAAAAGACGATGAAACTCTCCGATGGCCGCCGGAATCAGCCTCGCGCCGGGAGCCGGGCCGCAGCCAAAAGCGACCTCGCCATTTTGCGCATCGTCCGCCTCACGCAGCTGGCTACTAAGCTCAATATTGAGTTCCTGAAAACGGCGCGCATAAGGCAGCAGCTTTTGCCCGTGCAGCGTGAGCGTCGGTAGCTTGCTCTGGCGGTCGAATAAAGGATGACCGACACTCTGCTCCAGCGCCTGAATGCTGCGGCTAAACGCCGATTGCGACAGGCAAACCGCCTCCGCCGCACGATTAAAACTGCCGTACTCCACTAGCGCCACAAAATTGCGTAACTGGCGAAAATCCAGATGCATCGATCCGCTCCCTTCCCTCTACTATTCAACAAAAGTACTGGAAGGCGGCCTGGCGGTAAACCACAGACACCACTCCCGGTGGGTTAACGCGCAGTGACTGGGGTGAAAGTTCGCGTTGCAGAATATTGATGAACCTGCATGAGCGGCCAGCCACAGAGCCTCACGCTGATCTCACGTTTCAGCCATTAATTCCGTCATCACTTTCGCAAACACTTCGCCCGGCTGCGACAGGGTGCTATGTCCATCCGTCACCGCGACGACAGACACCGGCAACGCATGACGGAACGGCCGCACCGCCAGACCGCTGGTGTCGACGCCCTGTAGAGAAAAACTGTCAACAATAGTCATACTGTTGTTGCCGTGTCTGACAAGATTAATCGCCATGCTGTAACGGTTGGTTTCTACCGCCGCCACCTGGCGCTGGCGGAACGCCGGCACCTCTTCGGCAATCATGGCAACCAGCCGCGCGTCGGTCGTGATATACACCAGGTCGCGTGTCGGGATATCCTGCCAATGGATTTCCGTCTGCTGCGCCAGCGGATGCTGCCCGGGCAGCACACACACCATTTCACCCCGGCAGATGGCCAACGGGTTCTCCTCTGGTTCGTAGCCGGGTTTCACCAGAAAACCGAGATCGTAACGCCCTTCTTCAACCGCCGTCTCAATTTCATTGTTGAGACACATATCCGCCACCACACCATAATCCGGAAAGCTCTGCCGAAAACGCGCCACCGCCAGCGGCAATATATTCAGCGCCAGCGCAGGCGTGGCACAGACCCGCAACTGACCAACGCGATACTGGCGGATGTGATCAACAAAACGCTCAAAACGAAGCCGGTCCTGATGCACGCGCAGCGCCTCTTTATACAGTGCTCTGGCTTCCGCGGTTGGCTGCATCTTCCCTTGATAGCGCTCAAACAGGCTGAACCCCATCTGCTGCTCGATAAGCGCCAGGCTTTTACTCACCGAAGGCTGCGACATGGCCAGCTGCGCCGCTGCCGCTGTCACTGAACCTAGCTGAACGATACTGATAAAGACCTCGAGTTGCTTGGGTGTCATTGCCATTTTCCTGATAACGATATGCTGATTATGCATTTAAAAAATATGCACTCAGGGTTATAGAATCCATAATTATATTCACCAGAGGGCATAAAATGAAATTTTTCACGTCACGCTTCATGTCGATATTGTTGCTTATACCGGGGATGTTCTTAGCCCAGTCTCCTGCTCAGGCCGGGGAAGAAATCAATACGATTCTGCCAGACCATGTGATCCGCGTCGGTGCGGTCAACGCACCGCCGTGGTATCAGAAAGATCTGCTGACCAACCAGTGGACCGGGCTGGTTCCGGATGTTGTGCAGGCGATATTTAAAAACACCGATATCAAGATTGAATACGTTGATACGCAATGGGGCACCGCCGTCGCGGGTTTACAGTCCAACCGCTTCGATATTTTAGGTGGTTTTAATAATACGCCAGAAAGGGCCAAAGCCGTCGACTTTACCCGCCCTATGGGCTCGCACCAGATGGGCGTCCTGACTCTGGAAAAAGAGACGCAGAAATATCAGCGCTGGGACACCATCAACACTTCGCAGACCAGGCTCAGCGCGATTGATGGCTCGGCAGCCGTCACGCTGCTGCAGCCTCAACTGGACAAAGCCCAGTGGATTATCGTTCCCGATAGCGACAACATGCAGCTCCAGATGGAGAGCGGCCGCGCGGATGCCATCGTCACTAACGATATCCAGATGGCGCAATATATTCAAAAGCGTCATCAGGGCACGATGATTATTCCACAGCCGGTCAAAGAACAGGCAACCAATATGGGCCTGCGTAAAGAACGACCGGAATTACAGGCGTGGCTGAATGGACGGCTCGAACAGCTGGATAAAGACGGCACGCTGAAAAAAATATGGCAGAAATATACTCACCCAGCGAAATAACTCTGATGAACCCACAATCATTATTACCGTTACTGAAAATTGAAGCGCTTAGCAAATCATTTTCAGGTAATAAAATTATAGATGATGTTTCCTTCGCGGTTCGTCCCTCGGAGGTGATTGGCATCATTGGCCGCAGCGGCGCGGGTAAATCCACCCTGCTGCGTTGCCTGAACATGCTTGAAGTCCCTGATAGTGGGCATATTTGGCTGGGTGAGGAAGAAATAGGCTTTCACGGCGCGCAGAGAAAACAGGTCACACAGCGCACGTTAGCGCGCCAGCGTGCCTCAATGACAATGGTATTCCAGCACTTTAATCTGTGGCCACACCGCAGTGTATTGCAGAATATTATTGAAGGTCCGGTACAGGTCCTGGGCTTGCCGCGTAAAAAAGCCATCGAAAAAGCCATGGCGCTGCTCACGCGTATGGGCCTGCAAGAAAAAGCCGGAGACTTCCCGGTTCAACTTTCAGGCGGTCAGCAGCAGCGGGTATCTATCGCCCGCGCCCTGGCCATGGCGCCGCAAGTGATCCTGTTTGACGAACCGACTTCCGCACTCGATCCGGAATCTGTCGGGGAGGTGCTGTCCGTTATTTCCGAACTGGCGGCCAGCGGCACCACCATGCTGGTGGTTACCCATGAAATGCGTTTTGCCCTGCAGGTATGTAGTCGGCTGCTGTTGATGGATAATGGCAAACTGGTGGAAGAAGCATCCCCTCAGGAGATCTGGTCACGGCCGCCCGATGCCCCTATCCGACGCTTTATGACGCTGTCCGGCGTAACGGCAGAGGAGCTGCGCTAATGTCTTATCACTGGGATTTCTCAATACTGTGGCAATATCACGCGGTTTTGCTGGAAGGGATATTGACCACCTTTAAAATTGTGCTGGCCTCAGTCACGTTAAGCATTCTTGGCGGAGCGCTGCTGGCCCCGTTGCGCGGCGCGTCCAGGGCGGTCATCCGCTTACCCACCCAGGGGTTGATTGAGATTGTGCGTTCAATCCCCCCTCTGGTGCTGATTGTCTGGGCCTACTACTGTCTGCCCATTTTGTTCGGCCTGACCCTCTCCTCGTATCTGACCTGTGTCCTCGCCATCTCGTTATATGGCAGCGTATTTTTCGCTGAAATATTTCGTTCTGGTATGCAATCGGTCGATCATGGTCTG
Source organism: Klebsiella sp. SWET4 (assembly GCF_024296565.1). NCBI lineage: Bacteria > Pseudomonadati > Pseudomonadota > Gammaproteobacteria > Enterobacterales > Enterobacteriaceae > Klebsiella > Klebsiella sp. SWET4. The sequence goes on along the minus strand of NZ_JANCOB010000001.1, from coordinate 416,877 downwards.
GTCGAAGCGGGCCTGTCGGTGGGGATGTCACCGCTGAAAGTATTAGTTCGCATTACCGCGCCGGTAGCCTTTTTGCGAATTTTACCGGCGTTTGTCAGCCAGTGCGTGATGTCGGTTAAGAATTCCGTGCTGGCGAGTTATATCGCAACGGGTGAGATCCTCTATCAAGGGCAACGGCTGAGTACCGCCACCTTCCGCCCTCTGGAGACACTGACTTTTGTGGCGCTGTTTTTCGTCGCCACCATTCTTCCGCTGTCACTGCTGGCAAGCTATGCCGAGCGCCGGATCCGCAGCCGCTACTTCAAACGTTGAGTAACCATGACTATTTCCGCAACACGCCAGCTGGTCAATTTTGCCAGTACCTTATCTGCGCCAGCTATCCCGGCTCCCGTTCGGCGCAAAATTCGACTGCATTTACTGGATGCCCTCGCCTGCGGTTGGGCGGCCAGTGGCCACCGGGTCAGCGAACCGATGATACGCGCCTCCCGGCTATTTGGCGGAAACGGTCACTGTAGCGTCTTCGGTGAGTCCGGTTTCAGCCCATTGGCGGCCGCGTTCGCGAACGCCGCCATGATAAACGGCCTGGATCACGATGACGGTGTGGAGATCGACGGCAAAGGGCTCGGCCATCCGGGGGCCACACTGGTTGCCGCCGCGATGGTTGCGCTTGACCTCAATCCTGAGCCGGTAGCTCAGGACGTGCTGATTACCACCCTGGCGGCCGGTTTCGAGGTGAATAACCGGCTCATCCACGCCATCCAGCCTTCGGCAGAACGCTTCAGCCAGGTCTACGGCGTGGCGCAGCATCAATCCATCGGCGCAGCCGTGGTAGCCGGTCGGTTGTTGGGGTTAAACCCTGAGCAATTACATCACGCGGTGGGCCTGGCCGCCGCGTTAACACCGCTCCCCAGTCTGCACCAGTATAACTGGCGACAACGGCCGCTGTTGTCGCTCAAAGATGCCGTGGCGCCCGCCGCGCAAGCCGCCGTGCAGGCGGTGATCATGGCGCAGCAAGGCCTCAGCGGCAGCCGTGATGTACTCGATGGCGAACAGGGTTTCTGGCGGATGATTGGCTCCGACCAGTTCGCGCCAGACAGGTTGACCGATGAGCTCGGCAGTCACTGGTACGCTGGCTACGGTAGCTTTAAGCGATATCCCGCCTGCCGCTGGCTGGCCTGCGCGCTGGAATGCATGGAGGGCATCATGCAGCAGACCGGCTGGTCTGTTGCGGATCTCCGCACCATTGAGGTACAAAGCTTCCCCCGCCTGGTCAATGATATGATGGACTATCGGCCGCAAACGGTGACCGACGCGCAGTTCAGCCTGCCGTGGACGCTGGCAGCGATCGCCGCTGGCCTGGCGCCGGGTGCCGACTGGTATACTGAAGACAATATGCAAAACCCAGCCTTGCTGGCGCTGGCGGATAAAGTCACGGCCACTGTCACACCTGAATTTACACAACGAATGAACGGTCCGGCACGCCAGCCTGGCGCGCGCGTTGTGGTCACAAACAGCCGTGGCGAATGTGCAGTGCAGGAACGCTACAAACCCCTGGGCAGCGCCGAGCGGCCCCTTAGCGATGGGGAAATTATTGCCAAAGCGCGGGGAAATTTGCCCGGACATAAGATAAAGGTTAACGAACTGCTTACGAGCGTGATGGAGGAGGAAACGGCTCGGTATTACTCCTCTTCGGCAGACCTGATGGGCTTTTCGCTACCGGCGTAGCAAGGGTTGCCTGACATTGTCAGGCAACCACGACCGGTTAGTGCTTCACGATATACATGGTACGACTGTAGGCCACATCTTCCGGGTTGGTGATCGGGTAGCCTTTCAGCCACGGCTTAATCAGCCGGCCGTTAGTGTACTGGTAGATCGGCGCAATCGGCGCTTTGACCATAATGATCTTCTCCGCCGCGTTGTAATCGTCGTTACGCGCTTTGGCCGAATTCTCCACCGCCGCCTGGGCGAGGATTTTGTCGTACGCCGGATCGTTAAAGCGCGAGATATTTCCGCTGTGGGTGGAGGTCAGCAGCGACAGGAAGGTGGACGGCTCGTTGTAGTCCCCTACCCACGAAGCGCGGATCACGTCGAAATTGCCGGTGTTACGGCTGTCGATATAGGTTTTCCACTCCTGGTTTTGCAACTTCACTTCCACGCCGAGGTTTTTCTTCCACATCGACGCCACCGCGATGGCAATCTTCTGGTGATTCTCAGAGGTGTTATACAGCAGCGTCAGCTTCAGCGGACGATTCGGGCCATAGCCGGCGGCAGCCAGCAGGGCTTTCGCCTGGGCATTAAGTTCGGCCTGACTCATACTCTCAAACTGCGACGGCTGGGGGGTGAAGCCCGCCGTCACGTCCGGCGTGAAACGCCAGGCCGGTTTTTCCCCGGTTCCCAGTACTTTCTCCGCCATCACCCGGCGATCGATGGTCATGCTCAGCGCCAGTCGCACCCGCTCGTCCGCCGTCGGCCCCTTTTGGGTATTGAAAGCGTAATAGTAGGTACCCAGCTGCGGCGGGGTATATACCTGCCCCGGAATATCCTTCAGCAGTTTCTGATACATATTTTTCGGGAAAGATTCGGTGATATCGATATCGCCAGCGAGATAGCGCTTGGTGGCGGCGGACTCCTGGTTGATCGGCACAAAGGTGACCTGCTGGATCACCGTTTTGGCGTTATCCCAGTAGTGCGTGTTCGGCACCACCACCAGCTTTTCATTGACCACGCGATCTTTCAGAACATAGGCGCCGTTGCCCACCAGGCTGCCGGGCCGCGTCCAGTTCGCGCCGCTGTCGACATTCGCCTTCTGTACCGGGTAGAAGGCAAAGCTGGCGGTCAGGTTGCTGAACCACGGCAGTGGTTTATCCAGCTGCACCCGCAGAGTGTGGGCGTCGACGGCGGTAACCCCCAGGGTCTCCGGCGCGGCTTTGCCGTCGATAATGTTCTGCGCGTTGGCGATCCCCGCCAGCGCCGCGAACCAGGCGAACGGCGAAGTGGTTTTCGGATCCACCAGACGCTGCCAGCTATAGACGAAATCCTCGGCGGTAACCGGCGTGCCGTCGGACCAGCGCGCGTCATCGCGCAGGGTAAAGGTCCAGACGCGGTTATCGTTGCTCTGCCAGCGGGTCGCCACGCCTGGAACCAGGTTGCCTTTCGCATCCTGATTGACTAAACCTTCAAACAGATCGCGGATCACCTGGATTTCCGGCAGGCCCACCGCTTTGGCGGGATCTAACGAGGCGGGTTCATCTTTGATATGGCGTACTAACAGCTGTTTTTCCGCCAGTACCGTGCCCGGCGGTACGTCCGCCGCCCAGGCTAAAGAAGATACGCTGGCTAACCACAGCGCGCCGCATGTCAAAGCGACAGGATACTTCATAAGATCCCCTTTAAAATGAAAAAAATACCGCCAACAGAGCGATAATTATTTGTTTCATCACCTGAAATTGCAAACGACATATGATAGAAAATTGATGTGTCGTCGGATTTCACGCCTCAGGGAATGGGTTTGATCCCGACACGCTTTTCGCCAACACTGAATAATAACGACACACAGGAAGCCCTATGTCTATTTCACGCCCTCGCCCCCAGCGCGGCGACTTTCCGCCGGGAACCCGGCAGTACGGCAGCTCGGAACTGGGCGCGCCGCTGCTGTGGTTTCCTGCGCCGCAGGCCGACAGCCGTAGCGGCCTGATTATTGCCGGCACCCACGGTGATGAAAATTCGTCGATTGTGACCCTCTCCTGCGCCCTGCGCACTCTGAAACCCGAGCTGCGCCGTCACCACGTGGTGCTAACGGTCAACCCTGACGGCTGTCAGCTCGGGCTGCGTGCCAATGCCCGCGGCGTTGACCTCAACCGTAACTTTCCGGCCGCTAACTGGAAACAAGGGGAAACGGTTTATCGCTGGAACAGCGCGGCAGAGGAACGCGACGTGGTGCTGTTGACCGGCGAGCAGCCGGGTTCGGAGCGGGAGACCCAGGCCCTGTGTCAGTTGATCCACCAGATCCATCCGGCGTGGGTGGTCTCCTTTCACGATCCGCTGGCCTGTATCGAAGACCCGGGCCACAGCCCGCTGGGGCACTGGCTGGCCAACGCCTTCTCCCTGCCGCTGGTGGGCAGCGTGGGCTACGACACGCCGGGCTCCTTTGGCAGCTGGTGCGCGGATATCGGGCTCCCCTGCATCACCGCCGAGTTCCCGCCGGTCTCCGCCGACGAGGCAACGGAGCGTTACCTGCCGGCGATGACCGATCTGCTGCGCTGGCAGGCTTAAAGATGAAGCACGCCGGTGCTGAACCGCAGCGCCGGCTCAACGTCCACCGCCAGCCATGTCGGGCCGTCGAGGTCGGCGAAGCGCGCCAGCGGCGCCAGGGGGAGCGCGGCGGCGATCCCGCGCGAGGTGCAGAGCATACAGCCCAGCATCCGCTCATACCCCTGCCGTTCCGCCTCCCCGGCCAGAGCCAGCGCTTCGGTCAGACCGCCCGTTTTATCCAGTTTGATATTGACCATCTCATAGCGCCCGCGCAGCCTCGGCAGGCTCTCTCGGGTATGGCAGCTCTCGTCGGCGCAAATCGGCAGCGGATGAACGAAGTTTTCCAGCGCCACATCGGCGTCAGCCGGGAGCGGCTGCTCGAGCATCGCCACGCCGAGGTCCGCCAGCAGCTGACAGCGCGCCGCCAGCCCCTCGCTGTGCCAGGATTCATTGGCGTCGACAATCAGCGTAGCCTCCGGCGCCGCCTGACGGATAGCGATTAACCGCTCGCTGATCAGCCGGTCGTCAAGCTTCACTTTCAACAGCTGGGCACCTTTCTGCCACAGCGCCGCGGCGCTGGCCGCCATCTGATCCGCCGTACCAATGACCACCGTTTGGGCGGTGATCACCCGGTTGGGCAACGCCACGCCCAGCAACTGGGACAAGGTTTTGCCTTCGCGCCGCGCCTGCAGATCCCACAGCGCGCAGTCAACGGCATTGCGCGCGGCGCCTGCCGGCAGCAGCCGCTGCAGCTGTTCGCGGGTGAGGCCCGCTTCCAGCTGCTCGCCGATCGCCATCACCTGGGCCATGACCGAAGCGATGCTCTCGCCATAGCGGGGATAAGGCGTGCATTCGCCCACCCCTTTCACACCGTCCTCCTCCAGTTCCACCACCACCACTTTTGCCTCGCTGCGGCTGCCGCGGGCGATCACAAAAGGGGTATGTAGCGGCCAGGCTTCCTCATACACTCGCACGTTGCGCATTCCCTTGTCCTCTCTGGTCAATGTTAAATAGGGTTTGCCGTGTAGCTGGCGGATGTCATACACTACTCGTGACGTTAACTATATGTAAACAGGAAGATAACCATGTCACAAACCGTGCATTTCCAGGGCAACCCCGTTTCTGTTCAGGGCACCATTCCGCAGGCAGGCGCTAAAGCGCAGCCGTTTACGCTGGTCGCCAAAGATCTCTCTGACGTCGCGCTGAGCCAGTACGCCGGCAAACGTAAAGTACTGAATATTTTCCCGAGCATTGATACCGGCGTGTGTGCCGCATCAGTGCGTAAATTCAACCAGCTGGCCGCTGAACTGGACAACACTGTGGTGCTGTGCATTTCCGCTGACCTGCCGTTCGCCCAGTCCCGCTTCTGCGGCGCGGAAGGCCTGAGCAACGTGGTGACCCTTTCCACGCTGCGCGGCGCGTCGTTCCTCGCTGACTACGGTGTCGCCATCGCCGCCGGTCCGCTGGCTGGCCTGGCCGCTCGCGCCGTGGTCGTTATCGATGAAAATGATCAGGTCGTCTACAGCCAGCTGGTGAATGAAATCACCGAAGAGCCGGACTACGACGCCGCGCTGGCCGCCCTGAAAGCCTGATAACAGAGTGCCCGGGCGCATCACGCCCGCGGACAATCTATGTACTCAGCCCCCGCTCTGCGGGGGCTTTTTTATTGCCGTGGCGCATAGCGGGAGATAGCCCGCGCCATCGCCGGGCCGGTCAGTAAAATGGTAAACAGCCGCAACGTCTGTAGCGCCATAATGAACGACATATCCGCCCGGGTGCCGGCGGCGATAATCGCCACCGTGTCCAGGCCGCCAGGGCTGGTGGCCAGATAGGCGGTCATAAAGTCCATCTGCAGAATGTGGGTCAGGCCGAGGGCCATCAGGGCGCACATCAGGATCAGCCCAAGAATAGAGGCGATAATCTGCGGCAGCGTCTTCAGCGCCAGCAGAAAAATGGCTTTATTAAACTGCAGCCCCACCGTCCAGCCCAGCACCGCATAGGCCATCGCCAGCAGCCACTCCGGCAGCTCCAGCATCATCCAGCCGCTGCCCTGGACCAGCGCGCCGAGCAGCATCGGCAACAGCATGGCCCCGGAGGGGATGCGCAGCCGCATGCCCAGCCAACAGGCTAGCGCCGTCAGCAGCAGCGTGAAAGGGAAATTCAGGGTCAACGATGGAAACCAGACAATATCCTGAGTCATTTCCTGCGCTTCATTGCCCAACGCATAGCGCACCACCAGCGCCGCCGCGCCGACGACAAACAGCACCCGCAGATACTGCATCAGCGCCACCAGCCGCACATCGGCCCCGTACTCCTGGGCCATCACCACCATTGCCGACGCGCCGCCGGGAGAGCTTCCCCAGGCACCGGTGGCGCCCGGCAGCGCGCTGTAGCGAACCAGCAACCAGCCGGTGAGGCCGCTAATCGCCAGGGTGGTCAACAGGATCGCCAGCACCAGCGCCCAGTTGTTGAACAGCACGCCAAAAACAGAGGGATTAATCGCCCGGGCGATCATGCAGCCGACGATGGCCTGCGCCGCCAGATAACAGGGACGAGGGATGCTCAGCTTCACCCCGCGCAGGCTCAAAATGAGACCGGCGATCAGCGGCCCCAGCAGTAGCGCTGCCGGCAAATGAAGGCGTAACAGCAGCGAGGAAAAGAGAACAGAGAGCAGCAGCAATGTCAGCCAGTGCCCGATCGCGCGACGCGACGCCAAGATGCACCACCCCGGAAAAAGGATTAAAAAACCAGTATATACAGGTTTGGCCCGCTTTGCAGGCCGAATGCCGGCGACGTGGGTCGCCGGCCTGGCGGGATTATTCGTCGCCCTTTTTCTGACTCAGACCATATTCACGCAGTTTATTGGCGATGGCGGTATGCGACACCCCCAGCCGCTTCGCCAGCTTACGGGTGCTGGGGTAGCTGCGATAGAGCTGGGTCAGCACCGAGCGCTCAAAGCGCCGGGTGATGTCGTCCAGCGACCCTTCCATGGCCTCCTCGCCCACCGGCAGCGACGCGACGTCATGGTCCGGCAGCAGAATGTCCTGTGGACGCAGCTCAAATCCCTCCAGTTGGGTCAGCGCGCGATAGACAGCATTCTTCAACTGGCGAACGTTGCCGGGCCAGCTGTAGCGGGTGAGCACCGTACTGAGATCGGCGGAGAGCTTCGGCCGCGGGACGCCCTGCTCATCAGCAAAGCGGGCCACGAACAGCTCCGTCAGCGGCATAATGTCCTGCGGGCAGTCGCGCAGCGGCGGCAGATACAGCGTCAGGACGTTGAGGCGATAGTAGAGATCTTCGCGGAACAGCCCTTTCTGCACCAGTTCGACCAGGTTTTTCTGCGTCGCGCAGATCACCCGCACATCGACGTGCACTTCATGATCCTCGCCAACTCGGCGGAAGGTGCCGTCGTTGAGGAAGCGCAGCAGCTTAGTCTGCATTCGCGGCGACATCTCGCCAATTTCATCCAGCAGCACCGAGCCGCCGTTGGCCTGCTCGAAGAAGCCCTTCTTACCCTGCAGCGCGTCGCCAAACAGCTCGCTCTCGACCGCGTCCTCGGGAATGGAGCCGCAGTTGAGCGCCAGATAAGGTTTGCCCGCCCGCGGGCTGGCCAGATGGCAGGCATGGGCCAGCAGATCTTTGCCGGTGCCGGTGTCGCCGACAATCAGCAGCGGCGCGCTGAGCATCGCCAGCTTGCGCGCTTGCTCCACCACGTGGCGCATTTTCGGCCCCACCGCGAGGATCTGGCTGAAGGCGCTGGTGTCCTGGCTGGTCATGGTCTGCAGCTGGCGTCCCATGCGCACGGTTGAGCGCAGCATCGCTACGGCGCCGGTCAGCACCCGTTCGTTATGCTCCCCTTCCAGATAGACCGGGGTCACTTCCAGCAGATAGTTCTGTCCATTCACCACCACATGCTCCGCATGCGTCTCCTGCGGGCTGCTCTCCAGCCAGCGCTGAACGTTAAAATCGGCGATCAACTGGGCCACCGGATGGTTGCGCAGCTTCGCCTGGCTTTGGCCAAACAGCAGGCAGCTGGCGGGGTTGGCCAGTTCCACCCTGCCTTTGGTATCCAGCGACAGCACCGGCTCCGGCATCGCCACCAGCAGCGCGCTGAGCGCCAGGTGTTCACGCTCAGACGGCATCCACGGCACGGTGCGCACGTCTGTCACGCCGGCGATACGGCGGATCTCTGCCATCAGGCTGCTGAACGTGGCGAACTCCAGTTCGGCAAAATTGAGGTAAATTCGGCCTATAGGGTCAATATCGATACCACGTAGATCAATGCCGCGCAGCACCAGCAAATCGAGCAATTCACGAGTCAGACCGAGACGGTCTTCACAAAAGACTTCAAGACGCATGGGAGTGTTCACCCTAAAAGTGCCAATGACGGGAGAATAATAGGACAGGAATGAGTTTTCGGGAAGCTAACTGTCAACAATTATTGACAGCATGGCGGAAAAATGGGCGTTGTGCCGTAAAGTCAGGCGGTCAGTGGTTAAATGAACGCCTGGGCGAGCCGGGATCCAACCTGCCCGGTAGGCCGGGCAAGGCGAAGCCGCCGCCCGGCAATGTCTCTGAGCGGAGGTTACTTCTCCGGACTGGTTTTGCTTTTCTGCAGGGTCTCTTTCAACTGCCCAATCAGCTCGCGACGAAAATCGCCGAGTCGCGGTTTATCATCGGCGATCCACGGTAGCGGGCGGCACAGCTCCATCGCCTTGATCCCGAGGCGGGCGGTCAGCAGTCCGGCGCCGATGCCCTGTGCGGCGCGCGCCGACAGCCGGGCCGCCAGATCCTGCGACATCCAGTCCATCCCCACCTCGCGCACCAGTTCGCTGGCGCCAGCAAAAGCGATATTCAGCAACACCAGGCGAAACAGTCGCAGACGGCTGTAATACCCGAGCTCAATGCCGTACAACGTGGCAATTCGGTTGATCAGCCGCAGGTTACGCCAGGCGATAAACGCCATATCCACCAGCGCCAGCGGGCTGACGGCAATCATCAGCGTCGACTCCGCCGCAGAACGGCTGATTTCCCGCCGCGCCTGGGCATCCAGCACCGGCTGCACCAGCTGCGCATAAAGGCTCACCACTTCCCGGTCGCTTTGCGTTTCGTGGATCGCGGCATACCAGCGCTGCAGCGCCGGATGCGATTGATCCAGCCCGGCCTGCTGCGCCAGCTTCTCACAAAAGGCTTTCGCTTTGCCGACCGCGTGACTGTGCAGCATATCGCGCGCTTCATCGCGTTCGTGGGCGCGCTGGCGCAGTCGCCACAGACGGCGCCACTCGGTGGCCACCGATCCGACGCCGGCCCCGACGATCAGCGCCCCGGCGACGCAGCCGCCCAGCGCAATCCAGTCCTGGGTCTGCCAGGCGTTAGCCGTCCACTGCACGCCTTGCGCCACGACGCTGACGCCGAAGATCGCCAGTCCGGCGCTGACCATCCGCCGCCACAGGCTGCGTTTGGGTCGCAGGACCGACTCCACCACCGCTTCCGCCGCCCCCTCTTCCTCTTCGCCGGTCACCAGCCGCGCTGGCGCGAAGTTGTCGGCCTCCAGGGTGTCGAAGGCGCGCGCGCTTTTCAGCGGCGGAATTTTTTCCGCTTGCAGCGGACCATCAAAATCAATCCGCGGTTTTAACGGTTCGCTCATCGCAGTTTATCTCCAATCAAAAATTCCAGCGCCGCGTCGAGGCGAATGTGCGGTAAAGGCCGATCGACATCCATGACCTGCGGACGAAAGTTTTCAAACTGAAATCCCTGCTGCTGCCAGAAGGCCTGGCCCGGCAGACGCGCCGGCACCTCGCCGGGATAGATGGTCAACGGCTGGCCGTCGCTCAGCCGATCGCCGCGCAGGGCGGGAATTTTCTCGCCATTCACCTCAATCAGCCCGCTCTGGGTCGCCTGAATGGACGCCAGCCCCAGGCAATCCATACTGATCCCCTCAAAGGCGGCGTTCTGCCACGCGTCCTGAATCAGTTGCTGCAGGAGCGACACCATATTGCTGTGCTGATCGACCGTGACGTGGTCAGCTTTGGTGGCGGCAAACAGCAGCTTGTCGATAACCGGCGAAAACAACCGGCGAAACAAGGTGCGCTGCCCGTAATGGAAACTTTGCATCAGCTGGGTCAATGCCAAACGCATATCGTTAAAGGCCTGCGGCCCGCTGTTGAGCGGCTGCAGACAGTCCACCAGCACAATCTGCCGGTCGAAGCGCAGGAAGTGCTCTTTGTAGAACCCCTTAACCACCCTTTCGCAATAGTATTTGTAGCGTTCGCGCAGCATGCCGGCGTTGCTGTGTTTATCGGCCTGCGCCAGCTTGGCTTCGCCGACGGCGTCGACGTCGGGCCACGGGAAAAACTGCAGCGCCGGCGCGCCCGCCATTTCACCGGGCAGGACAAAGCGCCCGGGCTGGATAAAGTGCAGCCCTTCGCGCTTACAGGCGTGCAGATAGTCCGTCCAGGCGGCGGCGATATCTGCCAGACGGGCCTCGTCGGCAGGGGCCAGCGGATCCAGCCCGGCGCACAGCTGCCGCCAGCGGGCCGACCACTCCGCACGCTGTCCCTGCAGGAGCCCGGTCATCTGTCGTGACCAGCTCAGATAATCCTGTGCCAGCATCGGCAGGTCGAGCAGCCACTCGCCCGGATAGTCGACGATCTCCAGATACAGCGTGGAGGTATCTTTAAAATGGCGCAGCAGGGAGTCATTCGAACGGTAGCGCAGCGCGAGACGGATCTCGCTCACCCCGCGCGTCGGGGTTGGCCACATGGGGGGCTGGCCGTAAAGCTGGGCCAGCCCTTCGTCGTAGGTGAATCGGGGAATGCCAAAGTCCCGCTGCGGCACGCGCTTGACGCCGAGCAGCCGCTCTTCGCGTGCGGCGCTCAGCAGCGGCAGGCGGGCGCCCGTGTGGATATTCAATAGTTGATTGACCAGCGCGGTGATAAACGCCGTTTTACCGCTCCGGCTCAGGCCGGTCACCGCCAGACGTAAATGCCGGTCAACCCCGCGGTTGACCAGCGCATTCAATTCAGTTTTCAGTCGCTTCATCGCCAGTCCGTTATGCCCTGAAGGTATGTCTCGTCATCATAAGCTATCTGCCGGGGATAAGCAGGACAACGTTAATCCTTTTGCGCCTTCCCCACGGCGGCATTATTTCATCCCGCGCGTGACGCGGTTGGCCAGCCGGCTGAGCAGCGGCTCCAGCGCCACCGCCAGCAGCATTTTCAGCGGCCGACGCGCGACCGATTTGACCGCCCAGCCGGCAACGCCCGCCGGGCCGTAACGCAGCGCGGTCAGCAGCGCCAGCTTACCGACGATTTTCAGACCGGGCTTCACCTGCTGCCCGGCGCGTTGCCATTTGCTATTCATGCGTTGCCTCACTCGTTAAAAACAGGATTTACAGCTGGCGAAAGCGGCTGCGCAGCGTAAAGGTGTCGGAGGTCACATACCGCTCCATTTCACGCAGGCGCTGTTCACCGGAGGCCAGTTCGGCATCCACGGCGGCCAGCAGATCGCCATTGCTCGGCGCCTTGTGACCGTACAGTTCACTGTCCGGCATCGGATCCAGAGCAAAAGTCAAAATGATGTAGGCCACCAGGACAAAGAAAAAGAGGCCGAAAATCATCGCCAGCACGGTAATCAGACGCACCAGCTTCACCGGGACATCAAGATGCTGAGCAATGCCCGCGCAAACGCCCTTCACCATCCCGCGCTGCGGGATACGCCACAGTTTTTTATTCAGATCCAGTCCGGCCATTATTTGTCTCTCCAGTTCGGATGTTCAGCATCCAGGATCGCTTCCAGCGCCTGAATACGTTCGCGCATCCGCTTCGCGTCATCGGTCAACTGCAGCAGCCGTTGCTGCTCATTTTGCGTCAGACTGCCGTTGGCGCCGCGATTGTTGTAGTGCAGCCACAGCCAGACCGGCAGAACAAACAGCACAAACAGCGTCAGCGGAATGGCGAGAAAAAGCATGCTCATGTGTACTCCTTACAGGGGGTGAGCCGCGGCGCAACGCCGCGCCGCGCAATCATACTTACTGGTTGGACTGATTCATTTTGGCTTTCAACGCCGCCAGCTGCTCGCTGATTTCATCGTCCGCTTTCAGTTCGGCAAACTGCTGATCCAGCGTCTGCTGCTTGCCAAAGCGGTGGCTCTCCGCTTCCGCTTCCATCTGATCAATGCGACGCTCAAAGGATTCAAAGCGGGCCATCGCCTCATCCAGTTTACCGCTGTCCAGCTGGCGACGCACATCGCGGGACGAACTCGCCGCCTGATGGCGCAACGCAAGCGCCTGCTGACGAGCGCGGGTTTCGCTGAGTTTGTTCTCCAGCTCGCCAATCTCTTTCTTCATGCGCGCCAGCGTTTCATCCACCAGCTGCACTTCATGATCAAGTTGAGCGATAAGGTCGGTCAGCTTCTGCTTTTCGATCAGCGCCGCCCGGGCCAGATCCTCTTTCTCTTTACGCAGCGCCAGCTCGGCTTTTTCCTGCCATTCCGCCTGCTGGGCGACCGCCTGCTCAATACGACGGGTCAGCTGTTTCTTTTCCGCCAGCGCGCGGGCCGACGTGGAACGCACTTCCACCAGCGTGTCTTCCATCTCCTGGATCATCAGACGCACCAGCTTTTGCGGGTCCTCCGCTTTCTCCAGCAGGGAGTTGATGTTGGCGTTCACGATGTCGGCAAAACGAGAAAAAATACCCATAATTTCAATCCTCATAGTTCTGGTTTCAGGCATTCACCTGTGGCTTAGCTAATACAAATGACGTGCCAACTTTTTATCTTATTGATTTTAAACAGAGTGGTTGCGAATTGTGCAGGGCATTGCTACAGTCACCTGGTTAATCACACTACTTAATGGCGAAATTCATCATGGCGCAGTACAAGGATAATCTGCTGGGCGAGGCCAACAGCTTTCTCGAGGTGCTGGAACAGGTTTCCCGGCTGGCCCCGCTGGATAAGCCGGTGCTGGTCATCGGCGAGCGAGGCACCGGGAAAGAGCTTATCGCTAACCGTCTTCACTACCTCTCCAGCCGCTGGCAGGGGCCGTTTATCTCGCTGAACTGCGCGGCGCTGAACGACAATTTGCTCGATTCGGAACTATTCGGCCACGAAGCCGGGGCCTTCACCGGGGCCAGCAAGCGCCATCCTGGGCGCTTCGAGCGCGCCGACGGCGGGACGTTATTTCTTGATGAGCTGGCGACGGCGCCGATGCTGGTGCAGGAGAAGCTGTTAAGAGTGATTGAATATGGCGAGCTAGAGCGCGTGGGCGGCAGCCAGCCGCTGCAGGTCAACGTCCGGCTGGTGTGCGCCACCAACGCTGACCTGCCGCGGATGGTGGAGGAAGGCCATTTTCGCGCCGACCTGCTCGACCGTCTGGCCTTCGACGTGGTACAGCTCCCCCCGTTGCGTGAACGGCAGAGCGACATCATGCTGCTCGCCAACCAGTTTGCCATTCAGATGTGCCGCGAGCTCGGTTTGCCGCTGTTTCCCGGCTTCAGCGAACGTGCCACCGCAACGCTGCTCGGCTACCGCTGGCCAGGGAATATTCGTGAACTGAAGAATGTCGTCGAGCGCTCGGTCTATCGCCACGGCGACAGCGAGCACGAGCTGGACGCCATTATCCTCAACCCTTTCCGTCAGACCGCGGCCTCCGTGCCGGAGGCCGCGTCCGGGGACGAGCTGCCCGCTCTGCCGCTGGATCTGCGCGATTTTCAGCTCCAGCAGGAAAAACGCCTGCTGCAGCGGAGTCTGCAGCAGGCGAAGTATCATCAGAAGCAGGCGGCGGAGCTGCTGGGGTTAACCTATCACCAGCTCCGCGCGCTACTGAAAAAACATCAGCTGTGAGAGGCGCGCGGCAGCAGCAGCGCGCTCACCGCCATCGCCCCCAGGCATAAGACGGCGTTAAACCACAGGGCATACTGGGCGGCATGGGCCATGCCCAGCGGCAAAAACAGCGCGAAAAGTGACGCCGTCACGGCAATACCCATCGCCCCGCCCAGCGAGCTGCCCATCTTGTAGATCCCCGAGGCGACGCCGATTTTGTTCTCCGGCGCGTTGGCCACCGCCGTATCCGTTGAGGGTGTGGCGTAGCAGCCCAGCCCGAGGCCAAACAGCACGTTGCTGGCGAACACCACCCCGATATACAGCGCCTTATCGAGAAAAGTGCAGGATATCAGGCCGATGGCAATCGCGGTCAGCACCGGCCCGGCCATCATCGGCAGCCGGGCGCCATAGCGCTGCAGCAGCTTCTCGCCCACCCGGATCATCGCCAGGACGGTCACCAGATAGCCGAGGGTCATCATCCCGCTCTCCAGCGGCGTCAGGTGGTGCCCCTGCTGCAGCCAGATGCTGGCGATCATCATGGTGCCAATCGCCCCATTGAGCAGAAAGTTCGACAGCACTGCCGCGCCGTAGGCCCGGTTACGAAACAGCGCAAAATCAATCAGCGCCGCCTCGCCTTTGCGCATGCCGTTGCGGATAAATACCGCCCCCGCCGCCAGCGCCCCGACCAGCATGGTCAACGACAGCGGACTGCTCCATCCCCAGCCATGGCCCTTGCTGATAAACAAATTCACCAGCACCAGCGCGGCAATCAGGCTCAGCAGACCGCCGACGTCCAGCTTATGCTGGCTGGCGCTGGCGCTGCGGCTCTCCGGCGTGCCGCGCAGCAAAAACAGCGCCAGCAGAGCGACGGCAATGGAGAAGACGAAGATCCAGCGCCAGCCGAGCCCGGTGGCAATGGCTCCGCCAACGAAGGAACAGAGACCGCTGCCGCCCCACGAGCCGATGACCCAGAAGCTGACCGCCCGCTGCCGCGCACGCCCCTCATACCAGGTCTTAATCAGCGCCAGCGTCGCCGGCATAATGCACGCCGCCGACAGCCCCTGCAGCACCCGGCCGGCCAGGAACAGCCCCGGCCCCTGAGCGACCACCAGCATGGCGCTGCCGACGATACTCAGCCCCAGTCCGAGGGTGGTCATCCGCATCCGGCCAAACTTGTCCGCCAGGCCGCCGCTGGCGACCACGAAACAGCCGCTGAACAGCGCGCTGAGACTGACGGCCAGGGTTAAGGTTTCAAGGGAGATATCAAGACTGCTTTTCATCGCCGGCACCACGTTAATCACCGACTGGGCAAACAGCCAGAAGGTTAAAACGCTTAGCACAATCCCCACCAGCAGGCGATCGCTGCCGACAAAGGGGGTGTCGCTCACGGTGACAGTGCTCATCGCATGGCCCTCCTGTTTCCGGTGATTAACGCAAATAGTGTTCCGCCAGACCGCACCACAGCGCCGCCCCGGTCAGCAACAGCGCGTCGTTGAAGTCGTAGCCCGGGTTATGGACCATGCAGCGATCCGGCTCATCGCCAGCGCCGATGGTGAAATAGCTGCCATGCGGGTGCTGTTCCAGCATGAAGGCAAAATCTTCACTGCCCATAAACGGCTTCACCTCGCCCACCTGCTCTGCGCCAAACAGCGATGTCGCCACCTGCCGCACCATCGCGTTGGCCGCCGGATCGTTACGCAATACCGGGCTGCCGTTGACGTGCGTCAGCGTGGCCGTGGCGTTGAAGCTCTCCGCCTGAGCCACGGCGATATCATGGATCCGCTGCAGCACGGTCTCGCGCACCTGCTCATTGAGGGTGCGCACCGTGAGCTTCATCAGCACGTGATCGTTAATGATATTGGGCGCGTGTCCGGCCTGGATGCTGCCGACGGTGACCACCGCCGGTTCGAACGGGGTGATATTCCGCGAGACGATCGACTGCAGCGCGAGGGTGATATGGCAGGCGACCAGCGTGGCATCCACGGTATGCTCCGGTACCGCGCCGTGGCCGCCAACGCCTTTCACCTCAATATGCAGCGTATCGGAGGAGGCCATCATCGCCCCGTCGCGCAGGCCGATCTTGCCCAGCGGCTGACCCGGCATATTGTGCAAGCCGAAGATGGCATCGCAGGGGAACCGGTCAAACAGACCGTCCTCGACCATCACTCGCCCGCCGTACAACAGCTCTTCCGCGGGCTGGAAAATCAGCTGCAGCGTCCCGGTAAACTGGCGGGTGCGCGCCAGATATTCAGCCGCGTAGAGCAGCGTGGTGGTGTGCCCGTCATGGCCGCAGCCGTGGAAACGCCCGTCAACCTGGCTTGCCCACGGCTTCCCGCTCCGCTCCTGCATCGGCAGGGCATCCATATCCGCCCGCAGGCCGAGGCGTTTTTTTCCGTGGCCGACGCGCAGCGTGCCCACCACTCCGGTGCCCGCCAGGCCGCGGTGAACCTCGTATCCCCACTCGCCAAGCAGTCGAGCGACCTCATTGCTGGTTTGATGTTCTTCAAAGCCGATCTCCGGCTGCTGGTGGAACTGGCGACGCAGGGCAATAAATTGCGCCTCGTTGACCTGCAAGGCTTCAAGCAACGGATGTGTCATTTTTGTTATTCCTGTGTTGTGTTTGCACGACACTTTCGAGTTTATGCGGGTGAAACAGCTTTCAGGTGCGCTTTTTTGTTTTATATTGACGAGAAATCAATGACTGTTTTTCATACATATCAGTTATGACAAAAAATAACGGGTTGTTTTTTGTCTGCGGAGGAGTGTCACGTGGAGCAGCATTCAGGCGACTTTAGCGTCACCGTGCGCGATGTACGTCAGTTGAACCAGACAGAAGGCGATCTGCTGACGCTGCTATGGGTGCTGGAGGGGAGCGTAAATCTGACGGAGGCGGAAGGTGTGCCGCAGCCGCTCGCCGCCGACGAGCTGGCGATCGTTAACCGCAACCGTCGCTGGAGTCTGCGCAGCGCCGGTACCAACGCAGTGATGATCCTGACCCTTTCCGCCAGCTGGCTGACCCGCCTTGACAGCGCTTTTTTTGCTGTCGACTATCAGATAACGCCGCGCACCCGGGATGCGGAGGACGGCCTGCGCCGCCTGATGCGCCAGCTGCTGGTGAGCGGCCTGGTCAAGCATCCCGGCCATTACCGACTCGAGGCCAACCGCTGGCTGAGTGAGATAGCGCTCCTGCTGGCCACGCGCTTCAGCCAGCCCATCGCCTCCACGCCGCGCCGCGGAGCGGAGAACTGGAGCCGGCGAATAGCCAGCGTGGTGGCGCGGATCGACGCCAACTATCAGCGCCGCCTCTCGTTGCAGGAGGTGGCGGCAGCGGAATTTGTCTCCGAGGCCTGGCTGTCACGCTTATTTCACAAAGAAGTCGGGGTGAGTTTTGTTCAGTACCTCACCGCGCTGCGCCTGCGCCACGCCGCCGATCAGTTGTTGACCACCCGCAAACCCGCCCAGCAAATCGCCCGCGAACAGGGGTTCGCCAGTAACCGTATGATGAGCGATCTGTTTAAGCGCCAGCACGGCGTGACGCCGCGCCAGTATCGTGAACAGCATCCCCGGGAGCTTGCCCGACCGCGTCCGCCGCAGGCCGACCGCTGGCAGCTGGTCGCTGTCGACCGGCTCTATGCTCGCCTCAATGAACCGGAACCACGCGACCGGGAAAGTCCCCCGCTGCCGATCAATCCGCCGCAGACCCGGGAGATCAACCTGCACGATCGCCCGGCGCGCGCCGCTGTGCTGCGCCATACCCGGATGGTGGTGACCGTGCGCGAGCTGGACGACCTGCTACGGGAGGATGTGCGCCGGGAACTGGAGCAGCTGCACCGCGCCCTGCCGGTGTATGCCATCGATATCAACGATCCCTTTCTCAGCAGCCGGCTGTTCGGCACCGGCTGGGACGATCCGCAGATGGCCGGCTACGCCTGCTGGTATAACCTGCAGCAGATTTTTAGCTGGCTGGCGGCGATGGGCTGGAACGTGATCCTCCACACCGGCGTCACCACCCGCAGCGACCTGCTGCAGCGGTTTCTGCTGCTCGCCGCCAACCATTTTCCGCCGGCCACGCTCAACAGCTGGCGCTTTGTCTGGCACTGGTCGCCGCAGGCCAGCGAAGCGGCCCGCCAGGCGGCCTGGCGCCAGCAGCGCGAGGTTCTTCGCCGCCTGCTGCCGCAGCCGCAGCTGGGGATCTGGCACCGCTTTGCTCCCAGCGATCCCGGTAACGATCCGTTGTTTCACTCACCGCTGCTGGCGGAGGCGGATTTTCTCGCCTGCCAGGCAGATGCCAACGAACAGCTGGATCTGGCGCAGGCAGACAGCAGCCGCCTGGCCTCCAGCGAACATTATCCGCTGCACAAGCTGCGGCAGATCCACAGCGCCCTGCGCCAGCGACAGCTTAACCTGCCGCTGTGGCTGCTCTCCTGGAATACCCTGACCGGCGATACGCGGGATACCAACGGCCGCTTTTTTCGCGGCGCGCTGTTGATGGATAATCTGCTGGGGGTGGCGGACCAGGTCTGGCTGGCGGGCTTCTGGTTAAATTCAGGCCTCCAGGGCGAAGCCCGCGCTAACGGGAAGCTCGATACCTCCAGCCTGGCGCTGCACTATCTGCACGGGCTGCCTCGCCCGGTTTACTGGGTACTGTGGCTCTGGCGGCGGCTGCGCGGCGAGATCCTGTTTCAGGATAAAAACCTGCTGTTGCTTCACCACCAGGGGCACTACCAGCTGCTGCTGCGCAATACGGTGGTCTACAATCCCTGGCTCTCCAGCGAAGCGGCCTTTATCCAGCGTTTCAGCCAGCCCTACAGCGTGCGGCTGCAGGGCCTGGAGGGCGGCTGGCGCGTCAAACAGCACCTGTTCGATCAGCATCATGGCGCGTTATTCCCGCTGGTCGACGCCTTTCGCAGCCGCAGCGGCCCCGACGCTGAGGATTACCAGTGGTTGATGCATCGGGCTCGTCCGGCGCTCAGTGTGGAAGATGCCCGGCTTGACGGACACTGGCTGCGGGTCGACTCGCTGGAAAGCAACGCTTTGGCGCTGTACGAATTTACGCCTCAGCGCGCTCCCGGCGAGGATCCCGCCCCCGCAAGCAATCCGTGAATTTTGCGCTGGCTCTCCGTCGTCGCCGGGTTGAAAACCAGCAGCGACAGATCGGGGCGGCCTTCCACGGCAAAAGAGGTGAACTCCAGATCGAGCGGGCCCATCTGCGGATGGTGAATGCGCTTATAGCCTTCTCCGTGGCCGGCGACGTCATGGCTTTGCCAGAAACGGGCGAACTCAACGCTCTGCTGCGTGAGTTCAGCGATCAACTGGTCAGTTTCCGTCGTCGCCCCCATCCGGGTGACGTCGGCGCGAAAAGCGTTGACGATAAGCTGCCCCACCGTCTGCCAGTCCTCCAGCGTGCAGCGGGCTTCAGGTCGGGTAAACAGGCGACGCAGTACGTTGCGCTCCGCCAGCGGTAGCTGGCTGTAGTCGGTCAGCACCCTGGCCGCCGCCGCGTTCCAGGCGATGACGTCCCAGCTGGCGGTGCGGATAATCGCCGGAATAGTAAAAGCGTCAAGCACCCGCTGCAGCCGCGGCGTCATATCATCTGTCACCGTCAGACGCGTCTGCGGCGGATGGCCAAAGGCGAGAATAAACAGATGCTCGCGCTCCGGGGTGGTCAGCCGCAGACCGCAGGCGATCCGCTCCAGCACCTCGCGGGAGGGCGCCCCGCCGCGCCCCTGTTCAAGCCAGGTATACCAGGTCGGGCTGATACTGGCGAGCTGCGCGACCTCTTCGCGGCGCAGACCCGGCGTGCGCCGGCGTCCCGCCGGGAAGCCAAACGTCGCCGGATCGAGGCGCTGGCGCCGGGCGCGGAGAAAATCGCCTAAAGCATGGTTGTCAGAAGTGTTCATCATCTGCCTGTGGGTTCTGCCTGTTAGAATTTATACCCCGATAATGTCTCTACTTTTATAGTATGACATCGCAGGTAGGATACGCCTGAAACCCGTTCAGGAGATCCATGATGCGTATATTTCTTACCGGCGCGAGCGGATTTATCGGCTCACGTATTCTTCCGGCCCTGCAGGCGTCGGGCCATCAGGTTATCGGCCTCGCGCGCAGCGACACCGCAGCGCAGACCCTGAAAGCGGCAGGCGTCGAGGTGCACCGCGGCACGCTGGACGCCCCGGACTCGCTACTGGCTGGCGTCGAGGGCGCTGACGCGGTGATCCATACCGCCTTCGACCACGACTTCAGCCGCTTTGCCGCCAACTGCGAGAAAGACCGCCAGGCGATCCTGACCATGGGTCGGGCGTTGCAAGGCAGCGCGCGGCCGCTGGTCATCACCTCCGGCACATTGATGGGCGACGACGGGAGCGGCGTCCCGGCCCGGGAGTCGTTCTTCAACTCAGGGCACCCCAGCCCGCGCACCGCCTCTGAGCTCGCCGGTCAGCAACTGCTGGAGGCGGGAGTGGATGTTCGGGTGGTTCGCCTGCCGCAGGTGCATGACACCGTGCGCCAGGGGCTACTGACCAGCTATATCGAACGCGCGGTCGCCAACGGGGCGGTGGCCCTGCGCGGCGAGGGAAGCAACCGCTGGTCCGCCGCCCATGTCAATGACGTCGCGCGACTGTACGTTAGCGCCCTGCTGCAGGGCGCGGCCGGCGAGCGCTACCATGCGGTGGACGAAGAGGGGATCGCGTTACGCGATATTGCTACGGTAATTGCTCAGGGATTAAACCTGCCGC
The DNA here is from genome assembly GCF_024296565.1 of Klebsiella sp. SWET4. Taxonomy (NCBI): domain Bacteria; kingdom Pseudomonadati; phylum Pseudomonadota; class Gammaproteobacteria; order Enterobacterales; family Enterobacteriaceae; genus Klebsiella; species Klebsiella sp. SWET4. The sequence goes on along the minus strand of NZ_JANCOB010000001.1, from coordinate 396,073 downwards.
TGACCCACCTGGATGAGTCGCAGGTCGACGCCTGGTTCGGCTGGTTTGCGCCGTTTACCGCCCTTGACCTGCGCGCCAGCTCAGCATGGACCCGTGAGCGATTGCAGTGGCAGCCGGTTGGCCCCGGGCTGCTGGAGGACCTGCGGAATATGGATTACCAAAAAGTGACGTTGTCACGATAAGCGAGCGAAACCCTCTGTTTAATTTTCTGACGGGCTCGCCCTCTGCCCGTCAGTCCCTCTGCTTTCTCCCCGCTATACTGAATATATCTCCCCGGCGTCAGCGTCTGTTTCATCGTCTGGCAAACCGCGGCCAAACAGACCTGACTGGCGATATCGGCGATAAAAAGTTACCATGTTTCAATATACAGACTCGGTTCCGCTACTATTTTAATCAATTGACTGAATACTATACGCTCCCGGTAACCGCATTATCCCTCAGGCTTGTTGAAGGCGGTGGTGAATGTCTATAAATCTTAATAAGATAGAGTTCAACTCTATAATCAAACAGAAAATATGCGCCTGAAATTGTCATCTCTCCTGGCAGCCGTTTCCCTGCTGTGTGGGCAGGCCTTTGCCGCCCCTGTGCTCCCTGACCGCGCCGATATCCGCGACAGCGGTTTCGTCTATTGCGTCAGCGGCCAGGTGAATACCTTTAATCCGCAGAAAGTCAGCAGCGGCCTGATTGTCGATACGCTGGCCGCTCAGATCTACGATCGTCTGCTTGACGTCGATCCCTATACCTACCGGCTGGTCCCCGAGCTGGCGGAGAGCTGGGAAGTCCTTGATAACGGCGCCACCTACCGCTTCCACCTGCGCCGCCATGTCCCGTTTCAACGCACGGCATGGTTTACCCCGACGCGGGACTTCAACGCGGATGATGTGATTTTTACCTTTGGCCGTATTTTTAACCGCGACCATCCGTGGCACAACGTCAACGGCAGCAGCTTCCCTTACTTCGACAGTCTGCAGTTTGCTGACAGCGTGGAGAGTGTGCGTAAGCTGGATAATCAGACCGTGGAGTTTCGCCTCAAGCGGCCGGACGCCTCGTTCCTCTGGCATCTGGCCACTCACTATGCGTCAATTACCTCTGCCGAATATGCCGCCCGCTTAACGCAAGACGACCGCCAGGAGCAGCTGGATCGCCAGCCGGTCGGTACCGGTCCGTTCCAGTTGTCCGAGTACCGCTCCGGGCAATATATCCGTCTGCAGCGTCACCCCGACTACTGGCGCGGCAAACCGTTGATGCCGCAGGTGGTGGTGGACCTCGGCTCCGGTGGTACCGGCCGACTGTCGAAACTGCTCACCGGGGAATGCGACGTGCTGGCCTGGCCCGCCGCCAGCCAGCTGACGATCCTGCGCGACGATCCGCGCCTGCGCCTGACGCTGCGCCCGGGAATGAACATTGCCTGGCTGGCCTTCAACACCGCCAAGCCGCCGCTGGACAACCCTGAGGTGCGGCATGCGCTGGCGCTGGCTATTAACAACCAGCGCCTGATGCAGTCCATCTACTACGGCACCGCAGAGACGGCGGCATCCATGCTACCGCGCGCCTCGTGGGCCTACGATAACGACGCTAAAATTACTGAGTACAATCCCCAGGAAGCCCGCGCCCGCCTGAAGGCCCTGGGGCTGGAAAATCTGACCCTCAAGCTGTGGGTGCCCACCAGCTCTCAGGCATGGAACCCCAGCCCGCTGAAAACGGCGGAGCTGATCCAGGCGGATATGGCGCAGATTGGCGTCAAGGTGATCATCATGCCGGTGGAGGGGCGCTTCCAGGAGGCGCGGCTGATGGACATGAACCATGACCTGACGCTCTCCGGCTGGGCGACGGACAGTAACGATCCGGACAGTTTTTTCCGGCCGCTGCTGAGCTGCGCGGCGATCGCCTCACAAACCAACTTTGCCCACTGGTGTAACCGGGAATTTGATGACGTGCTGCAAAAAGCGCTGCTTTCGCAACAGCTCTCCTCGCGGATGGACGCTTACAAAGAGGCACAGCGGATCCTCGCCCGCGAACTGCCGGTCCTGCCGCTGGCCTCCTCGCTGCGTTTGCAGGCCTATCGCTATGATATGAAAGGCCTCGTGCTCAGCCCCTTCGGTAACGCTTCGTTCGCTGGCGTATCGCGGGAGAAAACCGAAGAGGTGAAAAAACCATGATTATTTTTACCCTGCGTCGTCTGCTGTTGCTGCTGGTCACCCTCTTTTTTCTGACCTTTATCGGCTTCAGCCTGAGTTATTTCACCCCTCATGCGCCGCTACAGGGCGCCTCCCTGTGGAATGCGTGGCTGTTCTGGTTTCAAGGGGTGCTGCACTGGGATTTTGGCGTCTCCAGCATTAACGGCCAGTTGATTTCTGAGCAGCTGCGCGAGGTGTTCCCGGCGACCATGGAGCTGTGCATCCTCGCCTTCGGCTTTGCCCTGCTGATTGGCATTCCGGTGGGCATGATCGCCGGCGTAATGCGCAACAAATGGCCTGATACCCTGATCAGCGCCGTCGCGCTGGTTGGTTTCTCGATCCCGGTGTTCTGGCTGGCGCTGCTCCTGACCCTCTTCTTCTCACTGACTCTTGGCTGGTTTCCGGTCTCTGGCCGCTTCGATCTGCTGTATGAGGTGAAAACCGTCACCGGTTTTGCGCTGATTGACGCCTGGATCTCGGACTCGCCATGGCGCCATGAGATGATCGTCAGCGCCGCGCGGCATATGGTGCTGCCGGTGCTGACCCTGGCGGTGGCGCCCACCACCGAGGTGATCCGCCTGATGCGCATCAGCACCAGCGAGGTGTATGACACCAACTATGTCAAAGCGGCTGCCACCCGCGGCGTGTCGCGACGCAAAATTTTACTGCGCCATGTACTGCACAACGCCCTGCCGCCGGTGATCCCGCGCCTCGGCCTGCAGTTTTCCACCATGCTCACCCTGGCGATGATCACCGAGATGGTGTTCAGCTGGCCCGGACTGGGACGCTGGCTGATCAACGCGATCCGCCAGCAGGACTATGCGGCGATTTCCGCCGGCGTCATGGTGATTGGCGCACTGGTTATTATCGTCAACGTGATTTCCGATATTCTCGGTGCCATGGCTAACCCGCTGAAACATAAGGAATGGTATGCCCTACGATAGCACCTACAAAATAATTATTTTTGTCAATTAAAAACAATGAGTTAAACTTTTAAATTGTGCAATTTTCCTGATTTTAATACACAATTTTGTACACATTGTTTTTGACGTCATCTCCGACAGTCATCAGTTAGATGGCTGTCGGAGTTCCCCTCCTACGTTTCCTCCACACCTTCTATACTTTCAGTCTGAAGACTGGAGGTAACCATGTGCGGACGATTTGCCCAATCACAGACACGCGAAGAATACCTAGCTTATCTTGCAGAAGAAGCTGAGCGGGATATCGCCTATGATCCAGAACCAATCGGCCGGTACAACGTGGCGCCGGGGACTAAAGTTTTGCTCCTGAGCGAACGAGACGAACAGCTGCACCTCGATCCGGTTCACTGGGGTTACGCACCCGGGTGGTGGGATAAACCGCCTCTGATTAATGCTCGAGTAGAAACCGCGGCGACAAGCAGGATGTTCAAACCTCTGTGGCAACATGGCCGGGCGATCTGCTTTGCTGATGGTTGGTTCGAATGGAAAAAAGAAGGCGACAAGAAGCAACCCTATTTCATCCACCGTAAAGATGGCAAGCCCATCTTCATGGCGGCGATCGGCAGTGTGCCTTTTGAACGCGGCGACGAAGCTTAAGGATTTTTGATAGTGACCGCTGCGGCCGATCAGGGGCTGGTCGACATTCACGACCGCCGGCCACTGGTTTTGTCAACGGAGGCAGCACGTGAATGGATGCGCCAGGATATAGGCGGGAAGGAAGCTGAAGAGATAGCAGTCGACGGGGCTATACCCGCCGACAAGTTTATATGGCACGCCGTAACGCGCGCTGTGGGTAATGTGAAGAATCAGGGAGCAGAGCTAATCGACCCTGTCACCTGACAACTGGTAGATCTGAAAACCGGGTTGTATAACGTGGCGATAGCATTTCCCGCTTCATCTGCCAGGCAGTCTGGATCCCCTGCCCTGCAAAATACAGAGTTCCCCGTCCGTCTTTCGCATTGAGATGATCGAGAACTTCCATCAACTTCTCGCTGTTCTGCCGTGGAGCGTTGTCGTCGAAGAGGTTGAGCTGCGCTACGCCCTGGCTGTAGAAATCACCAAGCATCACGCCTGCCTTCTGATAACGATGCCCATTTTTCCAGATTGCATCGAGGCATTTCGTCGCCGCGGTGATGATGTCCCGGCTGTCCTGGGTAGGCGTTAGCAGCTTTACCGATGTGCTGTTTCCGTAATAGGGTTCATTCAGCGCAAAGGGACTGGTTTTGACGAACGCAGAGATAAAGCGGCAGTACTGATGTTCACCTCGGAGTTTCTCCGCGGCACGGGATGCGTATAAACATATCGCCTGGCGCATCTCTTCGTAGGTGGAAATCCGCTGCCCAAAGCTGCGACTACAGACAATCTCCTGCTTTACCGGCGCGAACTCCTCAAGACCGAGACATGGCTCTCCGCGCAGCTCCCGCACAGTTCGCTCCAGAACCACATTAAAATGCTTCCGGATAAAACGGATATCGGTATCCGCCAGTTGCAGTACCGTTTTAATCCCCATGGCCTCCAGCTTTTTACTAATACGGCGCCCGACGCCCCAGACCTCATCCACCGGCAGCAAAGCCATCAACTTCCTCTGCCTTTCAAGATTAGACAGATCCACCACTCCTCCGGTCTGTCGCTGCCACTGTTTCGCCGCGTGATTGGCCAGCTTTGCCAGGGTTTTAGTCTGGGCTATGCCGACACCGACCGTGAGGTGCGTCCTGCGCAGAACCGTCTCGCGAATTTCCCTGCCAAAGTCGGTAAGGTCGCGACAATTCCGAACTCCTGTCAGGTCGCAAAATGCCTCATCAATACTGTAAATTTCGCAGCGTGGAGAGAGTTCCTCCAGCGTTGTCATCACTCGGTTGGACATATCGGCATAAAGCTCATAGTTGCTGCTAAACGCGATAATACCGTGCCAGCGAAACATGTCCTTTTGCTTGAAATAAGGCTCGCCCATTTTGACGAAGGGCTTCGCCTCTTGCGAGCGGGCGATCACACAGCCGTCGTTGTTTGACAGAACGACCACCGGACGCCCCTTCAGGTCAGGACGGAAAACAGTTTCGCAGGATGCGTAAAATGAGTTCACATCGCAAAGTGCAAACATCTCAGCCAGCCGATTTGATGATGTAAGTTACGACCCCGAACACATCGAGAGTATCCTCGCTACCAACGACTATCGGCGAATATGCAGGGTTCATTGGGTTAAGCTGAACCCGCGGATGCAGCTGCAGCTTCTTAACGGTAAATTCCCCATCCACAGCAGCAATAACGATATCGCCATGAACTGCTGTCCTTGAGCTATCCACAACCAGAAGATCCCCTTCCCCTATGCCGGCGTCTTTCATGCTGTCGCCGGCGGCTTTGACAAAATACGTCGCACTGGGGTGGTTAACGAGCAACTCGTTCAGATCGATACGTTGCTCAACATAATCCTGTGCAGGGCTTGGAAAACCACATTGCACAAGGTCACTGTACAACGGGATCAGCATGATCTCACGTAACTCAACGGGCGTGTAAAACTGCATAATTGACTCGCTCAGATTAACACTGTTTTTATATACAGTAGTTTTAACAGGGCGACATATCAATATAGGCTCTGGCTATCAATTTACGCCATTGACGTAACACATTGATGTAACGAGTAAGGTTAGTCTGAAAGTGTTTTCAGGCCTTAGCTGTTTGATGGTTTTGCAAACAATGCGAGGTTAAAATTTTTCAGCTATGGCAATGCCTTCATAGCAAATTGTTCACCTGCGATCTCTTGCATACGGTTCGCAGGTGAGCAAACTTAACCGGCTGGAAAATATTTATAAATCGTCTTCACCCCCTCCTATCACATAGGCCGCCGATCCAATGTTTTAACTGCTCAGACCAGAAATATCTGGAAGCTTTGGGCGCCTTCTTAGAAGATAGGGGTGTGCGAAGACGCACACAGCAATGATGTTATGTAGTATTTTCCCCTTGAGTGTGCCTGCTCAAGGGGATTTTTTATCGCCGTATTGTACTGGCAAATATTTGTAAATCGTCTTCACTCCCACGCCTGTCACATCGGCCACACGCTACTGGACAGGCGGTTAGTCCGGTATGTTTCTCGCGCTACTACTGCTTACGTTAACGTCTGGTAATGATCTAGCGGCGCGACGTAAAGCGGCGTTGAAAGCAATTATAGTGACCGGCCGGCGTTGGTACTTCACACGGTTAGAATGGCTCTGAAATAAAAAAACATCTTCTGGATAGCGTTCTCTTCTACGAGCAATGATCCCCTCCACTGGAGGGGTTGATTCAACACGTAGCGCCTTCAGATGTCCCGGTTCCCGTATCATTATCGAACAACCATCAATGTCATCGTAACGGAGTGACAGCAGCCTTCCCGCACTTAAACGTGTGTAAAAAATCAACGCCCACAAATCAGCCCATGTATCGGACATGTGCATAAGGTTATGGTTAATAGTTAGAAAATCTCTAAAACTTATTATTTTCTTACTCATCACAAACAAACCAAACTGTTTTCAAAGCTGAATGAATTGATTAAGCCAAACGTAACATATCAGGAAAAGTAGTGAAATCTTTGTCTTCAAGTCGCCGGGAGGTACTTGTAGATTGTTTTCACGTCTACACCTATTACATCAGCCACCTGCTGCCGGGTTGATCCAACCTCCATCACCCTGCGGCAGCGCTCTACGGCATCTACTCCATTGCCTGTAGTCTTGATAAAGATGAGAATTATATATTAAACTTAAAAATCATCTGGATTTGCATAGTATAATAGTGTATTAAATTATCATATAAAAGAATAAATTTATCCTGATAACTTAGGAATGATAAAATGGATAATAACCTTAAGATAGATAGCTCAAAACAAAATTTATTTACCGAACCTTCAATCACGCAAGTAACAGTAAAGGTTGATAAGGTCGACAAAACACTTTTTAAGTTTGAATTAAAAAAGAATGGCGATGTTTTAATGTATTGCAAGCATGCGCAATTTTATAGAGACTCAGGTGGGGTGCCGAATAATGATAATGAAATAAAACAGCAAAGATATTCATTTCATAAAAGTTTGGACAGTAAGGAGAACATTAACTTCATAAAACAGACGCTTGACATACCTACGTCTGGAATAATAAACACTCACATTGTCACTCCAGCAATAAAAAATAATTCAGGATTTATTCATGTATTTAGCAGAAGAGCACCAGACCTCTCAATTGAAAAATACAATGCCAAAAATAAAGGAAAATTCAGAAGGTTAAGTATCGGTGAGTTTGACTGTACATGTTCGACGATTTTTTACTCCCTCTTTATTGGTTCATCAAGTACACAAGCACCAGAAAATAATACGAGAAAGAATGTTTTGATGTTTACCATAGGAGATTTTAAGTTTATTCTTAACTGGACTTACTTACCTTTGCCAGCACATTCATCAGGGAATCTAATTCATAGCACAACAATAAAGGACGATGCAGATAACATTATCGGCCAGGCTGAAGGGGTTGATTATCATGGAGCAATAGAGCAAAGTATGTTTTATTTCAAGATGCTTATAGCTGAATACAATGATACTCTGCACATTGCCGAGGGATTTCCTTCAAATTTCGTTCTTGAATTATTTAAACTTACCGGATTTTTAGACGGAGGTACTATTTCAAGCCCAAGCAGAACAAAATTAATAAAAAATATTAAGAAAAATGGCGCTATCAGAAAATACCCTTTTATTGCCACAAGAATTGTAAAGAAAACAACCAATCATTAATGGGTGGGGGTAATTATGCATAAACACAAAATATACCCCGCCCCCTTACATTGCAACCTTAAAAGAGATGTCTTCCTCTCTTTTTTAAGACTAGCGAAGGACCATCATGGAACTTTTGAAAGCCTGTTAATTAGGGGCTAATTTTACCACTTACATCCATGACATGAAAAAACATTGACTAAAAATGATAAAGCAAACCTTCCACCATCAAAAAGTGGAGACTTATTTTAACTTATTGGTATCTGACCCGATAACATATCTTTCAACGTCGAATACATACTGTTTTTTTCTGCCGTCGTCAGATTCACTCCAGACCATATCCCCCAGGCTGATTCCTGAATCGGCCCGTTCAATCCCCCCGTCACGGTTGAAATATCATACCCGATACCCAGGCGGATCGTGGATGTCGGAATTGCCCTCGTAGCGAATGGCGCCAGGGCTGCGCTGACCAGGGCACCCTCTCTGAACATGTGAAGCTGTACGCCTGCCGCTGAATAATCCGCAACCAGTAAAAAAAATTTTGTCAGGTCTGCTGCGGTCAGGGCCAGAGATGACGTCGCCACGCCTGTTGTCGTGCTGCCAATCGCTCTGACCGTCAGGTTAACCGGGTCAATAACGAATGTGTCCCCCTGAGGCACTGGCGGAGTGCCATTACCGCCGTGATATGAGCCGATCCCCAGCGACCGCAACGAGCCGCTAATTACTGGTTTAACCAGCGCCATCATGGTCTTGACCGGTGTATCTGCAATTCCCGTATCATACCCTGCGTTATAGCCGTTCAGCGTCTGATAACCATCACCCATCACTGGTGAGCCGATTTGTGTCGGTGCCGCCCCTGCCAGCATGGTTACCCCGTCAGCATTCAGCAACCCAATATTGGCGACCGTCGGTTGAGGGTAGATACTGCCGATAATATTGGCCGGGTCCCAGCCAGAACCATCCACGATAAAACCTAATTTTGCGACCATGTGTGCCTCTTAGTTTAGTGTGATTTCTTCAACGATTGCGTAGTTATCCATGCGATACGCCACGCCGTTCGGGTCGAATTTGATAGTGTCGCCCTGGCTGTCACGAAGGCAGCAGCGTGGACCATTGGTTCGGCTCGGGAGTGTCCCGGTGGTGCCGCCAGTAAAGCCCAGGCGGATTTTTGAGCCTGCGGGAATGCCGCCAGATGCACGGACGCGCAGGCGGTTCAGGTGGACAGAAACTTCGGCTAGCGTGAGTTCGTTGCCGTCAGGGTCTATCACCGATAACCCGTAATTACCCGGATCGGTGACAATACTGGTATCCAGCACTAGTTTGCCAACCGGGTTATACCAGATGTTTGCTATGCCCCCCTGGAGAGAAACGTCCTTTGACCAGAGCGGCTCGAATTTTTTCCCGCTCAGCATCTCCTGCACGATAGCCAGTCCAAATCGATATCCATAAATTTTTGAATCAAATCCCAGCAGATGCGCTTGATCGAAGTAGTCGTACATGTACGTCGGCTGAACAAGGCGCGTATCATCCCGTGTGCGGGCCAGCTGCAATGCCGCCAGGGGGATCGTCGGATAAAGTGTGTTCGGAGTGCGGTTTTTCCATGAATTGAACTGATCAAGAAACCAGGGAAGCTCAACGGTTTTCCCCACGAGAGACGATACGTAGGCGTTGACAGTAGCGACCATCTGATCGAATGAGGCCATGTATGTTTCAGCGGGGGTACCTGCTGACTGGTCAGCCTGCCCCTGAGACCAGATCATGGCATGAGGAGAATATGTCCAGCCTTTCTCATTGGCTCTTGCCATGCCGTATGCCATATCATCTTTCAGGCGGGTCATGTAAATGCCCGCTGGCTGTTTCAGCTCTGAAATGGAACGGCTACCCTGACCGGGTGATGATGCCAGTAACTGAACATCACCTGGCGTATAACCCGCGGCATCGACAGCAAGCCGATCAAGAATAGCGGTTACAGCCCCGCCCAGTGGCGTTTCATATCCGGTTCCGTCTCCGGTGACAGCGGAGGTTTCAGTGTACGGTACGATACTGGCATGATTCTCTTCAGACGTTCCGGCTCCATCCTGGGCTCGCACCCCGGCAATAAATCGCCAGGCATTCAGGACCTCTGCGATAGTCTGCAGCGGCATCGCGTTAATACCAGTCCCTACTGACTGCCCAAAAATACAGATATGGATAAGATCTGCGAGATTATATTTAATCTCTTTTTTTTCAGCCGGAATTGAGTCTGACTCGATGGTAGTGGCGATAAGTTTTTTTACTTTTATCGTACCGGATTCAACGCTTCCATCGGTTTTCCCGCCGTGTGTAACCCGCCCGTAATCATCCATCCAGCCCCACAGAAAACCCTCGGGTAATGTGCCTGTGGTTTTCCCCCCGCCATGTAAAACGATGTCACCAGTCAATTTCCCGATACTGGCTACCAGTGCCTGCAGCTTCCCTGCCGCAAAGGTGCCGTCGTCTTTCAGGCCAACAGCAGCGCTGCCGAACAGGCTCATGAGCGCCCATTCAAATCCCGGCGGGATATTTGAGGTCACCTCAGCCCCGCTCGCCAGCTTCATTGATTCCGTCGTCAAGGACTTGATATCAGCTGACGCAAACGCTGCGAGGTTCGCGATCATCTTCCCGAAGTTCAGGGCACCAGAGGAATCAATACCACCGACATACTGCCCCTGCGTATTGGAAAAAATAGCGTCAAACCCATCAACACCACTGCTACTGAACATGGAGTTAAAAAGGTAGAGAAAGTCAAAAAAGCGCTGAGCGCCCAGCAGCCACGCAACCTCCTGAGCAACACCATTTGCATTAACAAAATATCGAAAGGCCACAGGCGATTCGGTCCCTTGCGGCGTACGGAAATATTGCCCGTTTGTTGTGCCTGCTATCCCGGATGGCTCATCCGGAAATGTTGAGTTGGAGGTATCAAGCGACGCGAGCACGCTTTCAATATCAGCAGTGATCCCGCGCCAGGTAGGAAGAGGCTCTCCGCTGCGGTCATCCACCGTGGATTGTTCACCATTGACCAGCTTATCCAGACGCTCGGCGTTATCGAGCAACACAGCGGGAGACGTGCTCCCCAGCTCCGGGTTAAAGGCCATGTTTTTTGCTCCAAAAAAGGCGTTCGCCCAAACGAGGGTTTGAGCGAAAGAAAAGTTGAAAGGGATTTTTTTGGTATTAAGCAGCGTCGCCGGGGTATGTGGCGTCGTCGTACTGGTAGAACGATTCGAGGTATTCTTTTGCGGTGATCTGACAGGTGCCGTCAGACTGCGGCGCGATCTCCTCTACAATGGCGTCGTAGACGTGGCGCGTTGAGCCGCAGAACACCAGGCGGATCGGCTCGATGGTTGCCGACGACAGGTCAACCCGCATGGGATCATCAAACTCGCTCAGGTGCGGGACTGACAGCTGAAAATCACCCACCCTGCTCGCCACCATCAGCCCGGATGCAGAGCCATCCTGATAACGGATCAGCGCGCGGGGATTTTCGAAAGACCAGTCCAGCGGCTCCGTGACGGTGAACGTTGTCACGCCACCAGCCGTTGTCATCGCCTCCACCAGACAGGAAATCGTGTTGTTGCCCGGAATATCATCCGTGAGCACTATGCGATCGCCCGTGTTGTAGCACAGCGCGTCCAGCTCGGTAGTGGTCTGGAACGTCACCCGCTGCTGCAGGTATTTCATCAGGCGACGCATCCCGATTTGGTAGGCGTGATCCTGATTCAGTACCCCATCGAGTTTGTAATTCTCTATTTTCACCGGCGTAGGATTATCAGGCGTCCGGCATTTAACGGTCTCCTCTGCCCAGGTAGTCCCGTTGATGTACGTCACGTCGACACCATCAAAATCATCATCTGAGGGCACGGTAAATCCGCTCTGCAGCTCCTCCACCATCTCATGCGGAGTGATCACGCCAGTCCATGGCTTAATCCCCTCACGGTTGACCGTCGCCAGGCCATCGCTTAACAGAAAGCGGGACTTCCCGGCATTGGCTATCTTCTGCAGCATTTCCAGCGCTGAGATACTGTCTCCGGTAGCAAAATCGAAATTTTCCCCCCGTGGCGTCCAGTACGCGGACTCCAGCGCGTTGATGGTGTCGACATCCATCTCCAGCCCCAGCGAGTTTCCGACATGCAGCAGAGCACCCGAGATAGTTCTGGCCGTTCCTGAGTCATAGGCGCGCGTGGCCACAACGTTTACGCGGCGGTCCGACTGAGCCGCCAATTTGCCCCCCGTCTCAACGGTCACCGCCATCAGCGACACGCCGGGATAGGATGAAGGGCGCGTCAGCAGTCGCCCGCGCAGCGCCTGCCAGTACATACTGTCTCGCGCGTTGTTTGAGCCCTGCTCATTGCGCCGACGGCAGCGAACCTCTACCAGCCCCGGAGAGCTGAGGGTGATCCGCTCAGTGAAACCTAACCCGTTGACGTTTTTAAGCGCATACTCGCCCTGGTGACTCACCCACCCCGATCCGGAACCGTAGACGCGATACTGTATCTCCCACTCCACGTGGCGGATCCGTTTTTTGCCCTTACTGTCAAAGCCACAGATGCCGTTCGGGAAGGAGAAATTCACCTCGAATGCATCCACCACTTCATTCTCAGGGCAAACCAGGAACGGCCCCAGCCAGCTCAGCGTGTCGTTAAGACCAGTGGCCTCATAGTCGATCATCGTCCTGGCGGTGAATCCCGGCCATGATTCATCAACGGCACCGGAAACCAGGCGCGCCACCGTCGCCGTCGTGCCGTCAGCTGACACAATCCGGTACTCATTCCCGCGGTGAGCAAGTGAAAGCCGTTGCACCCCCTCCGGCATCCCGGAGAATGCGGTGCCCGTGGCAGAGTTATAGGCGAGTGTCACATTCGCCGTTACCGCCGGGCTGCCGCCGGTTGATGCCGTGCCGGAGGTGTAAACCGGGGCATCACCGAAAACAGCTGCAGGCAGCGAAGAGGACGTGATCGCCCCACCCGCGAACGGACTGGCCGACTCGGTTATCAGTACGGTGCCGCCGTTGTCCTGCGCAACCAGGCCGGAGCCGGTGAGTCCCTCGGTGATGGCCGCCAGCAGTCCCGACATCGAGACGTAGTTAGCCACCAGCGACACCGGGTAGGTAACCCCCTGCCAGGTGATCGTGAACGTGCTGGAGCTGGTCGAAAAATCGTAGGTGGTCGGGGCCGCACTGGCCTGGACTTTTGCCGCACTCCCCCCGGTGCCGGGCACTGCAGCCTGACCGGGGGTATATGACGCGATAAACAGATCGTAATCGACAGAGTTAAACCCCAGCGTCACCGGCATACCTACTACCGGCGCGATCTCCGTCAGCAGCGGGCTTGCGATAACGCTGTATCCGGCCGCCGTGGTGATCTGGTAGTTCGCCGGGGCTTTAAGTTCGACCACGGCGCCAGCGACCCAGCTGGGCGGCAGTGCGTTATCGTTCTCGTCATTATCGTCATCATCATCCGTATCCAGCCCCGTAAACGTCACGCTCGATCCGGAGACGGTCATGCTGTCTGCGATAATGTCGTCTGCGTCCGGCGACGTCTGGGCCATATCCAGCCCGGTGCCGGATGACGTCCCGCCAACTTCGGTGGAGTTGACCCAGTTTTCGCTGCGCTCATCACCGGAAACGTCCGCGCCTGGCGGGTAATGGGTGCTGCTGAATCCCGGTAGCGTTGAAGCTGGCGTACTGCCAACCCTGATATCGCCATTGGTATAAATCAGATCACCGACACCGAGACACAGCAGCATCTGGACGCGCATTTTCGTAGGATCGGCGGCATCAAACCGGGTAACCGGCTGCACCACATAATCAGGGTAGATACGCACCCGGCCAAAAACCTCACGAATGGCATCACCGAGTTTTGCGGTATTCGCCTTTGCCGGGTTCAGGTCGAGACTCCGCCCTGTAGATGAGGTATAGCCTCCCGTATCGATGTTGCTCATCATAAACAGCGAATAGGCTGCAGCGGCAACGGAGATACCGACGCCGATCCACGCGATTGTGGCTGCCTCCAGCCCGAAGGGAACCGGATAAAGCCTGACATCACTATCAGGGCGAATCACACACTTAGCCCACTCGCCTGGCGGAATTAACAGCCCCTCAACCTCAACGGTCAGCGGTGGGACATCCCGATCCTCGTAGCCTTCAACATTTGCCACCAGCCAGCTGCGAATACTGGTTACACCATGCTCATGCGTTTCGAGTGGTTCACCGGGAAGCCGGGACGGGTAAAAACGAATGGTCATTGCCAGAACTCCACTTTGACAAATCGCCGCTTAAACCGCGGCAACGGCAGAAAGGTGACGTTCGTTCCCGGATTGCATTCCGCCACATGCAGCAGACCATCGATACTGACCACGATCCCTACGTGGGTGACAGTCGACCCGGAATAACAGGCCACCCCGGCCCCTTCGCAGGGTTCGCAGCGCTCAAGGGTAAGCATCATCCTGCGCGCTTCCCGGTCGAGGCCGCCGTCGTCTTTGGTGACCCCTGCAAAATCGGGCCAGACGGGTAAATTCAGGTCGCGGCGTATCTCGTTCACAATGCCGAAACAGTCAAGTTGCGGGTATACGCGCCCGCCCTTCAGCCAGGTGACTGAACGGTATTTATCAGGGTTAAACATTGGGATTCCTTAGCTGATATAACGCAGTCCGGGGAATACAGGGAGCGTGTAGCGGTATCGCGGCCAGGCGGTATCGAGGATATTCATGTAGCCCGCAGTGATCTGCACCTCTGTCGCCGTCCAGGAGCCCGACTTGATTTTCAGCGTATACGGCACTTCCGCAGGGGCCGCTAAATCCGTGGAGATATAACGCCGGTACGTCAGAAATGCAGACAGAAGGTTAGCCAGCGCATTGCGGATCGCCGTGGACACAACACCATCGATATTGCACAAGGCAAATTTGAGGTCCTGCGTGCCGTCCGCATTGCGCGCCGGCAGCGCAATGTCTATCGCACAGGCTGAAAACGTTACGGTATCGCCGTTCTCCGTCGTTGCCGTAATGTTGTCGTAACCCTGGCACAGGTAGTGAACATCAGAGCCAATGGTGATCTGCAGCGTTTCAATGATCACCTCCGGTCCGCTGCTGGCGTAGAGGCGTTTAATCTGCGTCATGCTTCGGCCACTCCTTATTCAGCGCAATATCCAGCAACGAACTTCCGACGATCCATTCCGGGTAATTACCCCATGGGGCAGGAGCAAGGGGGCGTTCCCATAATTCAAGCGTCGCTGTGTACTTCCAGTAAATCGGGGCCACCAGCACCGGTCCCTGATAAATATCTGTAAAGCGGCATTTGTAAAACTTAATGCCTGCCGGCGTCTGCAGCTTCATCATGAACCATGCAGCCCCGTCAGATAACGCATCACGGAACCAGGACTCAAACGCCAGTCCCTGCGCATCGGTTTCCATAAACCAGGTGATGCTGGCCTGCGTCGGTGTGGACGTATAAGCTCGCCTTTGCCGCGCGCGGCCGGTAGTTAACTGGGTTCGTTTTAACGGGCTTACAGGCTGGAATCCGTATCCTTCCTGTAATGGCATCGGAAGACTGTCATGCGGGTAGTAGATATCAGTCATCACTCTAACCCTCTGCCTGAATATTTACTGCGCATTGCCTTACCAACTTTCCCATCTCCCCTCAACAATTGCGCAGCAACCTGATCCAGGGCTTCCGTTGTCGCCCGCTTCTGCGTTTGAGCCATGGAGAGAGCCATCTGATCAGGTGTCACACCGGGCGGCGTATGGAAATGTTGCTCAATGGGAGCATGGATGGTGGTCTTGCTGCTGTTATCGCTGTTAACGTTCTGCACACCAGTACCAAACCCTGTACGCCCCAGAGTTGCATCAAGCGGTTGGCCATTTCGAAGTGCCTCAAGCTGAGACACGCCGATCCGGTTCGTTGATGCCTGGTCGAAGACGTACTCTCCTTTGTGAACAATACCCGCTGGCTGATACTTACCACCGGGGCCGGTGTAACCGCCGGAGGCGAAGCCAACGCCTGAAACAGCCTGAATATTTGAGACGATACTGGCGGTCTGCGCAGCGATTGAGGCCATAGCGATGATGTTGGCCGGATAAGGCGCGCTTACTGCACCGCTTGCTATAGCCTGCTGGATTTTCACCATCGAGTCCGCGATAGCGAATGCCTTGCTCGCAGCAAAAGCGACCTTGTAGATTGCCGATTGCTCACCAAACCCCGTTCGCATGATGTCGGCGGTACTGTCAAACAAGGACTGCGTGGCCGCAGATATGATGGTGTTTTTCTGAGCCTCTATGACCTGATTTGCATCCGCCGCACGTTGACGAATAGAGGTCATTCTGGCCTCACCCTCGGCAGTTATTTCACCGGCCTTCGCATAAGCTTCCTCCTGAGCTGCCAGCCAGCGCTGGAGCTCTTGCTGAGCCTGGTCATATTCATTGATTTGCCCCTGCATCCCCTCAAAAGTTCCAGAGAGTCGCCCTCCTGTTGGTGTCAGGTTTCCTACAACATTACGAACCGTCGAGGGCAGCTGCATATCGGTGTTTTGATAAATATCTGCCCGTGTTTTTTCATATTCACCGGGTTTTAGTTGCCCGGTTGCTTTGGCTTTCTCCAGCAGTTCAAGACGGGTTTTAAGCAGATCGTTGGTCCGCTCATCCTTCGTCTTTACCTGTTCCTGCATTTTCCGGTAATCATCCAGGGTTTTTACGGAGTTTTGCAGTGCCTCCTGCTGCTTATACGCTTGGAGGATTTCATCTGAACGGGAAAGAATCGACTTCTGGTCGGCGGTTAGCTGCGTTTTAGACTTAAGCTCAGCGATCTGCTGTTCGAACTTAACCCGCGCCTGGGTTGCGCTACTTAGCTTATCGCTGGCATCCAGTTGGTACTGCATGGCAGCTGTCTGCTGGTTTATTTGATCAAGCAGCCGGGTTGCCGCGTCCTCGGTATATGCTTTACCCTTTGGCGTCTTGGGTGATTTCGGGTCTTTGTAGCGGTCATTTATTTCAGAATATATTCTGTCATATTCTTCTTGAGTATATTTCCCGCGATACTTGGATAGCTCAGCCAACTCTTTAGCACGTTGCTGCTGCCGTGTCTGATATTTCTGAGAAAAGGCATCAGCCTTCTGCTGTAGTTTTATCCCTTCCTGCTGTTTTTTAAGGTATGGGTCATAGGATTCATTAATGGCGTCCTGAGCCATTTTCTCGGACTGCAATGAAGCTAGTCGCGCTTTAGCAGCATCGACCCCCTTTTGAAGCATGGAAAGGTCGCTAGACTTCCATGCTCCATATGGCCCAGCATATTTTGATTGTCCGGCACTTAAATCAGAAAGTGACTTTTGCGCCCTACCCAGTTCGTCCTGAGCTTCTGCTATTTTTTGCTCTATAGATTTTTCACGACCTATATCAAGCATGGCATCCCAGGCACCTTTCGCGGCATCACCCAACCATTTCCATGCCTGCTCCAGTGATCCGAGGTTACCCTGAATCTGGTCAGCACGCTGCTTCATAGTCGCAGCATACGTCTCTGTTGCCAGTCTCGCAGCCTCTTGCTGATTACCCTCGTCCTGCAACGCCTTAATCTGGTTGTAAGTTGCCAGAGTCAGGAAGTGATATTTGTCGTTCAGTTCTCCGATAGCGGCTACCGGGTTTTGTGCGATTTTCTCGAAGTCTGCCACCATGCTATCGATAGATTCATCGGTCGCATCGTTCATTGCGACAACGGCCTCTGTGACAGTCTGCATTGAACCTGTAGCGATTTTACCACCAGAGACAACACGGTTTAGTGCCTGAGCGGCGGCGGCTGTGGTATTCCCTGTATTATCTGCGACCGATCTCGCCATGTCTGCCAATTGCCCGGTGGTTACCCCGGCAATATTCCCGGTCAGAACAAGGGACTTATTGAACTCCTGTTGCTCCTGGCTGCCTTTGTACCAGGCATATGTGAGAGTACCCACAACTGCGACAAGAGCGCCGATCCCGATAGTCATGGGATTCAGAAATCCAGTCAGTTTTTTGGCATTCTCTGCATTTTCAGACAATGAGTTAGCGTTAGCTGACAGGGAATCGCTTGATTCATCGGCGGCATCTCCGGCCCCCAGCAACTGCTGTTTTATGATCTCGAACAGATTACCCCAGCCGCCAAACGAATCAGCGATCTGCGAACCCTGTTGCATGAAGATAGTGAACAAAGGCATACCACCAGCCAGGCCAACAGCAATATCATTCAACTGCGCGGGGAGTAACCGCATGGCATTTTTATACTGCCCTGCCGAGATGGCCCCATACCGCATTTCATTGCTGACCTGATTGAGCCCTTTCTCCGTCAAATCCAGCTTATTTGAAAGCTCTGCGTGGTATTCAGGCGTAAGCAGCCCGGCATCTTTGGCTGCCGACAGTTCAGCTCGCTGTTTCTTGATTTTATCTAACGCAGCTGAGAAAGGGTCAAGTTGGCCAACTAACCGCTGCAACGAAGCACGCTGCTCTTCCTGAGCCTTTACTGCCTCACGTTCTGCCTGCGCTTCTCCGTTCAACTCACGGCGGGCTTCGGCAATTTTGGCACTGTAGGCATCATACTGCTGGATACTAAGCGCACCACTATACGTATATTCGAAAATTTGCCGCTGCTGCTCGTCAAGAGCCTGTAATGCGTGGGTTACGGGATCAAGGCGAGCCTGTAATTGCGTGAGAATTCGCTCTTGCTGCGCCTGTTGCGCTGCTGAATCCTGAGCAGCTTTCGCAGCTTCTCTCTGGGCCTGCGTATACCCAGTCAATTCATCCTGAGCAGACTGAAGACGATTGCGGGTTTGATCAATGATGGAACTGTAGTGGCTGAATTCCTCAGCCCCCAGCACACCAGATAGATTTGCCTTTTTCAGCCGCTCCATTGCTTTATCCAGCTCATCAAACGCCTTTGATGTAGGATCCAGCTTATCCAGTAATTTTTCTATTTCTTCCCGCTGCGACCTTGTTGACTTCGCATTTTCGATAGCGTGTTTTGGTCCAACCTTAAGATGTGAGTTCAGATCTTTAGTAGCTGCGGAAAGATTATCCGTTGCGAACTCAGCTTTTTCACCCTCTGCTGTTATTTTGTTTAGAGCACTGGCTAAACTATCCGCATTCTTTTCTGCTCCGGTGCTATCGAGAATAATAGCGAGGCGGGATGTTTGTTCAGTCATTACCTATCTCCGGGCAATAAAAAACCCGCCGATTAAGCGGGTTTGGAAATGTTTAAACAATGATATTCTATAGCTACCAGCAACTCTTTCTCCACCTCAAAGCAGCATCATAGCCTTGCGCCATATATGCGGATACCATCTCTATCAGCATGAAATATCATTGCCACTGCCTAACTTAAGATAAATCAACTTCCTCAGAAAGGTTTATGTTCACTGCCGGGACTTTTTATCTTGCTCATACTCAGATGCTATATGCTCGTAAGTTATCTTGGCATTGAGACATTGCTTGGATGTGTCGCCGTCCCTAAGGCATTCACCATGATATCTAGCAATATTCGATGCCATACTAATTGCTGATATAAACATAGATTCACATGCCTTATTTCCATTGCACGCTTGAGATTTCATGCTATCCAAAAGCTGCACTTCCTCAATCTGAGCAAAAGAATAAGTACAATAAAAAGACAATACCAATCCTACAATAATTGCTTTCATACTCCTCCCCTCCCATAAGCAAAAAGCCACCCGAAGGTGGCCTTATCAATCAGCTTGCGTTCTCGCAACCCGGCAGGCTGCGGTCAATCACAAGATTCCCCTCAACACGCAGACCAATCTTACCGAACAGGAAGGAATGGTTAAGTTGAGTGACAACTACGTCAGACAGACCAACTGCACAGCGATCTTTTTCAATCGCTCGATCAGCGGCTGTTTTAACGTTCGGGATGCCAAGAGGGAAGATGATAACCGGATAGCTATCTTCTGCTGTTACACGTTTCCCTTTATAGAACTTACCCCCATTGAGGTTGTAATTTTTAGTGCTCGCCACAGTCAAATCTGCAACACGCACTGTACAACCAGAAAGTAACAGCGCTCCAAGCGCCAAGGCGATGACTTTTTTCATTATATGTTTCCTTTGATTGCAATCGGAAACATCCTATCATCGACTTTTAGTAGCATGGACCACCATTAATGGTAGGTCAGTTGCTTCCTTTCTTATCTGCTGCACGTTTCTGTGCCTCTGCCCACTCAACCCTCCAGGCATCATCAAGAGCCAGTATCGCTGCGTCAAACTCAATGCGGTCGATCAGGATGGTGCGCGATGCCAGGTAAAGCTCAATATCATTCAGGGATAGAGGGAGCGGCACTCCGGCCATGCCGGCATACTTCCTGCCGCGCGATATCATGGCGTAAGCGTTGAGGATCTCCCCAGTGACCGCATCAATTTCAGGCTCCGGAATGGGCGGGAGATTTAGTTTCTCCCTGCGCCACTTTGCTTTCTCGCCCTGCTCGCCAGCGAATTCCTTTAGCCACTTTTGGGCCTCTATGGCTTTTTTACGGTTTCCTGAGTCTGCTGCTCCTTACCCTGAGCAATATTCGCCGCCTCAGCCAGAATAAGCCAGTACAGAGAGGGGTTTTGCTTCAGTAACGCAACACCACGCTCCGGTGTATACGCTACCGCCGTCTCCGCACCATCCACCAGCTCCCCCACGCCTTCCCAGTCTTTCAGAAGAAAGCGCGCGCAATTGTCGATGAGAAGATCATCAACCGAGTCAATCTCGCCCACACTGGCGAGATCGAAAGCATTCGTACCGACCTGGTAGCTCTCGTCCATTTTGTCGATATGGCGCCGCACCAGCGCATTGCGTGAGCGGTATTGTGGATTCTCGCTACTGGCCACCAGCAGACGGAGTTTAAATAGCGCCTCGTCTTCCGGCGTGAATTTCTTTTTACTTCCTGCTGGCTTTTTGTAAGGGAAAAACCAGCGTTCTCCGTTCAAATCAATTTGAGAAGAAATAATCAGCATAAAGACTCCCAAAAAAGCCCGATCCGCGATGACTGCAGAACGGGCCAGGTAAATTAAGGCGCGGTAACGGTGATTTCAGACGTTGCGGTAAAGGTGCGAGCCTTACCAGTGATGATTGCAGTACCGGCTGCGTTACGCGTGACCTTCGCTGTTTTCTGCCCTGTAGAAACCACACTGGCGATAGTCGGATCCGATGACGTCCACTGGACGTTATCAGTTGAATCAGCTGGCGTAAGCGTGGCGGTTAACGTCACAGTAGAACCCACGGCCCCAGTTGAAGTGGCTGGCGCAACACTGATTGCCGTCGCCGGCACTTTAGGCACGCGCGTAATCGTCGGCGGAGTATTGGCCGCGGTGATATCCAGCTGAACCTGAACAATGTCAGTGCTCCCCGCATCCGGCCAGTCGCCGGAGATCTGCACTTCCGGGAAATCGAAGGTATAGGAGCCTTCAGCATTCTCCAGGGAGAAGCTAAACGGCACCGTTTCGCCGGTGAACGTTTTTTTGTAAACCTCCCATGCAGCCTTTGACCATGACAGCGTGATTTGACCTGACGGGGTAAAGGTTGTCGGAATGTTTGCGCCGGCGAATGCCGAACCGGTACCGATGCAGCGCTGAGTCTGCATATTGTTGTTGAACTGGATGTTGAAGGTGTCGACGCAGAAACCTGTCCCGCCATCAACACCATTTAGCCGGATGTTCGTGACCTCCTTGAAGGAGTAGCGCAGGGCCCCCGCTAAATCAACCGGCGTGGTGAAATAGCTGGTATCGTCCCCCTTCGTCTCCCAGTCCAGCCCTGCAAACGTAACGGTTGCGGTGATATCACCATCGGCCGGGATTTCCATCTGGAAGGTGCCAACCTGGCAACCGCGGGCAATCTGGGCGATCCCCACATCACTGGCAAAAGTCGCCACGGAGAACGTAATGCGACCATTACCCATCGTCAGCACGTTATTTACCCATTCGGAACCGAAGCAGCTGGCAAGAAAATCATCATGCTGGTTCCAGCGAAACCGCGTGCCGACATCGCCGCCGACATCCACTGTGCCGCGTGAAACACCCTGCGCCATGCGGTCACCAGCGATTTCGTCATTGTCGTTGGTGTTCTGCGTTGGTTTCAGACCAAATGAAGAACGACGCAGCAGGTTCCACGCCCCTGCTGTAGGCGTGATTCCTGGTGTTGTCTCGCGAATAAACGCGGCTACTACTTTTGCACCTGAGCTCACAGGAGCCTCCTGTTTTTTGTGCGCTACAGAGCGCGATAAGGAATTTGAAGATTGAGCTGTAACCAGCCATCGGTCTCACCCGCCGGCACAGCAGAAACAGCGAAATAACTCAGCTTTCCGTCGTCCTTAAACTCGAATAGCTCCGTTAGCTGGTCGGCCGTTCGGGAGATAAGCAACGTCCCGGATCCGACCGGAACAAACAGCTGAATGATGAGTAAGCCCGTCCTGTGGACGACCGGCCCATTCCCGATCTCGGTTGCGCCAGCCTGTCCTGCAATGTTGGTGAGGCGGGCCCAGATATCGCGGTTGTTGGGGTCAAATACAGGACCATTGGGATAATCCACCGCATCAGAGGCAATAGCGGTCTGTGCCGCCATTCGGGAAATGACAGCGTTTCTGATTTCTGTAAGGGTCATTTGTAGGCCTGAATCACACCATTAAACGAGACGGCATAGACGCCTGTCGGCGCCTGTGTTGAGTGGCCATTCTCCAGAGGCACGGAGTAAGGCAGGTTCGACTGGATGTAAATCACCGAGTAGGCTGGCGCCTGGTCAATAATATTTTTGCCATTAAGAAACGTCATTGTCCCGCGCGGATCCGGTTCGGTCGGGACGGAGTGATCGGGTGCGCCGATGCTGACAAAATGCGATGCCCTGAAGGTTCCTGCGCGATACTCAGCCGGCCGCCTGATATCCATGCTGTCATTAACACGGACTTTCTTCCTGAGCCTTCCGGTTTTGGTCAGGTTAGCAGGATCGGCATAAAGAGATTCGTTCCATTCCCCAACAGCTTTGTTGTATTGAACCGCTGTCGCGTTGATGGCCCACAGCTCCGGGTTACCTACAGGCGATCGCTGAACGATTTCATTCAGCAGCTGAATAGCGATTGTCCGCTGGCGCAGTTTGACATCTTCGGCCACCAGCCCGGCGAATGCCGCCGGGTCAATGTTCCAGCCCTTAGCCATATCACACCCTCCGCAGTTGAATGGAGTACGCAGCGCCAGCAGAGTCGGCAGAAGCAGTGATGACTTCGTAGCGCTGAAGCTCTCCCGTAATCGGATCCGGTGCGGTGATGATATGCCCGACGGCCGGCTTATCAGTCACCTCGTTAACCAGGGCGGCTAGCTTCACATCACCATGCAGAATGTTAACGCCATCGATACGGCGCAGTTTATAGCGCGCCAGCACTCCACGCCCCGAGTAAGTCACCTTCGTTTCAGTGCCGGTTTCCGTCACCGGATCCCAGGCACCCCGAACGGTGTATGACCCAGTGAAATCCTTAACGGCATCCTGCAGGTCGGTATCGAATGCTGCGGCGACTTCGGTTTGCAGCTCGTCACGAATTCCCATATCACGCCCTCACAAAGAACGTCTGAAACGGGTTAATCATCCACGGTTTGAGCATATCCAGTGCCAGTTGCAAATCCGGATCGAGTAATTCAGCGCTAGTAGTTGAAATCTCGGCAAACGTTCGGGAAACCTTTACATCATCAGCCTCAACGCTTTTGCTCGTCACTACGCCGGAATCCGTTTTTTGCTGATACAGATTGCCTGCAGCGGCAACGGAAGAGATAAACGCTCCGGCCTGCTTAACCTCTTCGGGAATATGTTCCTGGTCGATATCCTGAAGGTTAAGCGCCGTCATCCAGGTGTTTGCCTGGAGCACAGCTTTACCCTTTTTGTCGGCGGTAGCCCAGGTATCCCCCAGCAACTCGTCAACGTCCTGGATTGTTATATAAACGGTCATCGGATCCTCACCAAAAGAAACGGGGCTTTCGCCCCGTCAGTTAACCACCCGCTGGAGCAGTGAACGCGATCGCTTCAGTTGTTTTCACCACGCCGTCAACGGTAGCCGTCACCGTCAAGGAGCCGGCCGTAGCAGAGGTGAGTTTCACCGTCGAGCCACCAGCAGACCCTGTCTGTGACGTCGAAGCACTGAGTGTGCCGCCTGTAGACGTCCACGCCACAGATGCGCCGGAGACTCCGGCACCATTTCTGGTGTACTTGAGCGAAACGGTCACCGCGTCGGTACTGTCAGCAGTTGCGGAAGTTTTATCCACTGACAGGGTTACTCCCCCGCAGGGGCTTCCAGCTTAATCAGTACGCCTGCAGTGGATTTGTTACTGGTGAAATGTTTCTTCCAGTTCGCGCCGGTGCCGATTTTGGTCAGGTCAGGGTTAGCGCCCTTCGTCTCATCCCAGCTGTAACCCAGCAGTTCAACGTTAACCGTGCCCTCTGCGCGATAGCCAATGGCAAGGTTTTCCTGGTCGTTGATATCGTAGGAACGGAAGCCCGGAGCCTGTGATTCCGTTACGGATACCGCGCCGGCCACCAGCCCCAGAATCGCATCAACTGGCATGGTGTCAGTTACCAGCACCGGTTTACCCAACGTGCCTGGCTGTCCGCCATAAACCACCACGCCAGCTTCTTCGTAAATTTTGTTGTCGATAGCCTGATCAACAATGTCGAAATAGGTCGTGGAATGCATAACGAACAGCGCAACACGGTTAAATTTATCGCCGTATTTACGCAGGCCACGGGTCAGCGTTTTCTTACCATCAGTGGCAATATCCGCGGATACCGTCATGTCAGCATTTGCGCCAATGGCTGCAACAAGACCCTGTAGGGCATACTTGATATAACCTTCAAGCGTTGCATCAGCGACGTCGACGCCGATCACCTCGGAGAATTCGCTAACGTCGCGACCCCGACGTTTAAACGCCTCCTCCGTGGTTTCATACGGGCCGTATTTCCACGGCGCCTTAACGCTGACAGATTCACCGGCACCGATTTTTTTACCCGTTACCGGGTCGGTGGAGTTAACGTTGCGCGATTCGATAGAACCACCAACTTTATAGAAGGTGCGCTTGCGAAAATCACCCTCGATCAGTTCGTTGTCGAGAATGATTGCGCCGTTTGAAGCGGCGTTGAAGACTTCCAGATTATCCTGGCGACGCTCAAGAAACGCAGTCTGCGCGAGGTCGTCATAGATAATCAGGTCACTGTTTACGGTCGTAGGCATTGATTAGTCCTTACTTAGGCAATTTGAGATAGGCCTTCTGGCCATGTTTGCGGATGTAGTCCGCTTTGTCGCTTGAGCTCATTTCTGAACGTTTCAGACTACCGCCACCGCCACCGGGTTTATGACCACCAGCCCCGGAGCCTTCGGCGCGCGGGAACAGGTGCGGGGCCGTCTCTTTCAGAGATTCAGCCCACTCAACCGGGGTGAGCGGAGTTTTGCCGTCTTTACCGAACAGAACATCGCCATTTGCATCAACTGCTACGGCCTCGCCTTCGTCGTTGAGCTGGAATGTGCCTTTAGCACGAAGAATCAGATCGTCGGATGCTTCTGGCAGCGCGCCTGCCTTAAGCGCTGCACTGCGGATAGCATCACCCAGGACACGATCACGGAATTTGTTGGAGAACGCTTCCGCCTTTTCAGCGCGTTCATTAGCGGCTTTGATTTGCTTATCAACATCAGCACGTAGCCGCTCAGTGCGTTTATCCAGTACCTCGTCAATTTTCCCGGCGGCGATCAGTTGCGCCTCTTCATCATCAGAGAAACGCTGGAGAATAGTTTTCACCGCGTCAGGATCGATACCTTCAAAACGCTTAAGCGACTCAGTGGACTCTTTGAGCTTACCGAGTAACTCACTATTTTTATTTTTCAGGCCTGAAACCTGAGCACTGACCTGCTCATCGATCAGCTTTTGGATTTCCGGCGTAATCTCGGGCGCACCACTACCGGATCCACCGCCATCACCACCTTCACCACCAGCTGCCGAATAATATTTAATGAGCATGTTACGAATAAGCATGTTGTCCCCTTGGGATAGTTACTGTGGGCCTGGCCCAATAAAAAAGGCCGCCAGAAGGCAGCCTGATTGAATAAGATATGTTGGTTAAAGCCTGGCGTTTCTGAATGCCTGCTCATCCTTTGAGCGCAACTGGTCCAGCGTCAGCCACTCGCCCCTGTCGTTGTAGAACTCATCGGGAGACATGCCGCCATCACGAATCAGCCTGGCGCGCGTTTCTCCGACAATCTCAGCTTGTCGCGTGAACGACTGCCGGGAGAACCAGTCCTGGTAATTCGTGTCAGCCGGAAACTGTCCATCCATGCTGGCGCGCGAGCTATCCTTGATTTCGCCGACTTTAATACCTAATTCCTCGGACGATTTCAGGATGTAAGTTTCGGTGCTCCGACAGCAAAAGTGGATTTTCCCAGGTCCCTGCAAATAAGGCACCTTGTGTCCTATCGGTTTGTTATCCAGCGTGTACTTGAGTCGGTCGCGGATCCGACAATCCTTTGATGTCCGGTTATCCAAAGTAGATAACCACTGCTTACCCTTCAGAATGTCGTCGTTCGCCGACGCAAAGCTTTGTCTTGCTGTTGATGCAAGATGCCCTACTGCCGTTTTCGCTATGCTGGCCGCATTGGCCCGGCTCATCTGAAGCGCACCATCCTGGTAGCCGCGGTTAGCATGTCCACGAACCTTTTTTGCGATCTGCTCATGCGTATCGCCCAGCAGGAATCCCTGCCGCACAGTATTGGATATCCGCGCCATCCGATCAGCTTCGAGGTTGCTGGCCCATTCACTCAGCAAACGTCCCTGGAATGGACGCCCCATCGCCGCGGCATAAACTGCATCCGGGGAGATGCCAACCAGTGGATGAAGAGCCAGAACATCGTCGGGAATGGCAAACTGGAAGAGGCTCATCTGAAAAGTGGCTTCGTGCTTCGCCAGTTCCTGCAACTCGGCAGTAAGAGCTGCATACATCGACTGAATCGCATCCTTGTTTATTGCCCTGACGCTTACCAGTAACGCTTCCAGCCTAGAAACGGTAAAGCTCTCAGCGTCCAGCGTATCAATAGCCACCAGCAACCTTGCGGTAAGTTCGGCGTCGCTGTCATTCAGGACTTTTATCATCCTGTTGGCAACGCCGGTGCTGTAGCGACTAACCCATATAGCGTGGGCTACGGATTCATCATGCAGTTTGTCATTCGCCGTTGCCATTATTGCCACCAATCAGGTTAGGCGCGCCGTTACGAATGGCGTCAATGACAGTTTCAGGGTCATCAGCGGGATCTATCAGGTCAAGCCTCTGCAACGCTCTGACCATATCCGTGTCGCGGATCGCACCGGACTGCCAGGCATTGACGATTGCCGTTACCATGCCGGATTCAGCGACTTTGGCGATAAACTCCTGATTGATGCTGTAACGGTAGTCCTCGCCTTTTATGCCGAGATATCTGGCGCACCAGCCGAGCGCCAGCGTATAGGCCTCCGAGACATTGGACACACAAATGCCGAGCACCGATGTGGATGCGGTTTGCTCGCCGCTGGATTGCGTGGCGGTTTTAACCGCACCGTTCTGCTCGATAAGCCGGGCGCCAAGCTGAACAGAATAATCACGCTTACTGTCCATCGCCTCTTTAGCCAGGGTGTTTGGTTGCGCCTGAGCATAGGTAAAACTCCCCTCCTTCGGCAGAAGGAATGGAGAACGAGAACCGACACGAATTCCCTTATCCTGCAGCCAGTCACGCCAGGCGGTATCAAGACCGGAAATCACCGGCTGAACCTGACCGCAGAAAAATACGCTGTCTTCGTAATCCGCCGAATTTCGATAATGACCAAGGTTAATTTCAACGAGGGCGGCTAATGGCGACTCGTCGATGCTGGGATCGTTATTTTGTGCACCAACGAAGGTAAAGGGGATCTCATCCCAAAAATCCTCACCTTTAGGCTTCGGGTGATACTCAGAATCGACGGAAAAAGACCCTGCATCGGCCGACTTTCGCCACACCCTGCAGATAAACTTGCCGTCCTCCAGGGCAAGTTCCCGATACTGGATTTCATCCTTGTACGCAAAACCATCTTCCTTTTCCATGCATTCGCGTAAAACCACCAGCACCAGTTGATCGCGTCCATTGATACGTTTGGTGCGCCAGTTAATGATGTTCTCCGCCTGATAGCGAAGGATAATCGCCTCATCAGTCCCAGCCGCATAATCCGTATACAGCCCCTCGCGTGCGGCTTCCAGAATATTTTCTGTAACCTGCTGGGACTGCTGATAAATGCTGGCACCAGCACCATCGGCGTTATCACGAAGATAATTCAGTTTATCCGGCGCGGTCATGGTCGGGTCTTTTCGGAATGCCAGCCCCAGTAAACCCACCTTTGTATTGCCCGTTATCGCGTAGAAAACGGCGCGCTGAATGTAATCAGCATTGCGCTTTTTATTGCGTGCAGACTTATCGGACGGATCCAGAAAAGGGAGGTATTCATTCCCGGCGGCCTTTACAGCATCAGCCCCTTTGCACACGTCACGAATTTTTTTCCACACGGGCATCGCCGCCCTGACCTCAGGGCGAACATAAGTAATATCGTTATTGGCCATCAGAATGTCGTGTCCAGTGAAATAGAGAATGCAGGTCGAACGATTGGGAATTGCTTCACAATGAAGTAACCGGCGCCATCGTTGGGGTGGTCGTTATCGCTCTTTTTATCCGGTTCGCCGTTTTTATCCCACACCTGTTGTTCCAGGCAGTCGGCATAGACCGGGCAACGGGCCACATTCACCTTGTACCGGCGATCGCCATTACCATTGCAGAACATGGCGTTCATGGAGTTGATGCGGTCCTTTACCGGCGGGTTAGCATCATCAACGATGACGTTAAATCCGGCCTGTCGGAGCTGCTCAATATCTGTTTTGCTGGCGTTGTTTGACTTCCTGGAATCACCAGAGGCATCCGGGTAAATATAAATCTCGCGGACCTTGCGGTAGTCACCGTCGGCATACAGCCAGAAACGTTCCTTGATGATGCGTATCATATCGGGCGTATCGTAAGCGTTGATAATCTCTGTTACCGCGTGTGGTAAGCCGAGCCGCAATACATGGACGATCCCGGCCATCTTCCCGACGTTGAAATCCATCCCGATATACAGCGCTTCACCTGGCTGCTCTTCCTCACTGGAATTATTCAGCACCCTGTCGAACTGATGATAAATGGTGCCGCTGGTCAGGTTAGTAAACTGGCCGTTCAGATATGCCTTGATCAATTCCGGCGGGTAACTCGCCAGGAGTGAAGGAATATAGTCATCCGGCAGGTTCTTTTCGTTGTCGAATGTCGAAGCCTGTACCAGACCATACATCGACCTCAGTTCAGGCTTTTCCCTCACAGCCTTAACAAACTGGTTATAGACGAACTTAAATCCTTCAGGTGTGGTAGTCACGTCAATGCCATTACGCAGACCATCAACCTTATAACGCATACGCGCGATTATTTTTCGCCACGCCTGACGCGCCTTATCCGCTTTCAGAACGTCGAGTTCATCCACCAGCGCATTGCCGATTTTAAAGCCTACTATCGTGTCGGGCTTTTCCATCGACCGACAAATTGTCGTGCCGCGGTACTGGCGCCCACTGTAGAAATGGACCTCTTTGTTGCTCTCAACGATTTTGACTTTCAGTCCCCAGTCGTGAGCAACTTCTTCCACCGTGGGGTAGAAAATATCGCGGATCTGAGGATAGGTCGGGGCAAAGTAGCCCTGGTTTATTTTGGGGAACTCCCAGAACCCTTTGCATATTCCACCACAGCCAACCCACGTCTTACCGGAACCAAAGCCAGCTACATAGGCTTTGAACTTTTGCTGCATAGCCAGAAAACGAGCCTGGGGAACGTTAAGCGTCGGAGCTATCGCCATCCTCTTCCCTCACTCGCGCATCGACTACGTTGATATTGATCGCAACTGGCGTTGGTTCGTCATCCTCCGGGTCAGTGGCCAGTTCTTTGCGAAGTTTGTCGATCTCCAGCTGCCGGCGCTCAATTTCTATCTGCTGCAGGCGCTGGGCGAATTCACTATCAGCCAGGCCGAGACGCTTCATCACCGCCTCGAACATGCGCTCACGGCTGATGGCGGTTATCTCAATGCCATTCTTACCAAGCTTCACACCGGAATAGGCAAGCGCAGCATCAGGCGCCAGTTTGCGCGTATCAGCGAAGAAAGGCTGGCCGACGCCATCTCCATTACAGCGAGGGCATTCCGGGTTAGGTGCGCTGGTGTGGTCGTAACCGTAGCCACCAACATCGACGGGCTCGCGACGTTTTCGCTCAAGCGCTTCGAGTCGCTTCTCTTCGTACTCAACAGCATCGCGCCATTGATACTGATGACCGAAGCCCCAGCAGTAGCGGCAGCTCCCGCGGCGATACTGAGAAAGCTGGTTAGCATCGAAGGTGGCCAGGCGCCACATCTGCTCAAGCACTTCATCAGCGCTGCCAAGCGTGCGCACAATGGATGCTTTCTGCTGCTGCGCAATGGCCTGCGCAATACTAACTTTTGCTAACAGCCTTGCTCCCTGTTCATTCGCTGTCTTCTTGCTGTACCCGGCACGGATAGCGGCCTGCGTGGCGTTGTTGTCCTTCAGGTATTCCGCGACAAATAAACGCTGTTGATCGGTGAGTCCATCATCTTCCACCAGCTCTTCTGCGCACTTTTCCTTTTGCGCAGTGCGCAATTTCTTCTGCGCAGGTTTTTGCGCAGTTTGCGCAGTGGGTTTCTTGATGTATCGGCGGGCAGTAGCGTAATTCAGTCCCTGCGCTTCACACCAATCCTTCGGTGATACGCCGGTTGCGGCATGATCGGACAGGAACCGTTGCTGAAGCTCGCCCCAGTCCGGTTTTGCCATGGGTTAATCCTGTTATAATTCATTAAAAACAACACGGAGATATCGTATGGGCGTAAAGGTATTCAGAAGTGAACTTCAACCGGATAGTGAATCTGCGTATCGTCATTGGCTTAGCGATAATCCTGATGGATATGTCGTCAACACCTTAAAAACCGCCAGCGGTAAGGCAAGCAAGAGTGATGAACGCTTTACCAGGATTCATCGGGCTAATTGTAAAAAAATCAACCCGCTACTTGGACTGACGAAAAAGAAAGGCTTCACAACCGGTAGATACCAGAAGCTTTGCGCAGCTACCTTTGAATTGGCTGAGAGAGAAGCGAAATCGGTTACTGGGCTGGCAAGAGTGGAGACATGCCCATGCATGCATCTGGTATGTAGTTGAAACCATTAAAAAAGCCACCCTCAGGTGGCCTTTGTGATGGCAATAAAAAACCGACCGCAGGCGGCTAATCACTCTTGAGCGTAATTTTCTGAAAAATGCTCTCGTATCTCGTCCAGCGCATATTCTGGATGGTGATTTTGAATATTAAGATACAATTCAGGGTCAACAACCACCCAAGATGAAACCTGCCCCGGTAAAGCATCCAGACATGAGATTGTGGCCGTAATTGATGATCCGTCATTCCACTGAAGAATCTCATATTTAAACTGCTTTCCGCTTTCACTCTTAAGTACGTACGTTTTGTAGATTGTGCCAGTAGCTCGATAGCTCATAACTCATCCTCTAAAGTTGGAACTATCACTTTATACGCAAGATATTTATCAACGAAACAAAATTTATGATTCATCATCAGGCGCACTCGAAAACGCGCCTTGTGATACTCACTCAGATGTCAGCGTCAGGCCGAGCCACCGCCCGGCATGCTGCCATGCATGCCGTTTGCATATCGGTGCGGGCGATTGCCAGCCAGCGCAGAGTTTGAGGGTCTGGATCCGGTTCGCTTTCATGTACAAATTCAAGAAAATCCAGCTTTTTGAGGAACTCACGGCTTACAGCCTTGATCTCATTCATCATCTCGATGTCAGCTGGCGTCAGGGTGCGATAGCCCTTTACGGTGCTGCCATCCTGCGGTTTTGCTTCACTCATTTCGTAGCCTTCTCTGTGAGCTGCGAGCAATTGGCCTGCACTGCTTTGTTGTGCGCCAGGATGTCACGCTTGGTCTGCTTATCCAACACATCGATATCGTGGTCAGTCAGGTAGATGATCCGCACCCAGCTGCAGGCCGTGTCAACGACTACCGGGGCGGGTAAACTTTTCGCGCAACTCCCGATCAACATCGTCATCGCCCATACGCTTAACGTCTTCCTGTACATCGCTGGCCCCTTTCGTGACTTCAGCACGGCGTTCTGCCGCGGCGACAGTAGCAGCGGCGTTCTCTTCGGTACGTTGCTGATCAGCTTTGGCTTTCGCCTTACTGGCCCCGCGAGCATGGCCAATGCCGAACGCGCCAGCAATAGCACCCAGGATGACGACCACCAGTCCCGCGATAATTTCAAAGCTCATTGCTGCTCCTTCAGTTCGTCGGCCTTTTCTTTCAATGCTGGCTGGCGTACGTATTGCGATAGTACGGCCAGCACCACCAGCGCAGGGCTAATCAACGCAACGATGTTTGGCGGCAGGATGTTTTTGATATCCGGCGGCAGCACCGCCCAGGCGTGCAGCGCAGCATCCGGGAACGACTGCGCCCATACACCAACCAGCGCGCCGATAGCTCCCAGCTTTACAGACCACGTTTTCAGCAGCAAGCTGGCATGCCCTACGAACTCCAGCCGGGTATATTTGCGCAGAAGTAACAGAACGAGCACAGCCACCAGCACAAGCAAAGCGAAAATGATCATCTTCACAGGACACGCTCCTTAACCCAGCCGTAGAGAAAATCCTCGTTGGCTTCGCGGCCCTCCGCCAGTTCGAGGTATCTGGCACCCTGGCTGCAGTTCAGCGCACGCACCAGAACCTGTTCACCCTCTTTCCCGCGGGCGGAAAGGTATCCCTTAAGCGCGGTGATGGTTCGGGGACCAATGGCGCCATCCGGAATCAGATCGGGATACAGCTTTCCGCGCATATTCATTGCGGTCAGCCAGCGCTGGAAAAACTTACTGGCTACAGATGGCCCCATGTTCACGCCAGTGTCGCAAAGCTCATCTGCCAGTAACGTAGATAGAGCTGCCACCTGGTCAAACCGGGGGCCGGTCCAGTAATCGCTCAGCAGGATTTGCTTTGCTGTTTCCCTGGGCAGGTTCCGCATATCACCGGTGTAGCCATGTGCACGGGCGGTGGTCTGCGTGATGCCCCAGCGGGTCGGCCCGCCTTTATCCGACGGATGATCGACATAACCATCCTCCTTGCCGAGGATCCCCTCGATAATCTGGTCTGCTGTCATTGTGCTTTCACTCCGGTGATTCGTTCCCAGAAATACGTGAGCGCTACGGAGCCCATCGCGCCGCTTATCCCCGCGGTTGCCAGAATCATGTAAATGCTCAGTCCGCTTTCAATGCTCACCAGGCCAGCAATAACGCCGGTAAACCCTGAAACCACCATTTGGGCAAGAGCATTGATCAAGCTCCATGTTGCCTTGCTCTGCTTCACATCTATCAGGTAGCGGACAAGTCCACCCCAGCAAGCAATGATCAGCAGAACCAGCCAGGACATCCCGGCAATGCTCTCTTTGTCTTGCATACGCTTAGCCATAGTTACCGCCTCCGATGAAAGATCGGGAAGCTGTGTGTGAGAAGGTCAGGCCCGTCAGGCTGGATTTAACAACGAAGCATGTCGGTGATGATTTCCGCGGGACCTGATAATAAAAAAGCCATGCAAATGCATGGCCTTGTGATTTGAATCCGTTATTTACAAAATGTATTCGAGACAGTATCTTTCGACTTCCGGACAAAAAACATATACCGGGACAAAATCTAAATGTAACTGCCTTGCCTGCATGAAACCATGCGGGCTTTTTTTTGCCCAAAGAAAAAGCCCACCGAAGTGGGCCTTACAGCTATCATCATTTTTTATTAGGTGTGGTGCCGGGTGCCTCCCGGTAAGTCGCCGCCAGTCCACAGACGACTCGCAATGCGCAAAAAAACATATCAGACTGGCAATGCCCCTCCGCATAGGGGGATTCACCACACCAAAAATTTAACATCTGATGAAACTCGTTTCAATGCTCTACGACGATGTGACAGGGGTACTGATGCAATGCATCTCGCGAATACCCCTGTCGTGTCGCCGGAAAGCAAAAAGCCCAAGGCGTTAACCTCGGGCTTGAATTCTTTGTGTCGACAATCGAAGCCATGGCGACGATATCAGATTTACATGAAATATATGCCTTTCAGTTCGGTTTTGCAAGACTTACATCTAAATTTGTCGCCTTTTGTTGTGAACGTGATCGCGTTACCGATATGAGAGCGTCGCTATCAAGCTTCACAAAACTGCTGCGCAGCGCCAGCCAATGAGGGAGGTAGGTTTCTGTCCATGTGGACTTTGCTACACCAACCAGCTCCGCCAGCGCCTGATATTCATACGCCTCCCGCCCTGCCAGCTCGGCTTTGACATCCTGCGCGGCCAGCCAGATAAGTTGGCGCAGGCGATCGACTGTTTTCTTTGCAATGCGCACGCCGGCCAGCTTTTCGTTGAATTGCCCCCATGCCCACCGGGTGATCGTCTCCTGGTGTTCCCAGCGGATATTATCGCTGTAGTTCCACAGCAGCCACGCTTTCTGGTGGTCTTCCAGCGACAGCAGAGCCCGTCGCCAACTTGCCGTCGAATATTCAACGGGCAGAACGAGAGCGATTGATGAACCCTTAGCGCGGGACTGGCTGCCGCTCATCGGCGGCCCATCCGGGTTAACCATTTTTTGCTTCACCTCGCTATATACCTTCTTCCTCCTCCGGCTGCGCGCCGTAGCGGTGAATTGTGCGTTTTCTGCAAAGGCTACCAGTTGCCCTTTCGTCGCGCCGCTCAGATCGGCGGTGGCCACTATCAGCTGCTGGCGAACATACTGGAGGTATTGGGTATTAATCATGCTGTCTCTCCCAGGGTCTGATAGATGCGAACGAAATTTCTCAGTATGCGGTAGTCAACCAGTACGGTGCCGCGATGCCGGCACAGGCGGAGCTTTTGCCAGCGGTCGCGGATGTGTTCGATAATGTCACGGCTCATGCGGACTCCATTTCTGTAATGGTTAGCTCAAGCCGCCCACCTTTGACGACAGGCATTCTCTTCACGCTGTAATAATCAACCTGCTGGTCATCTAGCCAGAAACCTGACTTCGTCAGAGCATCGAATGCAGCCTTTTGCAGGTTGTCCAGGTCACGGCGCCGGCGATCAGGCATGTGGCACTCAATACGGATTTTCAGTGGCGTGGACAGGCCGATATCAAGCATCGAGTCTTTGATGATTCTGGCGACGCTGTCGCGGTATGCCTGCCCTTCCGCGCTAATGTGAGTGCGCCCCCGGTTATGCCGGTAGTAGCGGTTGTTGCTTGGTGGCCAGGGTAATGAAATTCGATATTGGTTCATGCTTTTATCAGCCCCTCTTTCATCCAGATAACCTGCGTTCTGGCCATTCCCTCCAGCGCGCACTCCTTCGCATACTCCGCATCTACCAGGCGCGTGCGGCGGTCTATTTCATCGTGACAGGATGAACAGGCGATAGCGGCGATCAGATCAGGCGGCTTAATCCCGGTCCCGCACAATCCAGCAATGCGGATATGGGCCAATACCGTGGTTTCAGGGTTACCGTTGCAGACGCCCGGGATACGAACCTGACATTCGCGGCCGCGCGCCGCTTTGCGAAGATTAGCCATGCTTACCCCCAAATCCGTTGACGAAGTGATCGCGACGTATACTCCGGTCGAGCACAAACCGGCAGCCTGGCGCTGACCGTCCAGCTCAGATAATCCGGGTTAAGGCTTTTCTCGGTGACGATGCCACGCGCCTGATATCTGGACACCAACTGTTCTGCCTGCTCCGCAGTGCATTCGGGATGCTGAAACCATGAGTGTTTCATCGGCATCACCCAGCGAAGCTTAAAAGCTGGTTGGCGGCGTTCTCAGCTTCCTGCAGGCTGTTGAATGAACGAGAGAGGATCCACCGCCAGAGAACATCCAGCGATGCTTTGTACAGTTCCTGGAACTCGCATTCGTCCATGCTTGCGAAAGAAATGCTGCGAGGGTGTTTTTTCAGCGTGCCGTCCGGCAGCTGTATGGCGTCATAGTGGCCGGCTTCAACGATGACCCACGCCCGGTAAGCATCGAAGGATTTGCAAATACTGATATAGCCGGATCGCTTCTCAGCTATCCGGTCGAGATATTGCCCGGCGGCATCAAGCAACGCCGATTCACTCCCGCCATATGCAGCAAGGTATTTGGCGTAACCTGTGATAAGCCTGCGCTCGTTAGACGAAATCGCCCCGCCGGTAGGTTCCCAATATTCAAAGCCGAGATTGAGTAAAGCAAAGTAACGGCGGTGAAACGCCGGATTGCGGACAAGCTTATAATCGGCTTCCAGAACGGATCCGAGCTTGCATTTTGATTGCAGAAAATCACTGGTCTCCGGCGTCGCGGGGATCAGGATACCTTGAGATTGTTTTATTAAGTGCAATTGCGCCATGGCTTCTCTCCGTGGCGCAGTAGGTAACGGTTGTTCAGGCCGTTGATTTCATATTATCAGAAGGTGGGAGAACTCGGTAGCCAAGTCGTTCCGCAAATTTCATAAATCCGTTTAGAGTAAAAATTTCTTCTTCAGGCAATAAAGGTCGCATTGAAATTATGCCATTAACCCTGTAAATCAGATGCCTTCCTTCGGCCGGGAAGCTACAAATAATGGCGCCATCTGATCTCCTGACAACATCGTACCAGGAATGATTAGTAGGAACCTCAATACCATCACTCACACTACCCCCTGAGCGACATACAGACGCAAAAAAAAGTCCGGTGACAGCATCAAAGGGACACGCTTATTGCGATGCTTTGGGAAATGCCAGCCACCAAAAGGTGAATCAGTAAAACCAGTCGTCCGCGCTTTCCCACGTCTCTTGCAGAATTTGCTCAACGCGTTTTTTATCGCCATCAGCGCCGCCCAAAACGCTAAGGCCATCGTTGCTTGTGCGTCGAATGGTTAATTTGCAGTCATCATAAGACTGGGACAAGCGGCGCAGCAATTCTTGCTCAAGCGCAGGTATGGCGCCATCAGGGAGTTTTTTATGTTTATCAATTGTGACTTCAACTTTCATGGTTAGCACCTCACATGAATACTGTACAAATAAACAGTATACCGGTTGCATGAAATGTTCAACCCCTCTGCAGCACTTTTTGCCAACACCATGCTTATGTTTAGATTGATGTTTTTCCATATTAAAAAACCCGCCGAAGCGGGTTTTATCATGCTGCAATGTCTTTTTTCAGGCACATCTCCGGTAAATTAGCCCTCACCAGCGCCTCAGCAAAAGGCGGAGGAACCGCATTACCACAACGCGCAACCTGCTTATCCTTCGCATACTTCACACCGCGGTAATCCTGATCGATGATGTACCACTCCGGGAACCCCTGCGCCCGGTAGAGCTCATGTGGCTGCAGCATGCGCATGCCGATGTCGACAATGCGGTAAGTCACCCCGCCGATATCCACCAGCCCGGTGCTATCCTCCCCGCAGTATTTCTGCAGGAACGCCAGCACCTGCTGCGCGCGCTCTTCGTCATAGTCCTCGACCGCCAGAGTCGTTTTAACCTCCCCTACGTGCTGCCCGCCGGCAGTGATAGTAGGCATCGGCTCGTCAGTTGTCTGGCCATCACGGCAGGTGCCGCGGAGTTTTATCAGGTGGGACGTGACCATTGCAGCATCAGCCTTTGTCGTCATGGTCTGTAGTGGCTCGCTAACGTCTCGCGGCCTGCTCTGCCCAGCACGACCGCCAACACCAACAATCTGAGCAGTAACCAGCGCATGATGATCGACAGTGGTAACTGAATGAGCGGGTTCGCCCAGGTCAATACCGGCGCCCTGGTAGTTCCCGCCGTAGTGTTTCGCCAGAAATGCTGACACCAACTGAGATTTACCTCCCCCTCCAGCGGTAATCGTAGCGCTTGGCTCGTCTGCGCGGTGGCCGACGCTGGCACCGAATTGCCGGGCGATAACTGGAGTGACGACGCAGGCTCGTGACTCTTTCAGGATGGTGTGGGCAGGTTTAACAAGCGGGCGCGGTTTCGCCTGGTATTCGCTGCCACCGTTGCCAGCGAGGAAAGGGACAAGGCCCGCCTCAACAAACCCCAGCGCATGACCATTCCCGCCCGGGCGCCTGGACGTGCCAGCCGTCACCGTTGGTACCGGTTCGGTGACTGGCTGTCCGGTTGCGCCGGTGCGGAACTTTGTCAGATGAGGTACCGCGATTGCGTAGCCGTGGGTTTTCGTAATCGTCTGCAACGGATCGTCCAGTGCCTGCCCCCGGAAACAGTCATATTTCCCGCGTGTCGTTGTGTGATTGCACTTCACGATGAACGGCGAAGCGCTTTCGATAACAAAGCGCTGGATTCCCCGGGCAATGCGACGGAGCGTGTTTTCCGCCAGCGGTTTTTTGCGGCCAAAAATCGACGGAGCTGGGATTGACCAATCAATGCATTCTGCAGCTGTGCGCCATGGCGCCAGTTTTCCGGCCAGCACCGCCGGTGATTTCGGATCCCCGTGGGTTGCTTCCGGCCAGACTATTGGTTGCCTGTCCCGGCGCATCACCATGAAGAACCGCTTACGGATGGTCGGCGCGCCATAGTCGCAGGCGCGCAGCTCACGGAAATCGACAACATAGCCCAGGCCGGCAACTAAGCGTTTCGCCTGTTCACTATCCGGCGACAACTCCAGAAACTCGCAACATTCCAACAACGCAGGGTGATCCGCAGGAACTCCGGATGTCAGCATACCGACGAATGCCAGGAACGTTTCGCCAATGCGGTCCGGATCCGGACGCATTTCCACCGCCAGCAGTGGACCCCACGTTTTAAACTCTTCGACGTTCTCTAGCATCATTACACGCGGACCAACATCCAGCGCCCAGCGGATAACGATCCACGCCAGCCCACGAATCGCTTTTTCAACTGGTTTAGCCCCTTTCGCTTTGGAAAAGTGGCGGCAGTCCGGCGAGAACCAGGCCAAACCAACACTGCGGCCGGCAGTCGCTACTTTTGGACGCACTGAATAAACAGACTCGCAATAGTGCAGAGTTCCCGGGTGATTGGTGGTATGCATAGCTACAGCGTTTGGGTCGTGGTTTATCGCGATGTCCACGCTACGCCCAATCGCTAGCTCGATGCCCGTCGAGGCGCCGCCACCGCCAGCAAAGTTATCAACGATGATTTCGCTATCTTTCACGCATATTTCTCCATGGCACATGCCAGCGAACCAGCCGCGGCGATAATTGACGGTACCGGCATTTTTTCCAGCCACATACGGTTGATATGGTGCTGCAGTCGGCGCTGGTGGTGCGCCGGAAGTGTCCCGGCTTTTTCAATCTGAGCGAAGACCATGCTTACTTCCGCTGGCCATACTGTTTCAGGCACATCCACCAGCAGTAGGCTTTCCAGTTCCTGCAGGCGTTTGCAGGCGTATTCCAGGGAAGAGTCCACTATTTCACCTCCACCTTGATGCCAGCGGCGGCACGTTCAGCCTCGCTTTGTTCCCAAAACCACTTGTGAAGCGCCATAAGCTCTTCATCGAGCGGAGCATATTTGCGGTCGAAATATGCCTGTGCGTCTTTCTCCGCTTCATCAGGCAATTCGCCTGGTCCGAAGAGCGTGTTATAAATCCACGCCAGCCCGTTTTTAGCATCGCCAGTGGCCTGCCATTCGATGATTGCAGCCTGCATAACCAGGATATTTTTCCCGATCAGCAGATCGAGCTGCTGATAGCGCTT
This sequence comes from Klebsiella sp. SWET4, assembly GCF_024296565.1. Lineage (NCBI taxonomy): Bacteria > Pseudomonadati > Pseudomonadota > Gammaproteobacteria > Enterobacterales > Enterobacteriaceae > Klebsiella > Klebsiella sp. SWET4. The sequence goes on along the minus strand of NZ_JANCOB010000001.1, from coordinate 356,413 downwards.
ACGGATATATTCGTTTTGCGCTTCAAGTTCTGCGTTGCGCTGCTGCGCCTTCTCCAGCGCCTCTACCAGCGCATCAATCTTGTCTTGCTGCGCTTTCCACGCAGTTTCTGGGTCTGCGCATTCCGCAAAATGCTCTTCGCCTTCACCACAGTGCGGACAATAGCAATCTGAATAATCACCAGAGTCGCCAATAGGTTCGCCACCACTCAATTCACTGCTGGGATAAATTTTTCCACAGTCGCACTCAACCAGGTAATACGGATAGTCGACAGTACGGCCACGCAGTTGCGCCAGTTCGGTGATATCAGTCATGGCTGGCCTCCTCGAATAACACATCCCCCTCAATACCGCCGACCTGATAAACGATCGAGCCATCTTCCCGATATTCCATTGGTGCAGCGCTCCAGCCTTCGCCACTGGGATCGTCATCGTCGCCTACCTGGACAAATCCACCAGCAACTACACGGGCCGGATACATTTCACCCTCAGTCCAGTACCCCTCTGTATCTTTGATACATAGAATTTGCAGTGAGTTGCTCATTTGTCTGCCCCTTCTAACGCCGCTGCTATCTCTTCGAAAAAGCCATCTCGGGTATGGCTGGTCATTGCTGGTAAAAATACGGACATCAGCCTGTTTGTGTTGCAGTTCTCATCGTCTGCGAACAGAGCGATTTTTTTATCCAAGCGCACCTTCGCTTCCTGCAACTGCTCGGTTTTCTTGTTAGTGCGCTGGATATAGTCGGCAATGATTTCTATAGCCTTGTTTGAGTATTTTTCGACGTGTTCAGTCATGTGAACCACCTATCGCCTCAATCGTTTCCAACAACAACCGGCGGCGCGTATTTTCTGCAAAGTGACGGCGCCCGGTTTCTTTGTGGTAAAACTCGTTTTTGCCGACGACCCACATCCGCTCTGTCTGGTGCAGTTTTTTTACCTGCGGACCGTCTTTGGTGATCACGGTGCCGGTATGGGTTTTTACGATTGTCATACGGCCTCCCGGGATGACGATGCAGGTGTACAGGTAAAAATGACTTCCTGAATATCGAGGAAACGCTGGAATACGGGGCAACCAAGCAGGCTGTAATTCATCCCAACAGCAACTTTCGGCACCAGGCCAAAACGCTTCATGTCAAAGTCGATGACGGCCCGCTGATCGCGGAACAGCCCCAAACGACCATGCCGGACAACCTCGCCAGTCGCTTCTGCTTCGGAAAAATACCGCTGGACAGTAGCGCGGCTCAGCCCCAGTTTTTTCATTGCCTCGGTGGTCGTAAGGCGCCCCTGATGCCTGGTGATCCGAATCACTGCGCGGACATACTCCCGGCGCTCAACAGCAGAAAATGCTCTAGCCATGTTTTCCTCACTTAACGACGCGCAGATGGCGGACGTTTTTGCGATAACTATCCCAGTCGAAGTTCACCCACATGCCGCCGTCCATCTGGAGACGGTCGAGAATGCGTGCGCCGAGGGTGTCCGTCAGAGATTCGTAGTTCAGGTTCGTCAGGATGCCGACCGGGCGCATCGACGACAGGCGGCGATCGATAACCTGGTTCAGAATGACCTTTTCGCCGCTGCTGCCGCGCTGAATGCCTACTTCGTCCAGGATGAGCAGATCTACCCGGCAAAGGTCGTCCAGAAGCGAAGCCTCTGACTGCCCGTCGTCGTAGCACTCGCGAACACGTAGCATCAGGTCAGGAATAGTCACCACCAGCACAGAGCGACCACCAGCCAGCAGGTGATTTCCGATTGCGGCCGCCAGATGGTTTTTCCCGGTTCCCGGCGCTCCGCTGAATACGAAACTGGCGAACCCTGAACCGAAGTTCTGTGCGTAACTTTTCGCCATCGTGAGCGCCCGGCGCTGACCATCTCCTGCCACCTGGTAATTTGCGAACGTGCAGCTCCGATGCAGATCTTGAATTCCCGCTCGTCCGAATATTTTTTCAGCACGGGTACGCTGGTTTTGTTTTTCCAGTTCTTCGCAGCGTTTGCGCCCTTCCTCGGCCTGCCAGGTTCTCCACTCCTCTATACTGCCAAACTTAGGCTCTACACCCGGAGGGATGAGTTTTTTCAGCCGCTCCAGCGCACTACCAGTACCAATCATATTTTTCATCACTACCCCCTGAACCCACTCGGAATTAATTTATCTGGCTGGGATATTGAGTTCGGATCCCGTTTACCGGTTGGTACTTCGAAGCTCCACAACTCCTCGTAGTGCTTTGAGGGACCGAAAAACGTGGACGCTTGTTTCACGTACTCAGTGTTGAGTTTTCCGGCAGCAGTGACGTAATCCGCATATCGTCGCACACCATCGGTAAGCTCCTGCGCTGTTGCGCCTGATTTAATTCGGGCAGTCCAGGCTTTGAACGCATCGACCTTGCTATTGCCTCCTGCGCGCTTTGGGTATTCCCTCCAGGCCAGTTCAAATTCCTCCGGGTAACTGCTTTTCGGCTTTTCAGATGGAGCTTCATCGGAGGATCCACCATCTGGGGGGGTGGCGGAGCCATGCCCCGAAAGATCTTTATCTTGTTCTTGTTCCTGATCCTGTTCCTGATCTTGGCTTCGAAGCCCCTTCGAAGCCCCTTCTGGCGTTGGGCACGATTCGCGTTTGACATTCAGATGAAAATCATCCTTATAACGCTCGTAAAATAATGAAAGAAAAGGGTTTTCTGTAAGTGATGCATACTCACTCCTGACCCCCGCACAACGGTTATCACCTGGCTTTAATGCCTTGCCTACCTGGTAGGCGGCCATTTCATGCACCCAGACCATCTCTGTGTCCTCGTCATAGCTACAAAACCCCGCTTCGATGGTGCTTTTAAGCCCCTTCGAAGCCCCTTCTAAGCCCAGCCCTGTTTCATGGGCGATATAGAGAATTGGCAGGTAATACAAACCGAGCATGTTTGCGTGTGGCGAGGTCATGAGATAAAACGAGACCACCTGCGCTTCAGCGCCTTTTTTCCGCAGTTCCCGACCTGTTTTCCCCAGCCAGAATTGCGGTGCGACTGTTGCATAGTCACGCATAGATACCCCTGAACTTATGACGTTGGTTTATCGGTCTTTTCTGCGTGTTGAAAGACAATATCAACCCACTGAAAGACACATTTTTGACAGATGGATACGCCGGGGCCGGCAATGAGAACGCCTGCAACCTCAATATTGCTCGCTCCGCAAAAGTAGCATTTATGGGTCGCTTGGGCGTTTACCTCAGTCTTTGTTCCTGACATACTTACCTCGCAATTACCTCTTCGTTTTTGCACCTGAAAGCCGTTGGTGTTACAGCACCGCGGCTTTCGCCTTTTTGATACCCGACATTACAAAACCCCCAGCATTGAAGTGACGATGGCCATCAGTGGCGCCGTTAGTTCTGGGTCAACCCGGAACATCTCGACAATTCCCTCGCTCAGTTCTTTCAGCTTTTGATGACGTGGAGCTCCCATGGCAACGGCAACCTTCGCTTCGCTGGTCTCTTTCTCCAGCCGTGCCAGTCGGGACATGAAATTGTCTTCAGGCAACAGGCGGTGGCGAAATTCCAACGGGAGGACGGCCATGATGGCTGGCGTCAGAAGACGCACATTCGCGCGATACTTTTCAGAATCGACCTCGTTATCCAGGTAACGGAAAAGCTTCTGGCGGGCGCGGCTGATGTCCGCGGGAAATTCAATTTCTTCCCCGCCCTGCTGGCGCCACTCATCGATGATGTATGCCGAAACAACATCCTGACCTTCAGCAGCGGCCCAGGCGCGAACGGCAGAACGAATGCCGTCGTGATCTGCCACTTTCGCCTGATTTCGCTTTATCAGAGCGCCGGGGTTGAATCCGGTATTTTGTTGAAAGGAAAGTGTTTGCATGGTCATCCCGCCAGATTTTGTGAAGACAAACCGTCGTTTGGATTTGGGTAAAGGTCTGGGCGAAGTTCATGCGGAGTAACGCCGGTTACCCGGAAGATTTGGAAAACCCGAGACTGAGGAACGGCTCCCCCATGGCGATGCTTCCAATGGCTAATAGTCATAGATGAGACGTCCAGTTTTTCTGCTAGCTTCGTTGCGTCACCAGCGATCTGTATGGCTTTTTCTAATGCGTTCATAAACCACTCCGTTAAAGTTACAGAGAGAATTAAACATTATGTTTATTTTAATGTCAACTTTATGAATGTTGAGATGGTAAACATTTAGTTTAAAATCGTGATATATGAGAAAAAATACGCACCAGTCCGACAACCCACAGGTCCAAAGGCTCAATGAAATAATTGAGATGAAGCGCATATCCAAAGCGGATATAGCGAGAATTTGTGGTGTAAGTTCGCAATCGGTTAACAACTGGTTTGTGCGGGGAGCGATCGGAAAGAGCTCTGCCATAAAGCTCGCTGATGCTCTTGGCGTAAGCCTTGAGTGGGTTTTAGGTCAGGACGTCGATGCAAATGATGGTTTACGCCCGGACGAGAAGCGGTTGCTGGAACTCTATAACCAACTCCCCAACGAAGAAGAGCAACAGAACATGCTGCGGATCGTATCTCTGCGGCTCAAAGAGCTCGATGAGTTGTATGCCAAGTACATGGGGCGGCGGATTAAGGGTGATGGCGAGTGACAGTTAAGGGCGGTCTTATGAGAATTGGTATAGCATTTCCGGCGAGCGTGTTCATCATTGCAGTCGCTTTTCTGGCGTGGTTCATTCTGGGTGGCTATGCGACTCCAGGTACATAAGGCAGATCCAACATGAGTGCAGATTTTAAAGAAACTTGCAGAATGGCTAGACAGCCAGTCCTCTGATGCTCCGCCTAAATAAGATTTAAACAATGCAGAGGAAGCATGTCTGACTTAGTTATCCCCATACTTATTACTTTGCTGATTATCGGGTTGGTTGGGATAGTCCTCAGGCTGGACAAAATTTTCTTCAAGCGAAGGAGTGGGCGGGATGACTTTGAGTAAGCCAGACCGGTAGTTCGATGTTTTTTGGTAATGCCGCAGACGTACAGGAAGCATGGGTAGCAAGCCAGTAGCCTGATGAGGCACTTAGGTGCCGCAGAAGAAATGCATGAAGAAAAGATAATCAGTGTTACTGATTGAATTTTTAGTGCTATTAACATAGTTTTCATATAAAATAAAGGGATTATTATGTTTGAAGAAAATACACAGGATCAATTACCCATGCCTAAGTCAATTTGTTTTTTTAATCATAAAGGCGGTGTAAGCAAAACAACCACAGCCTTTAATATTGGATGGGGTCTAGCTAGTACAGGGAAAAAAGTAATGCTGGTTGACTTAGACTCACAATGCAACTTAACTGGCATGGTGCTAGGTTACACAACAGTGAGTGAAAGCCTAGACAACTTTTATAGTAGTAGATACAACCTAACAATGGAGTCTATCGTTGACACATTGATGAATGGTTCCTCTGTTGAAGATCTTGTGAATAACGATACTGCAAAACTATTTCAGTGTCAGAATAATAATTTGTTTCTCCTTCCTGGGCATCTTAGTGTCTCCATGCTTGACTCGCAAATAAGCGTTGCACTCAAGATTGCATCAGGCGTGCCATTGACTCGCAACCTACCAGGAAACCTACCAAAAGTAATAAATTTAATAGCAAAAAAAAATGGCATCGATTATATAGTTTATGATTTAAGCCCAAGTGTCGGTGGGTTAAATGAAATAGCACTTATGTCAAGTGATTACTTTATTGTTCCAGCGACTCCTGACTTCTTCTGTTGGCAAGCGATAAATTCTCTTTCTGAAACAATCACTGCATGGCATGCTGAGTTAGAGTTTTTCAAACAAACTTCTCGATCCAATACTGCCGCAAATATTTCAAATAAACCTAAGTTCATTGGCGCGATACATCAGCGTTACAGGCCACGAAATGGAATGCCAGTTAAATCGTTTGAACATTGGGTTAAAGAGATTCACGGCGCAGTAAATAGTGTACTGGCTCCCGCTCTCCATCGTATTGGTTGCTCAGCAACCGAGCATGAAATACAAAAATCTCTCGATTTGACAGATACGTCGCATCTGAAGGCCTATGACCTTGCGCAAATATCAGATTTCAATTCTTTAATTGCAATAAGCCAAAAGCTCTCAAAACCGGTTTTTGCTATCACTGATCAAGATTTGAGAGATGATGGGAAGGCGGGTAACGTGTTTGATACGATGAGTGAGAATAGAAATCTTTTCCTCCAGCAATTTGAAAGACTTTGCCAACGTGTACTGATTTTAACCGCTTAAATACTCAATCCCGGCCACCGCGCCGGGTTTTTACTGCCCTACTCTTTCCTCAGCATCAGCACATCCAGTGCCAGCTCCACAGGCAGATCTACATGGTCAACCTGCCACAACACCTGAATCATCTCTATCAACGCCTCTCTTGATGGCTCGCGCTTCTCAACCAGCAGTTGCATAACCGCTACCCCGATAACCTGCGCTATTTGCGGGTGCATCTCTGCGAAAAACTCATCCTCATACCGCATACCATTAGCCCTCATAGATGTTTTTAAAACCAAAGAATAGACCCATAAACATACTCCCTGCACTAACCCACCTCTCGTTATAAACTTTTTGTTTACTTTTAATTACTCATAATGTTGACACAACATTAAACATTGTGTTTAATTAACTCCAGCAACACCCCACCAAGGCAGGACGCCCACGAAGTAGCTGCCCGGAGCATACGAATTCCGGGATGAGGTGGAAATATCAATGCGCAGTAGGTAGTAACGTTCCGCTGGCCGGCGACAAGGCAGAGGTTGAAATGAGCAAGCACGGCATCAGGGCCCTAGTCATTTCGGCAGTTATCGGGCTCTTCATCTGGATCGCGCTTTTCAGCGTACTGAGGGAGATATTTCTATGAATGATTTCGCACGCAAACCCGCTCGTCAGCAGGCTGTTCGTTTAAGTCCGCTGTCAGCTTTCATCCGCCGGGTGTGCTACATGCTCGCGCAAAAAGGAGACCCTTTATGAGCACGATGTTTGCCCTGGTTCTCACCGTCAGCATGCTGACGGGCGGTAATCAGGATGTCCTGCTCGGCGTTTACGACACTGAGAATGACTGCAAGGCAGCTGCAGAAGAGCAACACGTGAAAGCTGAATGTTATCCGCTGAAAGGTGTACTGGACGAGCATCCGGCCGGGTTCACGGTGCAAATGTAGGGGGAAGAATGCAGAAGAAATGCGGTTACTGCCGTAAAGCGATCGAGGGAAAACCAGTGGTGAGCACCCTGTTGTACCTCCAGGGGAACCAGCTCGCACGGAAAGAAAAAGAGTACTGCTCTGAACGCTGCGCCTCTTACGACCAGATGGCACACGAGAGCTAACGTAAACCCGCCGAAGCGGGCTGTACGTCCGGTGCCACCGACCAAAGTTACACCGGAAATTACCAAAACCAATGACCACCCTGAATGGGCGCTACCAATGGCCCGGGGGATTCTACATCCAAAATAGAGGCTATCACATGGAATATTTTTATCTGATAAAAGCGACTCAAAAATCGGGTAAAGCTGATGCCGTAATCTGGCGCACTAATAAATCAGAGGCGCGCGCCCTTCTGCAGCTGGACGTCGATCTGGAAGACGCTGGGATCGAAACAGGCCGCGGCAAAGACTATCAAAAACCAATTCGCACCGATTTCCCGGTATTCAATGACCTGCCGGCGGAAGGTGTTCTCGATTACTCATGGTGCGAACGCTACCAGCTCGGTGATGATGGTCGCACCTGGGCTCTGAAGCCAGGTCAGTCGCCAGCGGATCATCACATCGATGATGCCGGAGTACCCGCTGAGCCCGTTAGTGGCGAGCCGGTTGATGCCAATACCACTGTCGACGCGGTACAAGATGAGACCGTGGAAGCTTTTGGTAGTGATGAATACCAGGACGATCCCAGCGCGCTTTTTAACGTGTCCGAACTCCCCTTTCGCGCGCAGCTGCTGGCGCAGTACATGGCCGAAGAACGTCACGTTTATCATATCAGCATGCCTCACCGGCAGGAGCTGTCAGCTCTTGAAATGGACACTGATAATGCGGCCGTCCAGGATCTGATTCTGGCCGCCGAGAATGTCCCTGAAATCAAAAAATACGATATGCCGGCGCTCTGGAAATTCACCAGCGCCAATAAAAAAGTCTTCCCGGAAGGGAAACGGCATGAGCTCGGCAAACGTATTCAGTTTGCAAAGCTGTGGTTCGCCACGAACGCGATCGACCGCGGCATTCTCACCAGGGAATGGGCTGCCGGTAACTGTATTTCTTCGGTTTTGAAAACTGATGCAGGAACTAATGCTGGCGGCGGTAATAAAACCGATCGCAACCCTGACTACACCCATACCCTTGATACGCTCGATGTAGAAATAGCCCTGGCCACAATGCCAATGGATTTCGATATCTACAATTTCCCGGCATCAATTCACCGCCGGGCCAAAGAGATCGTTCAGAAGAAAGAAAGTCCGTTCAAGGAATGGTCGGCAGCGCTGCGCAAGGTTGCAGGCATCCTGGATTATTCCCGCGCCGCCATTTTTGCCCTTATTCGTGGCGCCACCAGCGACATTCATCATTTCCCGGTAAGTCTGCAGACCTATATCAATGCGAACCTGACCGAGCATAAGCATGACGCCCCTTCTACTGAAACGCTTGAAAAAGCTGGTCATGTTTCATCTGCCGCCGTCACTCTGGACGCTGTGAAAAAGGCTATCGATGGAGATGAAGGTGTGCCGGACCTGGAAACTCTCCCAACTGATTTTCAGGTAATTGGCACCGAACTGGTGAAAGAAGCGCAAAAGAAACGCCCTGACGCTAATCAGGTTCTGGCCGCCGAACGCGGCGAATATGTCGAAGGTATCAGTGACCCCACGGATCCGAAGTGGATAACCGAAGACCTGGCCAAACCCAAACAGCCTGAAGTTTCAAACATGGGCAATGGTGTTTTTTCGATTGATGGTCTGATGGATAGCAAGCCAGCACCAGCACTTTCTATAGTGGACCAGGCGCGCCAGCGCGCTGCAGATGAAAAATTACATCCAGCTAATTCCGGGGGAACCACCAGCGATGTGCAGATGGAAACGGCTCAGCCGGTCGAAGACGAAAATGATAACGCGGTATCAGCAGGCGAAGGCGCTGATGAGCCTCCTGCGCAAACAATTGCCGTGAACATGAGCAAAATACTGGCTGAACGCTGCCCGGATCTTACCGCCGAAGTGCTGAAAAGCCAGGTTTCAGAGAGTGCTCATAGCGATGAAGAGGAAGAGGCTGAACAAGCAGCGCCAGCATGGCCGGAGTATTTCGAGCCTGGTCGATATGAAGGCGTGCCAAATGAGGTCTACCACGCCGCTAACGGCATCAGCTCCACGATGGTTAAAGATGCCCGGGTATCGCTGATGTATTTCGAGGCGCGCCACGTATCCAAAACCATCCAGAAGGTGCGCTCTCCTGTTCTGGATATGGGCAATCTGGTGCATGCACTGGCGCTGCAGCCTGATCAGCTGGAAAAAGAATTCAGTATCGAGCCGGAAATCCCGGAAGGTGCCTTCACCACGACGGCGACGATCCGCGCATTTATCGACGAATACAACAACGGGCTCCCGGTTTTACTCAGCGCAGATGACATCAAAAGATTCCTGGAGGAATACAACGCGAACCTGCCCGCCCAGGTTCCCTTGGGTACATCAGTTGAAGAAACCGGCCAGGGTTATATGTCTTTACCTACTGAGTTCCAGCGCATTGAAGACGGTCAGAAGCAAACCGCCACCGCAATGAAGGCCTGCATCAAAGAATACAACGCCACCCTGCCCGCCCAGGTGAAAACCAGCGGTGGCCGCGATGTCTTACTGGAACAGCTGGCGCTTATTAATCCTGACATGGTTGCTCAGGAAGCACAGAAGGCGCAGCCCCTGAAAGTCTCTGGCACAAAGGCCGATCTGATTCAAGTCGTGAAATCGGTAAAACCGGATGCCGTGTTTGCCGACGAGCTGCTGGATGCATGGCGCGAGAACCCGGAAGGAAAAGTGCTGGTTACCCGCCAGCAGCTGGCTACGGCACTGGCCATTCAGAAAGCACTGTTGAATCACCCTACCGTCGGCAAGTTGTTGACGCACCCGAGCCGTGCCGTCGAGGTGAGTTATTTCGGCATTGATGAGGAAACCGGGCTGGAAGTTCGTGTGCGTCCTGACCTTGAGATAGACATGGGCGGCCTGCGCATCGGTGCGGACCTTAAAACCATCAGCATGTGGAACATCAAACAGGAAGGCCTGCGCGCGAAGCTGCACCGGGAAATCATCGAGCGCGATTACCACCTGAGCGCGGCTATGTACTGCGAAACCGCAGCCCTTGACCAGTTCTTCTGGATATTCGTCAACAAAGACGAGAACTACCACTGGATCGCCATCATCGAGGCATCCGAAAAACTGCTGGAACTCGGCATGCTGGAATATCGCAAAGCAATGCGTGCCATCGCGAACGGTTTCGACACTGGCGAATGGCCGGCGCCGATTACCGAAGACTACACCGAAGAACTTAACGATTTTGATATGCGCCGTCTCGAAGCGCTGCGCGTACAGGCATAAGGGGGAATAACAATGTCCAATTTAGTCGCAACTACTGAAAACCAGACCCAGAAGATCGACAACGTTTCTATCCTGACGAACGGTGAATTGTTCAACCGCCTGCGCACGCTCTCGGAAGTAATGGCCAATAGTGGAAACTTCGTGCCTGAGCATTATCGCGGGAAACCAGATGCCTGCATGGCTGTAGTGATGCAGGCAGCGCGTTGGGGTATGGATCCGTTTGCAGTGGCACAGAAAACCTTCATCGTGGGTAACTCAGGTGTGCTTGGCTATGAGGCACAACTGGTGAATGCGGTAATCAACACCATGGCTCCAACCAAAGACCGGATCCATTTTGAATGGTTTGGTGCATGGGAAAATATCGTTGGCCGCTTCATTAAAAAAACCAGCGGCAAAGGTAACGACTACATCGCGCCGGGCTGGGATTTGCAAGATGAAGCTGGCGTGGGCGTTCGCGCCTGGGCAACGCTCAAAGGAGAATCAGAACCTCGCGAGCTTGTGCTGATGCTTTCGCAGGCACAAGTCCGCAACTCTACACTGTGGGCGAGCGACCCCCGTCAGCAACTGGCCTATCTCGCCGTTAAACGTTGGGCGCGACTGTACTGCCCGGATGTGATCCTCGGAGTCTATACCGCCGATGAAATTGACGAACGCGAAGAAAGGGTTATCAACCCGGCGCAGACAGAAAAGGTCACGCTGAATGAGATAACACACTCCGTTGGCGATTCCACCAGCACGCAAGAGCCTGCATCTAACGTTGACTCTGTTGCTCACGAACTCCGAGAGCGGATTGATACAGCTGACTCAGTGGACCAGGCCAAAGCCATTCGTGTAGACATCGAATCACAGAAAGCTCTGCTGGGTACTGCTTTGTATACCGAACTGAAGAGTAAGGCGGTGAAACGCTACTACCTTGTTGATGCGAAGAACAAAGTTGAGGCCGCCATAAATTCACTCCCTAAACCGGGGGATCCGGAAGCCGAAGCGTTATTCGCGAAGGCAGAAAGCACCCTGACCTCATCGCGCCGCCACCTCGGTGATGAACTGTATGACCAGTTCCGCATCGCCCTGGACGACATGAAACCGGAATACGTGGGTTAACCAGATTGGGAGGGGAAACTCTCCCGATAAAGGAATGTATATGCGATTGATTAACCGAAGCAGACACTCCCCTCTGGGCCGCCAGGCGTGCGATGCGGCACTGGCAAAACACGTTGAGCTTTATGGAGCCTACGGGCGACAGAAAACAAAGAGAACTTATACGGTGGTGGTTCAAGGCTCAAAGATCACTGTAGAAGTTGTTAACAGAAAAAGTAGCTATGTGGCCACAGCCATGAGCTGCGCGCGCCGGCTACACCATCTGCCAGGACAATGTAACTAAGGGGTTTTTATGACTAATACATCTCATAAATCAGATGAAATTTTGATAACCGATGACGTTCTGTCCAGATACAAAATATCGCGCAGCACACTTTATTTCTGGAGCACCCCATCCCGGATGCCCTCTTACTTTGCTCAGCCATTCCCGCAGCCTAAAATAAATGGCAGCCCTAAAAGGTGGAGACTTTCAGACTTGTTGGCCTGGGAAGATAACGTGGGGATCAAACCAGAGGCTGACCAACCAGCTTCTCAAGGTGATCCTGCCAAACAGCAAGCCAGTGACGCTGATCATCCAGATAATCATGCAGGTTATAACGTGCCATGACACCTGCCATATGATGGCCAAGCAGTTTTTCCACAACATGTGGCGGCGCACCTAATTCAGAAAGGCGTGTCGCCACTGTTCGCCTGAGGTCATGGAGAGACCAGGGCTTCATGCCTGTTTTAGCTATAATCTGAGCAGAAAACAGAGCGACGTTTGGTTGTAGTGGCGGTCTGTCATCTTCTGGCCCTCTGTAGCGTGACAGTGTCACAACGTGTTTTGAAACTGACGTTTCCTTCTCTGCTAACATCATTCTTACTACTGCCTCGGGAAGTGCCCTTCTGACCGATTTCCCGGTTTTATAATCGCTTGCCGGAATGGTCCACGTTTGCTCATGGAAATCGAACCACTCCCATCTTGCTGTCCTGATCTCCGTACTCCGGCAGCCAGTCATGATGAGAAACTTCATTATCAGCTGTTGTCTGTACTTCAATTCAGGAAGGATATTCCAAACTGTTTTGATTTCCTCATCACTCAATCTGCGATCTTTGACGGATGCTGTGAGACCTACGTCAGAGCGCCTAAGGCTCTCAATTGGGTTCACATTAATTACCCCTCGATTGGAGCAAAAACGGAACGTACGCTGCATCAGCCCAAGCATCTGACCAGTGACAACTCTTCGCCCCATGCCATCAAAAAGGTTAAGCCAGTGCGCTTTAGTGGTCTGATCAACAATCATGTTCCCCAGCACAGGCGCTATATGGTTATTGAAGTCCCGTCGGTTAACCTTGATTTTCACAAGACCTTCGGGGATGCAGTAATACTTTTCCCAGTAATCGAAAGCCTCTTTAACGGTGAGCGCTTCGACTTTTTTCTGTTTCTCCAGAACTGTTTGCCGTCTCGGATCGAGTCCTTCTGTCAACCAGGCCCTGAACTGCTGTCTACGTTCGCGAGCTTGAGATAAGGAGGTGGTGGGATAATCGCCAATCGTTAGCTGAGCGGCTTTCCCGTTCCATCTGTAGCGGTAAAAGAATGTTATACTGCCGGAAGTAGACAACCGGACATTCAGACCATGGGCGTCCGATATGACCTCGATCTGGTCTCTCTTTTTGCCAAGAGCTTTTCTTAATTTTGTGTCGGTAAGCAATGTGTACACTCCGGAAGATGATATACACATCAGTGTACACATTTTGGTTAAATTGATAACCTTCAAATCAATGCAGAACACACAAAATTAAAGCACTCAATGCTGGCAAGGTGTTGGTATTAGCGGGATTTTTGAAAAGACTTAAAGCATGACTAACAAACTTAAAACGGATTCATATGCCCTACGATAGCGTTTATCTGGAAAAGCGTCCGCCCGGCGCGCTACGCACCGTATGGCGTAAATTCTATGGTGACACCACGGCGATGATCGGCCTGTACGGCTGCGCGGGCCTGCTTTTGCTCTGCGTCTTCGGCGGCTGGTTCGCCCCCTATGGCATAGATCAGCAGTTCCTTGGCTATCAGTTGCTGCCGCCGTCGTGGTCGCGCTATGGCGAAGTCTCCTTCTTCCTGGGGACCGATGACCTGGGCCGCGATGTGCTGAGCCGGCTGCTGAGCGGCGCGGCGCCAACCGTCGGTGGCGCTTTTGTCGTCACCCTCGGCGCCACGCTGTTTGGCCTGGTGCTGGGCGTGATTGCCGGGTCGACTCACGGCCTGCGCTCGGCAGTGATGAACCATATCCTCGATACCCTGCTCTCTATTCCCTCGCTGCTGCTGGCGATTATCGTCGTCGCCTTTGCCGGGCCGCACCTCAGCCATGCGATGTTCGCCGTCTGGCTGGCGCTGCTCCCGCGCATGGTGCGTTCCGTCTACAGCCTGGTCCACGACGAGCTGGAGAAAGAGTACATTATCGCCGCCCGCCTCGACGGAGCCTCGACGCTGAACATTCTGCTGTTCGCCATTCTGCCCAATATTGCCTCTGGCCTGGTGACCGAGATCACCCGCGCCCTGTCGATGGCTATTCTGGATATTGCCGCGCTGGGCTTTCTTGATCTCGGCGCCCAGCTGCCTTCGCCGGAATGGGGAGCCATGCTGGGCGATGCGCTGGAGCTTATCTATGTCGCACCGTGGACTGTGATGCTGCCCGGGGCCGCGATTATGCTCAGCGTACTGCTGGTCAACCTGCTGGGCGACGGTATTCGCCGGGCGATCATTGCCGGGGTACAATAATGCCGTTACTCGATATTCGTCACTTAACTATCGAATTTAGAACCAACGAAGGTTGGGTGAAAGCCGTCGATCGCGTCAGTCTGACCCTGACTGAAGGCGAGATCCGCGGCCTGGTGGGCGAATCCGGCTCCGGGAAAAGCCTTATTGCCAAAGCTATCTGCGGGGTGACCAAAGACAACTGGCGAGTCACCGCCGACCGCATGCGTTTCGATGACATCGACCTGCTGCGACTGTCGAACCGCGAGCGGCGGAAACTGATCGGCCACAACGTGTCGATGATTTTTCAGGAGCCGCAGTCCTGTCTTGATCCCTCTGAGCGCATCGGCCAGCAGCTGATTCAGAGTATCCCCGGCTGGACCTATAAGGGGCGCTGGTGGCAACGGCTGGGCTGGCGTAAGCGCCGGGCCATCGAGCTGTTGCACCGCGTCGGCATTAAAGATCACAAAGATGCCATGCGCAGCTTCCCCTATCAGTTGACCGAAGGCGAGTGCCAGAAGGTGATGATTGCCATCGCCCTGGCCAACCAGCCGCGCCTACTGATCGCCGATGAACCGACCAACGCCATGGAGCCAACGACTCAGGCGCAGATTATCCGCCTGCTGACGCGGCTCAATCAGAACAACAACACCACCATTTTGCTGATCAGCCACGATCTGCAGATGCTCAGCAAATGGGCGGATAAAATCAACGTCATGTACTGCGGGCAGACGGTGGAGAGCGGGCCCAGCGAAGAGCTGGTCACCCTGCCGCATCACCCCTATACCCAGGCGTTAATCCGCGCGATCCCGGATTTTGGCAGCGCCATGCCGCATAAAAGCCGCCTCAACACCCTGCCAGGGGCGATCCCTCTGCTGGAGCAGCTGCCCATCGGCTGCCGTCTGGGGCCGCGCTGCCCTTACGCCCAGCGCGAGTGTATCGAAACGCCGCGTCTTACCGGGGCGCGCAACCATCTGTACGCCTGTCATTTCCCGCTGAACATGGAGAAAGAGTGAAATGGTCGAAACATTGCTGGAAGTTCGCCAACTCAGTAAGACCTTTCGCTACCGCACCGGCTGGTTTCACCGCCAGACGGTGGAGGCCGTCAAGCCGCTGAGTTTTACCCTGCGTGAACGGCAGACGCTGGCGATTATCGGCGAGAACGGCTCCGGGAAATCCACCCTCGCCAAGATGCTGGCGGGCATGGTGGAACCCACCAGCGGCGAGCTGCTGATCGACGACCATCCGCTGACCTTCGGGGATTACTCCTACCGCAGCCAGAAGATTCGTATGATCTTTCAGGATCCGTCGACCTCACTGAACCCGCGCCAGCGCATCTCGCAGATCCTCGATTTTCCACTGCGGCTGAATACCGACCTCGACGCCGAGGCGCGGCAAAAGCAGATTATCGACACGCTGCGCATGGTCGGTCTGCTGCCGGACCACGTCAGCTATTACCCCCATATGTTGGCGCCCGGTCAGAAGCAGCGTCTCGGCCTCGCCAGGGCGCTGATCCTGCGCCCGAAGGTCATCGTCTGCGATGAGGCGTTGGCCTCGCTGGATATGTCGATGCGCTCCCAGCTCATCAACCTGATGCTGGAGCTGCAGGAGAAACAGGGCATCTCCTATATCTATGTCACTCAGCACCTGGGAATGATGAAGCACATCAGCGATCAAGTGCTGGTGATGCATAACGGCGAAGTGGTCGAGCGCGGCAGCACTGCCGATGTGCTGGCCTCACCGCTGCACGACCTGACCCGACGCCTGATCGCCGGCCACTTCGGTGAAGCTCTCACCGCCGACGCCTGGCGCAAAGACGGGAAATAGCCCCGTCTCACTTACCTCGCTGGTGACGTCATGCCGGCGCGTGGCCAGCGTTCCGCTTGAGGATAGCCACTGCGCTGGCGATGTCCGGTGCCAGCCAGCGATCCTCCTCCCAGCCAGGCACGCTTTGGCGCAGCAGATCGCGCGCCCGACGCGTACCCGCCGCCAGCGTCTGCGGCTCGTGAAAATCGAGCCCCTGGGCCGCGAGTAAATATTCGATACCCAGGATCTGATAGAGGTTGCCGAGCAGGCGCTGCAATTTCAGCGCAGCACTGGTACCCAGGCTTAAATGATCCTCCTGCAAAGCGGAGGTAACAAAATTATCCAGCACCGCCGGCTGCGCCAGCTGCTTATTTTCCGCGCACAGCGACGCGGCGACGTACTGGGCAATCATCATGCCTGAATTCACCCCGGGTCGGGCGACCAGAAACGCTGGCAAGCCGCTCACCAGAGGATTCACCAGCCGGTCAAGACGTCGTTCGGCGATAGCGCCCAGCTCAGCCATGGCAATAGCCAGCAAATCGCAGGCCATTGCCACCGATTCACCATGGGGATGCGCCTGGGACACCACCCGCCACTGCTCAAGGGTGCCCAGGATTAGGGGATTATCGGTACAGGCGTTAAGTTCGATATTTATCTGCGTCTGCGCATGGCTAAACTGATCGCGGCAGGCGCCATGCACCTGAGGCATCGAGCGGAGACTCAGCGCATCCTGGGTGCGAAGACCTTCGCTTTCGGCCAGCAGACGGCTGCCCGCCAGCAGCTCACGCAGCCGCTGGCCGCTGGTCTGGATCCCGGGACTGGCTTTCAGCGCCAGGATCTCGGCATCAAACGCCACAAGCTGGCCGCGCAGCGCTTCAAAGCTCATCGCCCCGGTCACATCGGCCCAGTTCATTAAGCGCTCGGCGTCGTCTAAGGCCAGGCAAGCCAGGCCGGTCATGCACGGCGTACCGTTGACCAGACTGAGCCCCTCTTTCGCTCCCGGCGCGATGGGCTGCAGATTCAGCTGCGACAGGACCTCTGCCGCAGACCACGTTCGCCCTTGCCATAGCACATCGCCGACTCCCATCAGGGCCAGG
Organism: Klebsiella sp. SWET4; assembly: GCF_024296565.1. Taxonomy (NCBI): domain Bacteria; kingdom Pseudomonadati; phylum Pseudomonadota; class Gammaproteobacteria; order Enterobacterales; family Enterobacteriaceae; genus Klebsiella; species Klebsiella sp. SWET4. The sequence goes on along the minus strand of NZ_JANCOB010000001.1, from coordinate 339,143 downwards.
CCAATGTGAGCCATATGCGTTAAATAGCCAACCGACCCCTGAGAGGGCACCTGGGGGGTGACGCCATGCTGCAAAAACATCAGCAGTTGCTGCACTATCCCGGCGGAAATACCGGATTTACCGTGGCTGAAATTGGCCACCGCGGCGCACATAATGGCCCGGGTTGGGGCGACCTCCAGCAGCGGCCCCACCCCGCAGGCATGACTGAGCAGCGTATTGCGCGACAGCTGGTGTAACTGCGCTTCCGGCAGCGTAATGTTGCACAGCGCCCCCAGCCCGGTGTTGATCCCATAGGCCACCTGACCGGCGCTAACGATATGCTGGACAATCGCCCGCCCCTGCTCGATACGCGCCCAGGCGCTTTCGCTGAGGCTCAAGATCGCCTCGCCCCGGGCGACACAAGCCACCTCCTGCCAGCGTATCGGTGCATCGCCCCACTGGATCATATTCATACGACCTGTCCTGGCTGTTGATGGCTGGAGATAAATTGCTTAAAGCGCGCGGAACCCTGAGTGCCAAATAGCGCCTCAGGCGCACCGTCGCAGTCAATCGTCCCCTGGTGCATAAATACCACCCGGTTGGAGACATGGCGGGCGAATCCCAGTTCGTGGGTGACCACCAGCATCGTCCGCCCCTCTTCCGCCAGGCTGCGCATGACCTTTAACACCTCGCCGACCAGTTCGGGATCCAGCGCTGAGGTGGGTTCATCAAAGAGCATGACGTCTGGCTCCATCGCCAGCGCGCGGGCTATTGCCACGCGCTGCTGTTGGCCGCCGGAGAGCTGTGCCGGATAGAAATCCTTTCGGTTCAACATCCCCACCCGCTCCAGCAGTTGCTCAGCCTGTTCAATGCAGGTCCGTTTATCCCGTTTGAGCACATAATGCGGCCCCTCAATGACATTCTGCAGGACCGTCATATGCGACCACAGGTTAAAACTTTGAAAGACCATCCCCAGCCGCGAACGCAGGCGCTCTATCTGCCGGGGATTCGCCGCCAGCCGATGCCCGCGGGCGTGGTGCTTCATTTCAATCGTCTCGCCACCGACGCTGACCACCCCGGCATCGGGCGTTTCCAGCAGATTAATGCAGCGCAGCAGCGTACTTTTACCGGAGCCGCTGGCGCCGAGGATCGAAATGACATCGCCCTGCCGGGCCTGGAGGGTGATCCCCTTCAGGACATCCAGGGAGCCAAAGGACTTATGAATATCGCTGACCGATAAGGTCACCGGACGTGAATCGAGCATCTTACTCTCCTTTGGTTATCGGCTTGAGCGACACGGTCGCCGGGTTTTGCCGGGTATGCGGCGTTAATCGCCGTTCTAGCAGGGCGTACAGCTGCACAATGATGAAATTAAGCAGCAAATAGATGGCCGCCGCGCAGAGGAATACCTCCATCGTCCGGTAGGTACGCTGAATAATCTGTTGCGCCACCCCGGTGACGTCCCAGACGGTCACCAGGCTTGCCAGCGCCGTCGACTTGACCAGCAGAATGGCCTCCGTGGAGTAGGCTGGCAGTGCATAACGTAGCATCACCGGGGCAATGATCCGCCGCAACAACAGCCAGCGCGACATGCCGCAAGCCTGACCGGCTTCAATCTGACCCGGCGGTATCGCCAGCAACCCGCCGCGAAGAATTTCCGCGGTGTAGGCCGCTGTACAGAGCGCCAGCGCCAGAACGGCGCAGATAAAGGGTTCGCGCAGCAGCGGCCACAGGAAACTGTGACGGATCACCCCAAACTGACCCAGCCCGTAATAAATGAGAAACAGCTGGATCAGCAATGGCGAACCGCGAAAGATCAGGATATAGCCTTTGGCGAAACCGCTAGCCAGCGGCCAGTGGCTCATTCGCAGCGCTAAAACGCCGAGGGCCAGTACGCCGCCGAGGATAAAAGAGCAAATAAAGAGCCCCAGCGTCACCGGCAGCGCCGCGCCGAGCTTCAATAACGTCTCACCGAGGAAGGCAAAATCGATAAACATACGGGCTCCTTACGCCTGCGCGGCGCTGCGACGCAGCCAGGCGCGGTTGAGATGGCTCTCCGCCCGGGTAAACGCGCGGTTAGAGAGCAGCGTCAGGATCAGATAACAGCCGCCGCCGATCAGATAGAACAGGAAATAATCGCGGGTCGAGCCAGCGGCAATCTGGCTGGCGCGCATCAGCTCAACGATGCCGGTCACCGATACCAGCGCCGAATCTTTGAGGCTCATTTGCCACACGTTGGATAACCCAGGCAGCGAATAACGGATAATCTGCGGCAACAGAATGCGCTGCAGGATCCGCCAGTGCGGCATGCCGATAGCGGTAGCCGCCTCCACTTCACCGGGCATCAGCGCCAGGCGAGCAGCACGGTAGACTTCCGCCTGATACGAGGAGGAGATCAAACCAATCGCCAGGGCGCCAATCAGAAAGGGCGGAACCTCAATAAAACCGTCAGCGCCAAACAGTCGCCCCACCCATGAAATCATCCCTGAGCCGCCAAAATAGAACAGGTAGATCACCAGTAACTCAGGGATACCGCGGAATACTACCGACCAGGCGGCGCCAAACCAGCGCGCTGGCGCATGCCGGGACAGCTTTGCGGCGGCAATGACGCCGCCTACCCCGGCACCGACGGCCAGCGCGGCGAGCGACAGCAGCAACGTGGTCAGCGTGGCACTGAGGATCAGCGTCCCCCACCCGTTTTCACCAAAACTCAGAAGATTCAACATGAGAGCCTCACTCAGGGGGTAACGTCGCTTTTAAACCATTTCTCGCTCAGTTTTTTTACCGTCCCATCGGCCAGCGCCGCCCGAATGGCGCTATCCAGTTTCGCTTTGAGATCGGTATCGGTGAGGCGCACGCCCATCGCCTCACCGCCTCCCCAGATCGGCCCGCTCATCAGCGGACCGCTCAATGCCAGATTGTTATTCTCCGGTCGCGACAGGGTGGTGTTGGCAAAGGTAATATCATCAAACACCGCATCGATGCGCTCAGCCTGCAGGTCGAGGATCGCATCCGCTGAGTTGTTATATTCCCTGATGTCAGCGATATCCTTGAAATACTTATCAATAAACGGGGTGTACACGGTGCCGGAAGCGATGCCGATAGTTTTCCCTTTCAACGCCGCGCGCAGAGGCGCAATCGCCGCCTGAATCTCTTTCTCATCATCATGAAGCTTGACCGTCGGAGACGGAGGGAGCAGCGACCCTTTTACCGCAATGAAAGAGGCCGGCGTGGCAGCGTAGGCCTGGGTAAACGCCACGACCTTCGATCGCTCCGGGGTGACGACAATAGCGTCCATGATCACGTCATATTTTCCGGCGTTAAGTCCGGCAATCATGCCATCCCAGTTCTGTACCACCAGCTTGCATTCGATCTGCATCCGCTGGCATAAATTCGCCATGAGCTCAGGTTCGAAGCCGCTCAACTTCCCTCCGGGAAGCGTCAGGTTCCAGGGTTCATAGCCGCCTTCCGTAGCGATGGTGATTGATTTCCACTCTTTAGCGTATGTTGAGCCACCAGACAGCAGTAGCCCCGAAAACAGGGTGACCAGGCAGGCCTGGCGGAAAGTAATACGCTGTTGCATTTTCATTCTCCCGATCGCGTTTTGTCATGATGGCTCTGGTCACTGCGATAAGATAATTCGTAGATGACTGCTCATGTATATACAAGCATTGACAAACCCACACACGCGCTCGATGATGGATTTGTGAGCCCTGTTGTAAATAATTTGTAAGCATGTTGCGACACGCTTGTAACAAAAACCATCCACCCTCTGAATTCCGCCGAGCAGACCATGATCTTTTTTTTTGATATCGCCACCTTACCCATCACGCCGTGGAAGAACGGTGCCGGTGCCACCCGGGAAATTATCGCCGTTCCTTCCACAGACGCCCCCTTTCTCTGGCGAGCCAGCATCGCCACTTTGCAGGCGGATGGTCCTTTTTCCCCCTTCCCCGGCGTCGACCGGGTGATCACCCTGCTGGCGGGACAACCGCTACGACTGTGCGGCGGGGACATCGACCATCCGCTGACGCTCTGGCAGCCGTGGGCGTTCCCCGGCGAATGGGCGCTGTCCAGCGTCGGGATCGTTGAGCCAGGGCTGGACTTCAATATCATGACCCAGCGCGGACGTGCCTCGGCGAGAGTAAAGGTGATAAACGACCAGCAACGCCCTGCTACTGAGGGAGTCGCTTATGTTCTTCAGGGCGAGTGGGATCTGGCCGGGCAGCGAAGTGCGGCCGGCAGCGGTCTCTGCTGGCGCGGTGAATCCCCTGGCGAGCTGCAGCCCCTCAGTGCCAACGGGTGTCTGCTGCTGGCGGAGATCGCGCTCAAATAATCATCAGAAGAGAGAGTATACTGGAGCTATCGCGATACGCTTTTGCTCCGCACGCCGCGGGCGCGGCTGAAAAATATCGTGACACAAGGGGTCGTCAGTGGGATATAATTCCCGGCTAAATTTGAGTTATTTTGAAATAACAATGTTAACGTTATGATTGTTAAAGTAAAAATAAGCAATAACGATAAGGATTAAAGCTATGGGTTTTCTTTCCGGTAAGCGCATTTTGATCACTGGCGTCGCCAGCAAACTGTCCATCGCCTACGGTATTGCGCAAGCAATGCACCGCGAAGGCGCGGAACTGGCATTCACCTATCAGAATGAAAAACTGAAAGGTCGCGTAGAAGAATTTGCTGCCGCGCTGGGTTCTGACATTGTGCTGCCGTGCGACGTTGCTGAAGATGAGAGCATCACCGCGCTGTTCACCGAGCTGGAAAAAGTCTGGCCGAAATTCGATGGTTTCGTCCACTCTATCGGTTTTGCCCCGGCTGACCAGTTAGACGGCGACTACGTTGACGTTGTCACCCGCGACGGTTTTAAAATCGCGCACGACATCAGCGCCTACAGCTTCGTGGCGATGGCCAAAGCCTGCCGCAGCATGCTGAACCCGGGCTCTGCTCTGCTGACGCTCTCCTACCTGGGCGCAGAGCGCGCGATCCCGAACTACAACGTAATGGGTCTGGCCAAAGCCTCTCTGGAAGCTAACGTCCGCTATATGGCTAACGCCATGGGTCCGGAAGGCGTTCGCGTTAACGCCATCTCTGCCGGTCCGATCCGTACGCTGGCTGCTTCTGGCATTAAAGATTTCCGTAAAATGCTGGCGCACTGCGAAGCGGTCACCCCGATCCGTCGCACCGTCACCATTGAAGATGTGGGCAACAGCGCAGCCTTCCTGTGCTCTAACCTGTCCGCGGGTATCTCCGGTGAAGTCGTTCACGTTGACGGCGGGTTCAATATCGCCGCCATGAACGAGCTGGAACTGAAGTAAGTTCTTTCCCTCCTCACCCCGGTGAGGAGGGTTCTTCCTTCCCCCCATCCCTTACGCTCCCCCTGTTATTCCAATCGGCTATTTGTTAGCACGTATCAATATTTTCTCCTGCTTCCGGGTTACGCCAGGATAGTTCTGCATAAACGATCCGCGGAACGGCGGTTCGCCACATACCGAACAAGGAAAGCCCATGGAGCCACGCCGCGTGAATGGCAAAAACCACTGGTATCACGAAACCCAGTCAACAATCTGCCCGGTGGATGTTCTACCGCTTGTCCCTGAAGCCGCCCATGTTGAAGACCGCTTTTTGCTGGACCTGACGCTGCCGGAAGCCTGGCTACACATCCACGCAGGCTGGCTGCACCCCGCTCGCCAGCTGGCAGAGCGGTTGTTTCCCGACCAGGTGGCGGTGAGTCGCCTGCAGACCTTTACCGCCTACGATCGCCTGAGCACCGCGCTGACTGTCGCCCAGGTTTATGGTGTCCAGCGGTTGTGTAACCACTATGCCGCCCGCCTGGCTCCCCTCCCTGGCCCTGACTCTTCGCGCGAGAGCAACCGTCGCCTGGCGCAGATCACTCAGTATGCTCGTCAGCTCGCCAGTTCGCCCTCCGTCATTAACGCCCTCTCGCGCAGCCAGCTGGACGAAGTGGGTTTAACCAGCCGGGATATTATCCTGATCAACCAGATTATCGGTTTCGTGGGCTTCCAGGCCCGGGCGATTGCCGTCCTGCAGGCGGCGCTGGGCTATCCGGTGCGCTGGATCCCCGGCATGCCTCAGCAAGAGGAGGCCCCTGCCGAACTGTTCACCGCGCCACCAGGAGAGTGGCAGAGCGACCTTGAGGATCCCGATCTGCAGTATGCCGATGATGAGCGCCAGCGGCGCATCGCCGGCTGGCAGTCGCTGCCCGGTCTGGGTGAGCTGGCCCCACTGCTGGCCTGCGACCCACCGTTGTTCACGCCTCTGGAGACCTTGATCCGCCAGCTCAGCACGGATGATACCTTTGGCCCGCAGGTCGCCTTACTCGCGGCGCGCACCAATGGCAGCCCCACCTGTTTTGACGCCTGGCTCCCCCACTGGCAGGGTGAAGAGGAGTTCGCCAGTCATCTGCGGGAGGGCGACCAGGCCCTCCATCACTGGCTCCAGCAGCATCCTCAGTCCCGGTCTCTCGTGACCGCGGTGCAGCTGTTAACCCGCTCGCCGGACCGGTTTAGCGCCGCCCAGTTAACGCCCCTCGCGGAATATGGACTCTCTGCGGAACAAGCGATCGATCTGTTGACCTGGAGCGGGCTGTGCGGATGGATGAATCGTCTGAAAATCGCCCTCGGCAATGTGCGTCAGCAGACGTAAATTGCTGAAACAGCGCTTGCTGCGGCAGGCATATTCGCGTAAAAATGTCAGCCGCTCTTTTAGCCACGAAAATACCTAATTATGTTTCAGGATAACCCGCTGCTAGCGCAGCTTAAACAGCAACTGCATTCCCAGACGCCGCGCGCGGAAGGGGTCGTTAAGGGCACGGAAAAGGGCTTTGGCTTCCTCGAAGTGGACGCTCAGAAGAGCTACTTCATTCCGCCGCCGCAGATGAAAAAAGTGATGCATGGCGACCGTATCGTCGCGGTGATCCATTCTGAAAAAGATCGCGAAAGCGCCGAACCAGAAACCCTGGTTGAGCCGTTCCTGACCCGTTTCGTCGGTAAAGTCCAGAAGAAAGACGATCGCCTCGCTATCGTTCCTGACCATCCGCTGCTGAAAGATGCCATTCCCTGCCGCGCCGCCCGTGGCGTTGAGCATGATTTCAAACAGGGTGACTGGGCCGTCGCCGAGATGCGCCGTCATCCGTTAAAAGGCGACCGCGGGTTTTACGCGGAGCTGACCCAGTTCATCACCTTCAGCGACGATCACTTCGTCCCCTGGTGGGTAACCCTGGCGCGCCATAACCTCGAAAAAGAAGCGCCGGACGGCGTGGCCACGGAAATGCTCGATGAAGGGCTGACGCGCCGCGATTTAACCGCTCTCGACTTCGTCACTATCGACAGCGCCAGCACCGAAGATATGGACGATGCGTTGTACGTCGAATCCACTGCTGATGGCAAACTGCTGCTGACGGTCGCCATTGCTGACCCGACCGCCTGGATTGCCGAAGGTAGCAAGCTGGATAAGGCCGCAAAAGTGCGCGCCTTTACCAACTATCTGCCGGGCTTCAATATTCCGATGCTGCCCCGCGAGCTGTCAGACGACCTGTGCTCCCTGCGCGCTGACGAAGTGCGCCCGGTGCTGGCCTGCCAGATGACTCTGGCGGCCGATGGCACCATCGAAGACAACATCGAGTTCTTTGCCGCCACCATCGAGTCGAAAGCCAAGCTGGCCTATGACGATGTCTCTGACTGGCTGGAAGGCCGCGGCAGCTGGCAGCCGGGCAGCGACGCGATCGCGCAGCAAATTACACTGTTGAAGGACGTGTGCCAGCGTCGTAGCGAATGGCGTCAGACCCATGCGCTGGTGTTCAAAGACCGTCCGGACTACCGTTTCGTTCTTGGCGAAAAAGGCGAAGTGCTGGATATCGTCGCGGAACCACGTCGCATTGCCAACCGTATTGTCGAAGAGTCGATGATCGCCGCCAACATCTGTGCCGCCCGCGTTCTGCGCGACAAGCTCGGCTTCGGCGTTTATAACGTCCATACCGGCTTCGACCCGGCGAATACCGAACAGCTGGCGGCGCTGCTGAAAACCCACGACGTGCACGTCGACCCGACGGAGGTGCTGACGCTGGAAGGGTTCTGCAAGCTGCGCCGGGAACTGGACGCCCAGCCGACCGGATTCCTCGACAGCCGCATCCGCCGCTTCCAGTCGTTTGCGGAAATCAGCACCGAGCCGGGCCCGCACTTTGGCCTCGGCCTTGAGGCCTATGCCACCTGGACCTCGCCGATCCGTAAATATGGCGACATGATCAACCACCGTCTGCTGAAGGCCATCATCAAAGGCGAGACCATTGCGCGCCCGCAGGATGATGCCACCGTACAGATGGCGGAGCGCCGTCGTCTTAACCGGATGGCAGAGCGCGACGTCGCCGACTGGCTGTATGCCCGTTTCCTCAACGATAAAGCCGGGACCGATACCCGTTTTGCGGCGGAGATCATCGACATCAGCCGCGGCGGGATGCGCGTGCGCCTGGTGGACAATGGCGCGGTCGCCTTTATTCCGGCCCCCTTCCTCCACGCCGTTCGCGACGAACTGGTGTGCAGCCAGGAGAACGGCACCGTGCAGATCAAGGGCGAGGTGGTCTACAAAGTGACTGACGTTATCGATGTCACCATCGCCGAAGTCCGCATGGAAACCCGCAGCATTATTGCGCGTCCGGCAGTCTGACGCCTCTTCACAGCGGTTCCTCCGGGAACCGCTGCTTCTTTCCTCTCCATCCTGCTATTTCCGTCGCACCGATTAAGGTTGTGCGTTTTTTTCGCTTCTCTTTTTCATCCATTTTTAGCATCATTGATTTCATTCGTTTTTGTTACCAGGATAATGCCATGTCAGATGTGAATGCCCACCTGCTCGCCCAACGTATCGATACCGTGCTGGATATTCTGGTTGCCGGTGATTACCACTCTGCGATCCATAATCTGGAAATCCTCAAAGCGGAGCTGCTGGCACTGGCGGCGGACGACGCTGAGCAAAAAAACCAGCCCAAGGCTCCCTGGGAAATCTGATTATCGCCCATGCCGCAACCGGTGACTCATACCGGTTGCTCGCCATATAGCCCCCTAACAGTGATGTTGCTATGAACGCCCGACAACAAAGTATTTTGCAAGTGGTCATTGATAAAGGCCGGATGAGCGTTGCCGATCTGGCGAAGATGACCGGTGTCTCAGAGGTCACCATTCGCCAGGATCTGAATCTGCTGGAAAAGCAGAGCTATTTGCGCCGCACCCATGGCTATGCAGTCCCACTAGACAGTGAAGATGTTGAAACCCGCATGATGACCCATTTCGCCATTAAACGTGAACTGGCCAGCCGGGCGGCGGCGCTGGTGAGCGCCGGCGAAACGGTATTCATCGAAAACGGCAGCAGCAACGCCCTGCTGGCGCGCACCCTCGCCGAACGCGGCGATATCACCATCATAACCGTCAGCAGCTATATCGCCCATCTGCTGAAAGAGACGCCGGGAGAGGTGATCCTGCTGGGCGGGATTTACCAGAAACGCAGTGAAAGCATGGTGGGCCCGCTGACCCGCCAGTTCATCCAGCAGGTGCATTTCAGCAAAGCCTTCATCGGGATCGATGGCTGGCAGGCAGAAACCGGCTTTACCGGTCGCGATATGATGCGTGCGGATGTGGTTAACGCCGTGCTGGAAAAGCACTGTGAAGCGATTATTCTCAGCGACAGCTCGAAATTCAGCGCGGTTCATCCCTATCCCCTCGGTCCCGCCGGGCGCTTTAACCGCGTTATTACCGACGATCGCCTGCCGGCCGCCTGCCGCGACCAGTTACTGCACAGCGGCCTGACCGTCGATATCGTGCCATACGTCTGATCTTTACCCGCCCCGAGCCATGCCAATGCGCCATTCGGGGCGATATTACGCTCTGAGAGTATTCCGAGCCGCTAATTAAGATTTTTTACCTGACGATACATTTAAAAAAAAGTAAAATTATTATTAGCGATATAACAGGAAGTGACTATCACCTGCGTGATTTTCGTGACACCTGCGCACCCTAACTTCATGGAATTGCCCTAAAGCTGCTATTTCAGGCTATGCTTAAAGGAGCGTAGTATCCATGAATAGATTATTCAGGAGAAAAAAATGATGACTTCAACGAGCAAAAAAATGGCTGCCGTCGTTCTGGCTGTCACTGTAGCAATGTCTCTGAGCGCTTGTTCTAACATGTCTAAACGCGACCGTAACACCGCTATCGGTGCTGGCGCCGGCGCCATCGGTGGTGCGGTGTTAACTGACGGTAGCGCACTCGGAACCCTGGGTGGCGCGGCGGTCGGTGGTATTATTGGTCACCAGGTTGGCAAATAATATAATTACCTGACGAAATAAAAGAATAATTCACACGAATTGACTTACGCACGTTAAATCATTCAAGGCCGCGGCATTCACCGCGGCCTTGTTATTTCAGCATTACTTTAATTATTGCCGAAATAGCACTCAGCCACCGGCTAACTTAACCTTCATTCCTTTCGCCTCGAGCAGCGATTTGAGCAAATCCCGTTTGTCACCCTGGATCTCGATCACGCCATCTTTCACCGCGCCGCCGCAGCCACATTTCTTTTTCAGCTCTGCAGCCAGGGCGTTCAGCGCGGCATCGTCAGCATCGATGCCGCTAATCAGGCACACGCCTTTGCCCTTGCGACCGCTGGTCTGGCGCTGAATACGAACAATACCATCGCCTTTAGGCCGCACCGGCGCCGGTTTCGCTTCGTCGATACGCCCGGTTTCCGTGGAGTAGACCAGGCGGCTATTGGAATCGCTCATTATGCCTCCTTTGACAACGAGACGTTGATTGCCCGCAGCGTTGCGGCAGGATCGGCCGACTGAGTGACCGGGCGACCAATAACCATATAATCCACCCCCGCCGCCTGGGCCTGCTCGGGGGTCATAATCCGCCGCTGATCCCCGGCCTCGCTCCCCTGCGGACGGATCCCCGGGGTCACCAGCTTAAACGCCTGCCCCAGCTCCTGTTTGAAGCGCACCGCCTCCTGAGCTGAGCACACGACCCCGTCAAGACCACAGCGTTGGGTCAGCGCTGCCAGCTTCGCCGCGTAATCAGCCGGGGATAAGGTAATGCCCAGTTCCTGCAGGTCGCTGGCCTCCATGCTGGTGAGTACGGTGACAGCGATCAGCAGCGGAGCCTCTTTACCAAACGGCAGCAGCGCTTCACGCGCGGCGGTCATCATCCGCGCGCCGCCGGAGGCATGGACATTCACCATCCATACGCCGAGTTCGGCCGCCGCCGCCACCGCGCGGGCCGTGGTATTGGGGATATCGTGAAACTTAAGGTCAAGGAACACCTCAAACCCGCGCTGGTGCAGATCGCGAACAAACTGCGGGCCCAACAGGGTGAACATCTCTTTGCCCACCTTCAGGCGGCAGTCTCGCGGGTCGATGCGGTCGACAAATGCCAGCGCTTTATCGCGATTATCATAGTCGAGCGCAACCACAACGGGAGAGGATGTGACAGCGCGGGAAGATGTGATAGCTGTAGACGTCATGACCAGACCTTAGTGTTGATGGGCGCCAGGGCGGCGCAAAAAAGGTAAACGGGCAGCATTCTACCTGTGATGCTAACAAAATAACAGACTGCTGTAGTAGCGCTGGCCGGACGATGGCGCTGCCGGGGCCGCGTCTGGAGAGGAGAAAAACGATGAGTATGTTGTAACTAATGGAGGGATTTTTTTTGACTTTATTGGCCGTCGAGACCGCGAATGGGTTTGATGGTGGCCCACGAGCGGCAGGATGGGCAGTGCCAGTAGAGCGTATGAGCAGTAAAGCCGCATTTCTGGCAGCGATAGCGCGGTTTGCTGCGCACCTGCTCGCCGACCATGTTTCTTAGCACCCCGAGGCTTTCTTTCGCGCGCCCTTCTTCCGCTTCGTTGAGATGGTAGTCCATCAGCTTATGGAAGACGCGCATGGTCGGGTGACGTTCCAGCTGCCGGGTAACGTAGTTTTGCGCGGCTTCGACCCCTTCCCGTTGCTCGAGGATCTGCGCCAGCATCAGTTCAGCGGTGGCCCCGGTGTTCTCATCCACACAACGGCGCAGGAAAACCTCCCACTCTTCGGCTTTACCCAGTTGCTGGTAGCAGGTCTGCAGCATCTCCAGCGTCTCACCGACCAGCTCTTTATCCTGATCGATAACCCGCTCAAGGCTCTCTACCGCTTTGGCGTAATCACCCTTTTCCATCCACACCCGGCCCATCATTATTGAGACCCGGGCGCTGTTGCGGTCTGCTGCGGCGCCTTTCTTCAGCAGCGCCATCGCTTTATCCAGATCGTTGGCCGCCATCTGCTGCAGGGCCAGTTCACACCAGAAATTGGCGATTTCGCCACGATGTTTCTCTTTACCCAGCTTCACCAGCCGTTCAGCGACTTCGATCGCTGACTGCCAGTCGCTGGTCGCCTGGTAGATCTGCAGCAGCTGCTGCAGAGCGCTCAGTCGGAAATCGGTCTCATCCACCAGCTGTTTGAACATATCTTCCGCACGATCGTACAACCCGGCGGCCATATAGTCGCGCCCCAACTGCTGGACGGCCAGCAGGCGCTGATCGTAGGTTAACGATGCGCTTTCCATCAGGCTCTGATGAATACGGATCGCGCGGTCAACCTCGCCGCGCGAGCGGAACAGGTTACCGAGCGTCAGGTGGGCCTCAACGGTGCCGGTATCCTCTTTCAACATATCAAGGAACAGATCGACGGCTTTATCCTGCTGGTTGCTGAGCAGGAAGTTAACCCCCGCCACGTAATCCCGTGACAGGCGGTTGGCATCGTCCTGTTTGGACTGTTGTGCACTTCTGCGCCCCATGTACCAGCCGTAGGCGGCGGCAACGGGTAAAAGCAGAAACAACAACTCCAGCATAAGAGGTTATTCCTTCACGGCAGGCACGCCTGCGTCGACAGCGACCGGGCTGACGGGGGCAATCTGGTGCTCAAGGCGCTTAATTTTTCGCTCCGCGCGCGCCAGCGAGACACGCACCCGCAGCCAGAACAATCCGCAGATCAGCCAGCCAATGGCAAAGCCTGCGGCGAACAGCACCGCCAGCAGCGTCGAAATGCGGAATTCACCCTGCGCGAGTAAATAGTTGAACGTGACCTGTTGGTCATTCTGCGCCCCCAGCGTCACTGAAATGACGAAGATTGCTAGCACCAGTAAGAAAATGAGTAAATATTTCACATGACTTCCCGTTATGTGGGTTGCGCGAAAAAAAGCCCGCTTTCAGCCCTATAAAGTATCATTTTCGCCGCAGCGGTGGAATGAAAAAGCATGGCAACTGTACAGGATATGCGGTCGGATGCCGCTAAAATCAACATTATTCTGCTTCGGGCATCCGTTTTTTAATATCCTGCGCCTCTTCTCCCGGCGGCGAGAGCGGCCCGCACAGGCGCTGCGTCAACCAGCAGGCCACCGTGACCAACAGCCAGGAGATCAGCGTGGCGACAATGAGATCCAGCGGCCAGTGCATGCCCAGCGCCAGGCGACTGCCCATCACCGCCGTCGCCCATACCAGCAGCACGGCGACCGTGCCCCAACGCCGACGCGGCCACAGCAGCCCGGCGGCCAGCAGCGCCCAGCTGGCGGCGAACATCGTGTGACCCGACGGGAAAGCAAAGCCTGTCTCTTTCTGCCAGTGCTTGCGTAAAAACGGCGGAATGTCCTGCGCCTGCGCCAGCTGGGCATGCACCAGTTTAGCGCGTTCTTTACGCTTCAACGCATAGAATTGCGTCACCGGCACCTGTCTTGAGTTTTCCAGCCAGATGACAAAGGGTCTCGGCTCCTGAACCCGCGCTTTGACCCAGGATTTAACCCCCTGTCCCACCAGGATGGCGGCGGCAAGAATCAGGAACAGGATCAGTGCCGCGCGCAGCCGGTAGCGAAGACACCAGAGAAACCAGCCGCACAGAGCAACATGCGTGATAATTCCCCACGGCTGCGTCACCGTTTCCGTCACCCACCAGAGGGTTTTCAACATAGCAACCGGCAGTCCTGGCTGCCACAGCCAACCAGACAGCCAGACCGTAACAGGCATAACAAGCAGCAGCGCCGCCGCGAGAGCGGTTCGTCGGGCAATCAACAGCATTTTCTCTCCTTCTCCTTGTAGATGAACATCATAGCGGAAAGTAGTTCGTTTGTGCGCTTTCCACGCGGCTAACCGTTCGCGATTAGGAGAACGTCCCGGCCTTGTGGCAAAATAGCGGCAAACAGAAAGCACATTCAGGTGCTGACAGAATCTGGAGAATCACATGCAGCTTAAACGTGTGGCAGAAGCCAAACTGCCAACCCCATGGGGCGATTTCCTGATGGTGGGTTTTGAAGAACTGGCAACCGGACAAGATCATGTCGCGCTGGTGTATGGCGATATCTCGGGGCAGTCGCCGGTCCTGGCCCGCGTCCATTCAGAGTGTTTGACGGGCGATGCCCTGTTTAGCCTGCGCTGTGATTGCGGCTTTCAGCTGGAAGCGGCCCTGTCGCATATCGCCGAAGAAGGTCGGGGGATCCTGCTCTATCACCGCCAGGAAGGACGCAACATTGGTTTATTGAATAAAATCCGCGCCTACGCGCTGCAGGATCAGGGCTACGACACCGTTGAGGCGAACCATCAGCTGGGCTTCGCCGCCGATGAGCGCGACTTCACCCTGTGCGCCGATATGTTCAAACTGCTCAACGTTGAGCAGGTTCGGTTATTAACCAATAACCCGAAAAAAGTGGAAATTCTTACCGAAGCCGGGATCAACATTGTGGAGCGGGTACCGCTGATCGTCGGGCGTAACCCGAAAAATGCTCACTACCTGGATACTAAAGCCGCCAAAATGGGCCATTTGCTGAACAGCAAGCCGGCGGAATAAACCGATTGAATAAAAGAGAAAGGGCCAGCGATGCTGGCCCTTTGTTTTACAGCATATTGCGGATAACGTAGTGCAGGATGCCGTCGTTGCGGTAGTAGGTGAGCTCGGTCGCGGTGTCGATACGGCACCGACAAGGGATCACTTCCTGCGAGCCGTCAGCGCGAGTCAGGGTCACCGGCACCGTAGCGCCAGGCTGAAGCGACTGCAGATTGCTGATATCAATCCGCTCTTCCCCGGTCAACTGCAGCGTTTTACGGGTGACGCCCTGCGGGAACTCCAGCGGCAAAATCCCCATCCCGATCAGGTTGGAACGGTGGATACGTTCGAAGGACTCGGCGATCACCACCCGGATCCCCAGCAGGCGCGGCCCCTTCGCCGCCCAGTCGCGGCTGGAACCAGACCCATACTCCTTACCGGCAATCACCGCCAGCGGTATGCCTTCCGCTTTATACTGCATCGCCGCATCATAGATCGCCACCGGTTCGCGGTCCGGCAGATGTCGGGTCATACCGCCTTCCACTCCCGGTACCATTTCGTTACGAATACGAATATTGGCGAAGGTGCCGCGCATCATCACCTCATGGTTACCGCGACGGGAACCATAGGAGTTAAAGTCGCGCCGGGCAACCCCATGCTCCTGCAGATAGCGGCCTGCCGGGCTATCGGCTTTGATGCTCCCCGCCGGCGAAATGTGGTCAGTGGTCACTGAATCGCCCAGCATGGCGAGGATCCGCGCGCCATGAATATCCTCTACCGGCAGCGGTTCGACGCCCATCTCGTCAAAGAACGGCGACAGGCGAATATAAGTCGAGTCCTCCTGCCAGTCATAGGTATCTGACGCCTCCACCTTGATTGCTTTCCACTCCTCGGTACCGGAAAACACTTCCGCGTACTCTTTGCGGAACATCTCAGTGGAGACCTGTTCCACCGCACGGGCAATCTCCTCCCCGCTCGGCCAGATATCTTTCAGATAAACCGGTTCGCCATCGCTGCCCTGCCCCAACGGCTCGCGGGTAAGATCGATATTCATGTTCCCCGCCAGGGCGTAAGCGACGACCAGCGGCGGCGAGGCCAGCCAGTTGGTTTTCACCAGCGGATGGATACGCCCTTCGAAGTTACGGTTACCGGAAAGCACCGCCCCGACGGTCAGATCGCCCTTTTTGATCGCCTCTTCAATAGGTTCCGGCAACGGACCGGAGTTACCGATACAGGTGGTACAGCCATATCCCACCAGATTGAAGCCGAGCTGGTCGAGGTAAGGCGTCAGGCCGGCATGAGCCAGATAATCCGACACCACTTTCGAGCCTGGCGCCAGGGAAGCTTTTACCCACGGCTGCGGCTGCAGGCCACGCTCGACGGCTTTTTTCGCCAGCAGACCGGCGGCCATCAGCACGCTGGGGTTGGAGGTATTGGTACAGGAAGTAATAGCCGCAATGGCCACGGCGCCGTCCGGTAGCGAATAGTGATGCCCGTTCAGCGTATAATCCACCGGCTGGCGCTGACGCTGAGGATGGTTAACTTCCAGCTCGCCGCTGGCAGCAAAGGCTTTCGGCACATCGCCGAGCGCCACGCGATCCTGCGGCCGTTTCGGCCCGGCAAGGCTTGCCTCAACGCTGCCCATGTCCAGCGCCAGGGTGCTGGTAAAGACCGGCTCATCGCCCGGCTGGCGCCACATGCCCTGCGCTTTGGCATAGGCTTCCACCAGGGCGACCTGTTCTTCGCTACGGCCGCTCAGACGCATATAGCTAAGCGTCACATCATCGATCGGGAAGAAACCACAGGTGGCGCCATATTCCGGGGCCATATTGGCGATAGTGGCGCGATCGGCCAGGGGTAAGGTATCCAGGCCATCGCCGTAGAATTCAACAAACTTGCCGACGACACCGTGCTGGCGCAGCATCTGGGTGACCGTCAGCACCAGATCGGTGGCGGTGATGCCTTCGCGCAGTTTGCCGCTGAGCTTAAAGCCCACGACATCCGGGATCAGCATCGACACCGGCTGACCCAACATGGCGGCTTCCGCTTCAATCCCGCCCACGCCCCAGCCCAGTACGCCGAGACCGTTAATCATGGTGGTATGAGAGTCGGTGCCCACCAGGGTATCCGGCCACGCCATCCACTTCCCATTCACCTCTTCGCTCCAGACGGCCCGACCGAGGTATTCCAGGTTGACCTGGTGACAAATACCGGTGCCCGGCGGCACTACGCTGAAGCGGCTGAAGGCCTGTTGTCCCCAGCGCAGAAAAGCGTAACGTTCGTGGTTACGCTCCATTTCCAGACGGACGTTATCTTCGAAGGCCTCGTCATCGCCGAAACGGTCGACGGTGACCGAGTGGTCGATCACCAGATCGACGGGCGACAGCGGATTCACTTTCGCGGTGTCGCCGCCCAGGCGCTTCACCGCCTCGCGCATGGCGGCCAGATCCACGACTGCCGGCACGCCGGTAAAGTCCTGCATCAGGACGCGGGCCGGACGGTAGGCTATCTCCCGGTCGGCATGGGCCTGTTGCAGCCAGCCGGCCAGGGCACGAATATCTTCTTCTGTCACCGAGTCACCGTCCTGCCAGCGCAGCAGGTTCTCCATCAGCACCTTCAGCGACTTAGGCAGTCGACTGAGATCGCCCAGCTGTTTCTCTGCCAGCGGCAGACTGTAGTAATGCCAGGTTTTCTCGTTGACCAGCAGCGTGTCCTTACTGGCTTCTCGTAGGGTTGACGACATAGCTCCTCCTTTATCTCAGGGATGGCATACCCTGATTCTCCTCAGGGTCTCCATTAAAGATAACACATACCGAGCATAACACTTTGATAACAACCCAAATTGCTAAATGCGCCGAGGTCGACAGTGATTAATCGGGAATTATCCTGGAATCGGAGAAATAGCACCAAAATAGTGCAGAAGCGATGATTAAGACGATATTGTATTAGTACACGAGGACAAAAAAAGAGCTAATCGGCCAGCTGGCTATGATTAGCTCTTGTGAGTGATTTCAGATTGGATGAATCCAGCGGCAAAATATATTCTCCCTGTATTGCCGGTCACTGATTTTATATTACAGTTTCCTTTCACTGTCATAAAAATGACATGTATCTACAACGATGACCTACAGCTTTAGCTGACAATCCAGATGTTGCAGATGGTAAGCGCGATGATGCTCCAGAACATCGCCAGCCCTACCAACACTACGCCCCATACGCGACTACGCAGAACGGGATCGATTTCGGTTTTGTCATTCTCGTATGACATCGCCAGTTTCATGTAATCGATATTACTTATCATATTGTCACCACCAATTGCTCAAATCATCAGGTACAGATAAATCTTAATTATGGATAAAAGATTAATCCAGTGAATTTAGGCCTGATGGAATATATTTAACCGGTTATTTGATCGCGGCGGGCATAATGACAAACGTGTTGCCAGAAATTATTAATTTTGTGATTGGTTCGAGGTTTAAGATGTTAAATTAGGACCATGATAGTCAATGGCACTCCCCACAGGGAATGCCATTATTTTTTTTAAGGGTTATTTTTCCGGAAGTTTTATATCTTTAAACATCGCTTCAATATCTTCATTCGACCGCAAAGCCACCGCGGTATCCACGACATCCCGGGTCAGATGGGGTGCAAAACGTTGAATAAAATCATACATGTAGCTTCGTAAGAAGGTGCTACGGCGGAAACCAATTTTGGTGGTGCTGTGGCTGAATATGCCGTTCGCATCCAGCTTCACCAGGTCCGGGTCAGAGACCGGATCGACTGCCATGCTGGCTATCACCCCGACCCCAAGCCCCAGGCGAACATAGGTTTTGATCACGTCGGCGTCAGTGGCGGTAAAGACAATGCGCGGCGTCAGACCCGCACGGTTAAACGCGGTATCCAGTTCCGAACGGCCGGTAAAGCCAAAGGTATAAGTCACCAGCGGGTACTGCGCCAGCTCTTCAATGGAAACCGAGCTCTTCGCGGCCAGAGGATGCTCAGGCGTCACCACAATCGACCGGTTCCAGTGATAGCATGGCAACATCACCAGATCGTCATACAGATGCAGCGCCTCGGTGGCGATGGCGAAGTCGGCGTTGCCTTTCGATACGGCTTCTGCAATCTGGGTTGGCGAGCCCTGATGCATATGCAGCGACACGCGCGGGTAGCGTTCAATAAAGCCCTTGATCACCCCCGGTAACGCATAGCGGGCCTGAGTATGGGTCGTCGCCACATATAACGACCCTTTATCAGGCCAGGTATGCTCCCCGGCGACAGATTTGATCGCATCGACTTTCGATAATACCTCGCGGGCGATACGGATGATCTCCTGCCCGGCAGGTGTCACCTGAGTTAAATGTTTGCCGCTGCGGGCGAAAATCTGGATGCCCAGCTCATCTTCCAGCATGCGGACCTGCTTACTGATGCCCGGCTGGGAGGTATAAAGCCCTTCGGCGGTGGATGAAACATTCAGGTTATGGTTCACCACCTCTACGATGTAGCGAAGCTGTTGTAGTTTCATGCTGATATCCGTTTGCGCGTAAAATGAAGCCGCTTAATACACTTTACGTTCAGGCAACTTGTCGACCGTGAGGCCAGCCTCCCGGCAGTTGGCCGTAGAGGAGCCGCAACGCATCCTGAAAGCGATGATGTATAAGACGTTTTAATAATAAAAAAGGGATTAGCTATAACCACTATATCATTTATATCAACAGTGTATAGATACTAACGAAAAATAATATAGGTGGTTATAAGGGGAAGAAAAGACCATCCAGAAGGGGAAACAACGCGGCGGAGGCATCCACTGCCTCTGCCGGCCGTTAGTGCAGGAAAAGCGCGCTTTTCCTGCCTGATACTGCACGATTACTTTTTGGCTTCAGTCCATTTACCGTCAATAAAGAAGGCTGACCAGCCGGTCGCTTTACCCTCTTTTTCGGAAGCCACATACTGCTGTTTCGTTTTACGGCTAAAGCGCACCAGCGTTTTATTACCTTCCGGATCCTGCTGCGACGCATCGGCGAGATAGCGCAGTTTTTCCGGCAGACGATCGCGGAAGCGGTACAGCTCTTCCACCAGCGGCGCACGCGTTTCCCGTGATTTCGGGAAGGTGTTGGCCGCCAGGAAGACACCCGCCGCCCCGTCGCGCAACACAAAGTACGCGTCAGACTTCTCGCACGGCAGCTCCGGCAGCGGCACCGGATCTTCCTTCGGCGGAGCCACTTCGCCGTTGCGCAGGATCTTACGCGTATTCTTACACTCGTCGTTGGTACAGGCCATGTACTTGCCGAAACGCCCCATTTTCAGGTGCATTTCAGAACCGCACTTCTCGCACTCGACTACCGGACCGTCATAGCCCTTGATGCGGAACTCGCCTTCTTCAATCTCATAGCCGTCACAGGTCGGGTTATTACCACACACGTGCAGTTTACGCTTAGGATCGATAAGGTAGCTGTCCATTGCGGTCCCGCACTTCTGACAGCGACGTTTGGCACGCAGCGCGTTGGTTTCCGCGTCATCGCCTTCCAGCACGTTGAGGACTTCGTTTTCCGGCACCAGGTTGATGGTGGTTTTGCAACGCTCTTTCGGCGGCAGAGCATAGCCCGAACAGCCGAGGAAAACACCGGTGCTGGCGGTACGGATGCCCATTTTACGTCCACAGGTCGGGCAGTCGATGCTGGTAAGCACCATCGGGTTCGGCTGCATGCCGCCCTCTTCCGGATCTTTCTCTGCGGTCTCCAGCTGAGTGGTAAAATCGCCGAAGAAGTGGTTCAGCACCTCTTTCCATTCGGCCTGGTGGTTGGCTACCTGGTCGAGACGATCTTCCATCTGCGCGGTGAAGTCGTAGTTCATCAGATCGCGGAAGTTTTCTTCCAGCCGATCGGTGACGATTTCGCCCATTTTCTCCGCATAGAAACGACGGTTTTCCACCCGCACGTAGCCGCGATCCTGAATGGTCGAGATGATCGAAGCGTAGGTGGAAGGACGGCCGATACCGCGTTTTTCCAGCTCTTTGACCAGCGAAGCTTCGCTGAAGCGCGCCGGCGGCTTGGTAAAGTGCTGCGCAGGCGTCAGCTCCACCAGGCTCAGGCGGTCGCCCTGTTTGACCACCGGTAGCGTCCGGTCTTCATCGCCCTTGCGCAGCGCCGGCATGACTTTGGTCCAGCCGTCGAAACGTAAGGTACGACCGCGCGCTTTCAGTTTGAAATCGCCCGCCGCCACGGTCAACGTGGTGGAATCGTATTGCGCCGGCGTCATCTGACAGGCGACAAACTGGCGCCAGATCAGCTGATAGAGCTTCTGCGCATCGGCTTCCATATCTTTCAGCGTTTCCGCCAGCACGCTCACATCAGAAGGACGAATCGCTTCGTGCGCTTCCTGCGAGTTTTCTTTGCTGGCGTACTGGTTAGCGCTCTCCGGCAGATATTTTTTGCCAAAGTTGTCGCTGATATAACCGCGAACCATGTTCAGCGCGTCCTGACTCAGGTTGGTGGAGTCGGTACGCATATAGGTGATGTGCCCCGCCTCATAGAGACGTTGAGCCATCATCATGGTCTTTTTCACGCCGAAGCCGAGACGGGTGCTGGCCGCCTGCTGCAGCGTGGAGGTGATGAACGGCGCGCCCGGCTTGCTGCTGGTCGGCTTGTCTTCTCGCTCCAGCACGCTGTAGCTGGCTTTTTCCAGCAGCGATACCGCCGCCATGGTCTCATCACGGCTGACCGGACGGAACGGCTTATCGTCTTTGTGAGTCACCTGCAGAGGCAGCGCGTCGCCGCCCGGCGTGGTGGTGCTGGCATCAACTTCCCAGTACTCTTCCGGGACGAAGGCTTTGATTTCACGCTCACGTTCCACCACCAGGCGGACCGCAACGGACTGCACGCGCCCGGCAGAAAGACCACGGGCAATTTTCTTCCACAGCAGCGGCGAGACCATATAGCCCACCACGCGGTCCATAAAGCGGCGCGCCTGCTGGGCGTTAACCCGATCGATATTCAGTTCGCCCGGCTTTTCGAAGGCCTGACGAATAGCGTTTTTGGTGATCTCATTGAACACCACGCGGCTGTAACGCTGTTCATCGCCGCCGATCACTTCCCGCAGGTGCCAGGCAATGGCTTCCCCTTCGCGGTCAAGGTCGGTTGCGAGATAGATGTGGTCAGCTTTTTCCGCCAACTGTTTGAGTTCTGAAACTACCTTTTCTTTACCCGGAAGTACTTCATAGTGCGCATTCCAGTCATGCCATGGGTCCACGCCCATGCGGTTAACCAGAGCACCACGTTCGTCCTTTTTAGGCTTTTTAGCCCCTTTGGTGGCGGTAGAGTCGGTGCTCTTTTTGGAAGCTGATCCACTGGTCGGCAAATCGCGGATATGACCGACGCTGGATTTCACCACGTAGTCATTACCCAGATACTTATTGATCGTTTTGGCTTTTGCCGGGGACTCAACGATAACGAGAGCTTTACCCATATTCACCTTTACCTAATTTGATTCATCCAGGAATACATCGCACATTCATACACCCTCCACTGGCGACTGCCTCATATGTTGCGGCACCGTCGGTGAATATCAACCCTGAACACCCGCTTCATCTCCGTAAAACCAGGCGTTTGAGTTTGCTGACTTTTTTGCGTCAGGTGACATAGCACGAAGAATTTTTGGCCGAATGTCAAGCAAATCTGTTGCCAGATCGCCGAAAGCGTCACACTGTACCTGATAAAATTCGTTACGCAACTTTATTAGCATGCAAAAGCGAAACCCGCCAGTAAACGGCTGTTTCTCCACTGGTTACGATTACCCCTGTTTTGTCCATGGAAAATTTGCCCCACGCCGCCGCGCGGCGTAAACTACGCGCGGAGAAAAAGAGGAGTCCGTTATGCAAGGTACAACCCAACCTATCGATCGCCAGACGCTGCTCGAAAAAGCCAACAAACTTATTCGCGAACATGAGGATACGTTAGCCGGTATCGAAGCCACCGACGTCGTTCAGCGCAACAATGTCCTGGTGTTTAGCGGTGAGTTTTATCTTGACGAGCAGGGTTTACCGACGCCGAAGAGTACGGCGGTATTTAACATGTTTAAGTACCTCGCCCACGAGCTGTCGGACAAGTATCACCTGGTCGATTAAGGCCGGTGGAAACGATAACGCGAGGCCCTGGCCTCGCGTTATGTTGTTTACATCAGCGGTTTCTGACCGCGCTGCCACCAGCGCAGCAGAAGTCGATCGGCGCTCTCCGCGGCGCTACCGGTGAAGCGGTCGAGCATTTTCTTACGCTGTTGATAACGCACCCCGATCACCTCGTGGCTCTCCATGAGCCCCAGCAACAGCTCATCGCTGGTTTCAACCGCATCCACCAGCCCTTTTTCCAGCGCCTGCACCCCGTACCAGTGCTCGCCGGTAGCTACCTGCTCAATATCAAGTCCCGGACGCATCCGATGGACGAAATCCTTGAACAGATGGTGCGTCTCATTGAGATCCTCACGGAACTTGCGCCGCCCTTCTTCGGTATTTTCGCCCAGCATAGTAAGCGTCCGTTTGTACTGCCCGGCGGTATGCAGTTCGATATCAATATCTTTGTTCTTAAGGAAGCGATGGAGGTTAGGGATCTGCGCCACCACGCCAATGGAGCCAAGGATCGCAAACGGCGCCGACACAATTTTGTTGGCCACGCAAGCCATCATATAGCCGCCGCTGGCCGCCACTTTGTCAACCGCCACCGTCAGCGGGATCTGTTTGTCGCGCAACCGCTGCAGCTGAGAGGCTGCCAGCCCGTAACCGTGCACCACCCCGCCGGGGCTTTCCAGACGAATCACCACCTGGTCACGCGCTTTCGCCGCCGCCAGTACCGCCGTGATCTCTTCCCGCAGGCTGTTGACCTCATGGGCATCCATACTGCCTTTGAAATCCAGCACCCAGGCGCGCGGCTTGCCTTCCGGCTCCACGTTACCCAGCTTCGCCCGCGCTTTCGCGGCCTTCGCCTCTTGTTTTTGCTTTTTTTTCTGCGCCTTATGCCACTGTTTCTGCTGCGGGCCGTCAAGCAGCGCCACCGCCAGCGATTCCTTCATCTCTTTGTAATGCTCGCTAAGATTGGTCACCCGCAGTTCGCCGCGCTGCTTCTTACGCTGGGCCAGGTTGACGATAATAGCGGCAATCACCGCGATAGCGACGACAACCGTCGCGATCTTGGCTAAAAATAAGCCGTACTGAGCAAGTAATTCCACGTTTTCACCTTGTGTAAAGCACTGACGTTGCTGCACAGTGTACATCAGCCCCTGACGAGAAGTCTTTGTGCTTTGTGTCTTGTGCGCAGCGGATTCCGTTTTTTTTCAGCGAGGCTGAAATCGTTGCAAGATATTAATTTTCTGAATACTTTCCGCTTCGCCGATTGCAATGGCGAGCACTTTCAGGCATAACAGCGCAAAAGTGAGATACCAAAGATGAAGCGCGATCGGGAACCGATCGCCCAAGGAGTCGCCGTGCATTATCAACCGCAACGCCACTTGCTGAAAGATCGCATCATCCTGGTCACCGGCGCCAGCGACGGGATTGGTCGTGAAGCGGCCCTGACCTACGCGCGCTATAGCGCCAGCGTGATTCTGCTTGGCCGCAACGACGAAAAACTGCGCGCCGTCGCCCAGGAGATTGAACGCGAGGGCGGCATTCCCGCCCGCTGGTTTACCCTCGACCTGCTAACCTGCACGCCGCAGGCGTGCCAGCAGCTGGCGCAGCAGATAAGTATGCACTATCCCCGTCTTGACGGCGTGCTGCACAACGCCGGCCTGCTCGGCGACATCTGCCCCATGGACGAGCAGAAGCCGGAGGTCTGGCAGCAGGTGATGCAGGTGAACGTCAATGGCACTTTTATGCTGACCCAGGCGCTTCTTCCTTTATTACTCCGTTCGGATGCGGGCTCGCTGGTCTTCACCTCGTCCAGCGTTGGCCGTCAGGGCCGCGCCAACTGGGGCGCCTATGCGGTCTCCAAATTCGCCACCGAAGGGATGATGCAGGTGCTGGCCGACGAGTACCAAAGCCGTCATCTGCGGGTGAACTGCATCAACCCCGGCGGCACCCGCACCGGGATGCGCGCCAGCGCGTTCCCGACGGAAGATCCGCTAAAACTGAAGACCCCCGCTGACATTATGCCCGTCTATCTATGGCTGATGGGTGACGACAGTCGCCGCAAGACGGGAATGACCTTTGACGCCCAACCGGGCCGTAAGCCAGGAATTGCCCAATGAGTGATGAACGCTACCGCGAACGCCAGCAGCGGCTGAAAGATAAAGTTGACGCCCGGGTGGCGGCAGCCCAGGACGAACGCGGCATTGTGATGGTCTTTACCGGCAACGGCAAAGGCAAAACCACCGCCGCCTTTGGCACCGCGACCCGCGCCGTCGGCCACGGCAAAAAAGTCGGCGTGATCCAGTTTATTAAGGGGACCTGGCCTAACGGTGAGCGTAACCTGCTGGAACCCCACGGCGTCGAATTTCAGGTGATGGCGACAGGCTTCACCTGGAACACCCAGGATCGCGACAGCGACACCGCCGCCTGTCTGGCGGTCTGGGAGCATGCCCGCCGTATGCTGGCTGACGACCAGCTCGATCTGGTGCTGCTGGATGAGCTGACTTACATGGTGGCGTACGATTACCTGCCGCTGGAGTCGGTGCTAAGCGCCCTGCGTGAGCGTCCTGCCCATCAGTCGGTGATCATTACCGGCCGCGGCTGCCATCGCGATATTATTGAACTGGCGGATACCGTCAGCGAACTGCGTCCGGTCAAGCATGCGTTTGATGCCGGGATCAAAGCGCAGATGGGAATTGACTACTGAGGGCCTGATACGGCGAAAGGCAGGACGCGTTCCGGCGGCAATCCACCGGAACGCACAACATTAACCGTTGGTCTTATTGCGAGTACTGGAACGACGATTGCTGTTGTTACCCTGGCGCGGGTTAGCGCTGGTCTGGCTGTGACGCTTCACCGCCCGACGGATCTGATTGGCTTTCATCCGGCGACGGTCTTTCTCGACAGCAACTTTAGAACTGGTTTCCGGCGTCAGCTCCACCAGCTCGCGCAGGTAGTTGGTCTGCGCCAGGTCCAGTTCGGTATAGCCGCCGCGCGGCAGGCCTTTCGGCAGCAGAATATCGCCATAGCGCACGCGGATCAGACGGCTGACCTGCACGCCGACCGCTTCCCACAGGCGACGCACTTCGCGGTTACGCCCTTCGGTCAGGGTGACGTTGTACCACTGGTTAATCCCTTCACCGCCGGTGAATTTGATGGTTTTAAATGCTGCCGGACCATCTTCTAACTGCACGCCGCGAGACAGCTGACGCAGCTTATCATCATCCACCTGACCGAAAACGCGAACGGCGTACTCACGCTCGACTTCACGGCTCGGATGCATCAGGCGGTTTGCCAGTTCGCCATCGGTGGTGAACAGCAGCAGGCCACAGGTGTTCACGTCCAGACGGCCAACGGCAATCCAGCGCGCGCCGCGCAGTTTTGGCAGGCGATCAAACACCGTCGGGCGCCCTTCGGGATCGTTACGGGTGCACAGCTCGCCTTCCGGCTTATAGTAAGCCAGCACGCGACAGATCTGCTCAGCAGACTCTTTCACCGAGATCAGATGACCATCGATACGAATTTTTAAACCGGGGACGATTTCCACACGATCGCCGAGGGTGGCGATTTTTCCGTCGACGCTGACGCGGCCAGCTTCGATTTTCGCTTCAATTTCACGGCGGGAGCCGTGGCCGGCGCGGGCCAGCACTTTTTGCAGTTTCTCGCTCATTGAGCTTCCTTAAGGTGTCGCCTTCCCAGGCGTCTGGTATGCTTTATGAAACAATGAGGCCTGTATGAACAACTCATTGTTACGTATATACTTTTTACGTAAAGTCTCGCTGGCATGCGCAAAACATTCACCGCGAGCCCGTAATCGTGGCCGAACATACTACACTAACTTCGTCGGGAAAGCTTCTGTTCGCCGTATCGCACCTTGAGTATGGAACAGATTTTCCTCATTCTCCTGTGCGCCTTCACACATAGAGATCTTTACCGGACAGTGATCCTCCTCACTGCGCGCCCTCCTCAACAACAGCCGGGCGCTGGCCGAGCAGCCAGTCGCGAAAACAGCGGTTGGCAGGCGCCAGCAGCGCGGTCTCGTGGTAAACCAGATGATAGGCCAGCGGACAGGCGATGGGCTGCGCCAGAGGATTAACCAGCCGCCCCTGCGTCAGCGCAGACGCTATGAATGAACGTCGCAGTAATGCCATCCCCATACCAGCGAACGCCGCCTCCGTCACGCCGTTGGAATCAGTGAACACCGGACCGCGGCGCGCGCGGTCCGGCTCCAGCCCCACAGCCTCACACCACAGCGCCCAGTCTTCACGATGCTCATCGTGCAGCAGCGGATACTGCAGCAGATCGTCCGCACCGGCGAGGGACCGGCGCGGAGCAATCAGTTGCGGACTGCAGACCGGGATAAGGTCGTCATCCAGCAGGCGGTAAGCCTGCAGTTCCGGCCAGCCGCCGACACCATGACGCACGGCAAAATCGATCCCTTCACTCAGCAAATCTACTCGCCGGTTGGTGGTGCCGATCTGGATCTCAATCTTTGGATAACGTCGTTCAAAATCAGCCAGCCGCGGCAGCAGCCACTGAATGGCGAAGCCGCTGGTACAGCTGAGCGTCACCTTTTCTGGCCCCGCGGGCACCTGCAGGCGCTGGGTGGCGGCGGCTATCTGGAGAAAGGCGGGCTGAACGGCCCGCAGGTAGATCTCCCCCACCTCCGTTAACTGTAACTGTCGGGGAGTACGAATAAAAAGCGGGGTATTCAGCGCTTCCTCGAGGCGGGCAATTTGCTGGCTGACGGCGCTTGCCGTAACGCAAAGCTCACTGGCGGCCTGCTTCAGACTAAGCAGCCGTGCCGCCGCTTCAAAGCAGCGCAGCGCATTCAGCGGTGGAAGTTTCATCGACATGGCATCTCAGTTAAGAATAACTTAATCATGTAAGCATAACGCGTTTGTCGGACGCTGCACGTGAGTTCTACAGTTGACTTCCTTCGTGAATACAAGGAGTCAATCATGCGTGTTATCGACTATGGCCGCCTGCTGCTGCTCGCCGCTCTCTGGGGCGCCAGCTTTTTGTTTATGCGCATCACCACCCCGGCCTTCGGGGCGATGAACAGCGCTTTTCTTCGCGTACTGTTCGCCGCTACCGTGCTCGGGCTGTTACTCGGCGTGCAGGGTAAATGGAGCGGGTATCAGGGAAAATTCATATCCACTCTGAAGCTGGGGGTCATTAATTCAGGCCTTCCTTTTCTGATGTACTGCCTTGCCGCACAGTGGCTGCCGGCAGGGTACTCCGCCACGCTCAACGCCACGGCGCCGATGATGGGAATGCTTATCGGCGCGTTATGCTTTGCAGAACCGTTAACCCTGCGCAAAGGCGGCGGCGCGTTACTGGGCGCTATTGGCGTGGCAGTCATTGCGCGCCCAACCTCCAGCCTCAGCGCCGCCCTCCTGCTGCCGGGGATCGGGGCCTGCCTGATCGCGACCGCCTGTTACGGCCTGGCTGGCTTTCTGACCCGTCGCTGGATCCAGCAGCGGGGCGGCCTTGAGGCTGAGCGCGTCGCGTTGGGCAGCCAGGTCGGCGCCACGCTGTTTCTGTTGCCTTTCTTTCTCTGGTCAGGCTGGTATGGTCCGGTCATAGACTGGCGACAGAGCCTGCCGTGGATAGCGATAGCCATGCTGGGCGTGGTCTGTACAGCAGCAGGGTATATTCTCTATTTTCGCCTGATTGCTGATATAGGACCGCTGCGTTCGCTGTCCGTGACCTTTTTGATCCCACCTTTTGCGGCGCTGTGGGGCTATTTGTGCCTCGGAGAAACCATACAAAAAGGGCTGATTCTCGGCGCACTGCTGATCGGTCTGGCGCTGTGGTTGATTGTCGTGCCGTCAGGAAGGAAACGCGGGGTGCCGGGCGGAGCATGAACCACCGCCCGACGATGACGATCAGAGGAAAGGCTTCACGTCGCCGACGCCTTCGCGCAGCACAACCGGGGTATCTTCCGTCAGGTCGATAACCGTGGTCGGCTGCTGCCCGAGGAAACCGCCGTGAATGATGAGGTCCACCACTTTCTCCAGACGATCTTTGATCTCTTCCGGGTCGGACTCGGTAAAGTCGCTGCCAGGCAGCATCAGCGACGTGGACAGCATCGGTTCGCCTAAAGTCTCGAGCAACGCCTGAGCAATAGGGTTAGACGGGACGCGCATGCCGATGGTTTTACGTTTCTCCTGCAGCAGCCGGCGCGGTACTTCTTTGGTCCCCTTGAGGATAAAGGTGTAGTTGCCCGGCGTGTTGTTTTTCATCAGACGAAACGCCACGTTGTCGACAAAAGCGTAGGTTGACAGCTCGGACAGATCGCGGCACATCAGGGTAAAGTTGTGGCCGTCCGGCAACTGACGGATACGGCAGATCCGCTCCATCGCGCCCTTGTCTTCAATTTTGCAGCCCAGGGCGTAGCCGGAGTCGGTCGGATAAACGATCACCCCGCCCTTACGCACAATCTCCACCGCCTGGTTAATCAACCGCGCCTGCGGGTTATCCGGATGGATATAAAAAAACTGGCTCATACTTCCCTCTCAATTTTTATTTGGCGGCCGCTTCCCAGCTGTGCCAGACGCCTTCCACGCCGGCAGGAAGCCAGAGCTTACGGCCAAGCTCGATCCACGCACAGGGCTGATGAAAATCGGAGCCCTGTGACGCCAGCAGACCAAACTGCACGGCCAGGGTGGCCAGCTGGGCGCGTTCATGGGGCGCCTGCTGACACTGGGCCACTTCCATGGCATCACCGCCCTGCTCGCTAAAGTGGGCCAACAGCCGCTTCAACCACTTGGCGGAGAGATCGTAGCGCCCGGGATGGGCTATCACCGCCTTGCCGCCAGAATGATGAATGACATCAATCGCTTGTTTTATTGTACACCACTGCGGTGGCACGTAACCGGTTTTCCCGCGGGCAAGGTATTTTTTGAAGACCTCCGCCATGTTTTTCGCATGGCCGGCCTCCACCAGAAAACGGGCAAAATGGCCGCGGGTGACGGCGCCACCGTCCGCCAGCCGCAGCGCCCCTTCCCAGGCGCCAGGGATCCGCGCCTTCTCCAGACGCTCGGCAATCATCTGGCCCCGCAGCTGGCGTCGCGCTTTCTGCTCCTCCAGCAGCGCGGTCATCGTCGGGTGCGCAATATCAATATTCAGACCCACGATATGTATTTCGTGATTCTCCCAGAGCGTCGAAATCTCGACGCCGTTTACCAGCGTTAAGGGTAATCCGGCACAGGCGATCTCTTCCCGGGCGGCCGGGATCGCCGCCACGCTGTCATGGTCGGTGATCGCCAGGGTGCCTACGCGCATCTCATGGGCGCGATGGACCAGTTCCTGCGGAGTCAACCGCCCGTCAGAGGCGGTGGTATGGCTGTGCAGATCGTAAATCACTGCGTATTGGCTGTCGCTCAAAAGGACTCCTGCTGGACATCAACGTAAATAAGCGCATTATCATACCGACAGGCAGAGAAAATCTGCAAACAAGGGTTGACTTTATTCCATTGAACTAGTTAACTAGTACGCAAGTTCACATGAAGGGGTATCACGATGAAAATGCACTTTATCACTCTGCACAGCTGGTGGCGCACCTCCTGACTTCGGGCGGCGTGATCGCGTTTTGCATTCAGCATACAGATACCCGGCCCGCCAATGAGCGGGCTTTTTATTGGACAAAAAATAATACGAACAGGCGAGAACAATAATGCAAACATCCAAACCGGCACTCGAGCTTCTCACCAGCGACGCCATCTACCGGGAGAACCCGACGGCGTTATTCCACCAACTGTGTGGCGCCCGTCCGGCCACGCTGCTGCTGGAATCCGCTGATATCGACAGCAAAGATGACTTAAAAAGCCTGCTGCTGGTCGACAGCGCGCTGCGCATCACCGCTCTTGGTGACACTGTCACTATTCAGGCACTTTCCGCTAACGGCGCCGCGCTGCTGGAACTGCTGGACGGCGCGCTGCCCTCCGGGATCGCCAATCAGCGCCAGCCCAACGGCCGCATCCTGACCTTCCCCGCGGTCAGCACCCTGCTCGATGAAGACGCCCGCCTCTGCTCACTGTCGGTGTTTGACGCCTTCCGTCTCCTGCAGGAGCTGGTGACCGTCCCGGCCAACGAGCGTGAAGCGATGTTCTTCGGCGGCCTGTTCGCCTATGACCTGGTCGCCGGCTTTGAAGATCTTCCACCGCTGCAGAGCGACACCGCCTGCCCGGACTACTGCTTCTATCTGGCTGAAACTCTGCTGGTCATCGATCATCAGACCAAGCATACCCGCATTCAGGCCAGCCTGTTCACCCCGCTGGAGAGTGAAAAACAGCGCCTGGAGCAGCGCCTGAGCCAGCTGCGTCAGCAACTGAACGAGCCGCCGGCGCCGCTGCCGGTTACCACTGTGGCCGAAATGCAGTGCGACGTTGACCAGAGCGATGAAGAGTACGGTGCGGTGGTGCGCAAAATGCAGCGCGCGATCCGCGCCGGGGAAATCTTCCAGGTGGTTCCTTCCCGTCGCTTCTCGCTGCCCTGCCCGTCGCCGCTGGCCGCTTATGATGTGCTGAAGAAGAGCAACCCCAGCCCGTACATGTTCTTTATGCAGGACAACGATTTCACCCTGTTCGGCGCCTCGCCGGAGAGTTCGCTGAAATATGACGCCGTCAGCCGTCAGATTGAGATCTACCCGATCGCCGGCACCCGGCCACGCGGCCGCCGCGCCGACGGTTCGCTGGATCGCGATCTTGACAGCCGCATCGAACTGGAAATGCGCACCGACCATAAAGAGCTTTCCGAACACCTGATGCTGGTGGATCTGGCGCGTAATGACCTGGCCCGCATCTGTACCCCGGGCAGCCGCTATGTCGCCGATTTAACGAAGGTTGACCGTTACTCCTTCGTGATGCATCTGGTCTCCCGCGTGGTCGGCGAACTGCGTCAGGACCTCGATGTGCTGCACGCCTACCGCGCCTGCATGAACATGGGCACCCTCAGCGGCGCACCGAAGGTCCGCGCCATGCAGCTGATTGCCGCCGCCGAAGGTAAACGCCGCGGCAGCTACGGCGGCGCGGTGGGCTATTTCACCGCCCACGGCGACCTCGACACCTGCATCGTCATCCGTTCCGCCTACGTGCAGGAGGGTATCGCTACCGTCCAGGCCGGAGCCGGCATTGTGCTCGACTCGGTTCCCCAGTCGGAAGCGGATGAGACCCGAAATAAAGCCCGCGCGGTGCTGCGCGCCATTGCCCAGGCCCATCACGCGAAGGAGATTTTCTGATGGCTGACATTCTGCTGCTCGATAATATCGATTCTTTCACCTATAACCTGGCAGACCAGCTGCGGGCCAATGGTCATAACGTGGTGATTTACCGTAACTCCGTCCCGGCGCAGGCGCTGATTGAGCGTCTGGGCACCATGGACAACCCGGTGCTGATGCTCTCCCCGGGCCCGGGTACGCCGAGCGAAGCTGGCTGCATGCCGGAACTGCTGACCCGTATGCGTGGCAAGCTGCCGATCATCGGCATCTGCCTCGGTCATCAGGCTATTGTCGAAGCCTACGGCGGCTATGTCGGCCAGGCGGGCGAGATCCTCCATGGCAAAGCATCCAGCATTGAGCACGACGGCCAGGCCATGTTTGCCGGTCTGGCTAACCCACTGCCGGTGGCGCGTTACCACTCGCTGGTTGGCAGCAATATTCCCGCCGGGCTGACGATTAACGCCAATTTCAACGGTATGGTGATGGCGGTGCGTCACGATGCGGACCGGGTGTGCGGCTTCCAGTTCCATCCGGAATCGATCCTTACCACTCAGGGCGCACGGCTGCTGGAGCAGACCCTGGCCTGGGCGCTGCAGAAGCTGGAGCACACTAACACCCTCCAGCCGATCCTTGAGAAGCTCTATCAGGCGGAAACCCTGAGCCAGCAGGAGAGCCACCAGCTGTTCTCCGCCGTCGTGCGCGGTGAAGTGAAGCCTGAGCAACTGGCCGCCGCGCTGGTCAGTATGAAAGTGCGCGGCGAGCAGCCGCAGGAAATTGCCGGCGCCGCCACCGCGCTGCTGGAAAACGCCGCGCCGTTCCCGCGCCCGGACTACCTGTTTGCCGACATCGTCGGCACCGGTGGCGACGGCAGCAACAGCATCAATATCTCCACCGCCAGCGCCTTTGTCGCTGCGGCCTGTGGATTGAAAGTGGCGAAACACGGTAACCGCAGCGTCTCCAGTAAATCAGGCTCTTCTGACCTGCTGGCGGCCTTCGGCATCAATCTCGATATGAACGCCGATAAATCCCGCGCGGCGCTCGATGAGCTGGGGGTTTGCTTCCTGTTCGCGCCGAAATACCACACCGGTTTCCGCCATGCGATGCCGGTCCGTCAGCAGTTGAAGACCCGCACCCTGTTTAACGTGCTGGGGCCGCTGATCAACCCGGCGCATCCGCCGCTGGCGCTGATTGGCGTCTACAGCCCGGAACTGGTGTTGCCGATCGCCGAGACCCTGCGCGTGCTGGGCTATCAGCGCGCGGCGGTGGTGCACAGCGGTGGGATGGATGAAGTCTCGCTGCATGCGCCCACGGTGGTGGCCGAACTGCATAACGGGGAAATCAAAAGCTATCAGCTGACCGCTGACGACTTCGGCCTGACGCCTTACCATCAGGCGCAGCTGGCGGGCGGCACGCCGGAAGAAAATCGTGACATTCTGACGCGCTTGCTACAAGGTAAAGGTGAAGCCGCTCACGAAGCCGCCGTCGCCGCCAACGTCGCCATGTTGATGCGTTTACACGGGCATGAAGATCTGAAAGCTAACGCTCAGCAGGTACTGGATGTGCTGCACAGCGGCGCGGCCTATGACAGAGTGACCGCCTTAGCGGCAAGAGGGTAAAGAATGCAGACCGTTTTAGCAAAAATCGTTGCCGACAAAGCGATTTGGGTAGAAGCCCGCAAACAACAACAACCATTAGCCAGTTTTCAGAATGAGGTCGTTCCGACGCAGCGCAATTTCTATGACGCGCTGGCCGGCACCCGCACCGCGTTTATTCTCGAGTGCAAAAAGGCCTCGCCGTCGAAGGGGTTGATTCGCGAAGATTTCGATCCGGCGGCGATCGCCAGCATCTACAAACACTACGCCTCGGCGATCTCAGTGCTGTGTGATGAGAAATATTTCCAGGGCAGTTTCGATTTTCTGCCGATCGTCAGCAAGGTCGCGCCGCAGCCGATCCTGTGTAAGGACTTCACCATCGACCCTTACCAGATCTACCTGGCGCGCTACTATCAGGCCGATGCCTGCCTGCTGATGCTCTCGGTGCTCGACGATGAGCAGTACCGCCAGCTCTCCGCGGTGGCGCACAGCCTGAATATGGGTGTGCTGACCGAAGTCAGCAATGAAGAGGAGCTGGAGCGCGCCATCGCCCTGAAGGCGAAGGTGGTGGGCATTAACAACCGCGACCTGCGCGATATGTCGATTGACCTTAACCGCACCCGTCAGCTGGCGGCGCGTCTCGGCCCGGATGTCACGGTGATCAGCGAATCCGGCATCCATACCTATGCTGAAGTGCGCGAGCTGAGCCACTTCGCCAACGGCTTCCTGATCGGCTCCGCCCTGATGGAACAGGCGGATCTGGAAGCGGCGGTTAAACGCGTGCTGCTCGGCGAGAATAAAGTGTGCGGCCTGACGCGCCCGCAGGATGCCCAGGTGGCCTGGGAGTCCGGCGCCATCTACGGTGGCCTGATTTTCGTCCCGACTTCGCCGCGGGCGGTGAATGACGCCCAGGCCAAAGCGGTGATCGCCGCTGCGCCGCTGCAGTACGTCGGCGTGTTTCGCAATGCGCCGCTGGACGAGGTGGTCGCCCGCGCGCAGGCTCTGGGGCTGGCCGCCGTGCAGCTGCACGGTGATGAGGACCAGGCCTATATCGACGCGCTGCGCGACGCCCTCGCGGACAACGTCCGTATCTGGAAAGCGCTGAGCGTTGGTGAAACCCTCCCGGCCCGTACGCTCCGCCATGTCGACAAGTACCTGTTCGACAACGGCCAGGGCGGCAGCGGCCAGCGCTTTGACTGGAGCCTGCTGCAGGGCCAGGATCTGCGCAACGTCATGCTGGCGGGTGGCCTGGGTGCCGATAACTGTGTGGAAGCGGCCAAAAGCGGCTGTGCCGGACTCGATTTCAATTCAGGCGTAGAGTCGCAACCCGGGATTAAAGACGCCAGCAAACTGGCCTCCGTATTCCAGACGCTGCGCGCATATTAAGGAGCAATAATGAGCACTTTACTGAACCCCTACTTCGGCGAATTCGGCGGCATGTATGTGCCGCAGATCCTGATGCCCGCCCTGCGCCAGCTGGAAGAAGCCTTTGTCAGCGCGCAGAAGGACCCGGCCTTTCAGGCGGAATTCACTGACCTGCTGAAAAACTACGCCGGACGTCCGACGGCCCTGACCAAATGCCGGAATCTGACCGAAGGTACTCGCACCACCCTGTACCTGAAACGCGAAGATCTGCTGCACGGCGGCGCGCACAAAACCAACCAGGTGCTGGGCCAGGCCCTGCTGGCCAAACGGATGGGTAAAACCGAAATTATCGCCGAGACCGGCGCCGGTCAGCACGGGGTCGCCTCAGCGCTGGCCAGCGCCCTGCTCGGCCTGAAATGCCGTATCTACATGGGCGCCAAGGACGTCGAGCGCCAGTCGCCGAACGTCTTCCGTATGCGCCTGATGGGTGCCGAGGTGATCCCGGTGCACAGCGGCTCCGCCACGCTGAAAGATGCCTGTAATGAGGCGCTGCGCGACTGGTCTGGTAGCTACGAGAAGGCGCACTATATGCTGGGCACCGCCGCCGGTCCGCATCCGTTCCCGACCATTGTACGTGAATTCCAGCGCATGATTGGCGAAGAGACTAAAGCGCAGATCCTCGAAAAAGAGGGACGTCTGCCGGACGCGGTGATCGCCTGCGTTGGTGGTGGGTCAAACGCCATCGGCATGTTTGCCGACTTTATTGATGAAACCAACGTCGGCCTGATCGGCGTGGAACCGGCCGGGCACGGTATCGAAAGCGGCGAGCACGGCGCGCCGCTGAAGCATGGCCGCGTGGGGATCTACTTTGGTATGAAGTCGCCGATGATGCAAACCGCCGACGGCCAGATCGAAGAGTCTTACTCCATTTCCGCCGGGCTGGACTTCCCGTCCGTTGGGCCGCAGCACGCGTTTCTGAACAGCACCGGTCGCGCTGACTATGTGTCGATCACCGACAACGAAGCGCTGGATGCGTTTAAAGCGCTCTCCCGCCACGAAGGGATTATCCCGGCGCTGGAGTCCTCTCACGCCCTGGCCCACGCGCTGAAGATGATGCGCGAGAACCCGGAAAAAGAGCAGCTGCTGGTGGTTAACCTCTCCGGTCGCGGCGACAAAGACATTTTCACCGTACATGACATCCTGAAAGCGCGAGGGGAAATCTGATGGAACGCTATGAGACGCTGTTTGCCCAACTGAAAAATCGCCAGGAAGGCGCCTTCGTTCCCTTTGTCACCCTTGGCGATCCGGGACCGGAGCAGTCGCTCAAAATTATCGATGCGCTGATCGAAGGCGGCGCCGATGCCCTTGAGCTGGGGATCCCTTTCTCCGACCCGCTGGCGGACGGCCCGACCATCCAGGGCGCGGCCCTGCGCGCCTTCGCCGCGGGAGTGACCCCGGCGCAGTGCTTTGAGATGCTGGCGGCGATCCGCCAGAAGCATCCGACCATCCCAATCGGCCTGCTGATGTACGCCAACCTCGTCTTCAGCCCGGGCATCGATGCGTTCTATGCCCAGTGCGCCCGCGTTGGCGTCGACTCGGTGCTGGTGGCCGACGTGCCGGTGGAAGAGTCCGCCCCGTTCCGCCAGGCGGCGATGCGCCATAACATCGCGCCGATTTTCATCTGCCCGCCCAATGCGGATGACGATTTACTGCGCCAGATTGCTTCTTATGGCCGCGGCTACACCTATCTGCTGTCGCGCGCCGGAGTGACGGGTGCGGAAAATCGCGCCGCACTGCCGCTGCACCACCTGGTGGAGAAGCTGGCGGAATATCACGCCGCGCCGCCGCTGCAGGGCTTTGGTATCTCCGCGCCGGAGCAGGTGAGCGCCGCCATTGACGCCGGGGCCGCCGGGGCTATCTCCGGTTCCGCCATCGTCAAAATCATCGAACGCCACCTCGATGAGCCGCAGACCATGCTCGACGAACTGAAAGCCTTCGTCCAGAGCCTGAAGGCGGCGACCAAAACCGCCTGACCGTTAGCCGCCTGGTATTGCGCCAGGCGGCGATTTCCTCGCGTTACCTTCCCCTCCATGTCATCTTGCACGCCAACACATCAGACGGAACGATGATCGACACCTTGGCGCCAGGCGATGCGCTTTAACGTGGAAATGGATGGCGGGCGGATGCCGAAGATTTGAACTATGTTGAAAGGAAAAAATATCGCTCTCCCTGGCACAGGAGAGCGATACAGTCAGGCAATCAATATTGCCCGAATATCATTGACGTTGGTTAACGTCGGGCCGGTGATCAGCAAATCATTAAGCGCGTGAAAATAGCAGTAACTATCATGGCCATCCAGATATTGCACTGCATTAAGACCGCTCAGCTTGCCGCGCGCAAGCGTATCCGGGAAGACGATCGCACCTGCGGCATCTTCTGTGCCATCAATACCATCGCTATCTCCCGCCATGGCCCAGATACCGTGTTCCCCCTGGAGCGCACAGGCCAGACTGAGTAAAAACTCGGTATTGCGGCCCCCTTTTCCAGGCGGAGTGTTGTTTACTGTCACCGTGGTTTCGCCACCTGACAACAGTACAGCAGGCCCTGAAATCGGGTGACCATACTGCTTCGCCGATTTCGCCATACCGGCCATGACCACCGCCACTTCCCTGCTTTCACCTTCTATCGCATCCCCCAAAATAAGGGGGGTGAGCCCATGTTGTCGTGCGGCCAGCCCCGCCGCCGCTAACGCCATCGCCGGCGTTGCGATAAGCCTGACCTCGCCTGTCGCGGCGTTTTCCACCGGGCCGGCCGGCTGGTTTAGCCGTTCGCTAACGGGCTTCGGGATCGCAATGCCATACCGCTGCAGTACCCGGAGCGCATCACGTGGTGCGCTGTTATCGGCAACGGTGGGGCCAGACGCTACGTCCGTCGGATCATCGCCAGGCACATCGCTGATAATCAGTGATACGATGCGCGCTGGTTGCGCCATGGTCGCCAGCTTTCCGCCTTTCACCGCTGAGAGATGACGACGTACCAGATTCATCTCTTTGATGCTGGCCCCGCTATGGAGCAGGGCCCGGGTGATGGTCTGCTTATCTGCCAGCGTTAACCCCGGGGCGGGCAGCGCCATCAGCGCCGATCCTCCCCCTGAAATCAATGCCAGCACCAGATCATCGGCAGTTAAACCGCGCAGCGTCTCCACAATCAGCATTGCGGCAACCTCGCTCATGGCATCTGATACGGGATGAGCCGCCTCAATAATGCGGATGCGGCCCGCAGGAACCGCGTAACCGTAACGCGTCACCACCACGCCCGACACCGCCACATCCGGCCAGGCCGCATCCACGGCAGCCGCCATTGCCGCGGACGCTTTACCCGCACCGATCACCACACAACGGCCGCGAGGTTTTTCCGGCAGGTTAGCCAGGGTCACCGGCCCGGCGCGGGCACTGTTGACCGCATGTTGAAAGATATCCTGCAGGATCTCTGCAGCCTGTTCGTTATTCATGGTTATGCGGTCTCGGCAATGTCAGCTTTAGCGTCAATGTAGTGCACCACGGCGCGTGTCACCTCCGCGGTATTGGCTGAGCCACCGACATCTGGCGTCAGAATGACTTTTTCACACACATACTCAATGCTTTCCATAATCAGCGCAGCGGCATGGCGTTCGCCCAGATGTTCAAGCATCTGTACCGCGGTCCAGAAAGTGGCAATGGGGTTCGCAATCCCTTTGCCGGTGATATCGAATGCGGAACCATGGATCGGTTCGAACATGGAAGGGAAGCGGCGTTCAGGATCAATATTCGCGGTCGGCGCTACGCCCAGACTACCCGCCAGCGCGCCAGCCAGATCGGAAAGGATATCGGCGTGCAGATTGGTGGCAACGATGGTATCCAGGGTCTGGGGATGCAACGTCATACGGTGCGTCATGGCATCGACCAACATTTTGTCCCACTGCACATCCGGGAATTCCTGCGCCACTTCAGCGGCAATCTCATCCCACATCACCATACCATGGCGCTGGGCGTTGGATTTGGTCACCACGGTCAGCAGCTTACGTGGACGGGACTGCGCCAGTCTGAAGGCATAGCGCATAATGCGTGTCACCCCAACACGGGTAAAGATTGCCACTTCGGTACCGACTTCTTCAGGTAAACCACGGTGCGTACGGCCGCCGTTACCAGAATATTCACCTTCGGAGTTTTCGCGCACGATGACCCAGTCAAGATCGCCAGGCCCGCGGTTGCGCAGCGGTGAGGTGACGCCCGGCAGAATTTTGGTGGGTCGCACATTGGCGTACTGGTCAAAGCCCTGGCAAATAGGCAGCCGCAGGCCCCAGAGTGTGATGTGGTCAGGGACATCCGGTGCCCCCACCGCGCCGAAGTAAATGGCATCGAATGCTTTCAGCATGTTCAGCCCTTCTTCCGGCATCATCACGCCATGTTTTTTGTAATAGTCTGACCCCCAGTCAAAGGTCTCTATATCAAATTTCAGTTGCGGATCGTGGCGCGTCAGCGCGTGCAAGACTTCAATACCTGCCGAAATGACTTCCGGTCCGATACCGTCCGCAGGGATGGCAGCAATTTTGTAGTGACGCATCGTTACTTCTCCAGTTAATGAGTATGAGGATGTGGAAGCTCTGCCGTCGGCGATTTGTTCGCTCTGGCAGAAA
The DNA here is from genome assembly GCF_024296565.1 of Klebsiella sp. SWET4. NCBI lineage: Bacteria > Pseudomonadati > Pseudomonadota > Gammaproteobacteria > Enterobacterales > Enterobacteriaceae > Klebsiella > Klebsiella sp. SWET4. Next base: position 299,345 of record NZ_JANCOB010000001.1, on the reverse strand, counting down.
GAATCACGACCACGAGGGCCGAGAGCGCCAGCAATCCGGCGACAAAATACAGGCCCCAGCTGTAGCTACCGGTTTGCTCGCGGATCACGCCAATCATCATCGGGCCGACGAAACCACCGAGGTTGCCGATGGAGTTGATAGCGGCAATGCCAGCGGCCGCAGCCGGGCCGCTGAGGAACAGGGTTGGCATGCTCCACAGAGGGGGTTTTGATGCGCTAATCCCCACAGTGACCAGCGTTAAGGCAAGCATCACGGTAAACAATGTGCTGACATTACCGGCGTATATCAGCCCGCCAACCGCCAGCAGACAGGCGCCAATGACGTGCCAGCTGCGCTCTTTGGTTCGATCGGAATGACGCGCCCAGAGGATCATGGCGATGACGCCGATCACCGCCGGAAAGGCGTTCAGGAAACCAATCTCCAGCGAGGAAGCACCGAAACTGCGAATGATTTGCGGGGACCAGATGCCAAGCGTATACAGCCCGGCTGAGGTACCGAAATAGACCAGCGCCAGCGCCAGGACGCGTATATCCGCCAGTCCCCGCCATGCGCTGGAATGGCTCTGTTTTGCCGCCCGCGCCCGCTCCTCGTCTTGCATGGCGTTTTCCAGCCAGGCACGCTCTTGATCAGTCAGCCATTTGGCCTTGGCCGGACGATCCGTCAGGAAGAACAAAACCACAACACCGAGCACCAGCGCCGGGAAAGCTTCCAGTACAAACATCCACTGCCAGCCGGCGTAGCCGAGGAAGCCATGCATCTCGAGCAAAGCGGCCGAAACCGGCGATCCCAGTGCTGTCGACAGGGGGGCTGCGGCCATAAAGATGGCAGTGACCTGCGCACGCCTGGCGGCAGGAAACCAGTAGCTGAGATAGAGAATGATACCCGGGAAGAAACCGGCTTCCGCCACGCCGAGCAGAAAACGCAGAATGTAGAAGCTCGTCGTGCCCTGCACAAAAGCCATGCAGCCAGAGACGAACCCCCAGGTGATCATGACGCGGGCGATCCAGATGCGGGCGCCCACTTTATGAAGAATTAAGTTTGACGGTACCTCAAACAGAAAATAACCCAGGAAGAAAATGCCAGCGCCCAGACCAAAAACGGTGGGTGAAAATCCCAGATCCTGATTCATGGTCAGGGCGGCAAAGCCAATGTTGACGCGGTCAAGGAAGGCAATGAAGTACAGCAGCATGATGAAAGGAATAATGCGCAGGGTAACCTTACGCATCACCTTCTTTTCGAGGTCGTTTTTCATGACGGGATGCTCCATAGTGATGTAGGGTTGTTATCGTTTTGTAATAATCCCAGTATGAAGTTTTGAACCGCTTTATCATCGGCACGGCTTTATATAAATAATTTGTATAATCAGGTTTTGGTGAAAAAATGGATATAAATCAGCTACGTTGCTTTGTGGTATTAGGTGATGAGCTTCACTTTGGCCGGGCTGCCCGTAAACTCGAAATGATGCCTGCGTCACTGAGTCGCTTTATTAAGCTACTGGAAGATGATTTGGGGATCAGGCTACTGAATCGATCGACCCGCAACGTGTCGCTAACACCTGAAGGCGCCGCCTTTTTAAATGAGGCCAAAACGGTCATTGCTGATTTCGATGCGCTACGGCAGCGATTCCGGAAAAATAGCCTGTTGCAGAAAAGAACGTTGCGGATCGGGGCTATCGACAGCGCAGCCAAAGGATTACTTCCTGAATTGCTTAATCTTTTCGTCAGGCGTTTTCCTGAAGCAGATATTCATCTTACAGAAGATAAATCTCACAAACTTATCCCCCGACTCATTTCAGGGTGGCTGGATGTGGTTTTTGTGCGCCCGCCGGAACACATTGATGCCATGCTGACTACGCGATTTATCGCCAATGAAACTTGCGTGCTCGCCGTGCCCACTAACCACCGGCTGGTCAGTTATGATGAAGTCAGTATCGATGACTTTCGGTACGAGCCTGTTATCTTGCCGGAAAGACGCACCCGGCGTCACAGCCATGACCTGACAATGAATATTTTCAAGGAAGGTGGCAGCATGCCTGTTATCGCGCAGTATGCTGAAGAGAAGCAGACTATCCTGAGTTTTGTTGCCGCAGGACTCGGCATTGCTCTGGTGCCTGCATCCTATAAAGACATGAATGCGGACGGCGTGAAATACCTTGCGCTCACGCCCAAAAAACATATCGAAGGCCTTCCCCTCAGCGCGATGTGGCATCAGGGAAATAACAATATCTATGTACGATCCCTGCTGGAGATACTTTCCGACAACATCGACGAGCTGACCCGTGATTTGTGACGAACAAGATGATTGTTGCGCCAGGGCGGCAGCACGCGAGAATTTAGCTCGGTTGCTGCAAACTGTCGGCGTATTTGCGCGTTAAGCGAAACAGCGCCTGCACTTCATCTTCCGGCCACTGCGCCAGCACCTGATTCATTAACCGCCGCCGCGCTACCGCAATACTGTTGATCATCTGTTTTCCGCTGGCGCTAAGCGTCACTTCGCTGATCCGTCGGTCATGATGGTTAGGTTGCTTACAGGCGAGCCCCTGGGCTTCCAGTTTTTTTACCTGGCGGCTGACGGTGGTGTAATCGCGCCCTAAATGATCCGCCAGCTCAACAACCCCCACCGGGCCATGGCGCCCTACCGCCACCAGCAGCGGAAACAGCATCTGTTCCAGCTGGACGCCAGCCGCCTGGAGGATCTGCTCGTCGCGCAGCGGCTGGTTCATCACGCTGATGATATCCAGTAGCGCGCCGTGAAAGTCGGTAATGTCGTAGTCATTATGTGCATCTTGCATATATTAATTTTCCGCGTATAGTGCTGCAAAACAATATGTGTATTTTACACATAATTCCCGACAGGAGATAATTTATGAAAGCAGCCGTGGTTTTTGACCTCGCAGAAGGCCCGGTTTGGGCCGATTTTATCGACCCGCAGCCCGCGCCCGGCCAGACGCTCATTGACGTCCGCGCCGCCGCGCTGAGCCATGTGGTTAAGGCCCGCGCATCCGGACGCCATTACAGCTTCGACGGCAATCTGCCCTTTGTGCCCGGTATCGATGGCGTCGGCACCACACCTCAGGGCCAGCGCGTCTATTTCGCCTTCCCCACCGCCCCCTTCGGCAGTATGGCGCAGCAGGCGCCGGTTGCCCTGCAGAGTTGCCTGCCGGTGCCGGATGCGCTCGATGATGTTAGCGCCGCGGCGATGGCCAATCCCGGCATGTCCGCGTGGGCGTCTCTGGTGACTCGCGCCCAGCTCCAGGCCGGTGAAACGGTGCTGATTAACGGCGCCACCGGCAGCGCCGGTCAGCTGGCGGTGCAGATTGCCCGCTATCTGGGGGCGAAAAAAATCATTGCAACCGGACGGAATGCGCAGACGCTGGCGGCGCTGGACGCCGATGAGTGTATTCAGTTAACCGCTGATGATAAAACATTGAGCGGGCAATTTTCAGCGACCAGCGCCGCGCAGATTGACGTGGTCATCGATTACCTGTGGGGACACAGCGCGGAAGTGTTATTGCCGGCCCTGGCGAAATATACCCCAGCCGGCAGACCGGTGCGCTATGTGCAGGTGGGGTCCCTGGCTGGCGCCGATATCGCGTTAAATGGCGCAGTTCTGCGTTCCGCACCGCTCGTGCTGATGGGCAGCGGTATCGGTAGCCTGTCGATGCCGCAGCTGCTGGCGGCGACAGGTGAAATGCTGCAGGCGGCGGTGCCGGGTAAATTCACCATCGCCACCACCCCGCGGCCGCTGCAGGAGATCGCGGCGGCCTGGCCGCGGGACGACAGTCAGAAGCGTACGGTTTTCACCCTCGGATAAAAAATCGCTTCCGCACAAAAGATGGGGTTGATATCTTAAATGAGAAATATTATCTTTCTCATTACTGAATGGTTGAGTAAATAACTCAGGTATTCAGTACGACATTGCTCACATTGCTTCCAGTATTTTTGCCCGCACTTGTGCGGGCTTTTTTTTTACTGGCGACACACACCTCACGCACCAGTTGCCGCAGCCAGCAGTGGCCCGGCGCTTGCTCCAGGCGACATACGGCGCGGCATTGTTCTCCGTCACGCGGCGGGAGAACGCTCGCTGGTCGTCCCCCCAATAACGCGGTCGCGGAACAGTGCCTGCAGAGGGATCGGTGGGCCGCTATTTTTCATTACACCAATTTCCAGAACGGCGTTCTCCTCGCGCAGAAGGAGGGCATCTTTTATGCCAAAAACCACGAAGCGCCGGGTTAGCCCTGGCGCCTGTCACCTCGCGGCGCGGCCTGTCACCGGCCTCTTCCAGCCGCTCTTTTGCTTCATCCCCGCCCTTTTCGTTCAAAATTTATGAACTATGTAAATCGCGATGAAGAAATATGTTTAAACGTCAACATTTCTATGTAAATATTAAGGCGAATGATAACTATTCTTTTTATCATTTATAGAATCACACCGGGTCAGCGCAAGCCAGACGACGAAAAACGTCGCTTTTGCGCGGTGTGGTATGTGCTCATAACAAAAAATAAGCCTGCATTTATCATGGAAAAAAACGCTTCTCTGCCGTTTGGCAGTTTCAACTCATTGGCATTGTTTACGGGTCTGTGTCTGGGGGCCTCACCGGCAACGGGCATCGCAGCGGAAAAATCAGTCAAAAATAGTGAAGAGACGCTGGTGGTGGAAGCCACTCCGCCCTCACTCTACTCTCCCGGCGCCTCCGCCGATCCCAAGTTCAATAAACCGCTGGTCGATACCACCCGCACCATCACCGTGATCCCGGAACAGGTGATTAAAGATCAGGGCGTCACCAACCTGACTGACGCCCTCAAAAACGTCCCCGGCGTCGGGGCGTTTTATGCCGGCGAGAATGGCAGTTCAACCACCGGGGATGCCATCTACATGCGCGGCGTGGATACCTCTAACAGCATCTATGTGGACGGCATCCGCGACATCGGCAGTGTGACGCGCGATACCTTCAATACCCAGCAGGTGGAAGTCATCAAAGGACCCGCCGGCACGGACTATGGCCGCAGCGCGCCCTCCGGATCGATCAATATGATCAGCAAGCAGCCGCGCCTTGACTCCGGGATCGACGGTTCGGCCAGCATCGGCAGCGCCTGGTCGCGTCGGGGAACGCTCGACCTGAACCAGGCGTTTAGCGACAACGCCGCGTTCCGTCTGAACCTGATGGGGGAAAAAACTCATGACGCCGGTCGGGACCACATTGAAAACGAACGCTATGGCATCGCGCCATCGCTGGCCTTCGGACTCGATACCCCAACTCGTCTGTATCTGAACTATCTGCATGTCCGGCAGAACAACACCCCGGATGGCGGGATCCCCACCGTCGGCCTGCCGGGCTATTCGGCACCTTCGCCGAAATATGCCGCGCTCAATTCCGCCGGGAAGGTGGATACCAACAATTTCTATGGCACCGACTCCGATTATGATAAATCCACCACCGACAGCGGCACCCTGCGCTTCGAACACGATCTGACGGACAATACCACCGTGCGCAATACCACCCGTTGGTCGCGGGTGAAACAGGAGTATCTTTTGACCGCGGTGATGGGGGGCGCGAGCAATATCACCGCCCCCGATATCAATGACGTCAACACCTGGAGCTGGTCGCGTCTGGTTAATACCAAAGATGTCAGCAACCGCATTCTGACCAACCAGACCAATATCACCTCGACCTTCAATACCGGCTCGATAGGCCATGACGTCAGCGCCGGCGTGGAGTTTACCCGGGAAAACCAGACCAACTATGGCGTTAACGCCATGACCGCGCCGGCGGTGAATCTCTACCATCCGGTGAGCAACCTGTCGATTGGCGGGCTGGACAGAAACGGAGCGAATGCCAACGGCCAGACTGATACCTTCGGGATTTATGCCTTCGATACGCTGACGCTGACCGAACGGATTGAGGTCAACGGCGGGCTACGTCTCGACAATTATCATACTAAATATGACAGCGCCACCGCCTGCGGCGGCAGCGGACGCGGGGCTATCGCCTGCCCGCCCGGCCAGTCGACGGGCAGCCCGGTCACCACCGTGGATACCGCCAAATCCGGCAATCTGGTTAACTGGAAAGCCGGGGCACTGTACCGCTTAACCGAGCAGGGCAATGTCTACGTCAACTACGCCATCTCACAGCAGCCGCCGGGGGGCAGCAGTTTCGCCCTGGCCGCCAGCGGTAGCGGCAACAGCGCCAACCGAACCGACTTTAAGCCACAGAAGGCGAAATCCAGCGAGCTGGGCACCAAGTGGCAAATCTTCGACAACCGTCTGCTGCTCAACGCGGCGTTATTCCGTACCGATATTGAAAACGAAGTGGCCGCCAACGATGACGGAACCTGGTCGCAGTACGGCAAAAAGCGCGTGGAGGGGTATGAACTCTCCGCAACCGGAAACCTGACCCCGGACTGGACGATCATCGCCGGCTACACGCAGCAGCATGCGACAGTGACGGAGGGACAGAACGTAGCGCAGGATGGATCTTCCGCCCTGGCCTACACCCCGAAACATGCCTTTACGCTGTGGACGCAGTATCAGGCCACCAGCGATCTGTCCGTCGGCGGCGGTGTGCGCTATGTCGGAAGCCTGCGCCGGGGCAGCGATGGCGCGGTCGGTACCCCGGATCACACCGAGGGCTACTGGGTCGCCGACGCCAAACTGGGCTATCGGGTCAACAGCAACCTCGATCTGCAGCTCAATATGTACAACCTGTTTGATACCGATTACGTGGCCTCCATCAACAAGAGCGGCTATCGCTATCATCCGGGCGAACCCCGTACCTTTATGCTGACGGCGAACGTCCACTTCTGAGTCTGTGCGTGGGGCCGTTGCGCCCCACCTTTTAGAGAGAACACCGCGATGATGTATCACATTCCTGACGTGCTATCGGCAGACCAGGTGGCGGAATTTACCCGGCAGCTGGCGCAGGCCGAGTGGGTCGACGGACGGGTTACGGTGGGCAGCCAGGGGGCGGCCGTCAAACAGAACCAGCAGATCGATACCCGTACGCCGCTGTATGCCCGCCTGCAAGCCGCCGTGCTCGACGCGCTGCGCGGCCACCCGCAGTTTTTTTCCGCCGCGCTGCCGCGGACGATTTCCGCACCGTTGTTTAACCGCTATGGGCCAGGGGAGACCTACGGTTTTCATGTCGATGGCGCCGTTCGCCAGAACGGCGAGGCGGGCTGGATGCGCACTGACCTGTCAGCGACGCTGTTTCTTTGCGAGCCGGAGAGCTATGAGGGCGGTGAACTGGTGATTGAAGACACCTATGGCCAGCACCGGGTGAAGCTCCCGGCCGGGCATCTGGTGCTCTATCCCGCCAGCAGCCTGCACTGCGTCACCCCGGTCACCCGCGGCGTACGTCAGGCCTCTTTCCTGTGGATCCAGTCGATGGTCCGCGACGATAAGCAGCGCGCAATGCTTTACGACCTGGACCGTACCATCCAGTCTCTGAAGGCCCGCTTTGGCGACGGAGAAGAGGTCCTCTCCCTGCTCAACATGTATCACAACCTGCTGCGCCAGTGGACGGAAGTGTGATCCGCTATCGATGGCGAAGGCTTGCGGCAGACAGGTGTGACGTGACAATGAACTGGCCATCCGTTGGCCAGTTTTCAGCAGGATTTAAAATCGATAACCCGCGGAGAACATAAACACCCACGGATCCAGACGGGTGCTGACTTTCTGGTCCACGCCGCCGGCTTTGAATTTCACATCGGTATCGATATCCATGTACCACACCGACATATTCAGCAGCCAGTCACGGTTAATCAGATAATCGAGGCCGACCTGCCCCGCCGCGCCCCAGGAGTCCTTCAGGCTCAGATCGGAAAGCCCGGCCGCCTTGCCGGTATCGTTAAAGTCTTCATTAAAGAAGGTGGTGTAGTTAATACCCGCCCCCACGTACGGGCGCACCTTGCTTTGCGCATCGCCAAAGTACCACTGCGCCATCAGGGTGGGTGGCAACTGATGGACGGTGGCGATAGTCCCGGTTGGCCCGGTGCCGACCTTATGGCGGAACGGCGTTGCCGCCAGCAGCTCCACGCCGATGTTATCGGTGGCCATATAGGTAAAGGTTAAACCCAGTTGGGTGTTGTTACTGACGTTGAAACTGCCAAGGCTGCCTAACACATTGTCAGAGCCCTCCGTCGGTCGGACGGTGGCGGTCCCGGCACGAATGAAAAATTCACCCGCTTCATGCGCCCAGACGCTGCCGGTGGAAAGCGTGCTAAGAATTAATGCCGCCGCTGCTAACTTCTTCATATCCACTTCCTCATTATGGTTTTTCAGCGCGGCCAAATATACCTATAACGAGTTACGTTTGATCTGTTTTAGATCACACTAAAACCTTAGATTTAACATTTATTGATCCAGATTAATTTTTGCTACCGATCGAAACACCCTGAATCCTTCTCACATCAATTTTCACTTTCCGTGAAAAAAATATTTCTCCCCCTCTTGCCGCCGCAAAAGCGGCTGGATAAGTTAACTGCCGACAATCTGTGTTGATGCGTTTTTTTCAGGTGTAATTATGAGTGAAATCAACCCGTGCATGACGTGCGGTGCCTGTTGTGCGTATTTTCGTGTCTCTTTCTACTGGGCGGAAGCCGACGACGCGGGTGGCCTGGTGCCTTCCGCGCTGACCGAGCCGCTGACCCCTTTCCTGCGCTGCATGAGCGGCACCAACCAGCGCCAGAGCCGCTGCGCGGCGCTGTCAGGCGACATCGGTGACGCCGTCCACTGCACTATTTATGAAAACCGTCCCTCACCGTGCCGCGAATTCGCCATGTCCGGTGAGAATGGTGAGGAAAATGACGCCTGCAACCGGGCGCGGGCGCGCTATGGCCTACCGCCATTGCGGCCTCTTTACAAAGATATACCTGCCCTGAATGGTGCAGAGAGTGCTACGACGGAACGATTTGCGGTACAATCGCCGGCTAGTTAACACCTGCGACACTCAAGGAGAATGCATGTCTATCACGGCGAAGTCCGTCTACCGTGACACCGGGAATTTTTTTCGTAATCAGTTCATTACCATTTTGCTGATTGCGCTGTTGTGCGCGTTTATTACGGTAGTACTTGGCCATGCCTTTTCACCCAGTGACGAGCAGCTGTCGATACTCAGCGAAGGCGATAACCTCGCCGGTAGCGCCGGGCTGTTTGAGCTGGTGCAGAACATGACGCCGGAGCAGCAGCAGGTTCTGCTGCGCGCCTCGGCGGCATCAACCTTCTCGGGTCTGGTGGGCAATGCGATCCTCGCCGGCGGCGTTCTGCTGCTGATCCAGCTGGTCTCCGCCGGTCATCGCGTTAGCGCCCTGCGTGCCATCGGCGCCTCAGCCTCGGTGCTGCCGAAGCTGCTGCTGTTGATCCTCTTCACTACCTTCCTGGTGCAGATGGGGATGATGCTGGTCCTGGTGCCCGGCGTGCTGCTGGCCATCGTGCTGGCCTTTGCGCCGATCATGCTGGTGCAGGACAAAATGGGTATCCTCAGCGCCATGCGCAGCAGCATGCGTCTGGCGTGGGCCAATCTGCGGCTGGTGGCGCCGGCTATCATTGGCTGGCTGGTGGCAAAAACCCTGCTGTTACTGTTCGCTTCCAGCTTTGCTGTCCTGACGCCAAACGTCGGCGCGGTGGTCATCAATACCATCAGCAACCTGATATCCGCCCTGTTGCTGATCTATTTATTCCGCGTGTATATGCTTATCCGCAACTAATCTTAACCAGGATCGGGGTCTTCCCCGGTCCGTCCTGAAAGACGGGATCGATGTATGAAGCAGTTTCTGGATTTTTTACCGCTGGTGGTCTTCTTTGCCTTCTATAAGCTTTACGATATCTACGCCGCCACCACCGCGCTGATCGTCGCGACCGCTATCGTGCTGATCTACAGCTGGGTACGCTACCGTAAAGTCGAAAAAATGGCGCTGATCACCTTTGTGCTGGTGGCCGTCTTCGGCGGGTTAACTCTCTTCTTCCACAATGATGAGTTTATTAAATGGAAGGTGACGGTGATCTATGCCCTGTTCGCTGGCGCGCTGCTGTTCAGCCAGTGGGTGATGAAAAAGCCGTTGATCCAGCGCATGCTGGGCAAAGAGCTGGCCCTGCCTCAGCAGGTCTGGTCGCGGCTTAACCTGGCCTGGGCGGTGTTCTTTATCCTTTGCGGGCTGGCCAATATCTATATCGCCTTCTGGCTGCCGCAGAATATCTGGGTGAACTTCAAGGTCTTTGGCTTAACCGCCCTCACGCTGGTCTTTACCCTGCTGAGCGGGATCTACATCTACCGCCATATGCCGCAGGACGACCACCACTAACTCCTCCACCGGCGCGCTATCGCGCGCCGCGCGCGCCCCCTATAATCTCACTGCGCTGGCAAACATTCCCTGCAACCACACAACCTCAGCGCATACGCTGACAGCTTCCTGGCCACACTGTGCAGGCTCTCTTCACGATTTCTCTCAACTGCATAAAAAGTTGCGGTAATTGTGAGGATTTTATGGAGATTCATCTCATTACATTGTAATGATAATGGTTATCATTAATATTCTCGATCTCATTTTGCATTGCTTTAAAAAGGATATTTACATGAGATCGCCGCAATATTCTGTCCCCACGACCCTGGCGCTGGTCATATCCAGTCTCCTCGCTCCTAACGCCTTTGCTGAAGAATCAGAACAAGATACCGAAACGATGATTGTGCGCAGTACGGCGGAAGAGGTGCTTAAGCAACAGCCCGGGGTGTCGATTATCACGGCAGATGATATTGCTAAGCAGCCGCCGGTCAACGATCTCTCAGACATCATCCGTAAAATGCCCGGGGTGAACTTGATCGGCAACAGCGCCAGCGGCAGTCGGGGCAACAACCGCCAGATTGATATCCGCGGCATGGGGCCGGAGAACACCCTGATCCTGATAGATGGGGTACCGGTCACGTCACGTAACGCGGTTCGCTATAGCTGGCGCGGTGAACGCGATACCCGGGGCGACAGCAACTGGGTACCTGCAGAGATGGTCGAACGGATTGAAGTTCTCCGCGGTCCGGCAGCCGCGCGCTATGGTTCCGGCGCGGCGGGCGGAGTGGTCAATATCATTACCAAACGCCCGACCAACAACTGGCACGGTTCGCTGTCTTTCTTTACCAACCAGCCGGAAAACAACAAGGAAGGCACGACCAATCGCGCTAACTTCAATCTCAGCGGCCCACTGGCCGGGGAAGCGCTGACGATGCGCCTGTATGGCAATATCAATAAAACGGAACCCGACGCCTGGGATATTAACCATGCGCAAAACGGCTCTTACGCTGCGGGGCGCGAAGGGGTACGCAATAAAGATATTAACGCCTTGCTGTCATGGAAAATGACCCCGCAACAGATCCTCGATTTCAGCTACGCCTATAGTCGCCAGGGGAATATCTATGCTGGTGATACCCAGTACAGCAACGGCAATCTTAGCCCGAACGGGCTGGTGGACTCCCTGTACGGCCACGAAACTAATCGCCTCTATCGCCAGTCCTGGGGACTGACCTACAACGGTCTATGGGATTGGGGCCAGTCCAAAGCCGGTGTTTACTACGAGAAAACCAACAATACCCGCCTGCAGGAAGGCTCCACCGGCCGCGTCGAGGGCATGATCAACAGTGAGGATTATGCCACCAGCCGTCTGGAATCCTGGCGTACTACCTCGGAATTCAATGTGCCTTTCTTCTGGCTGGCGGACCAGACGCTGACGCTGGGAATGGAATGGAACCATGATCAGCTCGACGACCCGGCATCAATGCAGGCCACTAACAGCAACGGCGAGACTATCCCTGGGACCTCGGGCGACCCTACGCAACGTAGTACCAAAAACAGCGCCACCCTCACCGGTATCTATCTGGAAGATAATATCGAAGCCGTGCCTGGCACCAACCTGATCCCCGGCATCCGCTTCGATTATCATAATCAGTTTGGCAGCAACTGGAGCCCAAGCCTCAATCTGTCTCAGGCGCTGAGCGATATGTTCACGCTGAAGGCCGGTATCGCGCGCGTGTTTAAAGCGCCTAACCTCTATCAATCCAGTGAAGGCTATTTGCTCTCCACCCGCGGCAACGGTTGTCCGAACACTATCGCTGAAGGCAGCTGCTATCTGCTGGGCAACCCTGACCTCGATCCGGAGATCAGTATTAACAAAGAGATCGGTATCGAATTCAACCTTAATGGTTACGCTGCCGGAGTCACCTGGTTTCGCAACGATTACAAAAACAAAATCGTCTCCGGAACAGAGGTACTGGGCTATACCTCCAGCGGCAATAATATTTTGCAGTGGCAGAACGGCGGCAAAGCCGTGGTCGAGGGGCTGGAAGGAAATCTGCTGATCCCGGTGCTGAGAGATGTCCTCAGCTGGCGGACCAATGCCACCTGGATGCTCAAATCTGAAAGTAAAGAGACTGGCAACCCGCTGTCGGTTATCCCGAAATATACCGTTAACACGATGCTCGACTGGCAGGTAAACGACGCCCTGTCTGCGAATGTGAACTGGACGCTTTATGGCCGTCAGAAGCCGCGTCAGTATGCGGAGATCCGCAACGAAACCGGGACCCTTGCCACCACCGAGGTTGGCGCCTATTCCATCGTGGGTATTGGTACTCAGTATCAGCTAAACCGGGATATTCGCCTGAATGCCGGAATAAGTAATCTATTTGATAAACAACTGTATCGCGAAAACGCCGGCGCCTCGACCTACAATGAGCCTGGCCGCGCGTATTATGCCGGCGTTACCCTCTCCTTCTGAAGTGCCGCGCCCGCCTCTGCGGGCGCTTTCCCCTATTCTCTCCGCCCCGTTTTCATAGTAGCATCCCGCTGATCGTCTTTGACCACAACAGAGTAGAGCATGACAACTACAGATCTTGCCCCGAAGGGCGAAATGGTTTTACGCACCCTGGCGATGCCGGCGGATACCAATGCCAACGGGGATATTTTTGGCGGCTGGCTGATGTCGCAGATGGATATCGGGGGCGCCATCATGGCCAAAGAGATCGCTCAGGGTCGCGTGGTGACCGTGCGCGTGGATGGGATGACCTTTTTACGCCCGGTGGCCGTCGGCGACGTGGTGTGCTGCTACGCCCGCTGCGTGAAGCGCGGCAACACCTCAGTGACGATTAACATCGAAGTGTGGGTGAAAAAAGTCTCTTCTGAACCGATTGGCCAGCGCTATAAGGCGACGGAAGCGCTGTTTATCTACGTTGCCGTCGATAATCAGGGTAAACCGCGGGCTCTGCCGGCAGAATAATATGGTGCCCGGCTAACCGGGCACCTGGCTTACAGAAAGCCCAGCAGCGAGAAGAAGAAGTAGCCGATAATAATCACGATCACCGGCAGCACATACAGCGGGAAATATTGCACCAGGATGGTATGGCGCGGTACCACGATCCGCTCAGCGAGCTGCTCACGGGATAACCCTTCTGCGCCTTTGGCCTGCTCGAGGATCAGCTGATCCTCAATCCCCTCGCGAAGAAATTTCGCCTGCCTCGCCATCCGCGCGCCGGAGGCCTGCAGCGCCATGCCGACAAAAACCAGAATGAAGATGATCCAGAAGCCGATGTTCAGGCTGTGGTGGAAATCCGGCAGCGGCGAGTTGTACCAGAAAAAGTTCAGGAACGGCGTGTTAAAGCGCATCATCTCAATCATGACATGCGCAAAATCCATCATTACCGCGTCAATGCCGGGTTTCTTTTCACTGTGCTCATACATAAATTTGAGGACAGAAATCAGCGTCGACAGCACGGCGGGAATAAAGATGACCCATCCCAAAATGCGTTTGATAACCGCTATGCGTCCAGCTTGTTGGTACGTCATGAGTTCCCCTTGTTAAAGACGCGTTGGTGATTCGCCTGCCGCCTGTTGCGTGGCGCAGGCGCTCCTCGCTGACCCGAATGTGTCGGGTATAAGTCTATCTTCCACGGCGAATTTCGCCCAATAACGCGCGGTATGATATACCATGAATGCCGATTCGTTTATCTGATTACGCAACAGGAGAAGGACATATGTCAGCGAAGCGCCGCATTGAGGCCGCGATTTTTGATATGGACGGGTTGCTGATTGACTCTGAGCCGCTCTGGGATCAGGCGGAGGTCGAGGTCATGGAAAGCCTGGGGGTGGATACCCGCCGCCGCGATGAACTGCCCGACCTGCTTGGTCTGCGAATCGACCTTGTGGTGGATCTGTGGTATGCCCAGCAGCCGTGGCACGGCGTCGATCGCGCAGAAGCCACCGCGCGCATTATCCGCCGGGCCATCGAGCTGGTGGAAGCCTCACGCCCGCTGCTACCGGGCGTACGCGAGGCGGTGGCCCTGTGTAAAGCGCAGGGCTTGAAGGTGGGCCTGGCCTCGGCCTCGCCGCTGGTGATGCTGGAGAAAGTGCTCAACATGTTCGAACTGCGTGACCAGTTTGATGCGCTCGCCTCCGCGGAACATCTGCCCTGGAGCAAACCGCACCCGCAGGTATACCTCAACTGCGCCGCTGCCCTGGGAGTCGACCCGCAGCGCTGCGTCGCGCTGGAGGATTCGGTCAACGGCATGATCGCCAGCAAAGCCGCGCGCATGCGCGCTATCGTGGTACCGGAAGCGGAGAACAGCCGCGACCCGCGCTTCGTGCTGGCGGACGTCAAGCTCCCGTCACTGCAGGCCCTGACCGCCGAAGCCCTGCTCGGGTAAGGCCGCTGGCGGGTGACGCGATCGCTGTCACGCCGCCGGCAATAAAACCAAAACACTGTTTCATTTTAATTGTAATTTTGTTTTCCTGCCTCTATGCTGGTCACAGGTGGCGTCATCGTACGCCTGAAGATCAGCTGACAGAGGTGAATATGGTACTGAACGCCTTCGACCTGACGGGTAAGGTCGCCATCGTGACCGGTTGCGATACCGGACTGGGACAGGGAATGACGCTGGGCCTGGCGCAGGCCGGGTGCGATATCGTCGGCATCAACCGTAAAATTCCCCATGACACGGCAGCACAGGTTCAGGCGCTGGGTCGCCGCTTTCATGCCATTCAGGCGGATCTTAGCCTTCAGGATGAGATGAGCGTGCTGGTCGACCAGGCGGTCGCGGCGATGGGTCGGGTCGATATTCTGGTCAATAACGCCGGGATTATCCGCCGCCATGATGCCCTGACCTTCACGGAAAGCGACTGGGACGCGGTGATCGATCTGAATCTAAAAGCGGTTTTCTTTCTCAGCCAGGCGGTCGCCAGGCAGTTCATTCGCCAGGGCGATGGCGGCAAAATCATTAACATCGCCTCGATGCTCTCGTTTCAGGGTGGGATCCGCGTCCCCTCCTACACCGCCTCGAAAAGCGGCGTGCTGGGTTTGACCCGTCTGCTGGCCAACGAATGGGCCGGCCAACGCATCAACGTCAACGCCATTGCGCCAGGATATATGGCCACCAATAACACCCAGGCGCTGCGCGAAGATGAAGAACGTAACCAGGCGATCCTCGAGCGCATTCCCGCCGGTCGCTGGGGAGAACCCAAAGACCTGCAGGGGCCGGTGGTGTTTCTCGCCTCGGCCGCCGCCGACTATATTAACGGCTATACCCTGGCCGTCGATGGCGGGTGGCTGGCACGCTGAGAATTTGTGACAAAGAGTTACACCGTCACCTCTTCCGTACACTGTATAAAAACCCTATACTGTATGAATCGACAGTTTAGGGTGTGTTATCATGACGGCGGAAGGCCATCTCTTCTTTTCAATCGCCTGCGCAGTATTTGCCAAAAACGCAGAGTTAACGCCGGTGCTGGCGCAGGGCGACTGGTGGCATATTGTGCCCTCTGCGGTATTGACCTGCCTGCTGCCGGATATCGATCACCCTAAGTCGTTTCTCGGCCAGCGGCTGAGCTGGATCTCAAAGCCCGTGGCGCGGGCCTTTGGCCACCGCGGCTTTACCCACAGCCTGCTGGCCGTCTTTGGCGCGCTGACGCTGTTCTATCTGAAAGTGCCTGACAGCTGGATTGTCCCGGCGGACGCCCTCCAGGGGCTGGTGCTGGGCTATCTCAGCCACATCCTCGCCGATATGCTCACCCCCGCCGGGGTGCCGCTGCTGTGGCCCTGCCGCTGGCGCTTCCGGCTGCCGATCCTCGCGCCGCGCAAGGGTAACCAACTGGAGCGCGCTTTATGCATGGCGCTGTTCGTCTATGCCGTCTGGATGCCGCAGACGCTGGCGGACAACAGCGCAATACGCTGGTCTTCCGGAGTGATCAATTCCCTGCAAATCACCTTCAATCGCTTCATTAGTCATCAGAGTGGCCGATAAACCGCCGGAAAACACCATTTGGTTATAACCCATTCCATTTGAATATAAGTCCTTGATAACGCCTTCTGCTAACCTTGCCGTCATAAGAGCTGGTTATCCACCAGCCCAGGTTATAAAAATATCAGGAGAACGGGGATGAACTTTCCATTAATAGCGAACGTAGTCGTGTTCGCCGTATTACTGTTTGCGCTGGGGCAAACTCGCCATAAACAGTGGAGCCTGGCCAGGAAAGTGCTGGTTGGTCTGGCCATTGGTGTGGTCTTTGGTCTGGCGCTGCAGCTGATCTACGGTTCTGACAGCCAGGTGCTGAAGGATTCCATCCAGTGGTTCAATATCGTCGGTAATGGCTATGTCCAGCTGCTGCAAATGATTGTGATGCCGCTGGTCTTCGCCTCGATCCTGAGCGCGGTGGCCAGGCTGCATAATGCCTCTCAGCTGGGAAAAATCAGCTTCCTGAGCATCGGCACTCTGCTGTTCACCACGCTTATCGCTGCGCTGGTTGGCGTGCTGGTGACCAATATGTTCGGCCTCACCGCCGAGGGTCTGGTTCAGGGCAGCGCAGAAACAGCCCGTCTGAACGCCATCCAGAGCAACTATGTGGGAAAAGTGGCCGATCTCAGCGTACCGCAGCTGATCCTTTCCTTTGTGCCGAAGAACCCGTTTGCTGACCTGACCGGGGCTAACCCGACCTCCATCATCAGTATCGTCATTTTCTCGGCATTCCTCGGCGTGGCAGCGCTTAAGCTGCTGAAAGAGGATGTGGAAAAAGGCCAGCGCGTGCTGACGGCCATCGATACCCTGCAGGGCTGGGTGATGAAGCTGGTTCGTCTGGTGATGCAGCTGACCCCTTACGGCGTACTGGCCCTGATGACCAAAGTGGTTGCCGGGTCGAATCTGCAGGACATCATCAAACTTGGCGGCTTCGTGGTAGCTTCGTACATTGCGCTGGGCATTATGTTTGTCGTCCACGGCCTGCTGCTGGCGATTAACGGCATCAGCCCGCTGAAGTACTTCCGTAAAGTCTGGCCGGTGATCACCTTCGCCTTCACCAGCCGCTCCAGCGCCGCGTCGATTCCGCTGAACGTGGAAGCGCAGACCCGTCGTCTCGGCGTACCGGAGTCGATTGCCAGCTTCTCCGCCTCCTTTGGCGCCACCATCGGCCAGAACGGCTGCGCCGGCATCTACCCGGCCATGCTGGCAGTCATGGTCGCGCCGACCGTGGGCATTAACCCGCTGGATCCGATGTGGATTGCCACCCTCGTGGGCATCGTCACCGTCAGCTCGGCGGGCGTCGCCGGGGTGGGCGGCGGGGCCACCTTCGCCGCGCTAATCGTTCTGCCGGCGATGGGCCTGCCGGTGACCCTGGTAGCGCTGCTGATCTCCGTCGAACCGCTGATCGACATGGGGCGTACCGCACTGAACGTTAACGGCTCAATGACCGCCGGGACCCTGACCAGCCAGTGGCTGCGCCAGACCGACAAGTCGATTTTCGATAGCGAAGAAGAGGCCGAGCTGGCGCATCGCTAAACGGTAAGCACAAAAAAACCGCTGATTATCAGCGGTTTTTTTATTTCTGCAGCAGACTCAGGCTTCAATCTCACCTTCCTGACGCACCTGGTTAGCCCAGCGCTGGGCCGACTCCGGCACGCTGAACGCTGGCGAGCGGCGAAAATGCTCCCCCATCAGCAGAAAGGCGACATACTTCCCGCGCAAAATCCAGACATCGCGAAAATGGTCCATTTTCACGGCATGTTCCGGAGGCGCAGGCTCCACGCGCGGCACGTAGCTAATGACAGGGCGATTTTGTTGGCGCAATGGTTTCATAACAAATGGATTCACTAAACAGAGCGGGAAACAGAAACCTCTATCATAGCCGATTGTGGGCCCGTTCGTCGCCCCCCTGCCGCCGATGCGCATTTTAGGATAACTCCCTGCCCCTGCGCCGAGCGCAGGCAGCGTAATGTTCTATAGTTAGAAGGGTTTTGGTTTATCAACGACCACTTTTAGCAATGAAAGCAGGAGACGAGTAATGTCTGATAAGCACCCAAACCCTCACCACCAGCAGGCACCGGTCCACGACAGCGAGGAAGCGAAACCGGGGCTCGACTCGCTGGCGCCGGATGACCAGGAGTGGCGCCCCACGCCGAAACCCACCGCCCCAGGCGCCGAACCGACCGCCCCTGGTAGCCTGAAAGCACCGGAAACCCACAGCAGCAAACTTGACGCCCTGGAGCCGCAGCGTAAAGGCGGAGAAGACTATCCGCTGACCACCAACCAGGGCGTACGTATTGCCGACGATCAGAATTCGCTGCGCGCCGGCGCCCGCGGCCCAACGCTGCTGGAAGATTTTATTCTGCGGGAGAAGATTACCCACTTTGACCATGAGCGAATTCCGGAGCGTATCGTTCATGCCCGCGGCTCTGCCGCCCACGGTTACTTCCAGCCCTACAAAAGCCTGACAGCGTTGACCAAAGCCGATTTTCTCTCGGCAGCCGATAAGATCACCCCGGTCTTTGTGCGCTTCTCCACCGTGCAGGGCGGCGCGGGGTCGGCGGACACCGTCCGCGATATTCGCGGCTTCGCTACCAAGTTTTACACTGACGAAGGGATTTTTGACCTGGTCGGCAACAACACACCGGTCTTCTTCATCCAGGACGCGATGAAGTTCCCCGACTTTGTCCACGCCGTGAAGCCTGAGCCTCACTGGGCCATCCCGCAGGGACAGAGCGCCCACGATACTTTCTGGGACTATGTCTCCCTGCAACCGGAAACGCTGCACAATGTGATGTGGGCGATGTCGGATCGCGGCATCCC
The DNA here is from genome assembly GCF_024296565.1 of Klebsiella sp. SWET4. Lineage (NCBI taxonomy): Bacteria > Pseudomonadati > Pseudomonadota > Gammaproteobacteria > Enterobacterales > Enterobacteriaceae > Klebsiella > Klebsiella sp. SWET4. Next base: position 280,265 of record NZ_JANCOB010000001.1, on the reverse strand, counting down.
GCGCAGCTATCGCACCATGGAAGGCTTTGGGATCCACACTTTCCGTCTGATCAACGCCGAGGGCAAAGCCACCTTCGTTCGCTTCCACTGGAAACCCGTCGCCGGCAAGGCGTCGCTGGTGTGGGATGAAGCGCAGAAGCTGACCGGTCGCGACCCCGATTTTCATCGCCGCGACCTGTGGGAGGCCATCGAAGCCGGGGACTACCCGGAATTTGAGCTTGGCCTGCAGCTCATCCCCGAGGAGAACGAGTTTGATTTTGACTTCGATCTGCTCGATCCCACCAAGCTGATCCCCGAGGCGCTGGTGCCGGTCTTACGGGTTGGCAAGATGGTCCTCAACCGCAATCCGGACAACTTCTTTGCCGAAAACGAACAGGCGGCCTTTCATCCCGGGCATATCGTACCGGGCATTGATTTCAGCAACGATCCGCTGCTGCAGGGGCGCCTCTTCTCTTACACCGACACGCAAATTAGCCGCCTGGGTGGGCCGAACTTCCATGAAATCCCCATCAACCGTCCAACCTGCCCGTATCACAATTTCCAGCGCGACGGGATGCACCGGATGGACATTGACACCAATCCGGCCAACTATGAGCCCAACTCCATTAACGACAACTGGCCGCGCGAGACGCCGCCAGCGGCCAAACGCGGCGGCTTTGAGTCCCTCGCCGAGCGCGTCGACGGCGAAAAAATCCGCCAGCGCAGCCCTTCGTTCGGCGAATATTACGCCCAGCCGCGTCTGTTCTGGCTGAGCCAGACGCCGATTGAGCAGCAGCATATTATCGATGGTTTCAGCTTTGAACTCAGCAAAGTGGTCCGCACCTGGATCCGCGAGCGGGTGGTCGATCATCTGGCCCACATTGATACTAAGCTGGCGGAAGCGGTCGGGGCGAACTTAGGTATCGAACTGAGCGACGATCAGCGTAACATTACCCTGCCTTCCCCGGTCAACGGCGTGGAGAAAGACCCCAGCCTCAGCCTCTACGCCGACGCCGAAGGGGATGTGAAAGGCCGTGTAGTGGCCGTCCTGCTCAACGAACGCACCTCGGCGCAGGATCTGGTCCATCTCCTGCAGGCACTGCAGGCCCAGGGCGTGCACAGCAAGCTGCTCTACTCGCGGATGGGCGAAGTCATCGCCGACGATGGCTCTCCCCTGCCGATCGCCGGCACCTTCGCCGGTTCCCCATCGCTGACGGTGGATGCGGTAGTGGTGCCTGGCGGCGACCTCAGCGCCCTGAGCCAGAGCGGCGACGCGCGCTATTACCTGCTGGAAGCCTATAAGCATCTGAAGCCGATCCTGCTGGCAGGGGATGCGCGACAGCTGACGTCCGTTCTGCAGGTCCCAGCCCAGGGTGAAGAGGGGGTCATCGTCACCGATGCTCTCGACACGCCAGCGGCGGACACACTGCTCGCCCTGATGACGGCGCATCGCGTGTGGTCGAGAAGTCCAAAAATCGCCGCTATTCCGGCGTAGTAAAAAGCCCGGCACACGGTGCCGGGCTTGATTCACTTTCCCTTTCCCCCATCGGGCTTACACGTCGCGGTAGGTTCCCAGACGATAACCCCGGTCGGCTACCGCCGCTTTCAGCGCGGCAGACGTCAGCACATCAAGCTCACCCAGCCGCGGGTAGCAGTAGGCGCTGCCCATAATGGTCTGATCGACAAAAGCCGGATGACACATCACCTCCAGGGAACGCTCCCCGCGGGCGATTGAGGCATCCAGCGTCTGCAGAAACAGTTCCTCAGAGACAGCTTCGCCGTAAAACTCGCTGCTGAAGCCTGCGCTGCTGCGCGCCGCCTGTTGATCGAGCCCACTCTGCGCCGCCACCTGGCGGTCAATACGTAACGCGATACCCTTCTCGCGGGCAAAGGCCGCCACGATGGGATAGATCGGGGCGATCATATGCACATGGTGGTGGCTGTCGAGATGCGTCGGCTCATGACCGAAGAGATCGACAAAACGACGGTACTGACACGCCAGCTCGTGGGCGATCTCCTCCAGCGGCAGGCGACCTTCTTCTGCCTGCTGCCAGATCCATTTGCCCAGCCGGCCTTCGCGGGTTAATCCCGGCATGGCCGACAGCGGCTCGCCCAGCGTAAGCACAAAGTGCATGCCGACCGCCAGCTCCGGGGTACTGCGGCTTAGCTGGGCGGCGTGGTCAATGGCCGCGCCGTTGACCAGCGCCGTGGTCGATGTCACCACGCCGTTGCGGCAGGCCTCGATAATGCCGTAGTTCTGCCCTTTACTGAGGCCGAAGTCGTCGGCATTGACGATCAATACGCGTTCCATTGGCCGCTCCTGTTAAGATTTCAGTTTTTCGATAGTCGCCGCAAAGTTCGGCAGCCATTTCTCATGGGCCAGAATCATCTCCCGCGCCAGCTGCTCGGCGTCACGATCGGAATGGATCAGCGGGCTTAAGTTCAGCGCCAGCAGCACGTCATTCAACTCGCCGCTGATCGCCGCCTGGCTGGCCGCCACTTCGAACCCCTTGATGGTGTAGATAAGCCCCAGTACCTTCTCATCGAAATGGGTGATGCGCGGCGTCGGCTTCGCGCCGTCGCGACCTAAGGTGCAGCTCATCTCGACCGCCCAGTCCGCCGGGATATTATCCACGTGGCCATGATGCGGGATATTCACATAGTGCTCAGTCTGCTTGTCGTTATAGATAGCATTGATCACTTCGCAAGCGGCATCGGAGTAATAGGCGCCGCCGCGCTGCTCCAGCTCCTTCGGCTTAACCTTGAGATCTGGATTTTTATATAGCTCGAACAGCTGTTTCTCCACCTTCTGCACCACCTGGGCGCGCGCGCCGCCCTTATAGTACTCGCCCATCTCAATCGCCAGCATCTCTTTTGGCTTAAAGTAGTAGAGCAGATAGGAGCATGGGATCAGGCGCAGGGAGCGGATCAGCCCCTCGCTAAACGGCAGGTCGAAAATATTTTTCACCGAGTTCGCGGTCAGACGGCCAGAGGCCACGCCGTCCAGCAGTTCATCGAAGCGCGAGACGCCGTTAACCAGCACGTCGTGGACGAACACCAGATGATTCAGACCGAACAGGTCGATATTCAGCTCATCGCTCGGGCTGAGCTGCAGCACGTCGGTGATGAACATCTTCATGCCGATAGGAATGTTGCACACGCCGATAAAGCGTTTGAAACTGGTGTGGCGATAGACCGCCTCGGTGACCATGCCCGCCGGGTTGGTGAAGTTGATGATCCACGCGTCCGGGCAAATCTCCTGCACATCTTTTACGATATCGAAAATCACCGGGATGGTGCGCAGCCCTTTAAACAGCCCACCCGCCCCGTTGGTCTCCTGGCCCAGGTAGCCGTGGCTCAGCGGAATACGCTCATCTTTTTCACGCGCCTTCAGCTGGCCCACGCGCAGCTGGGTGGTGACAAAATCCGCGCCCTGCAGCGCCGCACGGCGATCCAGCGTTTTATAGACCTTCATCGGCACGCCGGCTTTTTCCACCATCCGCTCGCACAGCGCATGGATAATATCGAGCTTCTCCTGGCCCTCTTCCACATCCACCAGCCACAGTTCAGTGACCGGCAGTTCATGGTAACGTTTCAGAAAGCCTTCCAGTAATTCCGGGGTATAGCTGCTGCCGCCGCCAATAGTGACTACTTTTAATTTCTGGCTCATCTTTTTCTCCCTTGGGCGCTACGCCTGGACGCAGGCCGCTCTCCGCAACAATGCGGACAGTTAATTTGAATGATTTACGGTATAAACCTGGCGGCTAAAACCGCGCGGGTTTAATTAATACTGGTCAAATGTTTGCGATAACTGCTCGGCGTAAACGACGTCAGTTTTTTAAAGGTTTTAATAAACAGGCTCGGACTACTGTACCCGGATTCATACGCAATATCCGTCACCGAATAGTTGGTAATTTCCAGCTGCTTTTTGGCAAAGTTAATACGGATATCATTAATTATCTGCATCGGCGTTTTACCATAATAGCGCTGGGTCGCCCGGGTTAAATATTCCTGCGTTTTTCCCGAGAGACGAACCATATTCTCGAGCGCGCCCTCACCGAATTTCAGCTTATCGTGCATGGCCTCAACGGTATTTTTTAGCCATTGCGGAATAACATCGGCAACCGGCTCTTCGCGATAGTGGCGTAAACGGTTAATGACATAAAAGGAAACCAGCTCGATAAATTCGTCAAATTCCGTTTCGCGAAAATTGAGTGAGGCGATGACCGACTCAACGTAGCCGAGAAAAGCGCTCTGCACGGCGTAAACCTGGGAGGCCACCAGGCCAAACGGCAGCAGCGGCAGATAATGTTTCTCAAAGAAGCGTCTGCTGATGCCGACGTTAAGGATGCGCGTCGCCCCAAATTCGTAAAAGCTCTGGTGGTGCGACCCCATCGGGATAAAGACGAAATCCCCGCGCTCCAGCAGCACCCGTTTGCCATTGATCTCCTGGTAATAGCGCCCGGTTAATACCACGGTAAATTCGTAGTAATCATGCTGGTGAAGCCCGCTCACGCTTTCCGTTTTGTTATAGATGACCACATGAAAGTTCTTCCCGTTGAACAGCTGTTGTTCTCTGGCGGTACTGATCTCGGTGGTCATCATCCTGGGCTGCCTCATCGTCGCGATGGCCTATTGTACCTTCTCGTGCAGCTCAATCAATTCGGCGACCAGCTCACGGGCCAGCATCGAGGTCATCAGATGGTCCTGAGCATGCACCAGCACCAGGCTGACCTTCATTTTTCCTTCGCCTTCATCGCTTTCGATAAGCTGGGTCTGCACGCGATGCGCCTCGCTCAGCGCCTGGCGCGACTGCTCCATCATCGCTTTCGCCGCGGCAAAATCGCCCTGCTTCGCCTGCTTCAGCGCGCCATAGGCCAGGCTGCGGGCCTGTCCGGAGTTGATAATCAACCCCATCACCACCTCTTCGAGGTCATTTTCTGGGGTTTCTACCGCGTCGATGTTGTCCAGATCAAACATAATATTTCCCTCATTTATCAGGCGGTACGGGGCACTGCCCGTACCGCGCGGTATCAGAATTTCAGTGCGTTAGCGATGTCTTCTTCGCTCTCTTCCTGCTCGATGACGGTCTGCGCTTTATTCGACAGCACCACAAACGGCAGGTAGACCAGAGTCGCGACGCCAAGGTTGAACAGGGCTACCAGCAGGGCGGCCACGCTGCCGTTACTGTTAAAGAACGCTCCCAGACCGGTCGGCATGGTCCACGGCGCCAGGTTGGTCACCGGAGGGATAATCCCCAGGCTATAAGCCGCCAGCGTAATGGCTGCCAGAATCGGCTGGACCAGCACGAAGGGGATAAACATCACCGGGTTCATAATGATCGGCAGACCAAACAGAATCGGTTCGTTAATCTGGAAGATGCCTGACGGCAGTGCCAGCTTCGCCACCTGACGATGGTCAGCGCGACGGGAAGCGATAAAGATGGCGATAATCAGACCCAACGTTGCCCCGGAGCCACCCAGCAGGATATAGGAGTCGAGCATCGGCTTGGCCCAGAAGTGGAACTGTTTGCCTGCTTCGATAGCCGCATCAACCGAGCCGTACTGGTTGTACAGCGCGATGTTTTCCAGCGCCCACGGGGTCATGATGCCGTTATCCAGCGCCGTCAGCGCCAGGGAACCGTGCACACCGAAGAACCACAGCAGGGAGTTAAAGATAACGTATGCCCAGCCGACCACGCTGCCCATCGCCGCCAGCGGCGTGGAGATCGAGTCCATGATGATCTGGTGGAAGTTGCTGCCGTAGCTCGACAGGGCCCACGAGATAATGCCGAAGATAGAGAGGATCAAGAAGCCCGGGATCAGCGCGGAGAAAGAGCGCGATACTGACCCTGGCACGCTGTCCGGCAGTCTGATCACCCAGTTACGACGGATCACGAAGGTGAACAGTTCCGCGACCACCAGACCGATAATCATCCCGGAGATGATGTTCTGCCCGCCCAGCCAGTTGGCGCCCACCGCATAGGCTTCGCCCACGCTATAAGGGGTCACGGTCATGAAGGCCGCCACAGCCAGCAGGCCCGCGGCCATCGGGTCGACTTTGCGCTCTTCCGCCAGCGCGGAGCCGATAAAGAACGGCGCCATCAGCGACATAATGCCGAGGGTACCGTTATAGACGTTCCCGCCGATAGCCTTAAAGCCGTTTAAGGTTTCAATGGTGGAGGCATCCAGTCGAATGCCCATAGAATAAAAGAAAGAGCCTTCGCCGAAGCTCAGAAAAACGTTGTTAATTAATACAAACATGGCCCCGGCGAGGGTCAACGGCATTAACTTAATAAATCCGTTTTTAATCGCATTAATATGCGGCTGCTTTCCTATTTTCACTGCAAAAGGAAGGAGTACCTTTTCAAGCGAGTCGATCACTTTACTCATAGTCAATACCCTTAAAAGCCGCAATAAACTATTACGGCGATGATGTATGAAATTACTCTTTGACGGGAAAATAAACTCTTTATTTTTTGACGTCCGGCAACAGGGTGCCGCCAGGCGTCAAAATACATCGAGTTTTAAAAGTTAAAATTATTGTGCTGCAGCTTTCTTAATGGCCGCGACGGCGGCTTTCAATACACCTAAACCATCCACCTTGCCATACAGAAGAGAATCGATGACTTCTACCGGTTTATTCGGCAGCAGGCGCTGAATTTCCGGTAACATATACGCAATTTGTGGTCCTAATAATACCACGTCGGCTTCCGGTCCCTTTTCACCTGCCAGGGTTTCGGGATAGGCTTCAATAATGACCGGGACTTCGTATTTTTCTGCCTGCGCGCGCATTTTGGAGACCAGCAGTGATGTAGACATGCCTGCCGAGCAGAAGAGATAAATGTGTTTCTTTTCCATGAACGCTTCCTCAATGTGTGAGACCAGGGCCTTCAGCAACCGCTGAGAGCCGGTAAGACTGGTAACATCCGGTTAATTCTGTTTATGGGTTGAGTATACGGCAAGCTGAGCCGCCAGGATAATTCGCTGTTGAACAGAATTGTCTCTCATTGACCTCTGGTTTTGACTACCCTCACATTTTCACCCAAATAATTCGCGCAATTAAATAAGCATCAGTACTCACAAAAAAGCCCGACCAGTGGTCGGGCTTACGTAGGGCTCAGTAAACAGTAGGAAGCTTACTTGGCGTTGCGCGGGTCAGTATCATACTCGGCGCAGGTCTGGTAGCCGGAGTTAATCACATGGCCAGTGTCGTCGAGGGCCACAAAGTAGGTCTCTACTTTACCATCCCGTTGACCGAGGATGTAGGTCTGGCAGGTGCCGCGGGCATGAACCATGGTCACTTCCGTTGAAGGTTTGCCAGCGATCTGCATCACCTGCTGACGCGACATCCCTTTCTTCACATCTTTCACCACCGGCTGGGTAAACTGGTCTTTGGTACGATCGTAAGCGGTACAGCCCGCCAGTAAGGTTAACGCGACGGTGACGCCCAGTATTCCTGCTAAGCTTTTGTTCATTTTGGTTCCTCTCTTCTACTGTGTAACGATAAGCCTGGAATAAATAGTGTTATTTTTCAAGCCGAACAGCGAAATCATGTCTGATTGTGTTATTGCGTAAACAGGATTGACGCGCCGCTGCCGACCGGCGGTTTCTCCCGCGCAGTGGCATCTATAATGAAATCCTATGTCATTGATTGCCTTCTTTTCCGGCAGTCAAAACCCCGGTCCTTGTCGTTTCAGCGGCAAAGAGGTAGCTTTAAGCCAACAGCTTGCCAAACAGATTCACTTTCGGAGGGCGCGATGACGCTACAACAAGAGATTATTCAGGCGCTGGGCGCAAAGCCGCAGATTGATGTCGCCGGCGAGATCCGCCGCAGCGTCGATTTCCTGAAGTCCTACCTGCAGACCTACCCGTTTATTAAATCGCTGGTGCTGGGTATCAGCGGCGGCCAGGACTCCACCCTGACGGGGAAACTGTGCCAGATGGCGATTAATGAACTGCGTGCCGAAACGGGCGACAGCAGCCTGCAGTTTATTGCCGTTCGGTTGCCCTATGGCGTGCAGGCGGATGAGCAGGACTGCCAGGACGCCATCGCCTTTATCCAGCCTGACCGGGTGCTGACGGTGAATATCAAAGCCTCGGTACTGGCCAGTGAACAGGCGCTCCGCGAAGCGGGGATCGAACTGAGCGACTTTGTTCGCGGTAACGAAAAAGCCCGTGAGCGGATGAAGGCCCAGTACAGCATCGCCGGAATGACCAAAGGGGTGGTGGTCGGCACCGACCATGCGGCGGAAGCGATTACCGGCTTCTTCACCAAATATGGCGACGGCGGCACCGACATCAACCCAATTTTCCGCCTGAACAAACGTCAGGGCAAACAGCTGCTGGCCCATCTCGGCTGCCCGGAACATCTGTATAAGAAGCTGCCGACCGCCGACCTGGAAGACGATCGCCCCTCCCTGCCGGATGAAGTGGCCCTGGGTGTCACCTACGAGAACATCGACGATTATCTGGAAGGCAAAACGCTGGATCCCAGTATCGCCAAAACGATCGAAGGCTGGTATCTGAAAACCGAACACAAGCGTCGGCCACCGATCACCGTCTTTGACGATTTCTGGAAAAAATAGTCCCTCCCCGCCCCGGCCCGCGCCGGGGTTATTTTTTGCGCTTTTCGCCGCAAAAACCGCCTGCTATACTGGATAGATAGACAGTATCAGGAGTTATTGTGGCCAGAAAGCAATCTGCCCCGCGTCTGGAGTTTGAAGCGGCGGCGATCTATGAATATCCCGAACATCTTCGCCCGTGGCTGGAGGCGCTGCCAAAGCTGCCGGGCGTCTATCAGTTTCACGGCGACAGCGACACAATGCCGCTCTATATCGGTAAGAGCGTCAACCTTCGCAGCCGTGTGTTATCTCACCTGCGCACGCCCGAAGAGGCCGCGATGCTGCGTCAGTCGCGGCGTATCACCTGGCAGCGCACCGCAGGCGAGCTGGGAGCGCTGCTGCTGGAGGCGCGGCTGATTAAAGAGCAGCAGCCGCTGTTTAACAAGCGGCTACGGCGTAACAAGCAGCTCTGCGCCTGGCGACTTGCGGACCACCGGCCGCAAATTGTCTATGCCCGCGAGGTTGATTTCTCGCACCAGCAGCATCTCTATGGCCTGTTCGCCAACCGGCGGGCGGCGCTGCAGATGCTGCAGAGCCTTGCCGACGAACAGCGCCTCTGTTATGGCCTGCTTGGTCTGGAACCGCTCAGCCGCGGCCGCGCCTGCTTTCGCTCCGCGCTGGGCCGCTGCGCCGGCGCCTGCTGTGGAAAGGAGAGCGTGGAGGCGCACAGAGATCGCCTGCTGGCGCAGATGAGTAAACTGCAGCTGGTGTGCTGGCCGTGGGCGGGACCGGTGGCGCTGGAGGAGCGCGGCCCGGATATGACGCAGTATCACGTCATTCATAACTGGCTGTGGCTGGGCGCCGTCGACTCGCTCGACCAGGCCGCGGAGTTGACCCGTCTGCCCGCCGGATTCGACCAGGATGGTTACAAGATCCTCTGTAAGCCTTTGCTCAGCGGTCACTATCCGCTGCACCCGCTTGGCTGAGAAACCACCAATAAAAAAACCGCCGGCCCTGCCCAACGCCTGATGGCATTATTGGGCAAGACCGGCGGTCTTGATTCAGTTCGCTACATTATTCAGCAGGTGCAGGCATTTTACCTGCCGGCGCGTTGCGTTCTGTCAGATGCTTCTCAAAATTAGCATTGAACTGTTTTTTCTGCTCTGGAGTCAGAATGTTGTAGATCTTGTTCTGCGTTTCCAGGCGGGACAGCGCCATCGCTTTATGCTGCGCTTCCATCTTATCGATCTGCGCTTCCGCTTTCGCCTTATCGAAGGTGTCGCTGGCGATCAAATCGTGCATCGCGCGGCGTTCGTCGAGGGACGGACGCTTCATGTTCTCACGCTGGCTCTTCATGATGTCGCGGATCTGTTGCTTCTGCGCATCGGTCAGGTTCAGGCCTTTAAACATCATGTCATGCTGACCCGGGCCGCCTTTATGATGCATCATCATCGGCTTGCTGTCGCTCGGCGCGGTGGTGGTATCGGCGGCGTGTGCCAGGTTAGCCGCGCCCAGAGCCAGAGTAGAGGCAACAAACAGTGCAGTGAGTTTCTTCATCATTCAATCCTTACTTTACGTTATTCTTACGGCGCGTTGCCGTGTTGACGAGATTAACTTTACGACGTTAATCGTCAATTAGTCAGAGCAAGAGTAAAACAATGAAAGTGTAAAAAACAGTTTCTCGCCAATTATGGAGAAAATAAGGAATTTAGCCGAAGAATTGCAATAAAAAATAAATAACCCACTGTTTTGCAGAGAAATTATGGAGAGTATAAAGGAGGGGAGATTAAAAACAAAGCATTTTACCAGGAATAATCTGCAAATTTACACTGGCGCACGAAAAAATAAGATGGTGAAAAAAGACGCGCGAAATAAAGCAGGCCGCCCGGCGGACGGCTTGCCCTCAGGATAATTTCTCCAGCATCAGGCCGGCGCGCAGTCCCTTCGCCACCGTCGGATTGGGAAACAGGACATACTCCGGCTCAGGCCCCACCACATACCGCGTCTCGCCCTCCTCCGCCAGCAGCGTGCCGGGTTCGAAGGGGGTGAAGTTCAGCGTCTGATCCGCCATATGCAAGTGGAAATCATCGCTATGGCGGGTGATCTGCTGTACCACCCGGTAGCGCAGCGGCGCCGGGGCGTCGGCAATGGCCAGATCCCCCACCAGCAGCCGGGAAAGCGCGCCTTCGGCGGCGGCAAACTGCGTCAGATCGTTTTCACCCAACGGCAGCGCTTTGCCCAGCTCAAGGGTGCAGGCCAGCGCCGCGAACCGTTCGCAGCTGAAGTGGGTAAAGGTCCCGCCTGGCTGACGATGAAACACCAGCGCCTCCAGCCCGGCGCCGCCCAGCCAGTGAAGAAAATCCTCCTCCCACGGCGTATCGCGGGCCGGGAGCACGCCGAAGCGCGGATGTAGCGACCCGCGGATCGCGGTATGCAGATCGAGGTGCCAACGAGGACCATCGTGGTCGCGATAGAAGCGGGCCACCGCCTGCTCCAGCCGCTGCGCCCGCTGCGTCTCCTCACTGAGCGGAAACTGCCGCCAGCGCTCGCCAAACATCCGGTTCATATCGCTGTGCAGATAGCGCTTATTCGCCCGCAGCGCCGGTGGGTTGCCAACGATCACCAGCAACCGCCAGCGCAGCGGGAGTGCCTCCCGGACCAGTCGCTGCACCAGGTGGTCGACTATCTCCACCGGTGCCGTTTCGTTGCCATGAATGGCGCAGGAGAGTACCAGCCCGCGCTCGCAGCGCGCATGCGGCGTCAGCTCGAGGATCCCCTCTCCCAACCAGTGCCAGCGAAAGTGCGCTGTCTCGCCGTGAAAATGGTGGGGCAAACGCCCCGCCAGGGTTAATGCCAGAAAATGTTCCACCGCGCCCCCTTATTGCTGAAATGGATAAACCGAACCGAGCTGCAGGATCTGGGTCAACCGATCCAGCGCGTCACGCCCTTCCCGCAGCAGTTGCGGGTCGGCGAGGTCGGCCTGGGTAAGGCGATCGCGATAGTAGCGATCCACCCAGTCATTGAGGGTGGCAAACAGCGTATCGTTCATCAGGACGTGCGGATTGACCGCCTGATACTCCTCGGCCGTCAACACCACCCGCAGGCGCAGGCACGCCGGACCGCCACCGTTGGCCATACTCTCGCGCAGATCGAACACCTGTAGCGCGGCGATGGGGTTGTCCCCGGCCAGCAGCTCATTGAGGTATTCCCAGACGCCGGCATGCTCCTGCGCTTCGTGGGGCAGGATCAGCGCCATGCTGCCATCCGCCCTGCTCAGCAGCTGGCTGTTGAACAGATAGGTGGCAACCGCCTCTGCCACCGTGACCCGACTGGCGGGGACCACCAGCGGCGTAAAACCCGGCACCCGCTGCGCCAGCTGCTGGAGAAGCGCGGTCTGGTCGGCAAAGGCCTGCTCATGGCAGAACAGGACATGACGGTTGCTCACCGCGATAACATCATTATGAAAAACCCCCGTGTCGATCGCCGCCGGATGCTGGCGGGCGAAGATCAGCTGGCGAGGATTGACCTGATTGAGGCGCGCTACCGCCTGGCTGGCCTCAAGGGTTTGCCGCGCCGGATAGCGACGCGGCGCCTCCTCGCTCCCCCGGCGGCGGCCATAGACAAAGAGCTGGACGCCGGGGGCGCCATACTCGCCGCCGAGACGGTTATGGTTCGCCGCCCCTTCGTCGCCAAACCAGGCCGAGGCGGGCAGCGACGGATGGATGGCAAATCGCGTGCGGTCGGGGAATATCGCCTGCAGCAGCGCCTCTGTGGTCGGTGCTTCGCTGGCGCGGTGGAATTTATCCTGCAGATTTGCCACCGTCAGGTGCACCAGGCCATCCAGCGAATCGGCGGAGGGACAGACCGTCGCCGCGTTCGCCACCCACATCGCCGAGGCCGAACTTACCGCCGACAGCAGATCCGGATCCTGCTGCGCCGCCCGGGCCACCACCTGCTCATCGCTGCCGCTAAAGCCCAGCTGGCGCAGGAGCGGCACGTTCGGTCGCTCGTGCGGCGGGATCACTGCCTGCGGGTAGCCGGCGTCGGCGAGGGCTTTCATTTTTTTCAGCCCTTGCTTTGCCGCCAGCTGCGGGTTCGACACCCGGTGGCGGTGCCGGGTGGAAGCCTCATTGCCAAAGGAGAGCCCGGCGTAGTGATGGGTCAGCCCGGGCAGACCGTCAAAGTTGACTTCGCGGGCGGTCATGACGCCTCCCCGACCAGAAAGTCGAGCCCCGGGTTCAGGCTGGCGGGCAGCGTCAGGGTCGGCGATTCAAGGCTGGCCATCGGCCAGGCGCAATAATCGGCGGCATACCAGGCCCCCGGACGATGGTTACCGGACGCCCCGGTGCCGCCGAACGGCGCGGTACTCGCCGCCCCGGTCAGCGGTTTGTTCCAGTTAACTATCCCTGCCCGCGCCTCGAGCAGCAGTCGATCAAACTTCTCCCGTTCCGGAGAGATTAACCCACAGGAGAGGCCGAAGCGGGTGGCGTTGGCTAAGGCAATCGCCTCCTCGAACGTGTCGTAGCGCCAGACGCCAAGCAGCGGGCCAAACACCTCTTCATCTTCAACATTGGCCACGTCGCTCATGTCGACAATCCCCGGCGTTAGCAGCGACGTTCCGGCCTGCAATAAACGTGGCTCCAGCAGCGTGACCGCGCCAGCGGCGACCCGCTGCAGCCATGCCTGATGCACTTTCTGCGCGGCCGGTTCAGAGATAAGCCCGCCGAGAAACGGCTGCGGCTCGGCGTCCCACGCCGCCGGGATCAGCCGCTGGCTTACCGTCACCAGCCGGGAGAGGAAGGCATCGCCCGCCTCGCCGCGCCGGACCAGCAGACGGCGGGCGCAGGTGCAGCGCTGGCCGGCGGTAATAAAGGCGGACTGGATGGTCAGATGCACCGCGGCATCCACGTCCCGCGGATCGTCGACGATCAGCGGGTTATTGCCGCCCATCTCCAGCGCGAGGATCTTCTGCGGCTGCCCGGCCAGCTGGCGATGCAGATGAAAACCGGTGGTTGAGCTGCCGGTAAATAGCAGCCCGTCGATATCCGCCTGACCGCTGAGCGCCTCGCCGGTTTCCCGACCGCCCTGCACCAGGTTGAGCACCCCGGCGGGCAGGCCGGCCTGCTGCCATAGTTTCACCACCGCTTCGCCGCTGCACGGGGTGAGTTCGCTGGGTTTAAAGACCACAGTATTGCCCGCCAGCAGCGCCGGCACGATGTGCCCGTTCGGCAGATGGCCGGGAAAGTTATAGGGGCCAAACACCGCCAGCACGCCGTGCGGCCGGTGACGCAGCGTGGCGGCGCCGTCGGGCAGATCGCTGTGCTGTTCGCCGGTGCGGACGTGGTAGGCCTTCACCGAGATCGCCACCTTGTTGATCATCGCCGTCACTTCCCCGGCCGCCTCCCAGCGCGGCTTTCCGGTCTCGGCGCCGATCATCGCCGTCAGCTCAGCCTTACTGGCCTCCAGCAGGGCGGCAAACTTTTCAACGATCGCCTGACGGGCGGCAAACGGCAGCCGCGCCCAGGCCGGGAACGCCTGGCGGGCAGCCGCCACCGCCTCAGCAACCTGCCCGGCATCCCCCGCTTCGCCCTGCCACACAACCTTCAGGTTAACCGGATCCTGTTTACTGAAACCTGGCCCACGACCGGGCCGCCACTCGCCATTAATCCACAGACTCATGCGGTTTTCTCCTCAGGGATCAGGCGCACCATGCGTACCTGGTCGCCGGCATGACACTTCAGCATATCCAGTTCGCGGGCGCTGAGGGTCAGGGTGTCGCCATCCGGGTCGGCATGCACCAGCAGAGCGCGGAACTGGTGATACTGTTCATTCGCCACCAGGCACAGCGGCCAGTCACCGGGTGGGGTTTCACCGGCCGCGGTGGTCACCAGACGGCTTTTGCGGATCGCCCGCACCCTGTCGATGTCGCACTCCAGAGTCGGGCCGCCGTCGAAAATATCGATGTAGTTCAGGTAGCGGAACCCCTCTTTCTCCAGCACCGTCCGGGCCGGGGCGGTCTGCGGATGAACCTTGCCGATCACCGCCTGCGCCTCAGGGGAAAGGAAATCGATATACAGCGGATGCTTGGGCATCAGGGCGGCAATGAAAGCCTTCTGTCCGGTGCCGCACAGGTAGTCGGCGCGGGAAAACTCCATGGCGAAAAAGCGTTTGCCCAGGCTCTCCCAGAACGGCGAGTAGCCCTGCTCGTCAATCACCCCGCGCATCTCGGCGACCACCTTCTCATTAAAGCGCTCGCGAAAGGCGGCCATAAATAAGAAGCGCGATTTCGACAGCAGATAGCCATTGCCCTCTTTGCGCCACTGCGGGTCGAGGAACAGGGTACACAGCTCACTGCTGCCGGTATGGTCGTTGCTGAGAAACAGCGTCGGCAACGCCTGATAGACGTTGAGCTCCTTCGAGGCATGGACCTGGGTGCCGACCCGGTAGTTATACCAGGGATCGTTGAGCCCCACCGCCACCTCGATCGCGCAGATGCCCACCACCGCGCCGCTTTCGCTCTCCTCCAGCACAAAGACATAGCCCTGCTCGCTTTTCGGTAGCTCGCCGCGCCAGGTCTGCTGCGAGCGGGCGATCCGCGCCGCGAGGGTCGCTTCATCCACCGGCAGCGAGGTCAGCCCGCCGCCGGTCTCCGCTGCCAGCTTCAGCAGCCCGGGCAAATCGCCCGGCTCCACCGGTCGAATAACCATCATGATGAGACTCCTGCCACGAAACGCGCGCAGGCCCGCTCGACGCGATCCAGCCCGCTATTCACCTCTTCTTCACTGACGTTCAGCGCCGGCGCAAAACGCACCACATTAGCGCCGGCGATCAGGATCATCACCCCCTCTTCCGCCGCCAGGTTGCTGAGCGTTTTCGCCTTCCCGGCCCAGGCGTCGTTCAGTACGCAGCCGAGCAGCAGTCCCAGGCCGCGGATCTCCTTGAACAGACCATAGCGGGCGTTGATCGCCTGCAGACGCTCGCAAAACCACTGGTGGCGCTGTCTGACGCCGGAGAGGACTTCCGGGGTGTTGACGATCGACAGCAGCTCGCCGGCCACCGCCCCGGCCAGCGGGTTGCCGCCGTAGGTGGTGCCGTGGGTACCGACGGTCATCACGCTGGCGCAGGCCTCTGTCGCCAGCAGCGCGCCGATAGGGAAACCGCCGCCCAGCGCTTTGGCGGTGGTCAGCACATCGGGCGTCACGCCGTAGTGCATATAGGCATACAGCTCGCCGGTGCGCCCGACCCCGGTCTGCACTTCATCGAAAATCAGCAGAGCGTTGTGCTGGTCGCAAAGCTGGCGCAGGCCGCGTAAAAACTCGACGTTGGCCGGCACCACGCCCCCTTCGCCCTGCACCGGCTCGACGATCACCGCGCAGGTTTGGTCATTGATTAAGGCCTTTGCCGACTCGAGATCGTTAAACACCGCATGCTGGATCTGCGGCGGCAGCGGGGCAAAATCCCGGGAGTAGGCCGGCTGACCGCCCGCCGAGACGGTGAACAGTGTCCGCCCGTGGAAGGCGTTCTGGAAAGCGACGATGCCGCTTTTTTCACTGCCAAAGCGGTCGTGGGCATATTTACGCGCCAGCTTGAGCGCCGCCTCATTGGCCTCAGCGCCGGAGTTACAGAAGAAGACCCGGTCGGCGAAGGTGGCATCGATAAGCATTTTTGCCAGACGCAGGATCGGCTCATTGGTGTAGCCGTTGCCGGTATGCCAGAATTTGCCGGCCTGGTCGGTCAGAGCTTGCACCAGACGCGGATGGGCGTGCCCCAGCGCGTTCACGGCGATGCCGCCGGCAAAATCGATATACTCTTTGCCCTGCTGATCCCACAGCCGCGACCCGGCGCCCCGCACCGGAATAAACGCCGCTGGCGCGTAGACCGGCATCATCCATTCATCAAAGTGGTTACGCGTAATTGACTGAGACATATCGACCTCTTCCGGTAAATTAAAAGTAGCAATAATGTTAATAAATATGAGTTATTACGCTGTAAATGTAGATTGCACGGTTCGTGCCAGCCAGCGATAAAAATGCATAAACCGGTTGAGATAACGCAGAATCAAGGAGTTACAGCCGAACGCTATTCACATAAAATGCATATTTAGTGAATAAGTATCCGATAAAGGGGGATAAACAGTGATTAAAGAAGATAAGTTATGCAACGGTAAGATATAATTCTGTAATTGTGATCCTCTGCGAAATTTATCGTAGATATTTGCCCTTTTTTGGCGCGGCATGCCCGTAAAAGGGGCAACCACGGCACGCTCATGCGCAGCGATTGGCAGAATGACGCATCCGGTGGCAGCCAGCCAGGCGAATTTCTGCTACCATCCCTGCACTATTCACCTTGCACAGTGGCAGCGACTATGAAATTCGTCTCTTTTAATATCAACGGCCTGCGCGCCCGCCCACACCAACTGGCCGCCATCGTCGAAAAACACCAGCCGGACGTGATTGGCCTGCAGGAAACCAAAGTTCACGACGATATGTTCCCTCTCGAAGAGGTCGCCAAACTCGGCTATAACGTCTTTTATCATGGACAAAAAGGCCATTATGGCGTCGCGCTGCTGACCAAAGACACGCCGATTGCCGTCCGCCGCGGTTTCCCGGACGATGGCGAAGAGGCTCAGCGCCGCATCATCATGGCGGAGATCCCGTCGCCTTTCGGCAACGTCACGGTGATTAACGGTTATTTCCCACAGGGTGAAAGCCGCGATCATGAAACCAAATTCCCGGCCAAAGCGGCGTTCTATCAGAATCTGCAGAACTATCTGGAGACCGAACTCAACAAAGAGAATCCGGTGCTGATCATGGGCGATATGAACATCAGTCCCACCGATCTCGATATCGGTATTGGTGAAGAGAACCGCAAACGCTGGCTGCGTACCGGCAAATGTTCCTTCCTGCCGGAAGAGCGGGAGTGGATGGATCGCCTGCTGGGCTGGGGCCTGGTGGATACCTGGCGTCAGGCTAATCCGGACAATCAGGAGCACTTCTCGTGGTTCGATTACCGCTCCAAAGGCTTCGACGATAACCGCGGGCTGCGCATCGACCTGCTGCTGGCCAGCCAGCCTCTGGCCCAGCGCTGCGTGGAGACCGGAATCGATTATGAGATCCGCGGAATGGAAAAACCGTCCGACCACGCGCCGGTGTGGGCCACCTTCCGGCCATAATTTACGCCCTTCTCTCGCCTCCCGCGGTGCGGGGGGCAGAATTTCCTGAGCAAAATCAACAAAGCGACGGTAAACCATTGTGACGGTCGTCGGAACAGGATACTGTCGCGCGCACTTTTTGATGTCCACTGCGTCCAGACTGTACAGGAGCACCCCTCATGCAAAAGAAGCCGTCATCCGGCCATTGGTAAAGGGCTGGGACTTCTCGCGCTGGTGGCCACGCTGGCCGTTATCAGCCATCGCGTCGGTCTCCACGATCTGCTGACTCACCTTCATCTGCTTCAGGACACCCTGCGCCATCAGGGCGCCTGGGGATATCTGGTCTATGTCGCGCTGTTTATCATTGCCACCCTGTGTCTGATCCCCGGCAGCCTGCTGGTGATCGCCGGCGGGATGCTCTTCGGCCCGCTGACAGGCTCCCTGCTCTCGTTTGCCGCCGCCACCCTCGCCTCTTCGCTGTCGTTTTTAATCGCCCGCTGGCTTGGGCGCGATCTGCTGCAGCGCTATGTGGGCCATACCGCCGTCTTTCAGGCGATTGAGCGCGGTATCGCCCGCAGCGGCTGCGATTTCCTGATCCTCACCCGCCTGGTGCCGCTCTTTCCCTACAACATTCAGAATTACGCCTACGGCCTGACGGCGATCCCTTTCTGGCCCTTTACCCTGATCTCCGCCGTGACTACCCTGCCGGGCCTGGTCATCTATTCGGTAATGGCCAGCGAGCTGGCCCGCGAGGGCGTAACTCTCGCCTTCGCGCTCAAACTGAGCCTCGCCGGCGGGCTGCTGTTTGCCCTGGTGCAGATGGGCAAACGGTTTGCCCGCGCCCGCCGTATGGCAACGCCCGGCGAGGAGGTGCGCCATGACCCAACCTGATCGCCGTCACCTGCGCCGCGCCCGGCTGGCCCTTGCCGTGGTGGCCGTCGCCGGGCTGGCCGCCTGGTGGTGGTTCCCCGGCAGGCGAACCTTTCTGCAGCAGAGTCTGACGGCGTTAGCCTCCCTGGATCCGCAGCAGGTCAGAGGGTTTCTCGCCGCCTGGGGGCCGCAGGCCGCGCTGGTCTCATTTGCGCTGATGATCCTCCAGGCGATCGTCGCTCCGCTGCCGGCTTTCCTGATTACCCTGGCGAACGCCGCCCTGTTCGGCGCCTTCTGGGGCGGTGCGCTGTCATGGTTCAGCGCCATGGTCGGGGCCGGGCTCTGCTTCTGCATCGCCAGAGCGCTGGGGCGCGAAGTGGTGGAAAAACTCACCGGCCGCGCGGTGCTGCGCAGCGTCGACGGCTATTTCACTCGCTTTGGCCCGCAGACGATCCTGGTCTGCCGCCTGCTGCCGTTTGTGCCGTTTGACCCGGTCAGCTATGCCGCCGGACTAACCTCGCTGCGCTTCTGGCCCTTTATGCTGGCCACCGGCGTGGGCCAGCTGCCGGCGACTATCGTCTATTCCTGGGCCGGGAGTCTGCTCACCGGGGGCACCTTCTGGCTGGCCACCGGGCTTTCGCTGCTTTTTACCCTGGCGGTGGTCATCTCTATCGCCAAAAATATTTACCGTGAACGTCATAAGAGATCGTCGCCATGAGCTTACCCCCGCTGGATTCTGTCCCCCTGATCCTTCGTCCGCAGGCCTGGCTGCACCGCCGGCATTACGGCCAGGTGCTGAGCCCCATTCGCTGGTGGGGACGGATCCCATGGCTGTTTTACCTGGTTTCGCTGTTCGTGGGCTACATTGAACGCCGCCGCTCGCCGCTGGATCCGGTGCTGCGGTCGCTGGTCAGCGCCCGCATCGCCCAACTGTGCCACTGTGAATTCTGTATCGATATCACCAGCATGACCCTCGCGGCGCGGAGCGGCAGCCAGGACAAGCTGCTGGCGGTCGCCGACTGGCGCAGCAGTACGCTGTTCAGCGAAAAAGAGCGTCTGGCGCTGGCCTATGCCGAAGCCGCCACCCAGACGCCGCCGGAGGTGGATGATGCCCTGCGCAGCGCGATGGCCGCGCATTTTGACGCCAGGGCGCTCACCGAGCTGACCGCCCTGATCGGCCTGCAAAATTTATCAGCGCGGTTCAATGCCGCGATGGCGATCCCGGCCCAGGGGTTCTGTCAGATGCCCACCTCTTCCCCGCAGAATAAGGAGTAACGATGCGCCGTTTGCGTGATTTCAGCCTCTGTCTGTGCCTGCTGCTGCTCTGGCCGCTGGCGGTTAATGCCAACGACAGCTGGCGGCAGATCCAAACGGAAGCCCGCGGGCAGACCGTCTGGTTTAACGCCTGGGGCGGGGACCCGGCCGTCAACCGCTATCTGGCGTGGGTCAGCGAGGAGGTCAAACGCCACTACGCGATCGACCTGCATATTGTCCCCATCGCCGACGCCGCCGACGCAGTGAAACGCATCCAGAGCGAGGCGCAGGCCGGCCGTCGCCGGGGCGGGTCGGTGGATCTGCTGTGGATCAACGGCGAAAACTTTCGCACGCTTAAGCAGGCCAACCTGCTGCTCACCGGCTGGGCCGAATCACTGCCCAACTGGCGCTTTGTCGATCTGCAAAAGCCGGTTCGGGAGGACTTTTCTGTCGCCACCGACGGTACGGAGTCGCCGTGGGGCAGCGCCCAGCTGACGTTTATCGCCCGCCGCGGGCAAACGCCGCAGCCACCCACCAGCCCGCAGGCGCTGCTGGCCTTCGCCAGGGCCCATCCCGGCAGCGTGACCTACCCGCGGCCGCCGGACTTCACCGGCACCGCCCTGCTGGAGCAACTGCTGATCGCCCTCACCGACCAGCCGGCCGCCCTGCGCCAGCCGCCGCAGACGGCGACCTTCGCGGCGGTCACGGCCCCGCTGTGGCGCTATCTCGATGCGCTGCACCCGGCCCTGTGGCGGGCGGGCAAGGATTTCCCGGCGTCGCCGGCACGGATGGATACCATGCTCAACAATGGCACCCTCCGCTTATCACTCACGTTTAACCCGCTGCACGCCCGGCAGAAAGCCGCCAGCGGCGAATTACCGACGGACAGCTACAGCTTCGGCTTCACCGCGGGGACCCTCGGCAACGTCCATTTCGTTACCATCCCGGCTAACGCCCGCGCCGTCGCTGGAGCCAAAGTGGTGGCCAATTTCCTGCTCTCGCCTGAAGCGCAGCTGCGCAAGGCCGATGCCGCCGTCTGGGGCGATCCGAGCGTACTGGACCCGCAGCGTCTGCCTGACGGCCAGCGTCAGGCGCTGGCGGCTACCGTGCCGCAGGATCTACCGCCGGTGCTTGCCGAGCCGCA
Organism: Klebsiella sp. SWET4; assembly: GCF_024296565.1. Taxonomy (NCBI): domain Bacteria; kingdom Pseudomonadati; phylum Pseudomonadota; class Gammaproteobacteria; order Enterobacterales; family Enterobacteriaceae; genus Klebsiella; species Klebsiella sp. SWET4. The sequence continues at coordinate 259,304 of NZ_JANCOB010000001.1, read as the reverse complement.
CGCGGCATGGGTTGACGCGCTGGAGCAGGAATGGCTGCGCCGCTACGGTACCCACTGATCCTGCTGGCCTGGGGGACGATGGCGGCGATCTATCTGCCGTTGCTCCCCGCCGCCGGGGAACTGGTGGGCGCTGCGCGCTCCCCGGCCCACTGGCGGGCGCTGTTCGCCGACCCGCAGCTGGGCCAGGCGCTGGCCGCCACGCTCGTCTCGACGCTGCTGTCCGTCGGCGGCGCGCTGCTGATCGCCCTGACCGTCGTCGCTGCCCTCTGGCCCTCGCTCCGCTGGCGGCGACTGGCTTCCCGTCTGCCGCTGCTGCTGGCGGTACCCCATCTTGCCCTGGCGACGGCGGCGCTGCTGCTGTTCGCCGAAGGGGGTTGGATCTGGCAGTGGCTGCCGCTTCTGACGCCGCCGGTCGACCGGTATGGCATCGGGCTTGGCCTGACGATGGCCCTGAAAGAGAGCGCCTTTGTGCTGTGGGTGATCTATGGCCTGCTGGGGGAGAAACGCCTCGCCGACCAGGCGACCGCGCTGAAGAGCCTCGGCTACGGCCGCTGGCAGTGCCTGCGCTGGCTGGTGCTGCCCGCCCTGCTGCCCGCCCTCGGCATGGTGCTGCTGGCCGCCACCGCCTGGAGTCTGTCGGCGGTCGATGTCGCCCTGGTGCTGGGGCCCGGCAATCCGCCCACTCTCGCCGTGCTGGCGTGGCAGTGGTTAAGCCAGGGCGATGACCTGCAGCAGGCCAAAGGGGCGCTGGCCAGCCTGTTACTGATGACGATCCTCGGCGGGCTGGCGCTGGTGGCCTGGGGAGGGTGGCGGATACAGCGCCAGTACCAGCCCAATCTGCGCGGTATTCGTCACCCTCATCCTCATGCCCTGCCCGGCCGCCTGCTGGCGGCGCTGCTGCCGCTGAGCGGTCTGCTGGGCACGCTATTGCTGGCGGGGCTGGCGCGCTCGGCGCCACCGCAGATGGATGCCCTCGGCAACAGCCTTGGCCTGGCGCTGGCGGCCTGCGCCCTCGGCGCGGCTGTCTGCCTGCTGTGGCTGGCCTGCGGCCCGACGCGTGGAGATGGCTGGGTCTGGCTGCCGCTGGTCCTGCCGGCCCTGCCGCTGGCCGCTGGCCAGTACCGGCTGGCGCTGTACGCCTGGCTAGACGGCGAATGGTGGACCGTTCTGTGGGGCCATCTGCTGTGGGTGGTGCCATGGATGCTGTTTATTTTGCGCCCGGCCTGGCGCCAGCGCGACCCGCGGATGGCGATTATCGCCCGCACGCTCGGCTGGGGGCCCACGCGTATTTTCTGGCTGCTGACCCTGCCCTCGCTGACCCGCCCGCTGCTGACCGCGCTTGCGGTGGGCTTTTCCGTGAGCATCGCGCAGTATCTGCCGACGCTATGGCTGGGGGCAGGCCGTATCCCGACGCTCACCAGTCAGGCGGTGGCGCTCAGCAGCGGCGGCGAGGTGCAGACGCTCGCCGCCCAGGCGCTGTGGCAATTACTGCTGCCGGCGGTATGCTTTACCCTGACGGCCCTTCTCGCCTGGCTGGCGGGCCGCTATCGACGAGGACTTCGCTAGTGCTAACCGTAAACCATCTGACCCTGAGCGTGAAACGTCAGCCGCTGCTGCGGGAGGTCGCCTTTTCGGTGGCGCCTGGAGAAGTGCTGACGCTGATGGGCCCCTCCGGTAGCGGAAAATCGACGCTGTTTGCCTGGATGATTGGCGCCCTGGCCGGCGACTTCCGCGCCGAGGGCGAGCTGTGGCTCAATGGACGTCGCTGCGATACGCTGCCGACGGAGCATCGACGCATCGGCATCCTGTTTCAGGACCCGTTACTGTTCGACCATTTCAGCGTCGGGCAAAATTTACAGCTGGCGCTGCCGGAGAGTGTGCGCGGCGAGGCGCGAAAAGCCGCAGTGGAGCAAGCGCTCAGCCGCGCCGGGCTGCATGGCTTCGCCCCACGCGACCCGGCCACGCTCTCCGGCGGGCAGCGGGCGCGGGTGAGCCTGCTGCGCGCCCTGCTGGCGCGCCCCGAGGCGCTGCTGCTCGATGAACCCTTCAGCCGTCTGGATGCCACCCTGCGCGCCGCGTTCCGCCGCTGGGTTTTTGAGGAACTGGCCCGCCAGGCCATTCCGGCGATCCTGGTGACCCACGATCGCGAGGACGGTCCGCCGGCGGGACGCTGCCTGGCGATGGAGACCTGGCAATGAAGAGCAATAGCGTGCAAACCTGCGTTACCGCAAAGAAATCGGCGCCTGGCGAGCGGAGAATACGCCCTCCACTTTTTACCGTCGGGCATTTCGATGAAACGTGTTTCTCAATTGACCGCACTCGCCCTGCTTATGGGGCTTGCTGCTTCCACCACCTGCGCCGCTGAAACCATGCCAGCGCTCACTCTCTCCCACCTGCAACAGCAGCACGGCGTGGCCATTGACACCCGCCTGAGCGCTTATTACAACGGCTGGCCTCAGCGCGCCAACGGCCCCGAAGGTCATGAGCCGCAGGCCCTGAATCTTTCCGCCCGCTGGCTCGGCGCCATGAGCGACGATCAGCTCCGCGCCTGGGCTAAGCAGCACCAGATCCAGCCAGATACCCCCGTCGCGCTGTACGGCAACCCGGAAGATAATGCCAGCGTCGCGGCGCGGCTGAAACAAGCGGGCTTCACCCGGCTCAGCACCCTGAGCGATGCGCTGAGCCAGACCGACCGCCTGCAAAAGCTGCCGCACTTTGAACAGCTGGTCTACCCCCAGTGGCTGCACGACCTGCAGCAGGGAAAACGCGTAGCCGCCGCCCCGACCGGCGACTGGAAAGTGTTCGAAGCCGCCTGGGGAGCGCCGAAACTCTATCTGCTGAGCCATATCCCTGGCGCGGGCTATATCGATACCAATGAGGTGGAAAGCGAACCGCTGTGGAATAAAGTGTCCGACGCACAGCTGAAAGCGATGCTGGCGAAGCACGGCATCCGGCATGACACCACGGTGATCCTCTACGGTCGCGACGTCTACGCCGCAGCGCGGGTGGCGCAGATCATGCTGTACGCCGGGGTCAAAGACGTGCGCCTGCTTGACGGCGGCTGGCAGACCTGGTCCGACGCCGGGCTGCCGGTCGAGCGCGGCATGCCGCCGGCGCAGCAGCCGGCGCAGGACTTCGGCGCGCCGATCCCCGGCCAGCCGCAGCTGATGCTGGATACCGAACAAGCCCGCGGGCTGCTGCATCGTCAGGACGCCTCGCTGGTCAGCGTCCGCTCGTGGCCGGAGTTTATCGGCACCACCAGCGGCTACAGCTATATCAAGCCGAAGGGTGACATCGCTGGCGCCCGCTGGGGCCACGCCGGGAGCGACTCCACGCACATGGAAGACTTCCATAACCCGGACGGCACCATGCGCAGCGCTGACGATATCGCTACCCTGTGGCGCCAGTGGAACATTCTGCCGAGCCAGCAGGTGGCGTTCTATTGCGGGACCGGCTGGCGGGCCTCGGAAACCTTCATGTATGCCCGCGCCATGGGCTGGCCGCACGTCGCGGTGTACGACGGCGGCTGGTACGAATGGAGCAGCAACCCGCACAATCCGGTCGCCCGCGGCGAACGCGGCCCGGAAAGCAGTCAGTAACACGCCCCACCAGCGCGTCGCCCCCAGCCAGCGACGCGCGCTTTCCCGCTCACACCACCCGCTTTAAGGTCTGGTAGCCACTGCAGATGCGCGTCGCCGTCGTCAGCCAGCACAGCGCGCCAAACAGCCACGCCAGCCAGGCGAAATGCGCCGGAAACAGGCAGCAGAGGACAAACAACAGGATGGTCTCCGTCCCCTCCGTCAGGCCCCCAAGATAGTACAGCGATTTATGGGCGTAGCCGGGATTGGCGATCTGATGCCTGGCCGCCAGTGCGGCAAAAGCGAGAAAGCTGCTGCCGGTGCCGATAAAGGCAAACAGCAGCCAGGCCCCCGCCAGGGCATTGTTCAGCGGATCTGCCAGAATAAAGCCGAACGGCACCAGGGCGTAGAAGAGAAAATCCAGCGCAATATCGAGAAAGCCGCCCGCGTCCGTGAGCCCGCGCCGCCGCGCCAGGGCGCCATCCAGACCATCCAGCAGGCGGTTGAGGAGAATAGCGACCAGCGCCGCGCTATACCACCCCAGCGCCAGAAAGGGTAGAGCCAGCACGCCGATGGCAAAACCGAGGAGCGTCAGCCCGTCCGGTGAAATACCCGGGCGGTCAAGCGCGCCGGCGACAGCATTAAGCAGGGGTTTGAGGCGCGGATGCAGGTGGCTATCAAGCACGGAGGTCTCCAGCAGGGTTGGCGGTTGTCAGTCAAGGTCTATGGCGGTGATAATAGGCCAGATTCGTCTTATTCACCTTGATGCTTATGCTAAAAATGATTGATGTTGTCGCAGCCATTATTGAACAGGATGGCAAGATTCTGCTGGCGCAGCGTCCGCCCCACGCCGACCAGCCGGGGATGTGGGAGTTCGCTGGCGGCAAAGTGGAGCCTGGTGAAAGCCAGCCGCAGGCGCTGGCCCGCGAGCTACAGGAGGAGATGGGCATCATCGCCCACCCGGCATGCTATATCGCCAGCCATCAGCGGGAAGTCTCCGGCCGCCAGATCCATCTGCACGCCTGGTGGGTGCCGCACTTTCAGGGCATACCGCTGGCCCACTATCACACTCAGCTGCGCTGGTGCCTGCCCGCTGACGCCTTAACCCTCGATCTCGCCCCGGCCGATATTCCTCTGCTGCATGCCTTTATCGCCCAGCGCCCGACCCTTTCCGGCCGCTGATCCGCCCGCCGCCTCGTCATCGTTTTTAGTTATGACGGGCGGACAATTATAAATTTTGTTGTCGGCTTAATTTTTCCTTGCTTGCCTAAGGATTAGCGGTGTTATAGTCGGAAAATCGGTTTTTTCAAGGACCGAATCATAATAAATACATGCAACCACAACCATAAGGGGAACTTATATCTATGGATCAGACGTGCACTCTGGAAGGCTTTCTCACCCGCGTTCAACAGCGCGATCCTCATCAAACCGAATTTGCTCAAGCCGTCCGGGAGGTGATGACCACCCTGTGGCCTTTCCTTGAGGAAAATCCGCGCTATCGTCAGCTTGCTTTGCTGGAACGTCTGGTGGAACCGGAGCGCGTGATCCAGTTCCGCGTGGTGTGGGTGGATGACCGCAATCAGGTCCAGGTCAACCGCGCGTGGCGCGTGCAGTTCAACTCGGCCATCGGCCCGTATAAAGGCGGGATGCGTTTCCACCCGTCGGTTAACCTGTCGATTCTCAAATTCCTTGGCTTCGAGCAGACCTTCAAAAACGCCCTGACCACCCTGCCGATGGGCGGCGGGAAAGGCGGCAGCGATTTTGATCCTAAAGGCAAGAGCGATGGCGAAGTGATGCGCTTCTGCCAGGCGCTGATGACCGAGCTCTATCGCCACCTTGGCCCGGATACCGACGTACCGGCGGGCGATATCGGCGTCGGCGGCCGCGAAGTCGGCTTTATGGCCGGGATGATGCGCAAGCTCTCCAACAACAGCGCCTGCGTCTTCACCGGTAAAGGCCTCTCCTTTGGCGGCAGCCTGATCCGTCCGGAAGCCACCGGTTACGGTCTGATCTACTTCACCGAAGCGATGCTCAAACGTCACGGTCTCGGCTTCGAAGGCGCTCGCGTGGCGGTTTCCGGCTCCGGCAACGTCGCGCAATACGCCATTGAGAAAGCGATGGAGCTTGGCGCGCGGGTGGTCACCGCCTCCGACTCCAACGGCACCGTCGTTGACGAAGCGGGCTTCACCAAAGAAAAACTGGCCCGCCTGATCGACATTAAAGAGCGTGCCCATGGCCGCGTGGCCGACTACGCCCGCGAATTTGGCCTCACCTATCTTGAAGGCCAGCAGCCGTGGTCAGTGCCGGTGGATATCGCCCTGCCTTGCGCGACCCAGAACGAACTGGACGTCGATGCCGCCCGCCAGCTGATTGCCAATGGCGTGAAGGCCGTGGCGGAAGGCGCCAACATGCCGACCACCATCGCCGCAACCGACCTGTTCCTGGAAGCTGACGTGCTGTTTGCCCCGGGCAAAGCGGCCAACGCCGGCGGCGTGGCGACTTCCGGTCTGGAGATGGCGCAGAACGCCGCGCGCATGGGCTGGAAAGCGGAAAAAGTGGATGCCCGTCTGCATCACATCATGCTGGATATCCACCACGCTTGCGTGCAGTACGGCGGCGAAGCGAAGCAGACCAACTACGTGCGCGGTGCGAATATCGCCGGTTTCGTGAAAGTCGCGGATGCCATGCTGGCCCAGGGCGTGATTTAACCTCCCCTGACGCATCCCGGCGGCTGCCCGCCGGGATGCGTCTCACGACGTCATCGTGATCACCACTTTCCCCAGATGCTGACCACTGTCCAGACAAGCATGGGCCTCGGCAACCTCCGCCATCGGGTAGCTGGCGTAGATCATCGGCTTGCATTTCCCTGCCTCAAGCAGCGGCCAGACGTGGCGCCGCAGCGCCTCGGCAATCTCCTGTTTCTCCGCCGCCGTCCGGCCGCGCATGGTTGAGCCGGTGACGGTGGCTCGCTTGAGCATCAGGGTCTGAATATCAACCTCATGAGCGATTCGTCCGCCCATAAAGCCGATGATCACCAGCCGTCCATCCTTTTTCAGTAGTCCAAGGTTGCGGTTAAAGTAAGGGCCGCCAACGATATCCAGAATGACATCCACGCCTTCATCGTGGGTCAGCTGGCCGATTTTCTCTGCAAAATCATCGGTTTTGTAGTTAATCGCCGTAGCATAGGGACGTAGGGCAGCGATTTTTTCGTCCTGGCCAACGGTGGCATAGACGGTCATCCCCAGCGCATGGCACAGCAGGACCGCGGTGGTGCCAATCCCGCTGGCGCCGCCGTGGATCAGGATGCTTTCGCCAGGCTGCAGCTTACCCAGCTGGAAGACATTCGCCCAGACGGTGAAGAACGTTTCCGGAATGGCGGCCGCTTCGCTAAAGCTGAGGCCCGCCGGGATCGGCAGCGTCTGGCCTGCCGGCACGGCGCAGTATTCGGCATAGCCGCCGCCGTTGGTTAGCGCACAAACGCGATCGCCGGGCGTAAACGCTGTGACCTGCGCGCCGACCTCAACCACAACGCCCGCCACCTCCAGGCCAGGTACGGGGGTGACGCCCTTGGGCATAGGGTACAGCCCCTGGCGCTGCAGAATATCCGGCCGGTTGACGCCGGCGGCCTTCACCGCAATGAGCACCTCATTCTCCTCAATAGCAGGGATTTCTCCTTCGCGGATCTGCAATACCTCCGGGCCGCCCGGTTGGCTAATAGCGATATATTTCACGGGTCCTCCTTATCGCCGGTGAGAGAAATGAGCAACATTATCGGCAAGCGCGAAGACGCATTCAGGGGGGAAGTCGTCAAGCCCTGCCCGGCTGTTTAGTGTAGACCATTGACCTGGCTGGCGGAGAAGCGGTGGCCGCGGGGATTCGCATCCTCGCGATCACCGGCGGGTTACTGCGGCGGCGGCGCAGCATCGTCTGCCGCTTTTTTCCCTTTCGGCTTGCCTTTACCTTTGCTGAACGACTTTTTCACCCCGCCCGGCGCGGCCAGGCCGCGGAACTGGCGCACTGGCGTGCTCCGTGCCTGATCGATCAGCTGGAACAGCGTCCCCACCAGCGGCTGCATAAAGTCCTGATAGCGGCACTGCTTTTCGCTGATCTGCGTCAGGACCGATTCCCAGTGGGCGGTCATATCCGGACGCGCGGCCATCTCCGGCAGGGAGTGAATCAGCGCCCGGCCAGCGTCCGAGGAGTGGATATAACGCCCCTTTTTGGTCAGGAAACCGCGCTTGAACAGCAGCTCGATAATCCCGGCGCGGGTCGCTTCTGTGCCGAGACCGTCGGTGGCGCGGAGGATCTTCTTCAGATCTTTATCCTGCACGAAACGGGCAATCCCGGTCATCGCCGACAGCAGCGTGGCGTCGGTGAAGTGGCGCGGCGGCTGCGTCTGACGCTCCACCACTTCGCCCTTCTCGCACAGCAGTTCATCGTCTTTGGCCACCACCGGCAGCGGCGTGCCGTCGTTCTCTTCATCGCGCTCTTTGCTGCCCAGCAGCGTCCGCCAGCCAGCCTCTGCCAGAAAACGCGCCTTGGCGACAAACTTGCCGTTGGCGATCTCGAGGTCAATCTGGCATTTGCGGAACACCGCGTCCGGGCAGAACTGCATCAGATACTGCCGGGCGATCAGGTGGTAGACCTTCGCTTCGTTATCGGTGAGCTTGACCAGGCTGCTGCGGGCGGTCGGGATAATCGCATGGTGCGCATCGACCTTTTTATCATCCCAGCAGCGGTTGCGGATCTCCGGATCCATCACCGGCTGCGGCAGCAGGTCCGCCGCATGGACGGCAATCGCATTCAGCACCGCATGACGGCCGGCGAAGTGCTCTTCCGGCAGGTAGCGGCTATCCGAACGCGGGTAGGTAATGAGCTTGTGGGTTTCGTACAGCTTCTGGCAGATATCCAGCACGTTTTGCGCGCTGAAGCCGAAACGTTTGGCCGCCTCAATCTGTAGCGCCGACAGCGAGAATGGCAGCGGCGCGGGTTCGGAATCGCGCTTATCGTTATAGCCGGTCACCAGCGCCGGCTGGCCTTCGATGCGCTTAACCACGTGCTCAGCCAGTGGACGATGCAGCAGACGCCCTTCTTCATCCTGATAAGGTTCGCAGGCTTCGCTTGGCACCCAGGTGGCGACAAAACGTTCCTCCTGCGGCGTGACGATATGCGCCTTCACGTCGAAGAAGTCTTTGGCGACGAAGTTTTCAATCTCTTCATCACGGCGAACCACCAGGCCAAGTACCGGGGTCTGCACCCGCCCCACGGACAGTACCCCCTGATAGCCGGCGTTGCGCCCCAGCAGAGTATAGGCGCGGGTCATATTGATGCCGTACAGCCAGTCGGCACGCGCCCGCGCCAGCGCCGACACGCAGAGCGGCACGAACTCGCTGTTGGCGCGCAGGCGATTGATCGCCCGCTCCACCGCCTGCGGGTTGAGATCGTTAATCAGACAGCGCTGCACCTGCTGACGCTTCTCCGGCGCCAGCTGCAGGTAATCGAGTACTTCGTCCACCAGCAGCTGCCCCTCACGGTCGGGGTCGCCGGCATGGATCACTTCCTGCGCCTCGCCAAGCAGACGCTTGATCACATTGAGCTGTTTGGTGACCGAGGGTTTGGGTTGTAGCTGCCATTTCTCCGGCACAATCGGCAGGTCGGTGAGATTCCAGCGGGCATAGCGGCTGTCATAGACGTCCGGCTGCGCCTGCTCCAGCAGATGGCCGATACACCAGGTGACCACCTGCCCGTTGCCGCACTCAATATAGCCATCGCCTTTGCGGTGCGGTTTAGGCAACACATCGGCGATAGCCCGACCGAGACTCGGTTTTTCCGCAATAAACAACCGCATCGAATCAACGGATCTCGATCATGGGTCGTCCGCCGCGGGCGGTGACCAGCTCGCCGATGGCGGCCAGCTTAATGCCGAACTCCGCCGCAGCGGCCTGGACTTCGGCTTCCGCTTCCGGAGTCACCGCCAGCAGCAGGCCACCGGAGGTCTGCGGATCGCACAGCAGGTCCCGCCACTCCGCCGGCATCTCGCCCATCAGATGGCCGTAGCTGGCAAAGTTGCGCCCGGTGCCGCCCGGCACCGCGCCGGCGGCAATATAGCCTTCCACCCCCGGCAGTTTTGGGATATCGGCATAGCGCAGCTGCGCCTGCACGCCGGCCCCGCGGCACACCTCGCTGAGATGGCCGAGCAGGCCAAAGCCGGTGACGTCGGTCATCGCCTTCACTCCGTCGATGGCGGCAAACGCGGCGCCGGCGAGGTTCATCTGGCACATGGTCTCCGTCGCCAGTCCATGATGCTCTGGCTTGAGCAGCGATTTTTTCTCCGCGGTGGTCAGCACACCGATCCCCAGCGGTTTGGTGAGATACAGTTTGCAGCCCGCCTGCGCAGTGCTGTTTTTCTTGATGCGCTCGGTGGGCACCACGCCGGTGACCGCCAGACCGAAGATCGGCTCCGGAGCGTCAATGGAATGGCCGCCCGCCAGCGCGATCCCGGCCTGCTGGCAGGCAAAGCGCCCGCCCTCCACCACTTCACGGGCAATTTCCGGCGCCAGGGTGTTGATCGGCCAGCCAAGGATGGCAATCGCCATAATCGGTTTCCCGCCCATGGCGAAAATATCGCTGATGGCGTTGGTGGCGGCGATGCGGCCAAAGTCGAACGGATTATCGACGATCGGCATAAAGAAATCGGTGGTGCTAACGATTGACGTGCCGTTACCAAGATCGTAGACGGCGGCATCGTCGCTGGTTTCGTTGCCGACAAGCAGGTTCGGATCGACAAACTTCGCCTGCTCACTATGCAGGATGGTTTCCAGCACCTTCGGGGAAATTTTACAACCACAACCGGCTCCGTGGCTGTATTGCGTTAAACGAATGGCTTGCTCGCTCATGGACATCTCCTGTCATTGCAATCCCGCTATGTTAGCGCCCAAACGCCAGGGTGGTAAGTACGACAGTCTGAAATCGCGTATGGTTGCTCATTAAGCAGACAAAAAGCCGTTTTTGCGAGACACGGCAATTTTTTCCCGACCATTTTCACTTTTACTTAAAGATGACAGAAATGTGACAACACAGGACTGTCTTCTCTGGAATGATTATGACGTAAGGAAATTCTAATGAAAAAGCGTGTTCTTGCCCTTTGCCTGGCCAGTTTCTTCTCCGTTAACGCCTTTGCTCTGGTTCCCCCCGGGAACGATGTCACCACCAAGCCCGATCTCTACTATCTGACCAATGCCCAGGCCATCGACAGCCTGGCGCTGTTGCCGCCGCCGCCGGCGGTGGGCAGTATCGCGTTCTTAAACGATCAGGCGATGTATGAGCAGGGGCGTCTGCTGCGCAATACCGAGCGCGGGAAGCTGGCGGCAGAAGATGCCAACCTCAGCGCGGGCGGCGTGGCCAATGCCTTCTCCAGCGCCTTTGGTTCCCCAATCACCGAGAAAGACGCGCCTCAGCTCCACAAACTGCTGACCAATATGATTGAAGACGCCGGCGATCTGGCGACCCGCGGCGCGAAAGAGAAATACATGCGCATTCGCCCGTTTGCGTTCTATGGCGTCTCCACCTGCAACACCACCGAGCAGGACAAGCTGTCGAAAAACGGCTCTTACCCGTCCGGGCATACCTCTATCGGCTGGGCCACCGCCCTGGTGCTGGCGGAGATCAACCCGCAGCGGCAAAATGAAATTTTGAAGCGCGGCTATGAGCTCGGCGAGAGCCGGGTGATCTGCGGCTATCACTGGCAGAGCGATGTCGATGCGGCGCGCATCGTCGGCTCCGCGGTGGTCGCTACGCTGCACACCAACCCGGCCTTCCAGCAGCAGTTGCAGAAAGCCAAAGACGAATTCGCCAAAACGCAGAAGTAACGTCATCGCCGTTGAACTCCCGGATGCGGCGCCTGGCGCGCCTTGTCCGGGCTACAAAAACCGCGATTGATTCGAATGGTAGGGGTTGTAGGCCGGGTCAGGCGCGAGCTGCCACCCGGCATAGATGCGGCTCCGATCCTGCTGCCATCGCCCGGCGGCGCTGCGCTTGCGCGGGCCTACATTGAGGGGTAACCGTCTGATATAGGGATGGTTATGTAGGCCGGGTAAGGCGCAGCCGCCACCCGGCAACACCACGGGTACCATGCCTGATATCTTGCCCGGCGGCGCTGCGCTTGCGCGGCCAGCCGGACGGTTCCCTCTCCCTCCGGGAGAGGGCCAGGGTGAGGGGAAGCACTGCAGTGTGGTTGTTTATGTTATCTGTGGCTTCAGCGTAGTTTGCGCTCCCGGTTAGTCTTCTGCGTTATGTCTCTTATGGTGCTGGGAGCGCACAGGGGGCGGCCAGTCGCCGCCGCCCCCTGTACCCCCGGGCTCCGGCCAGCAACATCGCCGCTGCGCGGTGCCTTCGACTTATCCCTGCAGGCTTCGGGTCGGGCCGAGGCAGCGTCCCTGCAAAACACGGCCCTCAGCCCGCATCCATGCGGGCTGCCCCGGCCTGCCGGGAACGTCTCAGCGATTTTGAGGCCGTCAGCACCGGCAGTTTCAGCAAGAAAAGTGAATAAATTAACGACAGGTCGTACGAACGTAGGCCGGGTCAGGCGCGAGCCGCCACCCGGCACAAAATCGGCTCCGTGCCCGCTGTCCTTGCCCGGCGGCGCTGCGCTTGCGCGGGCCTACAGACAGTCAGAGCCGGATGCGTTGGCCGGGTAAGGCGCCAGCCGCCACCCGGCATCACAAGCACCGACTCAGAAGCGCGTCACAAACGGCGCGGTATCCGGCAGGGCAATGGTGGTAGAGGCTTTTAGCTGCGGCGTCCCCAGATAGAGGAAGCCGACAATTTTATCCTGCTCGCGGCACGCGAAGCCGGCCCGCACCACCGGGCTCTCGGTCAATGCTCCGCTGCGCCAGATGCCATTGAATCCCTGGGCCAGGGCCGCCATCTGCATCGCCATCACCGCACAGCCAGCGGACATCTCCTGCTCCCAGCGCGGCACCTTCGGGTGGTCTTCACAGCGCGCGACTACGGTAATGATCAGCGGCGCGCGGAACGGCGCATTGCGGGCTTTCTCTATTCCCTTCTCATCCTGGCCGGCCTCTGTGGCCCCTTTTTCCAGCAGCTGGCTGAAGCGCTCGCGGCCGTCATCGGCGATAATAAAAAAGCGCCACGGCTGCAGGGTGCCATGATCCGGGGCGCGCAGCCCGGCGCGCAGAATGTTTTCCAGCTGTTCGCCAGCCGGGGCAGGTTCCGCCAGGCGAGAAGCGCTCCGGCGATTAAGCAGTAGATCGAGAGCATCCATCTGTATAACTCCTGTGATGTCATTTTTCATAAAATTAACATGCACAAGGATTTTGTTACAGCGTGGTCGGTGATTCCTGCTGACAACCGACGGCTCACTCTTTAGGATAGCCAGACGCGGCGGCCCCTGCGGCCTGCCCTTTTTAGATAACGTTAGGGAGAAGACATGCGAACCCTTTGGCGACTGATTGCCAGCTTTTTTAAATGGACGTGGCGGATACTCAACTTTATTCGCAAACTGGCTCTGAATGCGATCTTCCTGGTGCTGGTGCTGGTGTGTATCGGTATCTGGAGCCAGTTCAGCACCACTACCAGCGAACATGCCGCGCGCGGCGCGCTGTTGCTGGATATTACCGGCGTGGTGGTGGATAAACCTTCCGCCAGCAGCAAGCTCGGCGTAATTGGCCGCCAGCTGTTTGGCGCCAGCTCGGACCGTCTGCAGGAGAACTCTCTGTTCGATATCGTGCAGACCATTCGCCAGGCGAAAGATGACCGCAATATCACCGGTATTGTGCTGGATCTGAAAAACTTCGTTGGCGGCGATCAGCCGTCCATGCAGTACATCGGTAAAGCGCTGCGTGAGTTCCGCGACAGCGGCAAACCGGTCTATGCCGTCGGCAGCAGCTACAGCCAGGGCCAGTACTACCTGGCGAGCTTTGCCAACAAAATCTGGCTCTCACCACAGGGCGAGGTTGACCTGCACGGCTTCGCCACCAATGGGCTGTACTACAAATCACTGCTGGATAAGCTGAAGGTCTCCACCCATGTCTTCCGCGTCGGCACCTATAAATCCGCCGTCGAGCCTTTCATTCGCGATGATATGTCCCCTGCCGCCCGCGAGGCGGACAGCCGCTGGATTGGCGAACTGTGGCAGAACTACCTCAACACCATTGCCGCCAACCGCCAGATCACCGCCCAGCAGCTATTCCCGGGCGCCCAGGGCATTATCGATGGCCTGCGTAAAGTGGGCGGCGATACGGCAAAATATGCGCTGGACAATAAGCTGGTGGATGAGCTGGCGACCTCCACGGAAGTGGAAAAGGCGCTGACCAAACAGTTTGGCTGGAGCAAAACGGATAACAATTACCGGGCGATCAGCTATTACGACTACAACGTGAAGACACCGTCTGACGAAGGTTCCGCCATTGCGGTGATCTTTGCCAACGGCGCCATCATGGATGGCGAGGAGACCCCGGGCAACGTTGGTGGCGATACCACGGCGGCGCAAATTCGCGATGCGCGCCTCGACCCGAAAATTAAGGCCATCGTTCTGCGCGTTAACAGCCCGGGCGGTAGCGTGACCGCCTCAGAAATTATCCGTGAAGAGCTGGCGGCAGCCAAAGCTGCCGGTAAACCGGTAGTGGTCTCGATGGGCGGTATGGCTGCATCTGGCGGCTACTGGATCTCCACCCCAGCGGATTACATCGTCGCGAACCCGAGCACCCTCACCGGCTCCATCGGCATCTTTGGCGTAATCAACACCGTGGAAAATACCCTCGGGTCGATTGGCGTCCATACCGACGGCGTCGCCACGTCGCCGCTGGCGGATGTCTCCAGCACCAAAGCGCTGCCGCCGGAAGTGCAGCAGCTGATGCAGTTGAGCATTGAGAATGGCTATCAGCGCTTTATCACCCTGGTGGCTAACGCCCGTAAGAGCACGCCGGAGAAAATCGACCAGATTGCCCAGGGACACGTCTGGACCGGGGAAGATGCCAAAGCCAACGGCCTGGTCGACAGCCTCGGCGACTTCGACGATGCGGTGGCTAAAGCCGCCGAGCTGGCGAAGCTGAAAACCTGGCACCTCAACTACTATCAGGAAGAGCCGACCTTCTTCTCGATGGTGCTGGATAGCCTGACCGGCTCGGTACGCGCCTCGCTGCCGGCGGCCATTCAGGCCTGGCTGCCTGCACCGGTCGCCGCGGCGGCCGAGACGGTGAAAGCGGAGAGCGACAAGCTGGCGGCGTTTAACGACCCGCAGAACCGCTATGCCTTCTGCCTGACCTGCGCCAACATCCGTTAGTACGCAGCGGCTGCCCCGTCTCCCGGGGCAGCCTTTTTCCCGCACCTGCCAGCGCCGCCACAAAGCCAGCGGCCAACACTGTATTTTTTCCCGCGTCTCTTTATACTGCGCCTGTCTACGACCAACCTAAGCGATGCTATGCAAAAAAAATCGATTTACGTTGCCTACACCGGTGGGACCATCGGTATGCAGCGCTCTGAACACGGCTATGTCCCCGTTTCCGGCCATCTGCAGCGTCAGCTGGCACTGATGCCTGAATTCCATCGTCCGGAGATGCCGGACTTCACGATCCATGAATACCATCCGCTGATGGATTCATCCGATATGACCCCCGAGGACTGGCAGCACATCGCCGACGATATCCGCAGCCATTACGATGAGTATGATGGCTTTGTGATCCTCCATGGTACCGACACCATGGCGTTTACCGCTTCGGCGCTGTCGTTCATGCTGGAAAACCTTGGCAAGCCGGTCATTGTGACAGGGTCACAAATCCCGCTGGCCGAGCTGCGTTCTGATGGTCAGATTAACCTGCTTAACGCCCTCTACGTCGCCGCCAACTATCCGATTAACGAAGTGGCGCTGTTCTTCAACAATCGACTGTTTCGCGGCAACCGCACCACTAAAGCCCACGCCGACGGCTTCGACGCTTTCGCCTCGCCAAACCTCGCGCCGCTGCTGGAAGCCGGGATCCATATTCGCCGTCTCGGTACCCCGCCGGCGCCGCAGGGCCGCGGAGAGCTTATCGTGCACCCCATCACCCCGCAGCCGATTGGCGTGGTGACGATTTACCCCGGCATCTCCGCCGACGTGGTACGCAATTTCCTGCGCCAGCCGGTGAAAGCGCTGATCCTCCGCTCCTATGGCGTCGGCAATGCCCCACAGAATGGCGAGTTTATTCAGGTGCTGGCGGAAGCCAGCCAGCGCGGTATTGTGGTGGTCAATCTGACGCAATGCATGTCCGGGAAAGTGAACATGGGCGGCTATGCCACCGGCAACGCCCTCGCCCAGGCGGGGGTCATCAGTGGTTTCGATATGACGGTGGAAGCGACGCTGACCAAGCTACACTATCTGCTTAGCCAGCAGCTGGATGTTGACGCCATTCGCGCGGCGATGCAGCAAAATCTGCGTGGCGAACTCACCCCCGACGAGGCTTAAGGAGGACGTATGGCACATCGAGCGCTGTTACTGGTTGATTTGCAGAACGACTTTTGCGCCGGCGGCGCGCTGGCGGTTCCTGAAGGCGACAGTACCGTCGAGGTGGCTAATGCGCTTATCGACTGGAGCCTGGCGCGCGGCGAGCCCATCGTCGCCAGCCAGGACTGGCACCCGGCGGATCATGGCAGCTTCGCCAGCCAGCACCAGGTGGCACCCTACACCCAGGGCGAACTCGACGGCCTGGCGCAGACCTTCTGGCCGGATCACTGCGTACAGCACAGCGAAGGCGCGGCGCTGCATCCGCTGCTCAAACAGCAGGCGATCAACGCCGTGTTCCATAAGGGGCAAAACCGGGTCATTGACAGCTACAGCGCTTTTTTTGACAACGGTCACCGGCAGAAAACTGAACTGGACGGCTGGCTGCGCGGCCAGGGCATCGTGGAACTGACCGTCCTCGGCCTCGCCACCGATTACTGCGTCAAATTCACCGTGCTGGATGCCCTGGCGCTGGGCTATACGGTCAATGTCATCATCGACGGCTGTCGCGGCGTTAACCTGCAGCCGCAGGACAGCAGCCAGGCGTTTATGGAGATGGCCGCCGCGGGCGCCACGCTGTATACCCTCGATGACTGGCGGGAATCTCAGGCCTGATCCCTCCCCCCGGCGCCCTCGCGCCGGGTCTTCTTCAGCCGCCTCGCTATCGTCCATAAATTGAACTCTCTCGCAGTTTCAACAGGTTATTGCTGGTAGTCTGGCAAGGCTGTTTTTTCGCCACGCCATTTCCGTGGCGTGGTTATTTTTTATGTCAAAGAGGAACCACTATGAAACGTTTGCCCTTGCTGGCAGCCTTGCCCTTGCTTTGCGCTTCCACGCTCTCTGCCCAACCTCTGATGTCCGTCGGCTATTTTAACGGCGGCGGCGACGTCACTGCCGGGCCCGGCGGCGATATCGATAAGCTGGACGTCCGGCAGATCACCCATCTCAACTACTCGTTTGGTCTTATCTATAACGATGAAAAAGACGAGACTAATGCGGCCCTGAAGGATCCCGATCATCTGCACGAGATCTGGCTGTCGCCGAAGGTGCAGGCGGATCTGCAAAAGCTCCCGGCCCTGCGTAAACAGAACCCGGACCTCAAGGTCCTGCTGTCGGTCGGCGGCTGGGGGGCGCGCGGTTTCTCCGGCGCGGCGGCAAGCAAAGAAACCCGTAAGGTGTTTATTCAGTCTGCGCAGGAAATTGTTGAAAAATATGGTCTGGATGGGATTGACCTCGACTGGGAGTTTCCGGTCAACGGCGCCTGGGGGCTGGTTGCCAGTCAACCGGCCGATCGCGATAACTTTACCGCGCTGTTAAAAGAGCTGCGCGCAGCGTTTGGTACCAGGAAACTGGTGACTATTGCCGTGGGGGCTAACGCAGAAAGTCCGAAAAGTTGGGTGGACGTTAAAGCGATTGCGCCATCGCTCGACTACATCAACCTGATGACCTACGACATGGCCTACGGCACGCAGTACTTCAACTCGAACCTGTATGACTCCAGCCACTGGCCAACGGTCGCCGCGGCGGATAAATACAGCGCCGATTTTGTGGTCAACAATTACCTGGCCGCCGGGCTTAAACCCAGCCAGATGAACCTCGGGATTGGTTTTTATGGCCGGGTACCGAAACGGGCAGTTGAACCGGGGATTGACTGGACGAAAGCGGATGCGCAAAACAATCCGGTCACCCAGCCCTATTTTGGGCCACAGGAGGTCGCGCTGTTTGCCTCACTGGGTTATGACCTGAGCAAAGACACCTACGTAAAATACAACGATATCGTGGGCAAACTGCTCAACGATCCGCAAAAACGTTTTACCGAGCACTGGGACGATGAAGCGAAGGTTCCGTGGCTGTCAGTGCAGTCCGCGGAGGGCAAGCCGCTGTTCGCCCTGTCGTATGAGAACCCGCGATCGGTGGCCATTAAGGCGGACTATATCAAGGCGAAGGGCCTCGCCGGGGCCATGTTCTGGGAATATGGCGCCGATGACCAGAATCAGCTGGCCCGTCAGCTGGCGGAATCGCTGGGGATCAAACACTAGTCACGCCCCTTCCCCTCGGGCTGCGTGACGCAGACAACATCGCCTGCAATGCAGGTATATCGCGCAGCCCGGGATAGGTTATGATGCCAGTTATCCGCTGCGCCACGCGCTGGCGCAGCTTAACCGTTTGACAGGAGGCAGGGGGCCATGGCCTATATCCCCAAAAATTACGCGCGTCTGGAAGTGGGTTACCGCGAAAAGGCGCTCAAGCTTTTTCCCTGGGTGTGCGGACGCTGCTCACGGGAGTTTGTCTACTCCAATCTGCGCGAACTGACGGTGCACCACATCGATCACGACCACTCCAATAACCCGGAAGATGGGAGTAACTGGGAGATGTTGTGCCTGTATTGTCACGATCACGAACATTCCAAGTACACCGAAGCCGATCAGTATGGCTCCACGGTGGTGGCGGGCGAAGATGCGCAAAAGAGCGTCGGTGAGGCCACCTACAACCCGTTTGCCGATCTGAAAGCGATGATGAACAAAAAGTAAGCATGCCGATCTGGCCGCTACGCGCGGTCGTTCACGCTGATGCTGTCCGGCGCGGGGTGACCCCGACGCCGGAACCACGCGCCGCCGGCTGGCGCTTTATTGCAGCTTAACGGTGGCGATCGGCTTTGGCACGATGCCGAAATCTTCCTTCAGCTGCTGTTTACTCTTCATCACCATCTGCCCGCGAGTGTCGATGGTCATGTGCTGGGCTTCGGTGTTATACCGGGCCTGCCACAGCATCACCAGCTGCAGGCTATTTTCCTTTTGCTCCGGCGTCAGCGCCACGCCATCCGGCCATTTTCCCAGCTCCACCGCCGTCGCCAGACGCTGGTAAACTTCCGGCGTCATACTGTCGATAATTTGCTCAATATCCATCTTCCGCTCCACTCCGCTTGGAATAATTTGCTGAATCGTTTCTTCAACCCTTAATCTGCTCGCCATTCTGCTCATCAGTGAAGCTCAGCGACGCCGAATTCACACAATAGCGCTCGCCGGTCGGCTGTGGGCCATCCGGAAACACGTGGCCGAGATGGGCGTCACAATTTCCACAACGGATTTCAATGCGCTGCATGCCGTGCGAATTGTCGGTCAGATAGCGAATGGCCTCATCGCTCACCGGCTCATAGAAGCTCGGCCAGCCGCAACCGGAGTCGTATTTGGTTTGGGAGTAAAACAGCGGCGCATCGCACACCAGGCAGTGATACACGCCATTTTTCTTGTTGTGCAGCAGCCGTCCGGTGAAAGGCGGTTCGGTGCCGTGATGCTGCGTCACGTAAAACTGCATTTCGCTTAAGCCGTTTTTCAGCTCTTCCGGGGAGGGTTTATTCGCCATGGGCTTACATCTCGCTTTGCAATGGACAACTTTCGCTCCAATTCTAACAAAACATTAACAATGAAGCGTGCACTTTTGTTCTAAACTTATGCGGTGCCAACAGGCAGCCAGATAATTGTGACTTAAATCACGTTTTTATCTTAAATGCCCTTTAAAATTCCGCGCGCAGCCCCCATATGGAATTGGGCTCAAAGGGAGAGTGAGGCAAATCAATCGCGCAAGGTGTGCTCAGGATTGATTTGTCGCAATGATTGACACGATTCCGCTTGACGCTGCGTAAGGTTTTTGTAATTTTACAGGCAACCTTTTATTCACTAACAAATAGCTGGTGGAATATATGACTATCAAAGTAGGTATCAACGGTTTTGGCCGTATCGGTCGCATTGTTTTCCGTGCTGCTCAGAAACGTTCTGACATCGAGATCGTTGCAATCAACGACCTGTTAGACGCAGAGTACATGGCTTACATGCTGAAGTATGACTCCACTCACGGTCGTTTCGACGGTACCGTTGAAGTGAAAGACGGTCATCTGGTCGTTAACGGTAAAAAAATCCGTGTTACCGCTGAACGTGACCCGGCTAACCTGAAGTGGGACGAAGTTGGTGTTGACGTTGTTGCTGAAGCAACCGGTATCTTCCTGACCGACGAAACCGCTCGTAAACACATCACCGCTGGCGCGAAAAAAGTCGTTCTGACTGGCCCGTCCAAAGACAACACCCCGATGTTCGTTCGCGGCGCTAACTTCGAAACTTACGCTGGCCAGGACATCGTTTCCAACGCTTCCTGCACCACCAACTGCCTGGCACCGCTGGCTAAAGTTATCAACGACAACTTCGGTATCGTTGAAGGCCTGATGACCACCGTCCACGCGACCACCGCGACTCAGAAAACCGTTGATGGCCCGTCTCACAAAGACTGGCGCGGCGGCCGCGGCGCAGCTCAGAACATCATCCCGTCCTCTACCGGTGCTGCTAAAGCAGTAGGTAAAGTACTGCCAGAACTGAACGGCAAACTGACCGGTATGGCGTTCCGCGTTCCGACTCCGAACGTATCCGTTGTTGACCTGACCGTTCGTCTGGAAAAAGCAGCGTCCTACGAAGAAATCAAGAAAGCCATCAAAGCCGCTTCTGAAGGCGCAATGAAAGGCGTTCTGGGTTACACCGAAGACGACGTTGTTTCTACCGACTTCAACGGCGAAGTTTGCACTTCCGTGTTCGATGCTAAAGCAGGTATCGCACTGAACGACAACTTCGTGAAACTGGTTTCCTGGTACGACAACGAAACTGGCTACTCCAACAAAGTTCTGGACCTGATTGCTCACATCTCCAAATAAGTTGAGATGAAAAAGTAATCTGTAAGAGCGACTTCGGTCGCTCTTTTTTTTGTCTGCAGAGATAGGATTGCACAATGATAAATAAAATTTTTGCTCTCCCGGTGAATGAAACCATTTCTCCCGTGATCTCCCGTCGCCAGCTGGACGACCTGGAGCTGATTGTCATCGACCATCCGCAGGTGAAAGCCTCTGTGGCGCTGCAGGGAGCGCACCTGCTCTCCTGGAAACCCGCCGGTGAAGAAGAAGTCTTGTGGCTGAGCAACAACACCCCATTTAAACAGGGCGTCGCCCTGCGCGGCGGCGTGCCGATTTGCTGGCCCTGGTTTGGCCCTTCCGCGCAACAGGGTCTGCCGTCGCACGGCTTTGCCCGCAATCTGCCATGGACCCTGGAAGGTCATGACGAAGACGACAGCGGCGTCATGTTGACCTTTGCGCTCCAGCACAGCGCCGAAACCATGAAGCTCTGGCCGCACGAATTCACCCTCTATGCCCGCTTTAAGCTGGGCAAGACCTGTGAAATCGAGCTGGAAGCCCACGGTGAATTCGAGACCACCTCTGCCCTGCATACCTACTTCAACGTCGGCGATATCGCAGCGGTGAAAGTGAGTGGTCTTGGCGAGCGCTATATCGATAAAGTGAAGAATGCCGAAGAAGGCGTCCTGAGCAACGGCGTGCAGACCTTCCCGGACCGCACCGACCGCGTCTACCTTAACGCTGACAGCTGCAGCGTGATCCATGACGATGCGCTTAACCGCACTATCGACGTCGTGCATCATCATCAGCACAACGTGGTGGCCTGGAACCCGGGCCCGGCGCTGTCCGTCAGCATGGGCGACATGCCGGACGATGGTTACAAAACCTTCGTTTGCGTCGAAACCTGTTGCGTGACCCAGCCGCAGAAAGCCAGCGAAGAGACCCCCTCTCGCCTGGCGCAGACCATCAGCCTGAAAAAACGCTAACAGCAAAAAGCCCCGTTCCCGACGGGGCTTTTTTCTCCGCTGGCTGAGGTGCTGATTAAACCATATCCAGCCGGGTTTTTCGCTGCGGTGGTGGATAGAGGCGATCCAGCTGCGCGAGCTCTTCCGCACTGAGGACGATATCGAGCGCGGCAGCATTCTGCACCACATGCTCAATACTGGCCGCTTTCGGGATCGCCAGCACTCCCGGATGACGAATCACCCAGGCGAGCAGCAGTTGTGCGACTGTCACCCCCCGCGCGTTAGCCATATTAATGATATCGGTATGCTGAAAAAGTCCATCGCGTAAGCGCCCCGCCTGCGCCAGCGGGCAGTAGGCCATCACCGGCAGAGTGTGCTGCTGGCACCAGGGCAGGAGATCGTATTCAATGCCCCGCGATGCGAGATGATAGAGCACCTGGTTGGTCGCGCAGCGTTCGCCACCCGCCGTCCGCCACAGCGCCTGCATATCGTCGGTGTCCAGATTAGAGACGCCCCAGCGGCGGATCTTGCCCTCGGCCACCAGCCTCTCCATCGCCTCGACCGTCTCCTGCAGCGGGATATCCCCGCGCCAGTGCAGGAGATACATATCGAGATAGTCGGTCTGCAGCCGGCGCAGGCTGTTTTCACAGGCGCGGCGCATCGCCGTTCCGCCGGCGTGCCAGGGATAGACTTTGGACACCAGCACCACGCGATCGCGCAGGCCGCGGATCGCCTGCCCGACGACCTCTTCCGCCCCACCGTCGGCATACATTTCCGCCGTATCGATCACCGTCAGTCCGTGGTCGATGCCCGCGCGCAGTGCAGCCACTTCCTGCGGACGCTGGGCGCTGTTTTCGCCCATATACCAGGTGCCCAGCCCGATGGCCGGAACCGCCGCCTGCTCGCCAAAGCGTACTGTTTTTTTCACCGTCTCCTCCTCTTTAGCTTTCTGCACCACCATAAAGCAAAACAGGGCGTGAAGCCCTGTTTTGATGCATAAAGCGCACTGTAATGATGCACAATCAGAAGGTGTAGGTAATCCCGGTTGAGATCAGGCCGCTCCAGGATTTGTCCACCATCGGGCTGTCGGTAATTTCATCCGACAGACGGGTATAGCGTGCAATGCCGTATACGCTCCAGTCGCCGAGGAAGCGATAGTTAGCCGACAGCTCCAGATACGGGTTCCAGCTGCTGTCCGGATCGTAGCTGCGCATGCCGCTGCGACGGGACTCATGCTGCGAGACACCATAGTAGTATTCGTTCTGATTGTCGCTGTTCCACTCCACGCCAATGCCCGGCGTCAGCGTCAGGTTACCATTGGTGTAGCGGTACAGCCAGGCGAGATCCCAGTTGATACCATTACTGTTATCCAGCGTATCGCCTGCAATCGTCGTGCGCAGGAAACCATAGGGCGTGTTGTGGACATAAGACAGACCGGCCATCACGGTCGATTTACGTTTATCCAGTTGACGCATTTGCGCGCTGTCGCTGTCGCCCGGCTTGAAGTACATCGGCGACCAGTAGGCCGTTATTGACAGCTTATCGTTGGTGTCGTTCCACAGGTAGTAGCCCCCGCCCAGACCGTGGAACCAGAAGTTATCGCTCTCATAACTAATGACCGGCACCGGGTAGACATCCGCATCATATTGCTTATACGGATGCTCGACGATGCCTACGCCAGCCCCAAGAGTGAACTTCCCGTCGGCATGCGCCGCGCTGGCGGACGTCGCAATCAGCACGCCGAGTGCCAGAAGTTTGATTTTAGTCACAATCCATATTCCCGTTGTCAAATTATCAGCCCGTGCAGTTTACCGTCGTAGACCTCATGCCTCAAATTCTTTACCCGACATGACACAAATCGTTCACTTTCCCACCCTTCTCTTACCATGAGGTGACAGCCCGGTGACAGCTTCGCGTCCTGGCGTGTCAAAAAGCGTCATTTTCAGGATGAGTTATTGATATGTCATTGAAATTGATTTTCTGCGGCATGCAAGATTTCTAAATGCATCTACGCTTAAATTTAGAAGGTGTAATTGCAGGGCACATTCACGCTACTCCACCCGCAACCTGGCATAAGGGTTGCTGGATATCTGGAGAGCGACGTTCAGCTTATGTCTTCCGGGGGCCCCCACTACTCATATGAACGGCTCTCAACCTGTGCTAAAAAACGAAAGGACGGCATGCCATGAATATATTCGATCACTATCGCCAGCGCTATGAAGCTGCCAAGGACGAAGAGTTCACACTGCAGGAGTTTCTTACCATCTGCCGGCAAGATCGCAGTGCCTATGCCAATGCGGCAGAACGTCTGTTGATGGCCATTGGTGAACCCGTCATGGTTGATACGGCTCTCGAGCCGCGGCTATCCCGTCTCTTTTCAAACCGGGTCATCGCACGCTATCCGGCCTTTGAAGAGTTTTACGGTATGGAAGACGCCATTGAGCAGATCGTTTCCTATCTCAAGCATGCCGCCCAGGGGCTGGAAGAGAAGAAACAGATCCTCTATCTGCTGGGGCCGGTGGGCGGTGGTAAATCGTCGCTGGCTGAACGGCTGAAAGCGTTGATGCAGCGCGTGCCCATCTATGTGCTGAGCGCCAACGGCGAGCGTAGCCCGGTCAACGATCACCCGCTGTGCCTGTTTAATCCGCAGGAGGATGCCCAGATCCTTCAGAAAGAGTATGGCGTGCCCACCCGCTACCTCGGCACCATCATGTCGCCGTGGGCGGCCAAGCGCCTGCACGAGTTTGGCGGCGATATTACTAAATTCCGCGTGGTCAAAGTCTGGCCATCGATTCTTGAGCAGGTCGCCATCGCCAAAACCGAACCCGGTGATGAAAACAACCAGGATATTTCGGCGCTGGTCGGTAAAGTGGATATCCGTAAACTGGAACACTATGCGCAAAACGACCCGGACGCTTATGGCTACTCCGGTGCGTTGTGCCGTGCCAACCAGGGGATTATGGAATTCGTCGAGATGTTTAAAGCGCCGATTAAGGTGCTACATCCGCTGCTGACCGCCACCCAGGAAGGGAACTACAACGGGACCGAAGGGATCTCTGCCCTGCCGTTTAACGGGATAATCCTCGCCCACTCCAACGAATCGGAATGGGTGACCTTCCGTAATAACAAGAACAATGAGGCCTTCCTCGACCGCGTCTATATCGTCAAGGTGCCTTATTGCCTGCGTATCTCCGAAGAGATCCGCATCTATGAAAAATTGCTCAACAGCAGCGAGCTGACCCACGCGCCGTGCGCCCCGGGCACCCTGGAAACGCTGGCGCGCTTCTCGATTCTGTCGCGTCTGAAAGAGCCGGAAAACTCAAGCATCTACTCGAAGATGCGGGTCTATGATGGCGAAAGCCTGAAAGATACCGACCCGAAAGCGAAATCCTATCAGGAGTATCGCGATTACGCCGGGGTGGATGAAGGGATGAACGGGCTCTCCACCCGTTTTGCCTTTAAGATCCTGTCACGGGTGTTTAACTTCGACCATGTCGAGGTGGCCGCCAACCCGGTGCATCTGTTCTATGTCCTGGAGCAGCAGATTGAGCGCGAACAGTTCCCACAGGAGAACGCCGAGCGCTACCTGGAGTTCCTCAAAGGCTATCTGATCCCGAAATACGCCGAGTTTATCGGCAAAGAGATCCAGACCGCTTATCTGGAATCCTACTCCGAGTACGGGCAGAACATTTTCGATCGCTATGTCACCTACGCCGACTTCTGGATCCAGGATCAGGAGTATCGCGATCCGGATACCGGTCAGCTGTTTGACCGTGAGTCGTTGAATGCTGAGCTGGAGAAAATTGAGAAGCCGGCCGGGATCAGCAACCCGAAAGACTTCCGTAACGAAATCGTCAACTTTGTGCTGCGCGCCAGAGCCAACAACAGCGGACGTAATCCGAACTGGACCAGCTACGAGAAACTGCGCACGGTTATCGAGAAGAAAATGTTCTCTAATACCGAGGAGCTGTTGCCGGTCATTTCGTTTAATGCCAAAACATCAACCGATGAGCAGAAAAAACACGACGACTTTGTCGACCGCATGATGGAAAAAGGCTACACCCGCAAACAGGTTCGCCTGCTCTGCGAGTGGTACCTGCGGGTTCGTAAATCGTCCTGATGCGTCAAGCCCGGCGGCACGCCGCCGGGTCAACTGCAGCTGAATGATGATAAGCAAAGTTGGCTAATGCAGTACAGGAGGGCATATGACCTGGTTCATAGACCGACGCCTGAACGGGAAAAACAAAAGCGCCGTCAATCGCCAGCGCTTTTTGCGCCGTTATAAGGCGCAGATTAAACAGTCGATTTCCGAGGCTATCAACAAGCGCTCGGTCACCGATATTGAGAGCGGAGAATCCGTCTCGATCCCGACGGACGATATCAACGAGCCGATGTTTCATCAGGGGCGCGGCGGCCTGCGCAACCGCGTCCACCCGGGCAACGATCATTTTGTGCAAAACGACCGGATTGAGCGCCCGCAGGGCGGTGGCGGCGGCGGTGGCGGCGGTCAGGGGCAAGCCAGCGCCGACGGCGAAGGGAAGGATGAGTTTGTCTTCCAGATTTCGAAAGATGAGTACCTGGATCTGTTATTTGAAGATCTCGCCCTGCCGAACCTGAAGAAGAATCAGCACCGGCAGCTGAATGAGTTTAAAACCCATCGCGCGGGCTTTACCTCGAATGGGGTGCCAGCCAACATCAGCGTAGTGCGTTCGCTGCAGAACTCGCTGGCCCGCCGTACGGCGATGACCGCTGGCAAGCGCCGTGAACTGCGCGCCCTGGAGGAGGATCTGGAGACCATCAGCCGCAGCGAACCGGTGCAGCTGCTGGAGGAGGAGCGCCTGCGCAAAGAGATTGCTGAGCTGCGCGCCAAAATTGAACGGGTGCCGTTTATCGACACCTTTGACTTGCGCTACAAAAATTACGAAAAACGGCCGGAGCCCTCCAGCCAGGCAGTGATGTTCTGCCTGATGGACGTCTCAGGCTCGATGGACCAGGCCACCAAAGACATGGCCAAGCGCTTTTATATCCTGCTGTATCTGTTCCTCAGCCGGACCTATAAAAACGTCGATGTGGTCTATATCCGCCACCATACCCAGGCAAAAGAGGTGGATGAACACGAATTCTTCTATTCTCAGGAAACCGGCGGCACCATCGTCTCCAGCGCCCTGAAGCTGATGGATGAAGTGGTGCAGGCCCGTTATGACCCGGCGCAGTGGAATATCTACGCCGCCCAGGCGTCGGATGGCGACAACTGGGCCGATGACTCCCCGCTGTGCCACGAACTGCTGGCGAAGAAAATTCTGCCGGTGGTGCGTTATTACAGCTACATCGAAATTACCCGCCGGGCGCATCAAACCCTGTGGCGCGAGTATGAACATCTGCAGGCGACCTTTGATAATTTCGCCATGCAGCATATCCGCGACCAGGAAGATATCTACCCGGTATTCCGCGAACTGTTTCACAAGCAGTCATCTAAAAGTGAAGCTTAATTAAATACTCAGCCAGTGAGTCGAGTGACTTGCTGGCTGTTTTCCTCAGACACAAGGCCCGATGGCACATCCATACATCATGTAAAATGGAAACAACGGGGCCATGGCGACGGCGCCAAGCGAGCTAATCGTTTTGGTCTTATCATTGATTGATACCACAACGGGGTGCGCTAACTGGTAGGCGGCGGCCAGATCTGACGCGTCCGATGCAGTCCAAAATCCTGTCGCTTTAAACAACACCCCGAGGCGATCGTTATCAATTTGCACCGCATGATACTGATTCACCAGCTCGCTATGCTGCCCGGCATCCAGTTTGCGCTGATCCATCACCACCAGATATTCCGCCGTCACCTCATGTTGTTCCACGACAAAGTTAACCCGCACGCCGGAAGCCTGTTGATGAAAGCGTTCATAAAAGGTCTTATAACGCTGATATTCCTGAGGCACACCGTCACGGACAAAGCGGTAACTGTATTTCGCTGAGCTGGCGACAATACCGGACTCTGTGGGTTTCATCGCCACAATGGTATCCCGAGGCGGCAAGTTTGGCGTGCTGGTACATCCTGCGAGTATCGCCACCACCACCAGCGATAAGACATATTTCATCATTTTCAGCCGTTCCTGTTCGCGATTTTCTCTATGACATCTGGCGTTTTTTTAACACTCCAGGTACAAATCCCTAACCCTGTGTATCATAACTGCCTAATCTGCTTCAAACATTCGCGCGATCGTCAGCGTTGAACTGTTTCTACTCTCAGGAGCCTGCTATGACCCCTTTTTATCAATTGACGGCTACCCGCCTGCGCGGCCAGCCCCTCTCAATGTCTGACTATGCTGGCAAGGTGGTTCTGGTGGTGAATACGGCCAGCCATTGTGGCTTCACACCGCAATACGCTGGCCTGGAAGCGCTCTACAAAAAGTACGCGGCTCAGGGGCTGGTAGTGCTTGGTTTCCCGTGCAACCAGTTTGGTAAGCAGGAACCCGGTGGTGCGGATGAAATCGAGCAGACCTGTCACGTTAACTACGGCGTGAGCTTCCCGATGTTTGAGAAAGTGGACGTCAACGGCCCCGCCGCACACCCGCTGTTTCGTTATCTGAAACAAGCGTTGCCCGGCGTGCTCGGCGGACGGATCAAGTGGAATTTCACCAAGTTCCTCATCGCTCGCGACGGCACACCCCTCACGCGTTTTGCGCCGTTGACGACGCCGGAGAAAATGGAAGCCTCCATTGTCGCGGCCCTCACGCGCTGAGTGTTGCCGTCATGCCACGTTCACCCAGCGGCGGCTGGCTGCCCATACAAGGTAGACGTCGCTCTCACGCGGCCAGCAACCGTCTGTTGCTGGCCGATCTTCCCCCTGCCCGGTCATCAGCCTACAGTGGCGACACGGCCTCAACTTCATGCTGAAACACGTAGGGGTCGGAGAGGAGTTCGAATGCGTCATCGTCCGGATAGGTGACCGCGACGTGATAATCTTCGCCTGCGAAGGCTTTGACCGCCGCAAGATCCTGCCAGTAGGTGGCGAGAAAAAAATGCGCCCATTCGCCCTGGTTTTCCTGGCGCACCAGCGCGCCTCTGTTACCGGGGATACCCCGGGCGTGATCCACGCCGGTCTGCTCAAGGTGGCGGGCAAACCCCTCGGCATGTTGCAATGGCACACAGCCGTGCCAGGTCCTGACAATCATTTGCGTTCTCCTGTGGTGATAAACGTCTCACCTTAACATCAGAAACCACCTGCAGGGGAGCGGCACGATACCGCGCACGGTTCTGAATGGGGGAGCGCCTTACCCTCAGCTCCCCACAGCGAGCTCAGGCAGTCGCGCCTCAATCAAGGCGATCACGCTTCTGACCCGCGGCGGAATAAAACGGGCATCGGGATAGACGGCATACAGGAAACGGTCCGGTAATCGCCAGTCAGCCAGGATCGGCACCAGCCTTCCAGCCCTGAGGGCCCTGGCCGCCAGCGGTCGCTGCATCCCTCCGATGCCGATACCGGATTCCAGCGCCTGCAACAGCGCATCGCTGGTGTTGGCCCGAAAAACGGTCTTCACCTGCACGTCTCTCGTCTCGTCTGCGGAAATTATCCGCAGCGGAGCATCAAGCGGGAGGCCGCTAAACCGAACGTGTGGACAAGCCGCCAGGTCGTCCACGGACTGGACGGCATAATGACCTGGTGCCGCAAAGAGCGCCGTTTCAATCCGCGCCAGAACCCGCGCAGCATGGGATGGCGGCGGCTCATGGCCGAGACGCAGCGCCACATCCACCCCTTCGGTAATCAGATCGGCGATCCGATCGTCGAGCGACAGCATCAGGTGCAGTTCAGGATACTGTTTCTGCAGCGCCAGCAGATGCGGCAGCAGAAGACTGCCGAGACCGCTTGGCAGCTGGACATGCACTCGTCCCTGAAACTGAGGCTCCCCCGGGTTGAGCCGCCTTTCCGCCTCCTGCATGGCGTTCAGCACCCGCTGCATATCACGCCGGTAATGCTCCCCCTGCTCGGTAAGCATCATGGCCCGCGTCGTACGATGGAGTAACACCACGCCAAGCTCCTGTTCGAGCGCGGCGATCTGCTGACTGACGGCAGATTGCTTCATCCCGAGCTGCCGGGCGGCTGCGGAAAATGAGCCGGCTTCGGCAACGCGCAGAAAGGTGGCGATGGCGGTGAGCTTATTATTCATTTCATGATTCTGCTGATAAGTGTCATCCGTTTCATGGGATAGGTGGCAAAAAAATAATCTAGCACACTGTGTCGGTCACCTTCCCAGGAGAAACACCATGAACAAGACATCCTCTCAGGTCGCACTGGTCGCTGGCAGCAGCGGCATCGTTGGCCGCCAGCTGGTCAACACCCTGTTACATCGTGGATGGGAGGTTATCGGCCTCAGCCACCGCGCCCTGTCGCAACCGGGGGCGATCCCGATGATTCACGTCGATTTACGCGATGCCCGGCACAGTGCGCAAGCGCTCCAGCCGCTGTCCACCGTGACCCACATTTTTTACAGTGCCTGGATGAATGCCGGAAACTGGAGCGAGATGGTGGAGCCGAACGTTAGCATGCTGCGTAATCTGGTCAGCCACGTCGAACAAAACGCCCCGCTGCAGGCGGTCAGCCTGATGCAGGGGTATAAAGTGTATGGCGCCCATCTTGGCCCCTTTAAAACCCCGGCGCGGGAAAGCGACCCCGGCGTACCCGGGGCTGAATTTAACGCCGCTCAACTTGCGTGGCTCCGCCACTTTCAACAAGGCAAAACCTGGCACTGGAGCGCTATCAGGCCCGGCGTGGTGGGCAGCCCGGTGCCGGGTAATGCCATGAATCTTGCGTTGAGCATCGCGCTGTACGCATCACTTTGCAAAGCCCTGGGTTTACCGCTGCGCTTTCCCGGCACGTTAACCACCTGGCACAGCATTGTCGATCATACTGACGCCGATCTGCTGGCGGAGGCCACGCTGTGGGCCGCCACCTCACCGGCGGGGGAAAACGAGGCCTTCAACGTCAATAATGGTGATATCTGGCGCTGGTGCGAGCTGTGGCCGCGCATCGCGCAGTGGTTTGAACTGGAATGCGCCCCACCCGTCAGGCTCTCATTTCATCAGTTATTCAATGACTACCGTGCCGTCTGGCGCGAGCTGGCCGCAGAGCGGCTGGTGGAAACGGACATTCTGCGCCTGAGCGACGGTCAGTTTGCCGATTTCGTGTTCGGCTGGCAGTACGATATGTTTGGCGATGGCAGTAAACTGCGCCGGGCTGGCTTCCAGCGGATGCAGGCCACAGACGAGATGTTTTTCAGCCTGTTTTCGCAGCTGAGAACGGCGCGGGTGATCCCCTGAGCGTTAGCGTCAGGGCAACGCCAGCCGGTCTTGATGGTCCGCAAAGAGGGTGATGAGATGGTCGGCGATAACCCGCACGCGTCTGGACCCGGCCAGGTCGGAATGCATCACCAGCCAAAGTGTCTGATCCGCACCGATCTCCGGCTGCAGGCACTGCAGCCCGTTGGCCCGCGCCATAAAGTGCGGCAGGACGCCCAGCCCAAGTCCCGCTGATACCGCGGAAACCTGGGCCACGAGCGTATTGGCTTCGACTTTACACGGTCGCCCTCGCAGGGTGCGCGTGATCCATTGGGCGGCCGGCAGGTGCTGGTGAGTCTCCGGCCATCCCACAAAGTCCGACTCGCTCAGCGACAGGCCGTCCGCGCCGGCCAGATAGCTGGCGGCGCCATAGACGCCAAACCCCACCGTCCCCAGCCGCTTTAAGGTCAAATGCCCGGCGTCAGGCTTGACCATGCGGATCGCCAGATCGGCATCCCGACGATGCAGGTTCACCGGCTGCACGCCGCTCAGCACCTCCACCCGCAGGTCAGGATAGTGGTCCAGGAGCCCTTTCAGGGAGGGCAGAATAAAGTGCGTGGCCAGGTTGTCCGAGGTAGCCAGGCGGACAACCCCGGCGACATGCCCCTGCAGTTGCGCCGCCTCGCCGAACGCCAGGCCTGCGTATTCCAGCGCCTCCGCCCGCGCGAGCAGGGCTTCGCCATCGTCGGTCAGGCGATAGCCGCTCTGATGGCGGCTGAAAAGCGGGACTTTCAGCGACTGTTCCAGCCGATCCAGCCTGCGGGACACCGTGGCAATCCCCATGTTCATCTTGTCGGCGGCGCCGCTTAGCGTTCCCGCCCGGGCGATGGCGAGGAAGATGCGCGCATCATCCCAGTTAAACTCTGCTGTCATCTACTTTCCAATTATGGAAAACGGTTCTCCGTTTTCTGCTCTTTTTTATCGTTTTCGCAGGGATGATACTGCACGCCACTCGCGGAGACAAACAGGCTATCCGATCGCCGGTTCTCTCCTCACCTGAACGTCCGTGCACCATGCGCGACTTCCCTCTTCTTAGGATACGCCTGACATGAAAGAGATTGCTTTACCCCTTAACCCAACCCCGGCGCGCGTCTGGATAGCCGTCATTGCGCTCGGGATCTGCGCCTTTTCGATCGTCACCAGCGAACTGGCGCCGGTGGGCATGCTCAGCGCCCTGGCGGCGGATTTTCACCAGACGGAATCCGGTATGGGGCTTGCCGTCACCGCCTACGGCTGGGTGGGCGCCCTGGTGGCCCTGCTTTCCGGCGCGATGCCGGCGCGTATTTCACGCAAGGCGCTGCTGGTCGGGCTGATGCTGACCCTGGCGCTTTCCTGCCTCGCCGCGACCCGGTCTTATTCCATGTTCGCCCTGATGAGCGCCCGCATGATTGGCGCCCTGGCGCATGGCGCCTTCTGGGCCTTAATTGGCATCGTCGCCGCGCAGCTGGTCCCGCCGCACCGGCTGGGGCTGGCTACGGCAATCATTTTTGGCGGCGTGTCGGCGGCAAGCGTAGTGGGGGTACCGCTGGCGAGCTTTATCGCCACCCTGGCGGGCTGGCGACACGCGTTTTTGGCGGTGGCCCTGCTGTCACTGGCCGCAGCGGCAGTGCTATGCTCGACGCTGCCCGCGCTGGCCGCGTCCATCCCCGTCAGGCTGGGTGTTTATCGCGATATCTTCCGTAATCCGCTGCTCTGCGGCCTGTATGGCGCCACGGCCTGCATCATTACCGCTCACTTTGCCGCCTTCACCTACGTTGAACCGCTGCTGATAACACTTCAGGGAGTACCGGCGACCGCCCTCTCCGGCCTGCTGCTGTTGTCAGGGGTTTCCGGGCTGGTGGGTAACGTTATCGCGGGTAAGCTTATCGACCGTCATCTGAAGGGGCTGATTTTTGCTTCACTGCTGCTGAGCGGAGGCGCGCTGGCGCTCCTCGGCACCGGACGGCTTGCGCCCCTGCCTTTCTGTTTTAGCGGGCTGCTGTTAGCCCTGTGGGGCGCCGGTATCGCGATCGTGTTCGTCGGCTTACAGACCTGGCTGCTGCGCAGCGCAGGCGCGGTCGCCCAGCCGGCGTCAGCCATTTACGTGGCTATTTTTAATGCCGCCATCGGCACCGGGGCGCTTGTCGGCGGCCAGCTGATCGCCACTGCGGGCTTGTCAGGCATGGTGTGGCTGGCGGCGGGGATCATGGCGTGCAGTACGCTGCTGATCGCCCTGCTGAAAACGCCCTCAGCCGGCTAAAGGCTGCCCTGCAAAACCGCGTTTTCACGATCCAGGGTGAAGACCTGCCATGCGACCCGGGTCGCGCTCAGGGTAAAAATGGCCGTCGCCAGCGTATTTTCGTCATCCGGATCTTCCGCAGACAGCCGGTAAATCGGTAACAGCGGATCCTGCTGGTCGGAGAGCATCGCTTTCGCTGTTACCCCATCCAGCGACGGGTTCGTCGCCAGCCACACGTCCAGGCGCTGCTGGCGTGAGCCGGAGCTCCCGGTCACGATCTGTTCAATGGTCGCAAGCTGGGGATGGATCAGATGGTTGGCATGCCCAAAGGTGGCGGTCAGCTCGCGCACTGAGCTGCCGGAGCCGGTAGCTTCCACGCTAAACAGACGGCTATCGCCCATTTGACCCAGCGTGTGGTGAAACGCGCCCGCGCGCGGTGTCGCGGTCAGCAGGGTAATGGCCTCATCTAACGTGGTGGCATTCAGCGATGCGCGGGCCAGTATCTGGCGCGGCATCCCCTCCGGACGATGCACAGCACGAATATTGTTGACCGTATTGACTATCCCTTTCTCATTCACCGCGAAGGTGTGCCCGCACAGGGAGCCGGGGTAGGCGAAGCTGGTGAAGGCGAGGCCCACATCCGGTGTCACGTGGACGATGGCGCAGTCACCGCGCAGCTGCGGGAAACCGTCTTCGTTGTGCGCAATAATTAACTCGCCCTCAGCGCTTATCCCCGCCAGGGTAGTGCAGCCATCCGACGTCGAACGCACCAGATCGCCGCGACAGTTCCAGGCAAACACCTCATCCACCGGCGCCTGCAGCCCCT
This sequence comes from Klebsiella sp. SWET4, assembly GCF_024296565.1. Lineage (NCBI taxonomy): Bacteria > Pseudomonadati > Pseudomonadota > Gammaproteobacteria > Enterobacterales > Enterobacteriaceae > Klebsiella > Klebsiella sp. SWET4. The sequence goes on along the minus strand of NZ_JANCOB010000001.1, from coordinate 225,219 downwards.
CCGCCATGCCCTCCAGCTCCTGCCAGATCTGCGGCCACTGAGCCTGGACGGCTGCGCGCATGCGCTGGGTTTGTTCCGCCGTTTTCATGGCGGTTACAGTTTGCCACAGCGCTGTTTGCCTGATTTTAGTATGCCAGGCCTCACGACCAAACGCGCCAAGCTGCTGACCGACCGCATAGGCGGAACCACGGATTGCGATTGTTTTCATATTGTCATCATTCACTTATGTTCAGGATACGTGTTGCAAAAACTCTTGCAGACGCGGATTGCTGCTGGCAGTGAGCAGCACCTCAGGTGAACCATCTTCGGCAATGGTGCCGCCATCAATAAAGATCAACCGGGAAGCCACCTCTCTGGCAAAGCCAATCTCATGGGTCACAATCACCATCGTCATGCCCTCTTCGGCCAGCGAGCGCATGACCTTTAACACCTCATGCCGCAGTTCGGGATCGAGGGCGGATGTTGGCTCATCAAATAACATCATTTTGGGTTTTACCGCCAGGGCACGAGCTATCGCCACGCGCTGCTGCTGTCCCCCCGAGAGCTCTGCCGGATAGTGGTTAGCGCGTTCGCGCAGACCCACGCGGTCCAGCAACGCCAGCGCCTGCTCCCGCGCCGCGGCCTTACTCTGCTTACGCACGCGAACCGGACCAAACATGACATTCTCAAGGGCGGTCAGATGCGGAAATAAATGAAACTGTTGAAACACCATACCGGCTTCGCGGCGAATATCACACTCATTCGCGTGCGGATCCGTAATATGCATGCCCGCCACCAGCAGCGTTCCCGAAGAGATCTCCTCCAGCTTGTTAATGCAGCGCAACAGGGTCGATTTTCCCGAGCCGGACGGGCCAATGATCACCACCACCTCGCCCGCTTCAATCTTTAAATTGATATCGTGCAGCACCTGAGTGGCGCCGAAGTTTTTCGCCACCGCGCTAAATTCAACCATGCTCATAAAATATGGATCCTTTTCTCAAGTTGTTTCAGCAGGAAGCTCAGGCACAATGTCAAAAACAGATAAATCATCGCCACCGCCGTCCACACCTCCAGCGCCCGAAAGTTACCGGCAATAATCTCTTGTCCCTGGCGGGTTAATTCTGCCACGCCAATCACAATAAAGAGCGAGGTATCTTTTATACTGATAATCCACTGATTGCCTAATGCCGGGATCATTCGCCGAAAAGCCAGCGGCATAATGACATGTAATAGGGTGCTGCGTGGCGATAACCCCATCGCCAGGCTGGCTTCTTTAAAACCTTTATTGATCGACAGAATCGCGCCCCGGGTGATCTCCGCTATATAAGCGCCGGAGTTAATCACAATGGTAATAATTGCGGCAGGAACCGGGTCAATACGCACTGGCAACACCATCGGCAGGGCGAAGTAGATAAACATCACCTGCACCATGATCGGCGTTCCACGGATTAATTCCACAAACACCAGCGATACCGTTTTTGATATTGTTCCGCCTAATGCGCGGCAGGTTCCCGCCAGCAAGCCAATGATTAACCCACCTAACAAACCGGACAAAGAGATAATCAGCGTCAGCTGCAAGCCCTGCATCAGCAGCGGTAAAGCATCCCAAATATAGCGACTGTCAAAATTCATCATTCTACCCGTCAAGAAGAAATGAGGTCGGATCGCTCCGACCTGGCAGGGTTATTTCGGCTGTTTAGCAAACCACTTAACGTAAATCTTGTCGTAGGTGCCATCGGCACGCAGGGCCTGCAGAGCCTGGTTCACTTTTGGCGTCAGGCTGCTGTTTTTCTGCATCGCAAAGCCATATTGCTGTGGCAGAATGCTGTCCGTCTCCCCGGTGGATTTGACCTTGCCATTACCCGCCGTCTTCACGTAGTAAAGGACATTTGGCGAATCGTGAACGACGGCATCGAGATTGCCGGCCTGCAGATCAAGGTAGGCGTTATCGATGTTCGGGAACTCGATATAATTCGCTTTATATTTGCTTTTCATAAAGCTGGCCGCCGCCGTCCCCTGCTTAAGGCCAACTTTTTTCCCGGTCAAATCACTGAATTTGGCAATGGAATTATCAGTACTTTTCACGGCTATTAACAGGTCGGCATTATAATACCCATCACTGAAATCCACGACCTGTTTACGCGCATCGGTAATGGTTATTCCGGCCATCGCCACGTCCAGATTACGCGACTGCAGTCCGGGGATGAGGCCGCCGAAATCCATCGGCCTTAATTCGTAGCTGATATGCATTTTCTTTGCGATAGCGTCCCACAAATCGATATCAAAGCCGACATATTTATCACCTTGTTTAAATTCAAAAGGGACAAAGGCGGTATCCACGCCCACCGTTATTTTGTCCTGGGCTGCTGTCACAAAACTGGCTGAACAAATAACCAAAGCCAGCGTCAGTTTTAATTTATTAAATAGTCCAGTCATAATTACCCTCAGCGTCAATGAAATGGCATGCAACGAATATCAGCCTGCGATATATATCGCCGGAAGAACCAATAACAACACTTGATATGCAGAGCGCATTATTATGCGCCCGAATGAAAAGGCTAACTTATTCAGAAAATAGAGAGTCGGTGGTATCCGGTACGGGCGTCTGGGCGCTGTTCATCACCATGGAGAGAAAACTGTAATAACCGTTTATCCCAATCAGATCCACCACGCCCTTCTCACCCCATAAATCAACGGCTTGTTGCCAGGTGCTATCACTCACCTTTTGCTGCTGATGCAGTTGCTGACAGAAGTCATAGATCACCTGCTCATCGGGCCGGAGATCGTCTGGCGGGCGCCGTTGCTTAATCGCCCGCACCGCCGCGGCAGAGATGCCCTTCTCACGTGCTATTGGCGCATGGATCGCCCACTCTACCGGCTGTGACCAGTGCCGTGCTGTCAGCAAAATCGCCAGTTCAGAAAGACGCTGACCCAGCGCGCTGCGATAACGTAAATACTCCCCCATACGCTGGGCATGCGCCATCAGCTCGGGACTACGTAACAGCGGCTCAAAAGGCGGCAGTAAGGCGCCGCGCGGCCCATTGATGATCTCTTCCGCTAACTGACGTTGCTGCTCGTCCCATTCCTGTTCCGCCAGGGGCGGTAAACGATTGATCATAATTTTCCCGTCTCTTCGCGGATCACGCTGTTCAGCGTATCGACCACAAAGTCGATCTGCGCCGGGGTGATGATAAACGGCGGCGCGATCAGGATGTGATCGCCATACTGACCATCGATCGTGCCGCCCATGGGGTAGACCATCAACCCACGCGCCATACAATTTGCTTTGATCGCAGCATGCAGCTTCAGGGCAGGATCGAACGGGGTTTTGTTGTCTTTATCGCGCACCAGCTCGACGCCGGCAAACAGGCCGCGTCCGCGCGTATCGCCGACATGCGGTAACTCACCCAACACCTCGCGCAGGGCCTGTTGCAGATAGGCGCCCTGCTGTTTGACGGCAGCCAGTAAATTATCGCGCGCAATCACCTGCTGCACCGCCAGCGCTGCCGACGCGGCGGTAGCATGACAAATGTAAGTGTGGCCATGCTGGAACAACCCGCTGCCCGCCTTCAGCGCGGAAACAATGGTCTCACTCGCCAGTACCGCCCCAATCGGCTGATAACCCCCGCCGAGTCCCTTGGCGATGGTTACTAAATCAGGCACCACGTCGTCTTGTTCAAACGCGTGCAGCGTCCCGGTACGCCCCATACCGCACATCACCTCATCGGCGATATAGAGGATGCCGTATTTATCGCACAGGCGGCGCACCCCCTTCAGATAGCCCGGCGTCGGCGGCGTGGCCCCCGTCGTCGCCCCCACCACCGTTTCCGCACAGAAACCGATAATCGTTTCCGGGCCGGCCTCAAGAATGGCTTGCTCCAGCTCATTGAGCAGACGTTCGGTATACTGTTGCTGGGTCTCGTCAGCCCGACGATCGCGGTACTCATTGCAGGCTGAGACGCGGATAACATCCATTAATAAGGGGGCAAACTGGCGACGGCGCCATTCGTTACCGCCCACCGCCAGCGCGCCCAGCGTATTGCCGTGATAGCTCTGTTTACGGGCGATAAATCGGGTGCGCGATGGCTGGCCGATCTCCACAAAGTACTGCCGCGCCATCTTCAGCGCCGTCTCTATTGCCTCGGATCCGCCCGAGACAAAGTAGGCATAGTTAAGCTCGCCGGGCGCCGTGCGGGTGAGATGTTCGGCCAGCTGCTCCACGACATCACTGGTAAAAAAACTGGTATGCGCATAGGCCAGCTGATCGATCTGGCGGTGCATCGCCGCCAGCACATCAGGGTGTGCGTGTCCGAGGCAGGAAACCGCCGCCCCGCCGCAGGCATCAAGATACGGCTTTCCCTGGGCATCAAAGATATAGGCCCCCTGGGCACGTGAGGCCACGATCGGCGTGCTACGCAGGCTGCGGTGAATGACATGACTCATACTGGGTTCTGCTCCTGAATCCGCTACATTAATTGAGCGTATCTTGCAGGATCCATTTGGATCACGTCAACGAAATAAAGATATAAATGCATCCATAATTCTTATACCAGATACATTTGAATCATTTATCAGGATTTACCGGGGATCACATAGACGCCAGAATCGATAAGATAGCGTTCGGCACTTTCAATTTTACTCACCGCCTCCCGGCCGTGGCGCACCACCAGCATCGCCAGTAAACACTCCGCCAGCCCCATGCCGGAGACCACGGAAGGGAAAAATGACGGACTGTCGATGGAAAACAGCAGCGTGCAGTCTGCCGCCTGCGCTAAGGGGGAAACCGGCGAGTCGGTAATGGCGAGGATCTTCGCCCCTACCTGCCGGGCTGCCCGTAAAACATCCAGTGATTCGCGTGAATAGGGCGCAAAGCTGGTGAGTAAGACGCAATCCCGGTTGGTCAGTTCGCGGGTGAAAACTTCGATATTGCTGGCCAGGCCATCGATTAACGATACCTGCCGGTTGAACAGTCGATAGACATAAAACAGCGACCACGCGATTGGAAAGCTGGCGCGGAATCCGCAGATATAGACATTCTCCGCGCTATCGAGCAAGGTCACCGCCTGCTCCATCTCCTGCGCATTTTCGTTTTGCGTAAAGGTCAGATTCGCCTGATGCGCCTGAAAAACCTCTTTATACAGCTGCGTTTGCGTGCCGCGGGCCATCATTTTTTCCGCTTTTGATACGTACGTATCATTGCGCAGCCCCAGGTCGTCAATGAAATCGCTTTTCAGCTCGCTCCAGCCGCGGTAACCCAGCCGCTGCGCCAGACGCAGCAGCGTCGCCGGTTTTACCCCGGCTTCCGCCGCGAAGGCACGCATCGATAACACCACCAGTTGGCTGGCATTTTGCAGTGAGAACTCGGCGGCGCGTTGCAGCTCGGGCGACAACCCGCCGAATTCATTAATGATTTTTTCCCTGAGATTCATGGCAGCTACTTACTGGTTTTAAGTGAAAGCTATCTAATCATATTTGAGATCAAGACTCTATAGGTGGCTAACGACCCCGCGGGTCACATCCGTTCCCCCTTCTCATTGCTGGCGTGCTTTACTTCAAATATGGCGCAAGAGGAATGTCACTGGCGGGTGGGAAAAGGTATGCTCTTATCAGGGGGCGTTGCACATCAAAGCCCTGTTCACTGCTGGAAATTTCACCATGGCACGCAACCGCACTTTTTCTCTCAATCTCCGTTGGCGAGCGCTGCTCAAAGACGCAGGGATGGAGCCTGAACATCTCCTCCGCCAGGCCGGTTTGCCGGACGACACCTTTTCAGACATCAATCGCGGTCTGACTACCGATGAGTATCTGCGTTTCTGGCGCGTGCTGGAAAAAGAAAGCGACGATCAGGCCTTTCCTTTGCCCTTTGTAGAAAGGGTCTCTGCGGAAGTGTTTGATCCCCCGCTGTTCGCCGCCTTGTGTAGTACCCACATGATGCAGGCGGTCCAGCGGCTGGCCAAGTATAAACTGCTTATTGCCCCCATGGTGCTGGAGACGACGGTCGTGCAGAACGGCACGCTGACAGTGTCTCCGCGCTGGCTGGGAGCAACAGAAATCCCTGCCTCTCTGGAAGTGGCAGAGCTGGCATTTTTACTTCGTCTGAACCGACTGGCCACCCGCGAACCGGTTCAGGCCGTGAAAGTAACGCTCTCAAAGCCCCTCACCCGCCAGCAGACCCACCACTTTTCAGCCTTCTTCGGCACGACCATACAGCGTGGAAAGCGGGCGACCATCAGCGTTGCCGCCGCTGATGCCCTGCGGCCCTTTTTGACGGTGAACGAGGGTATGTGGCAGGTCTTTGAGCCGGAGCTGCAGCGTCGTCTCAGCCAGCTTAGCGATCAGGCCTCAACGGCTGAACGTGTTCATGCAGTCCTGCTGGAGCTTCTGCCGGGCAACGACGCCTCTATCGACAATACGGCGCAACGTCTGGGAATGAGCAAACGCACCCTGCAGCGCAGGCTGGAGCAGGAGGGAGAGAATTATCGCGCCCTTGTTCACGCTTGTCGCGAAGCGCTGGCTCGCCACTATCTTCTCAATACCACGCTTTCCGGTTATGAGATCGCCTTTCTGCTCGGTTTTGAAGATCCGAATTCCTTCTATCGGGCTTTTATGGCGTGGACCGGCCAGACGCCAGAAACCCTCAGAGACATGATGCGCCTCAACTAAGCGCGCGTCATGGCGCGCTTTGCCAGTATTGTGGCGTACCGTGCCAGCGACACCGCGCCTGACAGCAGGCACACTCAGCGCAGTCTACTTGCCGAGGTGCTTATGTTTATTCAGGAAAAGAAAACCGCGCTGGTCACCGGCGCATCGTCAGGGATGGGGAAAGCCATTGCCCGTCGTCTTATCCAGGAGGGTTACCAGGTTTACGTTGCTGCCCGGCAGCTCGGGAAAATGGACGATCTGGCTTCGCTAGGGGCCCAATGCCTGCAGATGGATCTCTCACGACAGGACGATCGGCTGGCGGTCGTGAACACCATTCTGTCTCAGACCGGAGGGGTCGATGTACTGGTCAATAATGCCGGTTTTGGCCTGTATGGCCCGGTCGAAGAGATCGGCATCGATGAGGCTCGCTACCAGTTTGAGGTCAATCTCTTCGGCGCGGCGCATCTCACGCAACTACTGCTTCCCGCGATGCGCGCCCGCCGTCGCGGATACATTGTCAATATCTCTTCCATGGGCGGGAAAATGTATAGCGTCCTCGGCGCATGGTACCACGCCACCAAACATGCACTTGAGGGGTGGTCAGACTGCCTGCGGCTGGAAGTTGCCGACTTCGGCATCAAGGTGGTTATCATCGAACCTGGAGTGATTGAAACCGGCTTCGGCGATGCGGCCAGTGAAAGTATTGTCAAACGTTCGGCCACAGGACCGTATGGTCAGTTGGTAAAAGGGGTCGCCCTGTCGATCCAAAAAACGTACGGCCATGGCACCGGCAGCGACCCGCAGACGATCGCCGAGGTGGTCCTGGTCGCGGTGAAGGCCTCAAATCCACGCCCCCGTTATGCCGTCGGTAAGTATGCCAAACTGCTTATCCGGATGCGTGTCTGGCTGGGCGACCGTCTTTTCGATCGTATTATCCTCAGCCAGATGCGCTGAGGTCATGTTCTGCTCACCTTCGCCTCGCGCTGGAGGGGGATGACTCTCCCAGCCAGTCGATAAAAAACGCCATAAACGCCGACACCTGTGGCGGCTGCAGCTTTCGCTGGGGAAAGACGAACTGCAGCCCAACCTCCTTGCGGTCTAAGGGGCTGAATCCGGTGAAGCGCTCGGCAAATAGCACCTGAAGCCGTCCCTCCTCGACATCCCTCTTCACATCCCACCATGATTTACCGGCGATCCCCGCCCCGCTGAGCGCCCACTGCCGCAGCAGTGCCCCATCGTCGCAGACCATCGCCGGCGTCACCCGCACCACGCGCTCCTTTCCCGCCTCCTCGAAGCGCCATTCATTCATCACCACACCGTGCCGCTCCAGCGCCAGACAGCGGTGATGGTGCAACTCGTCGAGGGCGGCAGGCGTTCCGTGAGTGGCAAGATAAGCCTCCGAAGCCACCAGCACCCGGTGGTTGGGGCGGATATGGCGGATCGCCAAACTACTGTCTGGCAGGTTACCGACGCGAATGCTCATATCCAGCCGGTTGGCGACCAGATCCTCCACGCGCTCACCTAAGAACACGGAAAACGTGACCTCCGGGTGACGGCGGGAAAAGTCGACGATGGCCGGGCTAAGATACTGTCGGCCAAAGTCGGAGGGGGCGGAAAGACGAATATTGCCGCTCAGCACCCCTTCCTTTTGCGTCAGCAACGATTCGGCGTGACGGGCCTCCTCCAGTACGCGCCGCGCGGCATGATAAAAATCTTCCCCCGCCCTGGTCAGGGTGATCGCGCGCGTGGAACGATGGAACAGGCGGGTCTGGTAGCGCTCCTCCATCGCCTTCAGGCGGGCCGTCATGGTGGCCGGTGAGAGCGATAACCGTCTGCCGGCGGCGGAGAGTCCCCCCGCCTCGGCGACAGCCACCAGCAGCGCCATATCTTCCAGCTTGCCCATTTTTCGTATTTCCTGAAAAGTGAATCTGATTTTAGCCTAATTATCAAAATCAGATCCCGACTGTAAAGTGATTTTCATTCCACTCGCAAGGGACACCCGTATGAACAGCCTCTCACTTTTCGATCGTTACCGCATCGGCACGCTGCCGTTGAAAAACCGCATCGTCATGGCTCCCATGACCCGGGCGCGCGCCCTGCAGCCCGGAAATATCCCCTCCGCGCTGATGGCGGAATATTACCGCCAGCGCGCCAGCGCCGGATTGATCGTCACGGAGGCGACGCAAATCTCTCCTGAGGGACAGGGATACTCCTGGACGCCTGGCCTGCATTCCGCTGAGCAGATTGCCGGCTGGCAGCTGACGACCGGGGCCGTTCACCAGGCTGGCGGCGTTATCTTTTCTCAGCTCTGGCACGTGGGGCGGATGTCGCACGCTCGTTTTCATGCGGATGGGCAACCCGTGGCCCCGTCGGCACTGGCGCCGGACGCCCAGGTCTGGGTGGTGGATGAGCAAGGCCGGGGCCAGATGGTGGACTGCCCACCGCCGCGGGCGCTCTCCCGATCGGATATTCAGCGTATTGTCGCCGATTACCGTCAGGCGGCGCGCAATGCGATAGCGGCGGGGTTTGACGGTGTGGAAGTGCACGGCGGCAATGGCTATCTGATCGACCAGTTCCTGCGGCGTACCGCCAACCAGCGTACTGATGAGTACGGCGGTAGCCTGAGCAACCGGATCCGTTTTGCCCAGGAGGTGCTGACCGCCATCGGCGACGTCATTGGCCGCGAGCGGACGGGCATCCGCCTTTCCCCCTTCATTACCCAGCGCGGGATGAACGACCCGCAGGTGATCGACGCCATCCTTGCCCTGGCGGCCTGGTGCGAACAGCAGGGTATCGCCTTTATCCACCTGGCGGAGGCGGACTGGGACGATGCGCCAGCCGTTCCCCAGCACTTTCGTGACACGCTGCGCGCGACCTTCAGCGGCACCCTGATCGTGGCCGGCAATTACGATCAGCAAAAGGCGGAACGTATCCTCACCGCCGGTTTCGCCGACCTGGTGGCTTTCGGCCGGCCGTTTATTGCTAATCCTGACCTGCCGCAGCGGCTTCAGCACCGCTGGCCGCTGGCGACCGTCAGCGATCCCGCCACGCTGTTTGGCGGGACAGAGGTGGGCTATACCGACTATCCCTTCTATACGGAGCATAAAGAGTGAAAATGACCCGCAAAATGTTACCTGCCAGCCGTAGTTTCGCTGTTGTCTGTACGCAGGCCAGACGCGGCATCACGCTGCGGCGCTGCGCCACAGCGCTGCTGCTTGCCGGGATATCCGGCTCCGCGTTTTCAGCCCCGCAGGGTTTGCTGAAGCCAGCCCAGCTCATCGTTGACAACGGCCTTCCCCCTGCCACACGCGTCGCCAATGAATATGTCGCCAGGCAATACGCCACGTTCTGGAATACCGGTGATGAAGCGCTGGCCCGGGCGGCGCTGGCGGGGAATTTTATCGATAAAACGCCCCCGGAAGGGCGTCGGCAAGGGCCGGAAGGCGCGATCCTCGCCTCCAGAGCGTTTCGTCAGGCGGTGCCGGATTTACGTTGTGATGTCGAACAAATGATTGTGGCCGGTGACCGGGTGGTCTCACACTTACATTTTCATGGCCACTTTACCGGGACCTTCGGCACCCGGAAGGGTAAGGGACAAAATATCGATTTTATCGCCACCGATATCTATCAGATCAGCGGCGGTAAAATTGCCGCCAACTGGCATATTGAAGATAACCTGACGCTGATGAAACAGCTGGGCGCGCAATAAGCTGCCCACCCGAGCGGTGAGTAAGCGATCGCCATAACCACGAGCCGCCCCGGCATCCGCCGGGGCAGCTCGCCTGGCGACAGACTGTGCTTAGATTTGCGCCATTCCGCCGTCGACATAGATCTCTGCGGCGTTAATAAAGCTCGACTCGTCAGACGCTAAAAATACCACCGTCCTGCCAATCTCCTCCGGCTCGCCCAGCCGCCCGAGCGGTACGCTGGCGGCCAGGGCGTCGAACAAGCCCTGACGGTCCGCCTCCGCGACCAGTCCTCCCAGACCCGGGGTACGCACCGGCCCCGGGCTGACGACATTGATGCGGATCCCGCGATCGTTCACCTCCAGCGCCCAGGAACGCGCCAGGCTGCGTACCGCCGCTTTACTGGCGCTATAGATGCTGAAGTTCGCCGTCCCTTTGACCGCCGCCGTAGAGCCGGTCAAAATCACCGAGGCGCCGTCGGTGAGCAGCGGCAGCGCTTTCTGGACGGTGAACACCACCCCGCGCACGTTGGTGGCGAAAATCCGCTCGATGTGCGCTTCGGTGATGGCGCTGAGTGGCAGCATATCCCCGCCTCCAGCATTGGCGAACAGCACATCCAGGCGGCCGGACTCGTCGGCAATGGTCGCAAATACCGCGTCAAGGTCGCTTAACACGGCGGCGTCGGCGCGGATCCCGCGGGCGGCGGGCCCGATGAATCTTACCGCCGCATCCAGCTCCTCCTGTCGGCGGCCGGTGATATACACCTTCGCGCCCTGCTCCGCCAGCGCTTTCGCCGACGCCAGGCCAATCCCGGTGCTGCCGCCGGTCACTAACGCCACTTTATCCGCAAGTTTTTTGCTCATGGTGCATTTCCTTGGTTAGAGTATAAACAGGCCAGGCTCGCGAAAGCGCCCCGCCGGGTATGGAAAGCACTGTAATCGCCTCAAAGAGGCGGAAAAATGGCCTAATCTGAAAAACACTTTTCCCCTCCGTGGATAATGGACGCCCGCTAACCAGGATACTGCGAATAATGGACCGATTTTCAGCCCTCAAAGCCTTCACCCGCGTTGTCGAAGCCGGCAGCTTTACCCGCGCCGCGGACTCGCTGGATATGCCCAACGCCACGCTCAGCAAAACCATCAAGCAACTGGAAGCGCACCTGGGGGTTTCTCTCCTGCAGCGCACCACACGGCGTATTACCGTGACGCCGGAAGGACGGGAGTACTATGAAAAAGCTCGCTGCCTGCTGGAAGACCTGGAAGAGATCGACGCCTCCTTCAATACCGCCCACAATAAGCCGAAGGGCCATCTACGGATCGCCATCGGTGGGTCGACCGCGTGCGATGTGCTGATCCCGCTGCTGGCGGACTTTATGACCGCCTGGCCGGATATCCGTATCGATTTACAGGTGGCCGATAAACCCGCGGACCTCATCAGCGGCAATATTGACTGCGCCATCCGCGGCGGGCCGATGGATGACTCGACGCTGATCGCCCGTAAAATCGGCGAGGCGACGCTGGTCACCTGCGCCACCCCTGGCTATCTTCAACGCTGCGGCACGCCCGCCTCGCCGGATGAACTCCATCATGGCCACCAGCTCATCAGCTATCTGTCGCCGGCCAGCGGCAGAGCGTTTCCGTTTCGCTTTACGCGTCACGGCGTCAGTACCGAGCTCAAGACAGAGCCCCATCTCGGCATCAATGAGAGCAACGCGCATATTGCCGCCGGCGAGGCGGGCTTAGGCATTGTGCAAACCTTTACCTATTCGCTAAAACCCGCGCTGGCAAGTGGCAAGCTGGTGGAGATCCTCGCCGCCTGGCGCCCGGCCCCCTATCCCTTTCACGTCGTCTATGCCCGGCACCGGCACGTGCCGCCCCGGCTCCGCGTCTTTATTGAATGGCTGGCGGCGGTTTTTCCGGCTGCGGTGCAGGGATAAAGCGCGTTATCTGACGCAGCGCCGAGGGTGGTCCACAATCGAACGCACTGACCGCTATTTTTCCTTTTTACGACCGTCCGAAAAACACCAATGATTAAATCTACGATTTGATGTTTCTACACAAAATATAAACGAAGATTTAAATTGATATGAATGGGTTGACAATAACATTGGCTATGGGTAGATTTCATGGGCCTAAGTTGTGGCCTTTCCTAATCTGACATAAGAGACTAATGGATACTGAATTTAGTAGCGGTCCGAATATGGCCTTAACGGTTATTCGGACAAGTAAACATAAAATCGATTGTGATCACTTCTTCGTTTTGGTGTGTCTCGCCGGAGCCTGATGCTCTCGTGTTGTCCCACCTCGACCAGAGTTTTCACGGTCCCGAGGTGTGTTATGAACTTCAAATCTACCCTTTTTCCTGGTGTCAAAACCATGACATCAACGCTGCGTGTCCGGCCGCCCCGCGATCGGGTGTCGTCTGCGCGTAAAAAACAGCAAAGCTCTATATTCTCTTCGAAAATCAGCGATTTGAATCAACGCATTACTAACTGGCGCGTCAGTCCTGTCACCGGCCAGCTGGAGCGTCGTTGCCGCTTCTCTGATAGCGAAGACCCACAAAGTCGCCCCTTCGTCGCCTGATTCAGCCGTTACGCCGTAGGCCGTGTCTGCGCGCTATGCCGCAGCCCGTTTTCGTGCGTCACGCTGAGTTAAGTCACTGCTGGTACCTGTTTATTCACTGATGTATTCATACTTGTACATCGGCAGGAATAATCACGTCCAAATAAAACAAAATATAAACTTCACGCCTGTTTATTTTTAATAATAAACAGCGGGAAGCCCTGTGCGAAATTAATTAAAACCGATCGCTGATGCGACATCGGGCTATTTTCGGCCGCCCTTAATCCGGGTCTTACCGTAAAAAGCCTGCTGCCGCCCGGCGACAGGAGCAGCACCATGACTGTACAAATCAAGAACCGAAATAAAAAAAGCACGCTGTCTATGCGTGCCGCCCAGGAAGCCCAAAACGGTATCGCAGAAACCCTGGTTAACCTCAACACTACCCGGGAAGGGCTGCAGGAAGCCCAGGCAAATGCCCGGCTGGAGCGGGATGGCCTGAACGAAGTGACTCATGACAAGCCACCGCACGCGCTGATCCAGCTGCTGATGGCGTTTAACAACCCGTTTATTTATGTGCTCGCCATTCTCGCCGGGATCAGCTTCTTCACCGACTACTGGCTGCCCACCAGCCATGGCGAAGACGGCGACCTGACGACGGTGATAATCATCGGCACCATGGTTGCCCTCAGCGGACTGGTGCGCTTCTGGCAGGAACACCGCTCGGCCAAATCGGCCGAAGCGCTGAAAGCGATGGTACGCACCACCGCGACGGTCGTTCGTCGCGAACAGCCGGGCAAAAAGGAACGCCACGTGAAATCCCGATGCGCGAGCTGGTGGTGGGCGATATCGTGCAGCTCTATGCAGGCGACATGATCCCGGCGGACGTCCGTTTGATCGAATCACGCGACCTGTTTATCAGTCAGGCTGTCCTGACCGGCGAAGCGCTGCCGATTGAGAAGTACGACACCCTCGGCGACGTGGCGCAGAAATCCGCGCACGACAAGGCGGTTGATAACGAAAATCTGTTGGATATGCCTAACATCTGCTTCATGGGGACCAACGTTGTCAGCGGCACCGCTCAGGCGGTCGTGGTGGCGACCGGGCCAAGGACCTACTTTGGCTCACTGGCAAAAGCGATTGTCGGCACCCGGGCGCAAACGGCGTTTGACCGCGGGGTGAACAGCGTCAGCTGGCTGTTGATCCGCTTTATGCTAGTGATGGTGCCGGTGGTGTTCCTGATTAACGGCCTGATGAAGGGCGAATGGTGGGATGCCCTGCTGTTTGCTCTGGCCGTCGCCGTAGGCCTGACGCCAGAAATGCTGCCAATGATCGTCAGCGCCAACCTCGCCAAGGGCGCGGTGGCCATGGCGAAGCGTAAAGTCGTGGTTAAGCGCCTTAACGCGATTCAGAACCTGGGCGCGATGGACGTGCTGTGCACCGACAAAACCGGCACCCTGACGCAGGATAAAATCATCCTTGAGCACCACGTCGACACGCACGGTCAGAAAAATCAGTCCGTGCTGGCGCTGGCCTGGCTCAACAGCCACTATCAAAGCGGCATCAAAAACTTGATGGATCAGGCGGTCATTTACTTCTCTGAAAATGAGTCGGGCTTTGTGCAACCTCAGGGGTACAGCAAAGTCGATGAGATGCCGTTCGACTTCGTGCGCCGTCGCCTGTCGATTGTGGTGAAAGACAGCCAGAGCAATCATCTGCTGGTGTGCAAAGGCGCCGTGGAGGAGATGCTGAGCATCGCCACCCACATGGAAGAGAATGGCAAGGTTATCCCCCTCGACGATCAGCGCCGTGACGCCATGCTGGCGATGGCGAACGACTACAACAAAGACGGCTTCCGCGTTCTGGTGGTCGCTACGCGCGACATTCCGAAAGCCGAAGCAAAAAGACTGTACAGCACCGCTGATGAGCACGATCTGATTATCCGCGGCTTCCTCACCTTCCTCGATCCACCTAAGGAGAGCGCGGGTCCGGCGATTGCTGCCCTGATGGATATTGGCGTCGCAGTCAAAGTGCTGACCGGCGATAACGCGATTGTCACTACGCGGATTTGCCGCCAGGTGGGACTGGAGCCAGGCGAACCGGTACTCGGCCCGCAGATTGAGGCGTTGAGCGACACGGCCCTGCAGCAGTTGGTGGAAGAGCGCACGGTGTTCGCCAAGCTAACGCCGCTGCAGAAATCACGCGTGCTGAAGGCGCTGCAGGCCAACGGTCATACGGTGGGCTTTCTCGGTGACGGCATTAACGATGCCCCTGCTCTGCGCGATGCCGACGTGGGTATCTCGGTCGACAGTGGCACCGATATCGCCAAGGAATCGGCCGACATCATCTTGCTGGAAAAGAGCCTGATGGTGCTGGAAGAAGGCGTTATCAAAGGCCGCGAGACCTTTGGCAACATTATGAAATACCTGAACATGACCGCCAGCTCCAACTTCGGCAACGTGTTCTCGGTACTGGTGGCCAGCGCGTTCATTCCGTTCCTGCCGATGCTCGCGATCCAGTTGCTGCTGCAAAACCTGATGTACGACATCTCCCAGCTCGCGCTGCCGTGGGACAAAACGGACAAAGAGTTCCTGAGCAAACCGCGCAAGTGGGATGCAAGAAACATCGGCCGCTTTATGGTCTGGATTGGCCCGACCTCGTCCATTTTTGACATGACGACCTTTGCGCTGATGTGGTTTGTGTTCAGCGCTAACAGCGAACACATGCAGACCCTGTTCCAGTCCGGCTGGTTCGTTGAAGGCCTGCTGTCGCAGACGCTGGTGGTGCACATGCTGCGTACCCAGAAAATTCCGTTCATTCAGAGCACCGCCGCCTGGCCGGTACTGATGATGACCGGTCTGATTATGGCTATTGGAATTTACGTGCCGTTCTCTCCGCTCGGGCC
Source organism: Klebsiella sp. SWET4 (assembly GCF_024296565.1). NCBI lineage: Bacteria > Pseudomonadati > Pseudomonadota > Gammaproteobacteria > Enterobacterales > Enterobacteriaceae > Klebsiella > Klebsiella sp. SWET4. The sequence continues at coordinate 209,449 of NZ_JANCOB010000001.1, read as the reverse complement.
GTTGGTTGGGCTGCAGGCGCTGCCGTGGCAGTACTTCCCGTGGCTGGTCGGCACCCTGCTCGCCTACTGCTGCGTGGCGCAGGGCATGAAAACGTTCTACATCCGTCGCTTCAGGCAGTGGCACTAATTCTGCGTTAAAGACGGTGATTCACGTGCCGCTTCGGCGGCACCTTTCAGGCAGGCCACACAGGCTGGAAGTATTATGGAAAAGCGACATTCCATCATTTTCCTGATTAAAAATAAGACCATCGCGTTGATTGTCTTATTTTTAATGAAAATAACCCGCACCCTTCGCGTCCGTGCCCTGGCATGGTACGCCGGAGGGAAGATTAACTATCAACACACTAAAGCATTACTGAACCTCGCCAGCGCCATACATCGTTTTTCGATCAGGTTACTGCGTTTTATTTCACTACCCGCCCTGTAGAGGGGGAATTCATGATGTCCGGAACCACTCTGTTAATTCACCTGGCTGGCGCCATCGCATTGCTGCTCTGGGGCAGCCATATGATTTCAACGGCGCTGCAGCGCGGCTTCGGCACGCCGCTGCGCAACTGGATGGGACGCCACCTCACTAACCGCTGGACCGCCCTGCTCTCCGGCATTGGCATTACCGGCATTCTGCAAAGCAGCACGGCGGTCAGTATGATGGCGACGTCATTTACCGCCGCAGGTACGCTAAGCCTTGCCCCCGCGCTTGCGGTGATGCTCGGCGCCAACATCGGCTCCACGCTGGTGGTCCAGCTGATGAGCTTTAACATGGAAATCGCCATTCCGCTGCTTCTGCTGGCCGGGTTTGTGGTTTTCAAGCTACGCGACCATTCCAGCTTTGAAAGCGTGGGCTGCGCCCTGATTGGCCTCGGCCTGATGCTGCTGGCGCTGCATTTACTGGGCGGCACGCTGCAGGACATTGAGGTCACGCCGGTGTTTCATGCCGTGATGCAGGGGCTACAGGGCGATATTTTCATTGCCCTGCTGGTGGCGGCGCTCCTGACGCTCCTGTGCCACTCCAGCGTGGCGATGATTTTGCTGATCGCCTCCCTCGCCGGTACCGGCACGCTGACCCCGACGACGGCCCTGGTGCTGGTGCTTGGCGCCAACATCGGCGGCGCGTTACCGCCGGTGTTAAACGCCGGGTCCGCGGTGGCCCGCCGCCTTCCGGTTGGCAACCTGATGGTCCGCCTGTCCGGCTGCGTGCTGGCGTTACTGCTTCTGCCGTTGCTGATGGCGATCGCCCGTAAATCCGGGCTGAACACGCCGCAGCTGGTGGTGTGGTTTCATACCGCCTTTAGCGTGGCGCTCGCGCTGCTATTTATCGGCCTGAACGTGCCAATGGCTCGCTTCCTGGAGCGACTGTTTCCGGAAGAAGAGCGCGTAGGCGACCCGGGTATGCCGATGTATCTCGACGATGCGGGTCTGGAAGTGGCTTATATCGGCCTGTCCAATTCGGTTCGCGAATCGCTGCGTGCCGCCGACATGCTAACCATCATGCTGGACCGACTGCTGGTGCTGTTTGTGACCCAGGAAAAACAGGCTGCCGATGACATCCGCCAGCTGGAGCAGTCGGTCGATCTGCTCAGCGCGGCGGTTCGCGCCTACCTCGCCGACATTGGTCAGGACGGGCTGAATGATGCGGATGCCGATCGTGCCCAGGAGATCCTGATGTTCATCATCAATGTTGAGCACGCGGGCGACATTCTCTCCAGCAATCTGACCCAGCTGGCCACGCGCCGCGCACGCCGGGGAGAACATTTTAACGACTTTGAATTACACCATATTCGCCTGCTACATGCGGAGCTCCTCACCAGCCTGAACTTAGGAATAGCGGCATTCCTGCGTGAAGACTTGTCTGCTGCCCACCAGCTGGTGCAGCGCAAAGAAACCATCCGCCAGTTGGAGGCCTCCGCCAGCCGCGAGCACTTCAAAAAACTACGGGAGGACAAGAATGCCTGGGCGGAATCCGGCGACATCTTCCAGCGAGTGCTGCGGGACTACCGCCGCGTGCATCACCATATCGCCGCCGTCGCCTACCCGGTCATTGACCGCCTGGGCGATACCTCGCTGCGGTTTATTGAAACGCCGCCGGATGTTTAAAAAACAATAACCGCCAGCGCGCGGACGAGATCCTTTTCAAGGCAAGCAACGTTAAGGTACAAAAAATGCGAGTGTTAATCTGCTCGGGTCGGTTTTATGCCGACACCCATACCATCACCCATGTGCTGGATCTCTATGCCCGTACACAGACGATTAACGTTTTGATTCACGGAGGGCACCAGGCGCTGGGCGGCGCGATAGAAAACTGGGCGCGCGGGATCGACGTTCACGTGATCCGCTACCCGGCAAACTGGGCGCTGCACGGAAAATATGCAGAGACAAGGCGCAATTTGTTTATGCTGGAAGATAGCCGCCCTGACGTACTGCTGGCTTTTCCTGGCGGAGAAGATACGGCGGAGTGCATAAAGATGGCGAAAAACAGAGGGATCCGCGTCATCGACGTCGTTTAACCTGAGTGGGTGAAGTTCGGTGACCATGGCCACAGGCAGGCGTCCGCTGAAGGGGTATTGAATGACGGCCTTGACGATTAACCAGCAATGGTCAATATAGAGAACCTTACTCGTCTAAGTGTAAGCTGAGCGCAGAGAGGAGAGTCAGGCGGGGGGCCCGGCCCCCAATTGTCCGGGAACATTATGGGCAATACCGCTCAGCATACCCTCAGGCTTCCGTTGGTCCCCGGGATGAGATTTCACGTCCACTCCCCTTATTCGTGCGGTATCGAAACCAGGAACAGCCGGACAACGACACCCGCCATACCTTACCTGGAGCGAAAAAATGACCTCATCCATTGCCATCGTCGGAGCAGGACTCGGCGGCCTCATGCTCGCACGTGTTTTACATGTTCACGGCATTTCCTCTGTGGTCTACGAAGCTGAAGCCTCTCCCGAGGCCCGCCCACAAGGTGGCTTGCTGGATATCCACGATCATAATGGCCAGCGGGCGCTGATAGCGGCAGGCCTGTACGATGCCTTCCGGGCCCTTATTCTTCCTGGTGGTCAATCCACGCGCGTACTCGATAAAGAGGGCAACGTATTGTTCGAGCAGTTCGATGATGGTTTGGGCGGCCGACCAGAAGTCTCTCGCGGCGCGCTTCGCACGCTGCTGCTGGAGTCGCTTCCTGCGGACACCGTGCAATGGGGCCGTAAAGTGGCAGATATCGTCCCCCATGATGACGGCACGCATAGTTTGTACTTTACGGATGGCGCCACCACCAGGGTCTCCCTGGTGGTGGGCGCAGATGGTGCCTGGTCGCGTGTCCGCGCTCTGGTCACCGATGCTGTCCCTGCCTATGCGGGATTTTCGTATGTCGAGCGCTGGCTTAGTCACGTTGATACTGATCATCTGGCTTGCGCGCAAGCAGTAGGCCGCGGCTCATTTTTTGCGCTCTCGCCAGGCAAGGGTATCATGGCGCACCGGGAGCCTGGCGGCGTGATCCACGTTTACATTGCTCTGTGCCAACCCCAGGCCTGGTTCGCTGACGTGACGTCCGCTAATGCACAGGTTGACGTGCAACGCATAGTCGATGAATTCGATGGCTGGGCGCATCCACTGCAAACATTGATTACGGAGGGTGATGGTGAGCCCGTATTGCGCCCTATTCACTTTTTACCTCCCGGACTTCGATGGCCGCGAACAGCAGGCGTAACGCTGTTGGGCGACGCCGCGCATCTTATGCTGCCGTTCGGCGAAGGCGCTAATCTCGCGTTAGAGGATGGCGCTGAGCTGGGACTCGCGATTGCGGCCAATGCAGATAATCCTGAAGCCGCGCTGTCCGCTTATGAAGAACAGATGTTTATCCGCGTCGAAAGTGCGGCCAACGACGCGCAGGCAATGGCAGGCATTCTCTTTGGGGACGAGACACCCGACGCGTTGTTGCATTTTTTTAATCAATATAAAACGGGATCCTGATCCCCCGACGCTGCGGTGATTCTTGCGCCATGAACAAATCACCCTCCCGCCATCGGGAGGTCACCGTTCAGGATGTCCGGAGAATAACGATCCGGATATAAAATCATTAAAACGCTGTCGCAATAGCTGAAATCTGGAACGAGTTATTTTAATAACCCCTTCATGATCAAAGACAGACCGAACTCAAAACACGTATCCGGATGTTGGTGGGTAAGCCCATCGATACGACTGATTTCTGTTGAGGGTGTAGACAATCTTTCATCATCATGTCTGTCTGTACGAGACTGCTCCTCCAATACGCATCCCAGGGTATATTCGCTAATAGTGAGTAATATCATTGCGGCTTCAGCCTCAGAAAAGCCGGCCCGCATAAGGTAAGCCACCTTTGGGTAGAACGTTTCCCCTCCTACCCGCGCCGGTGTTGTCCCCGCATGGAGCAGTGCGCCATCCCGATGAGCGAGAAGCGCGCGGCGGAAACTGCGCGCGTTATTTGCCAGCCAGTCTGCCCACTCGGCCGTGTCTTCAGCCAGCGGAAGCGAATGGTGCCTGGCCAAAACAGTTGCGGCCATCTCTTCCAGTAAGCTGGCCTTGTTCCTGAAATGCCAGTACAGCGTTGCGGATTCTACCCCCAGCTTTTGCGCCAGCTTTCGCGTCGTTATCGCTTCCAGCCCGACTTCATCTAAGAGTGCTAATGCAGCATTAATGACCTGATCCCGCTGAATTTTAGCCATGGTGTTCATCCTGTTGTTAATGCATCCAACCGAGCCCGTGGTAGATGAAAAGAGATCTTCTCCTGACCAGGAGCCTACCGGCGCCATTGATGAAAATAAATCTATCATTGATAGAAAAATTGATCAATGATAGATTTTTAACGCATCGCACCTAAAGGTCATCCCATGAATATCAATCGAGATACGCAGGTAAAGAAAACAAACCATGCTGGCCCCATCAATGCCATCCCGCCGGTTTTGTGGATGCAAGCCGCCATCATCACCCTTGGTGCATTCGCTACCATGCTCTCATCCACCATGCTCAGTGCTGCGCTTCCGACCATGGCAAACGGCCTTGGGGTGACGGACGCCTCCATCCAGTGGATAGCCACCGCGTACCTCATGGCGCTGGCCGCAGGCGTTCCGGTTAGCGCATGGGCGGTAAAACGGTTTGGCGCCACCCAACTTTGGCTCTATGCACTTATTTTATTTGGTGTTTTCTCGGCAGTTTGCGCGTTATCCCCGAATATCGAGGTGCTGCTCACCGCCAGAATAATGCAAGGTCTGGCAGGCGGGTTACTCGTGCCGGCCGGGCAGACGATCCTGGGTCTGGTGGTCGGTCGTGAGCGCCTCGGGCGGATCATTGGTACGATAGGCGTGGCTATCGTCATTGCGCCCTTACTGGGAACGTCTCTGGGGGCCGTGCTGCTTCAGGTCTGCGGATGGCGAGTCTTGTTTTTTATTAATGTCCCCTTATCTCTCTGTGCCTGGCTTGCGGGATGGAAATTACTCCCTCGCCCGACAATAAAAAATGATAAGCCGCTCTCCCTGGACTGGATGGGGTTAATACTGATTCTTTGTAGCCTTCCCCTGCTCATGGAGGGTATTAAAGGCGTCAGCCTGAATAGTGGTGAAAATAGCGGGAACATTATCTTACTCAGCGTGGGCGCACTGTTTATCGGCTTGTTTATCTTTCGCTCTTTTCGCATTGACTCGCCTTTACTTCATCTCAGCCTTTTCAAACATCGTGGCTTCACATTATCGGCGTTGCTGATGGCTATCGGAGGTGCGGTGAATTTTGGTGGACAGTTCCTGCTCCCGTTGTATTTCCGCGACGTTTGCCATGAAGCACTGGCTGATGTGGGTTTGCTCCTTACCCCGCAGTTAATCGGTTCTGCCACAGGATTCCCGGTCGCCGGTTATTTCTCAGACCGGCTGGGTCCTCGCGTGGTGCTGATCGTTGGCGGCTTGATCTCGGTGTTAGCGACATGGCCGCTGGCCATGATTGATGGAGGCAGTAGCTACCTCCTGGTCGGTAGCGCACTCGCTATCAGAGGGTTCGGTTTAGCCCTTGCGACAGTGCCGGCGATGGCGGCAGGCCTGGCGATGGCGGGTACCCGTCATGTTTCTGATGCAGCACCGATTCTCAACATCCTGCAGCGTGTTGGCGCGATGGCTGGCGCGGCCCTGGTGACGGCGTGCTACGTCAGACTGGCGCATACGCAGGGTAGCTTAGCCGCCTTTCAGCACGCCGGGTGGATACTGATCAGCGGCGCCATACTGCTCACCCTTTCAGCACTTTTCATGGTGAACCATCAGGGATCATCAACGCGGGAAGAAACAAGATAACCGGTCTGGCGTCCTGTCCCGCACCCGGTACGCAATAGTTAACACCTCATTCTGAATGAGCGCGAGAGAGGCGTGAATGCCAGTCAACGACACCAGCGACTGGCATTGCACGCGACTCCCCACTAAACCGAACCAATCAATCCGCCATCGACCCGGATCACCGCCCCGGTAATGTAGCTGGCAGGCTGGCTTGCCAAAAAGGCAGCGGTAGCGCCGTACTCATGGGGGTGGCCATAACGTCCCGCCGGAATGCTCAGACGACTCTTCTCCGCGACCGCTTCCGCAGTGGAATGTTCCCGTTTCGCCTTGATAGCATCCAGCTGACCCACCCGGTCGGTAGCAATGCGCCCAGGCACCATCACATTCACCGTGACGCCGTCGGCCGCCACTTCAGCGGCAAGGGTTTTCGACCAGCCGAGTAAGCTCATGCGCAGCGCATTCGACAGGGCGAGACCCGGAATCGGGGCAATCACACCGGACGAGGTGGAGGTAATAATGCGTCCCCAGCCACGGCTGCGCATGGCGGGCAGTAGTTTATCGGTGAGCTGGATTAACGAGGCGACCATCACTGAAAATTGCTGTTGCCAGACGGCGCCGTCCGTCCCCTGTGCCAGCGTGGGCGGTGGGCCACCGGAATTATTGACCAGAATATCGATGTCGCCCCAGTGCTCGCGGATATCGGCGATGACCGTATCAAACTGTTCCGGGACGGCAAAATCCAGCGGCCAGGCGCGGGCGGTACCGCCCAGCTGAGTGATGCGTTCCACCGTTTGCGCCAGCTTCTCTCTGTTGCGGCCTGTCACGGCGACCTTCACGCCTTCCTGCGCCAGCGAGCAGGCGATAGCCTGTCCAAGGCCACTTCCCGCACCGCAAACCAGTGCCACACGCTGTTGTATCTGCAAATTCATAAATGCTCCTGATTGTATTTTCAGGATCATTATGTGCAATAGTGATGCCAGTTATACGCGGGGGCTTTTTACATTGACCTGGTCAAACGCGTATTGCAGGTGTTTTCTCATCAACTCTGCCGCCTGTTCCTGTTTGTTCTCTCGCAGGGCATCAATGATGGCAACGTGCTCTTCGCACCACTCTTTTACGCGACGCTTATTGTGATAGCTACCAAATTCCAGCAGGCGGCGCAGCCGGTTTTGCTGCTGAATAGCCTGTAATACAAACAGGTTGCCGCTGGCCTCTGCCAGCAACTCATGAAACGCCGCATCGGTTTCGAAAATCTCTTTGGCCGGGACCTGCGTAATGTCCGGGTGGGTGATGAGTCTCAGATGCCGGGCGCGCAGACGTTTAAGCATCTGCCGGTCAACATGCAGGTTGGGCGTCAGCAACGCCATCGGTTCAATCATCAGGCGAAAACCGTAGCTATTGCGCAGAGCGATATCGGAGTTCAGGGTTTGCAGAAAGCGCCAGCCATGCCCTGCATTGCGGGCAATCAGGCCATCCTCCGATAGCTTCACCAGCGTACGGGTCAGCACGCCGCGATCAACATCATAGCGCTGGCTGATTTCGGTCTGGGTAAAGGATTCCGGCAGGATACCTGCAATGCGGTCATGGACCAGTTGCTCGTACAACTTCTGGTCATTGCTCTTGGACTGCTCAATCTCCAGCTGATCCAGCTCATTACTGCGTTTAAGCAGGAAAAAACCCTGGTTTGGCCGCGCTTCAACCGCCCCCATGCGGGTCAGTTCCTTGAGCCCGGCACGTACCGGCGTACGCGAAACACCCAACGCATCGGCAAGATGTTGCTCACGTAAATGATGACCTGGATCGAATCTTGCTTCAGATATCAGGTCGAGTATTTGCCGGGCTATCCGGCGACTGCTCGCAGTGGAGTCAGGCTGCATGAATTCACGATTCCCTGAAATGCATTGTTGTGGTCGATATATACAATATCACGACCAACAAAACGCAGCAAAGTAAAGCAAGGAGTGCACGGTTAACGTGCAACACGCACCAGAATGAGACGTTTTTTCACACGCATAATTGTATTTATTGACTCACTAAATTCAATTTAAACCTTAGCCAGGAGACGACTATGTCCAGCAATTCTTTTCTGTTTCGCCGCGTGCGTACTTTGATGTTCGCGCTGACCGCCCTGCCGCTGGTCAGCCATGCGGCGGTGGAAACCATCGCCAAGGGTCAACTGACCTATGGAACGGCAGCGACGTTCATGCCTTTTGAATACGTGAAAGCAGGCAAGCTTACCGGCTTCGATATCGACCTGATCAACGCGCTAAGCAAAGAGATCCAACTGACGCCGGCGCCAATGCCGATGGAATTCAAAGGGCTTATTCCGGCGCTGCAGGGTAAACGTCTGGATATCATCAACTCCGCCATGTACGTCAATCCGACCCGTGCCGAGCAGGTTGACTTCGTACCCTATCTGAAAATCGGCAGCCGCGTGGTGGTCCGCAAAGGTAACCCGGCCAACATCACCGGACGTGACCTGAGCCTCTGCGGCAAAAACATCGCCGTGACGCTCGGCGGGATCGAAGAGAGCCAGGCGCGGGCAGACAATCAGCGCTGCGTGGAGGCCAAAAAACCGGCCATCAACGTCATGACGTTCCCCGCCGCCACCGATTCCGCCGTGGCCGTCGCCCAGGGACGTGCCGATGCCGAGTTCCTCTCCACGCCGGGCACCGTCGCCCTGTTTACCGAAAAAGCCGGCATGTTCGAAGCGGTTGGCGCCGAGTTCGAAGCGAATACTCACATCGCCTTTGCCGTGCGTAAAGGCGATACCGCAACCCAGGCCCTGCTGGAGCAAGGTCTGCAGAGCCTCGTCAAAAATGGCACCTACACGCAACTGATTAAGAAGTGGAACTTCCCAGACTCCGTTGCCCTTTTCTAACCCGTTTGCCATTAACCGGAGAACGCTATGTCGATCGATTTAATGTGGCAGTACTTCCTCTCCCCCGAATTTATTCGGGGTGCGTGGATGACGCTACTGATTACCCTCTGCTCACTGTTGTGTGGCGTGGTGCTGGGCCTGGTGTTGGCGCTGTTGCAGGAAGCGCCGTTTCGCGCCGGGAAAGGGCTGGCCTTTTTCTACCTGTGGCTGTTTCGCGGGACGCCGGTGCTGTTCCAGATAATCTTTGTCTACAACGTGCTGCCAGGCTTCGGCTTACGCTTCTCCGCGTTTACCTGTGCAGTGCTGGCCCTTTCGCTCAATGAAGGCGCCTACATGGCGGAAATTCTGCGCTCTGGCCTGCAGGCGGTGAAAAGCGGCCAGCGCACCGCCGGCATGGCGCTGGGGATGACTCACGGCCAGATCATGCGAAAAATCGTTCTGCCTCAGGCCGCACGCATCGTTCTGCCGCCGATGGGTAACCAGATGATCAGCATGCTGAAATCGAGCGCGCTGGTCTCGGTTATCGCCGTTCAGGAACTGCTGCTGGTCGCTAACCAGGCCGCCAGCGCCAGCTTCCGTTACTTCGAAGCGCTTTGCGCTGCGGGCATCTATTACCTGCTGCTCACCAGCCTGTTCATGATCTTCCAGTCGTGGCTGGAAGGCGTGCTGGATCCCAGGCAGCGCCGCAGCAAAAGCCAGAAGCGGCTGACTCGCCTGTTTAAATTACCGAAAACCGTCCGGGAGGAACCATGAGTGAGAAACCGCTGCTGGAGATGATCGGCATTGATAAGACTTTTGGTCGCCAGACCGTACTCAAAAACTGCTCTCTGACCGTGCAACGCGGAGAAACCGTGGTGCTGATTGGCCCGTCCGGCTCGGGAAAATCCACCCTGCTACGCTGCGTCAACATGCTCTCGCCCGCCGACAGCGGCGATGTGTTCTTCGCCAGCCAGCACATCAGCCGGGGCGATGTGCCGGCGCACAAACTGCGTCAGCGCATTGGCATGGTGTTCCAGAACTACGAGCTGTTCTCGCACCTGACCGCAGCGGAAAACATCATGCTGGCCCCGATGACGGTGTTGGGAATGAACCGTATTGATGCCCGCAAACTGGCGGACAACCTGCTGGCAAAAGTGCGCATCAACGAACGTGCAGACCATTTTCCGGACGAGCTCTCCGGCGGACAGCAGCAGCGCGTGGCGATTGCCCGGGCGCTGGCGATGAAGCCCGAGCTGATGCTCTACGACGAACCCACTTCCGCCCTCGACCCGGAGATGATCCGTGAAGTGCTGGAAGTCATGGCGGAGCTTAGCGCAGAAGGCATGACCAGCATGGTGGTGACTCACGAAATGGGCTTCGCCCGTCGGGCCGCTAACAAGATTCTGTTTATGGAAGACGGCGAAATTATCGATCGCGCCAACACCAGCGATTTCTTCGCCGGCCATGTCAGCGACCGCGCGCAGCGCTTCCTGACGCAAATATTACATTAATCACGGAGTTCCTATGTCCAGTTATCAGGTTGACAGCGCTCGTATGAAAAAGGACTTAGCGACGCTGGTTGCCATCAACACGGAGAATCCACCGGGCCATGAGCGCGAAGCCGCCGAATGTCTGGAAGGCTGGCTGCTGACCGCCGGGTTCGATCTCTCCTTTAGCGAATACGCACCGGGGCGGACCAACGTTATCGCCATCCTGAACAATGGACCGGGGCCGTGTTTCGCCTTTAACACCCACCTTGACACCGTTCCGGCGGGCAGCGGCTGGGCCAGCGATCCCTTCACGCTCACCGAGCGTGACGGACGCCTGTATGGACGCGGCGCCTGCGATGCCAAAGGCCCGCTGGTGGCGATGGTTGAAGCCCTGCGTCTGCTGGCTGCCAACCGTCAGCAGTGGTCCGGCACATTGATGGGGGTGTTCACCGCCGATGAAGAGGTCGCCAGCGAAGGGGCGAAATTCTACGTCCGCGATAATCCACCGGCGATTGATTTCGCGGTGATTGGCGAGCCGACCTCGAATGCCACCTTCTCCGCCCACAAAGGCAGCTTACGTCCTCGCGTGCGGGTTAAAGGCGTCACCGCGCATTCCGGTACGCCGGAGCTGGGGGTTAACGCGATTTACCAGTCAGCGCGCCTGTTAGGGTTGATTGAAGAAGCCCACCACCAGCAGGTGCGTTGCCGCTGCCACGATCTGGTCGGCAACGCCAGCCTGACGGTAACCCGCATCCACGGCGGCCATGCGGACAACGTGGTGCCAGACAGCTGTGAGCTGCTGCTTGACCGTCGCATGGTTCCGGGCGAAGACGAAGAGGTCGTCAAAGCCGAACTGCAGCAACTGCTCGACCACGCATACGCACATGCAGGTGTGGAAGCCGAAATTATCGCCTGGCAGCCCACTACCGGCGGCGCGACGCAAACCGACAGCCGCGAAGCCATTGTCGAGCAAAGCCTTGCTGCCTGTCGCCGTCATGGGCAGAGCGAACCCGGCCCGTTTGGTTTTCAGGGGGGATGTGACCTGGTGCATTTCCGTTCGCTGGGCGCAAAAGGCGTCGTGATTGGCCCCGGTTCGCTGGCCGTGGCTCACAAACCCGATGAATTTGTCCCTGTCGATGAATTTATCGCAGCGGCCTACCTCTATCTCGATATTGCGCTCGCCATGCTGCCGCCGGAGCCCGGTTTATGAAAGCGCAGCTCTTTCGGGGAGATCTGCATTACGCCGATGTGACGCTGCATACCGCTGCCTCTGGTCCGGTGACGGCGCTCGACACGCTCTGGCTGCGTCTGGAAGACCAGGGGGTGACCGGGATTGGCGAAGTGCGGCTCAACATTCGCTACCTGCATGGCTACCGCGAAGAGCAGGTGCTGAACAACCTGCTTCAGATACTTCGCCGCTGGGACTGGCGCCAGGCGCCCGCCGCGCGACTCGCCGCGCTAGATGACGAAGACTGCACGCTCCTGCCGCCATCGCGCATGGTGCTGGATATGGCCTTGCACGACCTGCTGGCGCGTCAGCAAGGGGTAAGCGTTGCCGCCTGGCTGGGGGCGCGGGATGGCCTGCCTGCGTGGCACACCAACCAGACCCTGTTCTGGGGCAGCGAGAGACAGATGCTGGAGCAGGCGCAACGCTATGTCGTTCGCGGTTTCACCCAGCTGAAGTTGCGCACAGGCGTGGCGGATTTCGCTACCGACCTGGCCCGTCTGCAACGGCTGCGCCAGCGGTTCGGCCAGCAGATTTCGCTGGCGATTGACGTGAACGGCCAGTGGTCTCTGGCGCAGGCTCACGCGGCATTCCCGTCTCTGCGCGAGCTGAAGCTCAGCTACATCGAACAGCCGTTAAGCCCGGCAAACGACAGCCAGCTTGCGGAGCTGTACGCCTACGGCATCCCGATCATGCTCGACGAAAGCCTCAACAGTGATGCCGCCATCACCCGGCTGATCGCCGCCAAAGGTGCGCTGTGGGGGCATCTCAAACTGGTGAAACTGGGTGGCCTTGCGCCGACGCTGACCGCCGCCAACCGGCTGCGACTCGCCGACGTGCCATTCATGATTGGCCAGATGAATGAAGGCCATGCTGCCACCGCCGCCGCGCTCCAGCTGTGTCGTGTCGTGCAACCGGCATTTGCCGAGCTGTATGGCGCCGATGGCTTAACGGATGATCCCGTCAGCGGGCTGGAATACCGCAATGGCCTGGTCACCGTCAATGACTCACCCGGTCTGGGCGTGCAGTTTAATGCCGCGCAGGCCCACTTACTCCAGGAGTTTACTCATGCAAGATGTTAACAATGTGATTCAGGGCAGTGAGTCCGCCTTTAGCGCTGATGAATATGCGCAACGCATTCGACGCACCCGCGAACGCTTAAGCCGCGCGGGCGTGGACGTCATGATCGTTACCGGCCCGGAAAACATTTTCTGGCTCACCGGTCAGCAAACACCGGGCTATTACACCTTCCAGGCGCTGTTGCTGCCGGTAGAAGGGGATCCGGTGTTTGTGATTCGCCAGCTCGAATACTTTAACTTTATCGCCAACACCTTTATTTCTGACGCCGCCATCTACCAGGATGGCGATAACCCGGTGGATTTCCTGGTGGGCATGCTGCAACAGCGCGGCTGGCTCCACAAACGGATTGGGCTGGACAAACGCGGTTGGTTCCTGCCGGTTGCCGTGTATGAAGCCCTGCAGGCCAGGCTCGGCACCATTGCCGATACCGCGGGCGTCATCGAGCCGCTGCGCGCCGTGAAATCGGCGGCGGAGGTGGAAAAAATCGCCATCGCAGCGCGCTATGTGGACGCGGGCATGCGCGCGGGCATGGCGGCGATTCGCAGCGGCGCAGACGAAAACGCGCTGGTCTCGGCGATGATGGGGGCCGCCATTGCCGCCGGTTCCGAGTATGTCGGCATGGAACCGCTGGTCTCGACCGGCCCACGCAGCGGCGTGCCGCATGGCACATGGCGTCGTCGGGTGATGCAGGATAACGACCCGGTATTTCTGGAAATGTCAGCGGCTCACGACCGCTACCACGCCGCGATGATGCGCTCCGCCTGGCTGGGGCGGCCGCCCGCTATCGCCATCGAAATGGAAAAAGTGTGTCAGGAAGCCCTGCAGGCCTCTCTTGATGCCATTCGTCCAGGCGCCACCTGCGAAGCGCCGCACCTGGCCTGCCAGAAGGTGATTGATCGCGCCGGGTTCACCGAAAACTTCAAAAAACGCACCGGTTACTCCATCGGTATCGCCTTTGCGCCGGACTGGGGCGAAGGCGGCATTCTCAGTCTGTATCGTGGCGTCACCACTGAGCTGCAGCCAGGAATGACCTTCCACATTCCACCGGCTCTGCGGATCTACGGTCAATTTACCGTCGGCGTCAGTGAAACCGTGGTGGTGACCGAAACCGGATATCGTCAGTTGGGTTCCCTGGCTCGCCCTCTCACACTGCTGTAAGGAAAGAAAAATGAAAGATATCAATGAATGCCGTGAACGCCTGCGCGGTATTTTCAACATCACCGTCACCCCGTTCACCGCCAGCGGCGCGATCGACTTTCCGGCGTTACGTGAAAATATTGAACGCGTGATTGGTCTGGGTTATGACGGTCTGCTGATTGGCGGCACCTACGGTGAATTCCCGGTGATGACCGTCGAAGAACGCCGTGAGCTGTTTCATCAAGTCATGGCCTGTGTGGATGACCGCGTGGCGGTCATGCTGTGCAGCGCCAGCGCCGACCCGCGCGATGCCCGCGAGCTGACGCTGCTGGCAAGCGAGCTGGGCGGCCTGCCGATGGTGACCGCGCCCTTTGTTAGCGAAATCACTGACCAACAGATCGTCAGCTACTTCAAAGAGATGGCTCCCTTATCCAAAACCGGCATCCTGGTGTACAACGCGCCGGGCATCGGCATCACCCTCTCCCCGGCGCTGCTGGAACAACTGGCAGAGATCCCCAACGTGGTCGGCATCAAACAGGGCGATCTCAACCCCACCGCCATCGACCAGATTGCCAACCGTCTGCGTGGGCGTCTGCGCCTGTTTTGCGCTTCCGATCTGGCCTTCCTCGGACCAATGATGGCCGGATTCGACGGCATCAGCACCACCAACAGCGGCGCGCTGCCGGAGCTGATTATCAATACCTTCCGGGCCGTGGAACAGGGCGATGCTGCCACGGCCCGCGATCTGCATCAGCTGTGGTACGCGTATCGCGCGCTGGCGCGCAAACATGGTCAGCCGCAGCTGGTGAAAGCGGCGATGGCGCTGCGCGGTTTTAACGGCGGCACCGTACGCGCACCGTTAAAACCGATCGACGACGCGGCGCTGGCGGAGCTGACTCACGTCATGTCGGCGCTTGCCAGCGACAGCCGTAGCGGCGTTACGCTGGCGCGTTAAGCGCCGCCCGTAAAAAGGCGACGAACAGCGGATGGGGCGCATCCGGGCGGGACATCAGTTCCGGGTGCCCCTGCACACCATGCCAGAACGGCAGTTCCGGCTGGGAGATGGCCTCCACGATATCGTCCGTTTGCGCACTGACGCTGACCCCGCTGCGATCCAGCGCCGGTAATAAGTCGGTGTTAAAGCAGTAGCGATGGTTGTAGTGCATTTCGCGGATATTACCGGGGATCAACCCGAAGGAAAAAGGGAATACGCCGCAGCGATGACGGCCATCGACAAAGGGAACAAAGCTGTGCAGAGCCTCATCCGGAGCCACTTCGGCGGGAATGGCTGATTCGCAACCCGGACGTCGGCGCACGACTGCGGTCATCATGCTCTGCATTCCCAGGCATAACCCCAGCGTGGGCTGTCCGCGGGCAAGCGTATCTTCCGCCACGCGGATTTGTCCCTTGACGGCGGCCATCGAGGAACCGCCTGGCAACACGACGCCCTGGACGTCGTGGAGGTCGTGTAACCCAGGGGACAGACTGACCGGCGAGAAGAAATGGACCTCCAGCTTCAGCCCCAGCGACGCCGCGGCATCACCCAGTGAGCCAAGCGTGGCGGGGTAGACCAGACGGTGGTCTGACTCACGGCCAATCAGCGCGATGCGCAAGGACGTCCCGGCAGAGGATGGCTCCCCGGCATCCCAGCGACCATAGCGATCGGCGGTGAGGTCTAGCACCGTATGTTGCCCATCGCTGAGCGTCAGGCGCTGGTTGCGGTCATCGCTGAACAGCCGTTGGCCCGGCAGGTCGGCGATAAGCGCTGCCTGCGAGGACGCCAGCACAATGACAGCATCTGACTCAGGCAGGCTGGCGATATCGCGCACCTCTTCATGCAGCGTATCGCTGCGCCAGAGGCCGCTGGTCACGCAGTACCCGGCACGAATGACGTGCTGATGGCTGTCGGGAACATCGCCGGCGAAGTCGGGGCGAAGGCTCCAGAGAGGCAGTCCAAGACGATTAGCCCACAGGCTGGCGGTAATACCGTAGCGAGCGGGCGCAGAGGTGTTATCGAGAATAAAGATCGGTGACACGGCGAGTTTCCTGCTGAGGTTGGGGACCTAATTGTATTAATTGAATCATTAGATACAAAAGAGGATTTATGAATAACAGTCAAATCGCCCGTCGTATGCAATCTGTACGCCCTTCACCGACAGCGGTCATTTCTGACCAGGTACGGGCACTGGAAGCCGCAGGCAAGCCGGTTATCAACCTGGGCGAAGGAGAACTGGATTTTGCTACCCCGGCCCATATCAGCTATGCGGGCATTGAAGCGATCGTGCATCATCAGACTAAGTATACCGCCGTTTCCGGCACCGCCGCGTTAAAGGAGGCCATTGCCGCCAAGTTCGCTCGCGACAATCAGTTGCATTACCGTCCGCAAGAGATCATCGCAGGCAGTGGCGCCAAGCAGCTTATTTTCAATGCTTTTCTGGCCACCCTCGACGCCGGGCAGCAGGTCATCATTCCCGCCCCCTACTGGGTCTCGTATCCGGATATGGTCTCTCTGGCCGATGGCGAACCGGTGATTGTGCCCTGTGATGAACAAAACGGCTGGAAGCTGACGCCGGAACAACTGGCCGCCGCCCTCACCCCATCAACGCGCTGGCTGATCCTCAACTCGCCGGGCAACCCGACGGGGGCGATTTACAGCGAGCAGGAACTGCGTGCCCTGGCTGCGGTGCTGGCGGATTACCCACAGGTGCTGGTGATGGCCGACGATATTTACGAGCCGCTGCGCTATGACAATACCCCTTTTACCACTTTTGCCCAGGCCGCCCCGCAGATGGTTTCACGTACCCTGACGGTAAACGGTGTGTCCAAAAGCCACGCCATGACCGGCTGGCGTCTGGGCTATGCGGGAGGGCCGCAATGGCTGATTGCCGCCATGCAGATCCTGCAATCACAAAGCACCTCCAACCCCAGCAGTATTTCGCAGGCTGCGGCGGTCGCAGCGCTTAACCACTCAGCCAATTTCTTCGACGGCTGGCTCAACGTGTTAGATAAACGCCGCCAGCAGGTGCTGGGAATGATTGCCGCCACCGATGGCCTGAGCGCCACCGCTCCCCAGGGGGCATTCTATGTGTTTGCTAACTGCCAGGCGCTCATGGGCCGGATGACCCCTGGCGGCGAAATCCTTCGCAACGACAGCGCGCTGGCGAACTGGCTATTAGAACAAACCCAGGTGGCCGTTTTACACGGCTCCGCGTTTGGAATGCCGGGGTATTTGCGTATTGCGTATGCGATAGAAGATGGCCTGCTAACCCAAGCCTGCCAGCGGATAGCGGGCGCCTGCGCGCAATTGCGTTAAAAGCGTGTGGTGGCGCAGCGGCTACCCACGCGGCGGCAAACCACGCTCGGTCTGAAAAATGCCGTGCTTATCGCCTACCTTGCCGATAAGCACGTTGTCATCATGATAGCTCACCGGGTAATAGCGACGTTCTCTTTCCCGGTTTTCCACTCCACCGTTGCGGCCACCACCGCACGCGGCAGGAATAGCATCCTGCGCATAGCTAATAATAAAGCAACCTCCCTGCAGCTGAATTTATACCAGACCCACAAAATAGATTTTCGTTATTTTGTTAATGCTATAAAAAACACAATGCTAACAGCTATCCCCGAATGTTGAACACGTGCAAGGTTTCAGAAATTATGATATAGTTCGCGCTTTAATGGATAGTGATTAAGGTTGAAATATTGAAAACGGCCAATTTTTCTGAGTTGATAAAAATAGCTGCGCTACAACTGTTCAGAGAAAAAGGGTTTAGCAATGTCTCAACCCGTGATTTGACGCAGAAAATGAATATTTCCAGAAGTCATATCTATCACTATTATCGAGACTGGGAAACGCTCAAGAAATCCACTATTCAGTATATGTTTGAAAATGACATACAAGAATGTCATGCGTTTTTAAACGCGTCAGAAAAAATGAGCGCTAGTGAAAGAGTAAACCTCTATATCAGAACGCTGTTACCCGATGCACCTTCGGCACACTGGCTGCTCTACCTTGAACTATGGCCAATGGCAGCACGCGATGCGGATTATGCTAAATTAGTGCACGATTACTCCCTGCAATGGATCACTATTCTTGAAGGCATCATTAGCGTAGGGATGCAGGAAGGCGAGTTCCTTGCGGAAAACGCCGCTACCTCAGCCAGACAAATAAACACATTAATTGATGGGTATTCCAGCTTGCTGATCCTCGATTATTCAGAAGACAGACGCAGCATTTTTCTTAATGAAATATCTGAGCTTGCCTTTAAAATACTTAAAAAAGATTTCTGAGTGGGTGAAGCAAGGTAGCGTATCAGTTAACCCTTTTTTATATTGAGATAACTTAAAATACGCTGCATTTTACTTTCTGCCGTCGTATTCCCTGGCGCAGCGCTGTCTATCCAGGTCTCATCGGCTTCAGGATGTGGACCTGACAGGATGATGTTTCCCTTACCATACCGGTACTTACCAATGGCGATATCTCCATTCTTGTAGTAAGCGATCGGCTGGAATCCAGTACTTGAGATACTACTGTTGAGATAAGGCCCATCCTGGTAGTAAAAAGGCTCTTGTTTATTATTCCATGTCAGTTGCAGGGTATAATCGCCTTCATCAACGGCCTGCGAACCGGGTCTCCCCACCTCTGATTCTAAAGGCGCATCAATAAGCCCTATCCAGTCTTTGTCGGCAAGATAGGCTCCCATACAAAGACCAAGAAAGGATTTGCCACTTTTCACAAAATTGCGGATAGCCTCTGCCCCTTCATCACCCAGGGCTTGATAAGAGCCGGGTATATCCTGACCGCCGCCAGGTTGAATATAGAGATCGAATTTTTTCAGTGTTTGCGCATTTAATTTCAGCTTTTCTTTTTCGCCCACATAAGAAATGTGCAGAGGCAGACCTGTCGCGATCAGCGATTTTACCACCATTTCAGAACAACCCGGGCACCCGGCCTCCCCGCGATAAACGGCGACATTATAACTCTCTGATTGCGAGGACTTTGCCTGCACCGATGCGGTGAAAAAGGCGAAAGAAAAGGCAACCGTTAGTATTTTTGCTTTTTTAAGTCTGGTGCCCTGGAAAAAAATTTTCATGTCAGTAGATCCCCTGGTTATGTAGTGTCATGGTTAATCACAGCGTATCACTTTCGGATCCCGCAGATGATGACAATAAATTAGAGCAGTTGCTCAAATCTATCCTTGCCATCAAATTTGTCAAGCCATTTAAGTTAAAATAAATAATGTCTTTCCACACTGAAAGATAAAGGTGACAATATTTTATAAACATCCTCCAATGAAACATCCTCATACCCTTCGCTTTCTCAATAATATTAAATACTGAAGAGAGGGTGAAAAAAGAGTCGATCATGCTCCATGTAATACAGCGGTCGTCTTACCGGGCAAACGTCAACATTGGCGTACTGGTCGCGCTACACAGCGATGGCAGTTCAGCAACAACACCACATGGCATGTTTTACATAAATCATCATTATATTCATGCAGTTATAAAAACAACGTCACGTGCGCCTTGATCCATCAGCACATTCAATAATACTGTATATAAAAACAGTATTCGAGGATCGATACCATGCAGTTTACTCGGCCAACTGAGATTTCGCCCCCACTCATGCTCCCCCTCTTCTCCGAGAGGGTGCCCTGCGGATTTCCCAGCCCCGCTCAGGATTATGTTGAGGACAGGCTGGATCTCAATAAATTATTGATAAAACATCCGAGTGCTACCTACTTCATCAAAGTCAGCGGAGAGTCTATGCGTGATGCCGGCATCAGTGATGGAGACCTTTTAGTGGTTGACCGCTCACTGTCTGCCGTACATGGTGATATCGTCATTGCGGCTATCGCAGGTGAATTCACCGTGAAAGAACTTCGCACTCATCCTTTTTTACAGCTAGTGCCGCACAATCGCGATTACGCTTCCATTTCGTTTCATAATGCCGAAGAATTAGAAATATTTGGCGTGGTCATTTTTAGCAATAAAGCGCATAAATAATTATGTTTGCCCTCGTCGATGTCAATAACTTCTATACTTCTTGTGAAACGGTTTTTCGCCCTGATTTAAAGGGGAAGCCTATTGTGGTCGTGTCCAATAACGATGGTTGCATTATTTCTCGCTCTGCCGAAGCGAAATCCCTCGGTATAAAAAATGGCGAACCTTTCTTTAAAATAAAAAATAACCCTTATTATTCCAGTGTTCATTTTTTCAGTTCTAACTATGCGCTTTATGCCGACCTCAGTGACCGTGTTATGCAAACGCTCACGGCAATGTCTCCGTCAATAGAAATCTATTCCATCGATGAAGCCTTTATTAATTTATCCGGAGTAATGAATTGCGTCCCCTTATCCACCTTCGGCCATGAAATAAGAACTCACGTATTGAAAAATACTGGCTTAACGGTGGGCGTAGGTATTGCGCAAACCAAGACATTAGCCAAACTCGCTAACCATGCCGCCAAGACATGGCGCGGCACGGGCGGCGTTGTCGACTTATCCAATATTGTGCGCCAACGCAGGCTACTCGCCCTTGTCCCTGTTGAAGAGGTCTGGGGCGTTGGGCGAAAAATGAGTAAAAAACTTAATTTAATGGGTATTAATACCGCTCTGGATCTGGCTGAAAGCTCATTATGGGTCATAAAAAAGCACTTCAATGTGGTGCTGGAAAGGACCGTTCGCGAACTGCGTGGTGAGCCATGTTTTGAGCTACAAGAATTTTCCCCAACAAAACAACAGATTATTTGTAGTCGCTCTTTTGGCAACCGGGTAACGCAGTATTCAGATATGCATCAAGCCATTTGCGCCTATGCTGAGCGAGCAGCAGAAAAATTACGCAGTGAGCATCAATTTTGCCGCTTCGTTAGCGTATTTGTCCGGACGAGTCCGCACGCCGTTAATGAAACATATTATGGCAACCAAGCGTCAATGAAGCTATTAACGCCGTCTAATGATACCCGTGACATTATAAATTGTGCCACAAACTGCCTGCAGAGAATTTGGATTGATGGTTATCGATATATGAAAGCCGGTGTTATGCTTGCTGATTTCTTCAGTAATGGCATAGCGCAGCTAAACTTATTTGACGATAACGCTCCGCGCAAAAATAGTGCTGCGTTAATGGACGTTATCGACCAATTAAATCAATCCGGGAAAGGAAAGGTCTGGTTTGCCGGTCAGGGGATCGAAAAATCCTGGGCGATGAAGCGTGAAATGCTTTCCCCGGCTTACACCACCCGATATTCAGACCTGCCCGTCGCGAAATGAATGTACGCAGTTAATGACATCGCTTCGGGTGAAGGTCACTGCGTTTACCAGGCCTACGCAATCAGCGATAACGCCTTTGCAGCGCGGAAATCCCCTCCGCTCGTCAGTGAGGCCTGCCTGACCGCCAGCGGACGAGGTGCTGCTTTTGCGCGCAGCCCTCTCCCGCACGAGGTTGCGGATGAGCAGCACCGCGGCATTCGCTTGACACTGTACATTAATACAGTAAAACTATCGCCCGCGATCAGCATACAGAGGACAGAAGATGTTTGTGGAACTGATTTATGACAAGCGCAATTTTGCCGGGCTGCCGGGTGCCAGAGAGACCATTCTTAACGAACTGACCAAACGCATGCAGCGCATTTTCCCGGAAGCGGAAGTGCGGGTGAAGCCGATGATGACGCTGCCGGCGATCAACACCGACGCCAGCAAGCATGAAAAAGAGCTGATCAGCCGTACGGTGCAGGAGATGTTTGAAGAAGCGGATATGTGGCTCACTGAAGAGTGATGCCGCCCGTCGTTGGCGGCGGCCATCTCTTTAAGAGCTTTCCCGGATGTGTCAGAGCAGCGGGCACCAGTACAATAGCGGCGGTTGCAGACTGGCAATGCAACCTTCGCTCACCTGCTGGCTCTTGCATACGGCCAGCAGGTGAGCCCTACCAGCCTCCCCTCATCGCCCTCACAGCGTCTCCGGTAGCGCCGCTATAATTCTATCCACCAGCTCGCGATGCTGATGGACCTTCCCGCATTTAACAATGATCTGCCTGGCATTGTCATAGCCCGGGGCCCACAGCCGGTTATTGAGCAGAACGTCCTTATAGACCGCGATCAGCGGTTTGTTCCACGCCGCCGCCATATGCACCACCGAGGTGTCCGGGGAGATAATCAGCTCCGCCTGGGCAATCAGCGCCATCGCATGGTGCAGCGTGTTAAACGGATTAATCACCACCTCCGGCGGCAGCGGGATGCGGATCTCACGCCGGTGATCGAGCAGAATAACCGCCAGCCCCGGATGGCGAGTTCGCAGCTTGTCGAGCAGTTCGGCCAGCTGCGTCTGGGAGAGACTCCGGTCGGCATGGCCGGCAAAAATATTAATCACTACCGCTTTTCCGCTCAGCGACGCCAGATACTGCGCCACCTCCTGCATAATCGGCCCGGGCACCGCCAGGTCGTAAGTGTCCAGAGCGCGGGTGTCCAGTTGGAGATAGTCGGCGATCAACGCGAACGTCTTCGTTACGTGCCAGCGCTGGCAGTCAAAATCAAAAGAGTGAGAGTAATGTTTAATCGATGGCCATTTATTAAACCCGAGTACTGATTTGGCTTTTATTTGTCGAAAAAGCCGCAGGCGATGCACGGGAATATCGAACAGCGAAGGGTCAATAATAATATCGTACTTATTATTAGCCAGTTCATTAATGACGTCGCGGGGAACGTTATGGTTAAATTTACGCAAAAAGTCAGCGGAATTGACCGGCTCAGCTTCATAAATATGGCGGATCCGCGGGTTATAGCGCATCACCTGGCTGTTAGAGGTCGTCAGTAGAAAATCAACGATATAACCTGACTGATGCAGGCATTTTACCAGCGCGGAATCCACCACCACATCGCCGACCGCCCCCTCATTACGCATGAGTAAGACAGTTTTCGCGGACGATAAATCCACCGGCTGACGGCGTCGGCGGTCCCAGAGCGCTTTCGCCACTCCCACCCGCAGGGCATTACGTACTTTCTTAGTAAAGTAATTCCGCCGTCTGTTGAGCTCCCTTATTTTATTAAACTTCTTGCGTGGGGAACCCTGCATGGTTGCATCGTGCATCATCCTAACCTCATTACGGCAATTATTAATATTCTGTGTCGTCCGATAGAGACTGAGCGAAATAAAAAAAGTTCGATTGAAAATGAAAATCATTCTTTTTTTTATTTACAAAACTCATCTGCTGCGCCTGCGAGATTGCACCACAGCACTGTGAAGCAATAATGAGCGAATGGTGAATTTCCCGGCCCACCGTTGGCAGGCTGACGCAACAGCGCTAAGCTGGCGGCTTGATGATGTCAGGAGGACGCTATGCTTGAAGCAGTAGAAGGTAATATCCACCAGCGCCTGTGCGCGCTGCTCGACGAACACCAGGCGCGCTACCGGGTGATGGCGCATGACGCGGTCGGCCAGTGCGAAGCCGTCTCGGCGATCCGCGGCACCGCGCTTGGCCAGGGCGCAAAAGCGCTAGTCTGTAAAGTAAAAGGAAACGGCGTCAACCAGCATGTGCTGGCGATCCTCGCCGCCGATCAGCAGGCCGATCTCGCCAGCCTGGCCCGGCATATCGGCGGCAGCAAAGCCTCGCTGGCCAGTCCGGCGGAAGTGGATGCCCTCACCGCCTGCGTGTTCGGCGCCATTCCCCCCTTCAGCTTCCATCCGGCGCTGCGGCTGGTGGCCGACCCGCTGCTGTTTGAGCGCTTTCCACAAATCGCCTTTAACGCCGGACGCCTGGACCGGTCGATCATTCTCGATACCGAGGATTATTTACATATCGCCCGACCGGAGATCGCGACCTTTCGCCGCCTTAGCTAACCGGGCATCCGCCCTGATTTTCGCCGCATGGCGTGAAAATCCTGTTTATTCACGCCACGATGCGTAGAGTAAGCGGGATATTTTTTGGCTTTCTTTTTTTGGCAAGGACCTCTGTACATGTTTGATACCACCCTGTTGATCCTGCTGGGTCTGGCGGCGCTCGGCTTTATCAGCCATAACACCACCGTAGCGATCTCCATCCTCGTGCTGATTATCGTGCGCGTTACACCGCTAAATACCTTCTTTCCCTGGATTGAGAAACAGGGGCTGACTGTCGGGATCATTATTTTAACCATCGGCGTGATGGCGCCTATCGCCAGCGGTACGCTGCCGCCCTCGACGCTGATCCACTCCTTTATGAACTGGAAATCACTGCTGGCGATTGCGGTCGGGGTGTTTGTTTCGTGGCTCGGCGGGCGCGGTGTCTCCCTGATGGGCTCCCAGCCGCATCTGGTGGCCGGGCTGCTGGTCGGCACGGTACTCGGCGTCGCCCTGTTTCGCGGCGTCCCGGTCGGACCGCTGATTGCCGCCGGGATCATCTCATTGTTTATTGGGAAGTCGTAGCCAGGCTGCCGTGATAGCGGCCCGGCGTCTGTCCGAGCCCTTTTTTAAACATGGTGATGAAGGCGGTGGTGGAATCGTAGCCCAGCGCCTGAGCCGTTTGCTGCACCGTCTGCCCGCGGATCAGCAGCTGTAGCGCGAGGATCAGCTGCAGCTGATGGCGCCAGCGGCGAAAGCTCAGCCCCGTTTCGCGCACTACCAGGCGGGCCAGATTGCGCTCGCTCATCGCAAACACCGCCGCCCACTGGCTCAGGGTCTGCCAGCGCGCCGGATCCTCGGCCATCATCGTCACCATCTGACGAATTTTCGGGTGGTTTGATACCGGCAGCTGCAGGTGCTCCTGCGGCTGCCGGGGCAGCTCATCAAACAGAACCTGCACCAGCCGGGCCGTGGCAGGGGCGGCCAGCAACTCCCCGCCGCGTTCCGCCAGGGTGAGGATCAGCTCCCGCACCAGCGGAGAAATCTTTAACGTACAGCAGCGGTCCGGCATCGGCGCGGCGCCCGGTTCGATGAACAGGAAACACACCTGGGCGCCGGGGGTGGCGCGGTTACTGTGGGAAAGCTGTCCCGGGACCCACACCGCATACTGCGGCGGCACCATCCACATCGCGTTCTCTACCTCGCAGGTCAAGGCGCCGTGCAGGGCGAGGATCAGCTGCCCCTTACGGTGAGAATGCGCCGGAATATACTGCTCCGCCTCCACCACCTGAATACGAAAGGCAATGGCCGATTCGTGGCCACTGTCCGGTTCATAACCATCCAGACCCAGTCCGATCATCATGTTGTCCGATATTAGCGATAATCTGTCATTTTAGCTTGATTTAAACAGAGGACAAAGTCGCTATCGTAACCCCCTCGTTAGTTACCTTGAAAATGATATGTCTTCTATGATCTCCTCTACCGGCCGCCGCCCCGCGCTGCTGATTGCCGGTATCTTGCTCATCGCCACCACCCTGCGCGTGGTCTTTACCGGCGCGGCGCCGCTGCTGGACGCGATTCGTAGCGACTATGGCCTGACCACCGCGCAGACCGGGCTGCTCACCACCCTGCCGCTGCTGGCCTTTGGCCTTGTCTCGCCGCTGGCGGCAGGGGTTGCCCGCCGGTTCGGCATGGAACGCAGCCTGCTGCTGGCGATGCTGCTGATCTGCGCCGGCATTGCCCTGCGCTCCCTGCCCTCCGCTGCGCTGCTGTTTATCGGCACGGCGGTGATCGGCTGCGGTATTGCGCTGGGTAACGTGCTGCTGCCCGGACTGATTAAACGCGATTTCTCGCAGCATGTCGCGCGGATGACCGGCGCCTATTCCCTGACGATGGGCGGCGCGGCGGCGCTCGGCTCGGCGCTGGTGGTTCCCGTGGCAATGGCCGGATTCGGCTGGCGCGGCGCGCTGTTGCTGCTGATGGTCTTCCCGCTGCTGGCGATCCTCAGCTGGCTGCCACAGTCCCGGCGCCGGGCGGAGGCGCCATTGACCGGCTCAGGCGCCATGCATAATCGGGGGATCTGGCGGTCGGCGCTGGCCTGGCAGGTGACGCTGTTCCTCGGCATCAACTCGCTGGTCTATTACGTGATTATCGGCTGGCTGCCGTCGATTCTACAGAGTATGGGCTATAGCGAAGCGCAGGCCGGCTCGCTGCATGGCCTGCTGCAGCTGGCGACCGCCGCGCCCGGTCTGGCGATACCGTTGATCCTGCATCGGCTGCGCGACCAGCGTGGGATCGCGGTGCTGGTCGCCCTGATGTGCGCCATCAGCGCCGCCGGGCTGTGGCTGCTGCCAGGGCTGGCGATCGGCTGGACGCTGCTGTTCGGCTTTGGCTCCGGAGCTACCATGATCCTCGGCCTGACGTTTATCGGCCTGCGCGCCAGCTCGGCGCACCAGGCCGCTGCGCTGTCAGGGATGGCGCAGAGCGTCGGCTATCTGCTGGCCGCCTGCGGGCCGCCGCTGATGGGTAAGATCCACGATGCTAATGGCGACTGGCATATTCCGCTGCTGGCGGTGGCGCTGATTTCGCTGGTGATGGCGGTCTGCGGCGCCCTCGCCGGACGTGACCGGGAAATCCATTCCTGAAGATGACCGGCAGCGCCCGCTGCCGGTGGGTTTATTGTGCCGCGGCGCGAATCAGCGCCTGGACCAGCGGCGAGGGACGCCCATCCAGCGCGTGGCGTTCATGCTGGAACAACGTGGCGACAAAAAACGGGTGCGTCACCAGCTCGACGGCGCGGATCTCACCCTCTTCATCCCAGCCGGTGACGCGCAGATCGCCCTGTTCCAGCTCTCCGGCAAACGCGCTGTCCACCCCGTACCGGCAGTGGTAGCCCTCTTCAATGCTCTCCCGGCCATAGGCGCGGGCAATCAGCGTATTCGCCCGCAGCTCGACGACGGCGGAGGTCTCCACCAGCGAACAGCTAAGGGGAGCGATCACCATCCGCCCTTCGCTGTCAGTTTCCGCATGACCGGCATCCTGCCAGCCGAGCACGTTACGGGCGTATTCAATCACCGCGTGCTGAAAGCCGCCGCAGGTGCCGAGGAAAGGGATGCCGTTTTCGCGGGCATAGCGGATCGCAGTAAAGGCCCCCTGCGGATGACGATACGGGCTACCGGGAACGACCCAGACGGCATCGTACTCGGCCAGCGCCTCGCCGGAGACGATCGACGGGGTGGCGAGCCAGTCATATTTCACCGGCTGCTCCAGCACGGCGGCAGCATCGTCTATCGCCAGGGGAATGGCCTGATGGGCAACAATATCGGGGTGATAATCGCCGACGAGGGCGAGGCGTAAAGGGGTTTTCATAGCAGGTTCCTTATGTCTGGACGAGACGAGCAGCACAAGGCACGTCAGGATAGCGATCCCTCCAGTGGAACACAATCCTTATTTTCGCCCCACCGCCCCCGCCGGCGGGTAAGATATACTGGAGCAAGCGTGAAAGGGAGAAAGGATGAAAAGTAAGCTTTTGGTCAGCGCCTGCCTGATGGGATTCCAGGTGCGGTATAACGGTAGCGAGAAGGCACAGCTGGCGGCGACGCTGTCCCGCTGGCAGCAGACGGGG
The DNA here is from genome assembly GCF_024296565.1 of Klebsiella sp. SWET4. Lineage (NCBI taxonomy): Bacteria > Pseudomonadati > Pseudomonadota > Gammaproteobacteria > Enterobacterales > Enterobacteriaceae > Klebsiella > Klebsiella sp. SWET4. The sequence continues at coordinate 181,941 of NZ_JANCOB010000001.1, read as the reverse complement.
CGGCTGGTGATCCACTGCCCGGAGCTGGCGGCCGGTCTGTCCACGCCCCGTCTGCCGGCGGAGATCGTCGGCGGCGCAGGCGGAGATGTCCTTGCCGGGCGGGCGCGGATCGTGGAAAGCGACGGCCGCGACGTCACGGGACATTACCAGCTGGCCGCCTGGCTGGCGCTCAGCGCCGCCCGGGAAGCGGGCTGTCAGGCAGCGTTACTCACCGATGGCAGCCCTACCTGCGGCAGCCAGTTTGTCTATGACGGCTCCTTTCGCGGACGACGCAAAGCGGGCGCCGGGGTCGCGGCCGATCTGCTGCGCGCTCACGGCATCACGGTATTTTCCGACGGGCAAATCCCGCAGTTGCTCGCCTGGATGGCACAGAGGGAGCAGGATGATGATTCAATGTAAACGGGTGTATGACCCGCAGGAAAGCAGCGACGGCTACCGGGTGCTGGTCGACCGTCTCTGGCCGCGGGGGATTAAAAAAGAGGCGCTGGCCTGTGATGAATGGTGTAAGGCGTTAACACCTTCCACGGAGCTGCGAAAAGCCTTTCACGGCGAAGCGATCGATTTCGCCCACTTCAGCCAGCGCTATCGCCAGGAGCTCGACGCCCATCGTGAAACGGGCCTGCGGCTGGCGGCGCTGGCGCAGCGCCAGCCGTTGACGCTGCTGTACGCTGCGAAGAACACCGAGCAGAATCATGCCCGGGTGCTGGCCGCCTGGCTGGCGGCCCTGCCGGTTACGATTTAGCCGGATGATCCCGGCGCCACAGCGCCCACTCGTCGAGGGTTTCGCCGCTGGGTAGTTTGCACTGGGTGCTAACGCCCTGCGGCGTTTGCACCGGCACCCGGGTACCGCCGGATTGCTGACAGTACACCGACGCGGGATTGGCCATGCCGATGGTTTTCGTCGGCGCGGTGGACTGCGGCTGGGCACAGCCGGCTAATACCAGTGGCAGAATAGCCAGTAACTTTTTCATCGTTCCTCCCTTTCCTGAATGCCCGGGGATTTTAGCCTGAATCTCCACGTTTTCTCCATCTTGCCTGCACTTTTCCCCCGTAGAGTAGCCCCTGTTCTCGAACTGACCAGAGAACAGATCATTCCATAATCAATGAGTTTTTCCCCGTCGCCCCCGACGGGGCTTTTTTTCCTGCCGCGTGGACAAGTATTCCCCAAACAGATGTGATAAATTTAAAAATATCACTGTTTATTCGACGCTGATGTCCGTTTGCAGCCCATTATGCTGGGGTGACGTTTGGCGTGCTGGAGCTGTATTATTCATGTCAGATTTTATTCTTGCCCGGGTGTCGCAAACCCTCGCTGCGGAACAGTCCCTGGAAACCCTGGTGCGCCAGCTGCTGGAGATGCTTGAGGCGGTGACCCGAATGGAGTCCACCTATCTTACCCGCATCGATATCAACGCCCAGCGGCAGCAGGTAATGTTCGCCCATAACAGCAGCGAAATGCAGATCCCGGAAGGTTTTTCCGTCCCCTGGGATGAATCCCTGTGCAAACGCGCCCTTGAGGATCAGTGCACGTTTAGCAACGACGTGGCCCATCGCTGGCACTCCTGCATCGCCGCCCAGGAGCTGGGGATCGCCACCTTTTTAAGCATTCCCGTCCGCCTGGCCGACGGCTCTCTGTTCGGTACCCTCTGCGCCACCAGCCGACAGAAGCAACCTTATAATCTCGAAGGTGAACAGGTGATGGGCCTGTTCGCGAAGCTCATTTCCCACTACGTGGAAAAAGACACCCTGGTGCAACAGCTGCAGGCGGCTAACGTCGCGCTGGAGCTGCACTCGTCGACCGATGAGCTCACCCAGCTTCCTAATCGCCGTGCGCTGTTTAAGCAGCTGGCGCTACGCTTTGCCTCCGCCCGCGCCCAGCAGCAGCAGGTCTCGCTGATTTTTATCGATCTCGACGGTTTCAAAGCCATTAACGATCGGTTCGGTCATCCGTGCGGCGACAGCTTTCTGGTACAGGTCGGCGAACGACTCACCGCCGTCGCGCGCCGTGAGGATATCGTTGGCCGCCTTGGCGGCGATGAGTTTTTGATCGTCGGTAGTGCCCAGCAACCTGCCGCGCAGCAGGCGTATGTCACGACCCTGCGCCAGGCCCTGTGCGGCGTCTACTTCCTCGGCGAACAGCGTATCGACTATGAGGGCGCCAGCTTCGGGGTGATCATCTGCGATCCGCAGAGTATCGATGTTGAAGCGGCCTTACGCGCCGCCGATGAGGCGATGTACCAGGATAAGAAGTCCCGCCGTCAGGAGAATTTCATTCATATTGACTAAAGTACCGCGATATCCAGTATCATGCAGGGCATCATTCGTGGGTACAGGGACACTATCATGAAATTGGGTATTCTTTTCCCGGTGGCGATCTTTATCATCGCCGTCGTCTTTCTCGGTTGGTTTTTTGTCGGCGGCTATGCGGCGCCGGGTGGGGCATAATGAAAAAAAGCACCATTATTATGCTGGTTGTCGCCATCGTGGCGGTGGCCGGCAGCCAGTTCGGCTGGTGGTGATCGCGGCGGCGATATTGCGGAGTTATCCTATCCCATCAACAAGTTAACCCTTTACACTCACGTTATCCACCGCGGCATTCTCTGCCCCGGGGAAAGCAGAATAGCGGGAGAAGTAAGGGATGAAAAAACCGATCGTGTTACCGTTGATTATTGCGCTGTGCACGCTGTTATCGGGATGCATTATTGACGATGGGTACCACGCCCATCGCCATCACCACCATCATCACTATCATGACGATGATTAATCCTTCAGGCTGTTGATGGGCCGATAAGACAGGGCGAACCATGGTTCGCCCGTTGACGCTTAATCCTGGCGCTCGTCGCCGAGGAAAATAAAGCCGAGGGGGATAGCGAAGAGCGCGGTAAAGACAATGCTGTAAACCGTCACCATCGCCCCCTGCAGGAAGAACATGGACGTCGTCCACTCTGAGTACGGCATATTGTACTCGCTCACCACGCCCCCGAAGGTCGCCCGCCCCACCACCGCCAGCGCGATAGCAAACACCGCCGCGAGCGACAGACAGTATTTTTTGCAGTTTTTATTGCTGAGGAGTTTTTGCAGAATCATCGGGGCTTCCTTTTTGCTGAGCGATAAACGGCTGTATATGTAACACCAATGCAATAAAAAATGAAGGGTTTTTGTTACAGGGCAGAATAAGAGACGGCGGGCCGGTCAGCGGGTAACCGGCCCGAGGGGATCAGGACTGCAGGGTAGCCAGGCGCGCGGCGAACCCAACGAAAACCAGACCAATCAGGCTGTTGCCAAGTTTGGCCAGCTTCTTGCGGGTTTTAACGTAGCGGGTGACAAACGAGCCGGAGAGGATCAAAAAGCTCATATAGCAGAAGCTAATCACCTCGAGGGTCAGCGCCAGAATAAAGAACGCCACGCCGGGCGCTTTGGCGTTGACATCGATAAACTGCACGAAAAACGACACATAGAACAGAATCGCTTTCGGATTGGTCAGACTCAGGGTCAGAGAGCGCTTGAGGATCGCGCTCGCCGGCTCCGCGCTGGCGTCGGCCTGGCCATCGCGCTGGGTCAGCACCGCGTAGAGCATTTTACCCCCCAGCCACAGCAGGTAGATCGCCCCGAGGTAGCGGACGACGTTAAACAGCACCGGCGTGGTCTTAATCAGCGTCGCCACGCCGGCAAAGGCCAGAAACATCAGCACCGCGTCGCCAATAAAGACGCCCGCCGCTGCCAGATAGCCTTTCTTCACGCCGTGGGCAATGCCCGTCTTCAGCACAAAAAACGTATTAGGGCCAGGAACGAGGATGATAAACACCGCCCCGACCAGGTAGGTCAAATAATTCAGAACACCAAACTCAGCGAACACTCTGCACTCCTTCGCGCACGACTAAAACATGATCCGGCTCACGTTACCCCAACTGTCGGGATTTTGAAAGCGCAGCCTGTGCGGGAAGGTTAATAGACGGAAGGTTCACCCAGCGGGCGGGTTTTAAAACGACGGTGCACCCACAGATACTGCTCGGGGGCACGCAAAATCTCGCGCTCGATCACCTTGTTGATATAGCCGGCAGCGATCTGCTTATCTTCACCCGGATAATCATTCATTACTTCGCTAATATGCAGGCTGTAGCCCTGGCGATCCAGCTTGCGCACCATACTGATACTCAGCATTTTCGCACCCGATAAACGAGACAGAACATAGGTGCCGTTGGTGGTCGCCGCCTGTGGGACGGAGAAAAACGGCGCAAACACGCTGCCCTTAGGACCGTAATCCTGGTCGGGAGCAAACCACACCGCTTCACCTGATTTTAAGGCATGCACCAGACCGGTCAGGTTGTTGCGATCGATCATCGCTTTGTTCGAACGCAGGCGACCACGGGTTTGCACCCACTCCATCAGCGGGCTGTTGTGCGGACGATAAGTGGCCATCATTGGACGGCACAACCCCATCGCGCGCCCGCCCAGCTCCAGCGACATAAAGTGCACACCGACCACCATCACCCCTTTGCCGCCGCTAAGCGCATGATTAAGGTTGGCAAATCCTTCGACATCAAACCATTTTTTGACCCGCTCGTCGCTCCAGAACCAGGCCATGCCGGTTTCGATAAGCCCCATTCCCAGCGACATAAAGTTTTGATCGATCAGGGTCTCGCGCGCCGCCGGCGACATGTCCGGGAAGCAGAGCTCAATATTGCGCCGGGCGATATGTTCGCGGCGTTTGAGAAAGCGTCGGGAGAGGCGACCCGCGCTGGTGCCAATAAAATGCAGCAGCGGATAAGGCAGTTGCACGATTAACCAGAGGATGCCGAGCCCAAACCAGGTCAGCCAGTTGCGCGGGTGTAAAAGTTGTTTATTAAATACGCAGGCCATGATTTTTCCTGTAAACATTAATTATGTGGTAACGCTTAAGGAAAACAGAATCCATTTATCATCATTAGGCGGTACGTACAGCAAGTTCGACAATACTAATCCGCTGAAATTCCCTCCGGCAAGTAAAAAACAACTTGCTGACAAAAAAACATAATTGCGGCACAAATGTTACCAAATGTAAACTTAAATCTTATCCTCTTCTTAATATATTCATCGTGCATATCATTTTCACGCTAATCATCAGCGTTACTAACAGGCATAACCGAAACCCGCCGCGAGAACGCCTTGTCTGCCGGGGACTGAGCCCGCTCAGCCACGTGGCCCGCAGCCTGCCCGCGTCCACAAGATCGTCGTCTGTACCGCGAAAGAATTAAAGCACTCCCGCTTCAGAGTGAAACATTTTTTATCCGTCGGCATAAGGAATATTAAAATCGCCTTAAGGGAATAATTAAGAATAGACTTATTTAAAGATGCTTTAAAAATAAGCGTCTTGCCAGTTGTTTGCACTTTAATACCGCCCACACCCGCCGTAAAAAAAATATTTCTTTACGCCTTATACGCATAAAGCGCGGCGTTTAGCGCGGACAGTGACCCGACATCGGGTCACTGTGGGGCAAACCGCAGCGAAGGCGTGAGCGACGCCCTGGCCGCAGAGGATCAGTAGGTGTGGAAATATTGCTGGATCAGCTGTGGATCTTTCGTTTGCGTCAGCGCAGTCATCAACAGAATACGCGCTTTCGCTGGGTTGAGGGAGTCGGACACCAGCCCAGGCTGGCTGTCATCCGGCGGCACGACGCCGCTGCCGGTACGGGAGGCGCGAACCACCACGATGCCCGCCTGCTGCGCTTTTTTGATGCCCGCAGCGCTACGTACCGACACCGACCCCGCCCCGGTTCCGGCGTAGATAATACCGTCGGCATGATGGGCGATCGCCGCGTCGTACATATACTCCGGGTCGTCCTGATAACCATAAATGATCACCACCTTCGGCAGGGTCTTCAGCTGGCGGACATCGAACACCGAGCGCAGGGTGTGAATTTTATCCACGCGCGTCTCGAACTGGGGTTTTCCGCCCACCACGACGCCAAGGTAGCCCTCCTCCGGCGCCCGGAAGGTATCCAGCGAAGTGGCATTGGTTTTGGTGACGAAGCGCGCCGCGCCGATGCGGTCGTTCAGCACCACCATCACCCCGCGACCCCGGGCATCAGGATCGGCGGCGACTGTGACCGCTTCCAGCAGGTTCATCGGCCCGTCGGCGCTGATCGCCGTCGCCGGACGCATCGCCGCGGTAAAGACCACCGGCTTGTTGCTTTTGACCGTCAGATTGAGGAAATAAGGGGTTTCATCGAGGGTGTCCGTGCCGTGGGTGATCACCACGCCATCGACATCATCCCGGGCCAATAACGCATTCACCCGCTTCGAGAGTTCCAGGATAATGTCGCTGGTCATATTCTCACTGCCGATATTCGCCACCTGCTCGCCCTCGACATGAGCGATTTTACTCATTTCCGGCACGGCGTTAATCAGCGTCTGCACGCCAATCGCCCCGGCTTTATAACCCGTTGTCTGGGTATTGCTGGCCGCCGAACCGGCAATTGTCCCGCCGGTGGCTAAAATGACAATATGCGGTAGACGCGTCTCGCTAAATGCCAGACTGCTCATCGTCAGTAACGCAATGGTAAGTAATGCTCTAAAATTCATACAGGTCACTCCCTTCATAGACATTAATCAAACTAACGCTTGCTTAATGCAAAGGGCTTGCCAGAATTTATTTATTTTTTGGGGGGGAAATGGTTAACTATCAGACAATAATAAGGTTCTCGCATCAACATCGCCCAAATCTGGTGCACGGCAGGCTCTGAATCGGGCAGCGCTATGAACCTGATACATTCTGGGTATTAACCTGTTCAGCAGCCAACTACACAACACGCATTGCGATCAGATTATCGACACTTCCGTCACCCGCGAGGTCATTTTTGCCCGCCAGGTAACGCGTACGGAGAACAGAAATGCGTATTGCCCTGAAATCAGCGCTAATGCTGACGACCAGAGTCATTCAGATCATTAACCCTGAACTGCACCGGCATATGCAACGAACGGCCTTAATCGCCCTGACGCTGGCGCAAAGGCTGGGGCTGCCTGCCGAGCGGCAGCAGACCATTTTTTGCGCCGCGCTGCTGCACGATATCGGCGTGCTGGGAGATAAACGCACCATTCATTCGCTGGATGCCATCGATAACATCCACGATCCGCATCAGCGCCAGGGGGCGGCGATGCTGGAAGGGTTAGTGACCTTTCTGCCCATTGTCCCCTTCATTCGCGATCACCATTTTAGCCCGGACCACCGGGGTAGCCGCGAACAGCATATTGTCTATTTCGCCGATGCCTTTGAACGGCTGCTGCCTGCCGGGAGTCACGTGGCCGGCTGGCCCACACGGGCGGTGGTGGAACAGTTCGTCTCCCTGCACCGGGAGATCGATCCGCCGCTGTGCGATATGCTGTGCGAGGTCGCTGAAAATGCGAACTTCTGGCAGCACCTTCATCCCGGCCATATTCAACGGCTGCTGGAAATTATTGGTCCCATCAACACGCTGTATCTGGATATTCATGGTCTGAAAGATATCTGCCTGCTGATTGCCAAAATTGTCGACACCTACAGCAGCTTTACCGCCACCCATAGCATCATGGTGGGGGAAATCGCCCGCCAGCTTGCCCGCTGGATTCAACTACCGGAGCCCATCTGCCAGCAAATTCAGATTGCCGGCTATCTGCACGATATCGGCAAGATCTCTATCCCGCTTTCCATCCTCGAAAAAGAGGGCGAACTGGATGATGACGAACTGGGCCAGGTGCGCGAGCACAGCTATATGACGGGCGAGATCCTCAGCGACTACAGCGAGCTCGGCGACATCATTAACTGGGCGTCGAATCACCATGAAAAACTGGACGGCAGCGGCTACCCTCTGCATCTCGAAAAAGATCATCTGACCCTCGCCGACCGTATTATCTCTATCGCCGATATTTTCACCGCGCTGACCGAAGATCGCCCTTATCGTAAAGGAATGGCCTGGCAAGAGGCCTTACAGATTATGGAAGCGGATGTTATAAATGGCGCTCTGGATAGCGATGTCTTTCTCGTTTTGCGCCACCATGCGGAAACGCTGCACGCCATCATTCTTCAGACCCTCGAACACCCCCGCAGCAAGCACCGCCCCTGAGGCAGGCCGCCGTCATGGCGGGGGGCGAGTTCTATAATTAAAACAGCTTCATCTGCATGCAAGGAAATACAGGGTGAGAATCGCCACCATCACCAACTGGGCTTACGGGATCACCGTCGGCCTGACGCTGGCATCCGGCAGCGCCATGCTTATGGCCTCCAGCGCCGACCGCGTCGAACGCCAGGCGGTACAACAGCGCCAGGTCTTTGATACCCTCTCCGACGAGGTGGAAAACGACGCCTGGGCGCTGTCTGACCTCGCCCGGCTGTACGTGGTTAAGCCTTCGCCGGAGACGCTTACGCAGTATCAGCAACTGCAGCAGACCGACAAAAGCATTGAGCAGCGGCTGGCCGGACTGAAAGATAACGGCGCCAGCCGCGAGGAGCTGGCGCTACTCCAGGATGGTCTGCGGATCGCCGATGAGCTTCAGGATGAACAGCAGGCGGCCCTGACGCATGTCGCCCGCGGCGATGCGCCAGCGGCCATCGCGGTGCTGTACGGCAAAGCGTATGAGACCGAACTGGAGCGCATGCAGACGCAGATCGATCGCTTCCGTCAGATGCTTGAGCATCGCGCCGCCATCGCTATCGACCAGGCCACCGAGCGCTCGCGGATCTGGCGTACGCTGTCGGAAATCATGGTCGGCCTGACCGCCCTGATGTTTTTGTTTGTCCTCGGCTTCATTCTCAAACGCCGGGTGCTGTACCCGGTGGTCCGTCTGAGCGACGTGGTGCAGCGTCTCGCCTCCCAGGACTATGCGGTGGAGACGCCGCACTTCACCCAGGTGGATGAGATTGGCGATATGGCCCAGGCGATCCGCATTTTTCGCGAGAACGGCCTGGCCCGCCAGCAGCTGGAGCAGCAGCGCGACGCCGACTGGGCGATCCGTGAACTGCTGGCGCGTATGACCCAGCGTCTGCAGGGCTGTGAAACCATAGAGGATGTGATTAAGGTGGCGGAGCTGTTCGCGCCGAACATCGCCCCGACGATCCCCGGTAAACTGTATATTCTGGATACCGATCCATGGCAGATGCGCTGCGTGGCGCAGTGGCTGTCGCCCGCCGGGGAGACGACGTCCTTTGCTCCCGACGACTGCTGGGCGATACGGCGGGGACTCAGCCATCCGCCGGTGCAGGGTGAGCCCGATATCACCTGCTATCATCTGCCGGAGGCGCACGCCGGCCAGTCGCTCTGCGTACCGCTCATCGCCCAGGGCGAAGCGATCGGTCTGCTGAGCTTTCAGAACGTCACCGCCAGTGACGCCCCTTCCCGGGCTTACCTGGAGCTGATGGCCGAAGCGCTGGGGCTGGCGCTCGCCAATCAGCGTTTACGCAGCGCCCTGCTGGAAAAAGCGTTGTTCGATTCGCTGACCGGCCTGCGTAACCGCCATCATCTTGATGAAGCGCTGCACTCGCAGATGGCGCTGGCGGTCCATACCCACACCCCGCTGAGCTGCCTGATGATCGACATCGATCACTTCAAAGCCATCAATGACCGCTACGGCCATGAAGCCGGGGATCTGGTGATTAAGAGCGTCGCGACCATTGTGCAGCGCGCGGTGCGCGATATCGGCATGGCTTTCCGCTACGGCGGCGAGGAGTTTTTAGTGCTGCTCCCCGGCATTGACGAAGCCGGGGCGCACCAGTGCGCCAGCGAGATCTACACCCAGGTGCACAATATGACGCTGCGCGATGGCCTGACGGAGATAGGCCAGGTGGATGTGTCGATTGGCATCGCCAGCTACCCGCAGCACACCCAAAGCGACAGCCTGCTGCGCGCAGCGGACGCCGCGCTGTACCGGGCGAAAGAGCTGGGCCGTTCAAGGATTGTCAGCTTTGGCCGCCTGAAGACCCGCTAAGCGGGATTATTGCTCAGCGGCATTAAGCAGCGAGATAACTTTCCGCACCACCGCCGAACGGAAATGGCGGTGGTAAACCATGCTCAGCTCACTCTCCGCCAGCCGATCCTGAAGATCGATATACACCACGTTATCAAGGCGTAAGGCCCGCGCCGAGACCGGCACCAGCGCCACCCCTACCCCGGCGGAGACCAGGCTAATCATCGAGGTGACATCGTTAATTCGCTGCACCACCTGCGGCGTAAAACCCGCGACGCGACAGGCGTCAATAAATACCTGCTCCAGTCCGGTGCCCTGCGGATCGTCAAGCGAGATCCAGTTGTCAGTGCGCAATGAGGCCAGATTGAGCGCCCCCACGCCTGCCAGCGGATGCTGTTGATAAAGCGCCAGGCAAAGTTTTTCCCGCACAAATGGCCTGACCACCAGCGCGTCCGGCGGTGACGCCAGCGGCGCGCGGATGATGGCGATATCCAGACGCAGATCCAGCAGCGCTTCGTAGAGCATTTGCACATCCCCCTGCACCAGCGACAGCTCAATCCCCGGCCAGTCAGCGCGCAACTCGCGCAGGAGCCCCGGCAGTTTGCTGTCATACATCGCACTGGAGACATAGCCCAGATGCAATCGCCCCTGCTCGCCTCGCGCGGTGCGCTGGGCGTCCAGGACCGCCTGATCGGCCATCTCCAGCGCCAGCCGCGTCTTCTGCAAGAAGGCCTCGCCCGCGGCGGTGAGGGTCAGGCGCCGGTTAGCGCGGGAGAAGAGCACCACGCCCAGGCGCTGCTCGAGTTGTTTAATCTGCTGGCTGAGGGCGGGCTGGGCGATATGTAACCGCTCCGCCGCCCGATGCATATGTAATTCTTCAGCAACGACCACAAAATGGCGTAACGCTCGAAAAGACATGGCCGAACTCCGCGGAGTAAATTGATAATAAAAATGTTATCAATAACGCATGAATGATGCAATTGATAACCATTAGCCTGCGAAGCATACTGTGCGCATCGACACGCTAAGGAGAACATCATGACCGCACCGATTCAGGATCTGCGCGACGCCATCGCGCTGCTGCAACAGCATGACAATCAGTACCTCGAAACCGATCATCCGGTTGACCCTAACGCTGAGCTGGCCGGCGTCTATCGCCACATCGGCGCGGGCGGCACCGTGAAGCGCCCCACGCGCATCGGCCCGGCGATGATGTTTAACAATATTAAGGGCTATCCGCACTCGCGCATTCTGGTGGGCATGCACGCCAGCCGCCAGCGGGCCGCACTGCTGCTGGGCTGCGAAGCCTCACAGCTGGCGCTGGAGGTAGGCAAAGCGGTGAAAAAACCGGTCGCGCCGGTGGTCGTTCCGGCCAGCAGCGCCCCCTGTCAGGAACAGGTCTTTCTGGCCGACGATCCGGATTTTGATTTGCGCACCCTGCTCCCGGCGCCCACCAACACCCCGATCGACGCCGGTCCCTTCTTCTGCCTGGGCCTGGCGCTGGCCAGCGATCCCGACGACGCCTCGCTCACCGACGTCACCATCCACCGCTTGTGCGTCCAGGGCCGGGATGAGCTGTCGATGTTTCTCGCCGCTGGCCGCCATATCGAAGTGTTTCGCCAGAAAGCCGAGGCCGCCGGCAAACCGCTGCCGATAACCATCAATATGGGACTCGATCCGGCTATCTATATCGGCGCCTGCTTTGAAGCGCCAACCACACCGTTTGGCTATAACGAACTGGGCGTCGCCGGTGCGCTGCGTCAGCGTCCGGTAGAGCTGGTACAGGGCGTCAGCGTCCCGGAGAAAGCCATCGCTCGCGCCGAGATCGTTATCGAAGGGGAACTGCTGCCGGGGGTACGCGTCAGAGAAGATCAGCACACCAACAGCGGCCATGCGATGCCGGAATTTCCTGGTTACTGCGGCGGCGCCAATCCGTCGCTGCCGGTCATTAAAGTCAAAGCGGTGACCATGCGAAACAATGCGATTCTGCAGACGCTGGTAGGGCCGGGCGAAGAGCATACCACCCTCGCCGGGCTGCCAACGGAAGCCAGTATCTGGAATGCTGTCGAGGCTGCTATCCCGGGCTTTTTACAAAATGTCTACGCCCACACCGCGGGCGGCGGTAAATTCCTCGGGATCCTGCAGGTGAAAAAACGCCAGCCCGCCGACGAAGGGCGTCAGGGGCAGGCCGCGTTGCTGGCGCTGGCGACCTATTCCGAGCTGAAAAATATCATTCTGGTCGATGAAGATGTGGATATCTTTGACAGCGACGATATCCTGTGGGCGATGACCACCCGTATGCAGGGGGATGTCAGCATCACGACAATCCCCGGCATCCGTGGTCACCAGCTGGATCCTTCCCAGACCCCGGCATACAGCCCGTCGATCCGCGGAGAGGGTATCAGTTGCAAGACAATCTTCGATTGCACGGTGCCGTGGGCGCTGAAATCACACTTCGAGCGCGCACCGTTTGCCGATGTCGATCCGCGTCCGTTTGCGCCAGAGTATTTTGCCCGGCTGGAAAAAAACCACGGTCAGTAAAATCAGGTGGTAGCCGCCGGAGCACGGCGGCATCTTCCGGGCCAGCATCACCTGCAGCGGGTGGCTGACGCAGGGTTAGTTGATCGCGGCGGAGAGGTCTTTTTTCACCTGCTCACGCTGCTCGGGGGTCAACACCTGGCTCACGTCGAAGTAGTATTTCACACGATAATACCGCACCTGCTGGTCCAGTTGGCCAAAGGCGGCCAGCTGCTGTTTGACCTTAGCGTCATCCCATTTCCCGGAGTGGATAACGTCTGCCAGGGCACCATCCTGATAGCCGCTGATTTTAATCTGGCTTACATTGTTTTCGAATCCCTGACGCAGCGCCTGGATTTTGGCGACCTGCTCTTCACTCAGCTTCAGGTGCTGGACGACCGGATCCTGCGAGACAGACGGTATATCGGCGGAGGTCGACGCCTGGCTGGCTGCCGTAAAGCAGGTAGTCAACGCAATGGCGAGCAGGGTGTTACGCAAGCGAGTATTCACAGTGAATGATCCTTCAAAAAAGAAAATGAGAGGCGATTATCACTGTGCTAATAAAGACTATCTGTAACAAAGGGTTAATTTAAAACTGGATAAAAAAAGGGTGGTAAGAAACAGAAATCAGATCCCGGGTCAGCAGCACAGAAAGATATATTCATCCTTCCAGTAACGGCCCTGTCCAATGATATCCCCGGCGGCGCTGATTAACTGTTTTTGCTTTTCGGTTTCAATCCCCTCAACGATCACATGGCTGGTCAGGGTATGAATAGATTGCAACAGCCCGGGAAAAGCGGGGTCGTTTTCTTTATCCCAGAAGTAATCTTTATCCACTTTGACGCAATCGAAGCGGAAGCGCTCCAGCAGCGGGAAGGACGTCCGTCCGCGGCCAAAATCATCCAGCCAGACCGGGCAAAGCGCCGCCAGCGTGCTCAGCGCCGTCAGCTCACGTCCGGCGATAAACTCGTGAAAGTTCTCATTTATTTCCAGAGCAATGTGTTTACAGGAGCGCAGGAAATCACAGAGATAGCGATCCGTCAGAATAAAGTGGCTTAATAAATCATCAATATTCAGCGATATCGGTTTATTATCGACCCGGGCGAAATCAAATACAGAAAGTAACTCGATTTGCCGAATAAATAGAGCAAGCTTATCGCGTTCGGTAAGCGTGGAGAAAGAAAACGTCGACGCAGAGGTGGTATTTTGTGCGGGTGCTATAATATCTTTAGTAAGCAACTCCCACGAGTGGTAGCTGCCGTCATCGCTAATAGCGGGCTCCAGAACGAAGCGATAAGAGGTATTTTTCACGTTTTCTTCAACCATTTAAAAAATACCAAAAATAAGAAAGGGTTAAAGCATGTCATATATTTTCCGCCAACAAAAATAGTTTAAAGTGATCGATAATAATCATTCGATAGTTAAAAGCTATCAAGATATAATTTATTGATCGGTAAATTGAATTAATATAAATTAGCCACTGCTGTAACTCCCTCTGAAAAGTCAATTAAAATATTGTTTCAAACCAGCCAGTTACCAGAGTATTCTGCGTAAAGCCCGGTCGTCTCAAGCTTTGTGCTGCCAGGTAAAAAAAGAGAGGGGTAATAAAAATGAAAAATACAAGCCGCCAGTTTTAGTCATATCATTATGCCGAATATGAATAACGCTGCGTCCTGAGGCGCCGCTTCGCCTGGCATGCCATGAGTCCTCAACAAAAAAGTGTGACTCAGTCGACAAAACGTCATACTTTCCCGCTATCCTGCAGCGAAGAAGAGTGAAGTGGATGACAGGCAGTGAAAAAAATAAACGTGATTCCGCTGGGGCTGATGCTATTCATGCTCATCGCCAGCGCATGGCTGGGCCCTGCGCCGCGGCACACCGGCAGCATGCAGTGCGTTTGGTTTGACGGGGCAATGGTGAGCTGCCTGCCGAAGCAACGACTGGGCGAAGGCTCGCCGCATCATTTACTGGTCAGACGATAAACCGGTACTCGCCGGGTGGTGTTGAACAGATTATCGCTGGCTTCCACCTCTTCCGTGACAATTCCCATGCCGGACCGGCGCAATTGCGCAATGTCCGCCGCCACCCGCTGACTGCCGAACCAGAACAGCGCATCAAGCGCGGTAACCGGCAAGCCGGCAAGTAACGCATGGCGAAGCCGCTCCCGGGCCGGCTTTATCTCGCGGGCAATCTGCTGGTACGGGGCTGCCGTCGGTCCCTGCGGATCGACGCGACGGATACGGTTTGACAGGTGGTAATGGAAGGACTCCGGAATCGGCTGTAAATCCTGCTTCAGACTGTAGACACAACCGTAACGTTTGCCGTTGAAAACGGCGGCTTTACGATTGAGCTGCAGCTGATCGCGCACGTCGGCGATCAGCTGCGGCGCGCGCACCAGCAGCAGGCGAAAAGGCAATTCGAAGCTGGTGACATAGTCGACATTCAATAGCGCAATGCGCAGACGCTCCTCAGCCCCGGCCTGCTGCTGACGACACTCCAGATAGACCTCACGCCACTGCGCTCTGAGCCGTGGCGACTCACCGGCTTCGGTAAACTGGTATTTTTCAATATCGTAATCAATTCTCCCGGCCACCGCGCATTCCTTTCTGAATCAGTCCGGCGTCATAATAACATCCTCTGGCGCAGTACCCTATGCCGAGCGTCCTCGCGCATCCCCTTCCCGGTTATTTACGATACAGATAACGGGTGATGACCACATCAAGGAGATACAGCAGGAAAATAACGCTGCTTAACCACAATAAACCTGCGAATAAATCAAGTAATTGCATCGTTGCTCCCTCACTGTTAGCCATCGCCGAATGACGCCCCTCACCATAAAGTAGTTAAGTTCTGCCTTAACAGCCACCGAATAAATTTATTTAGTCAAAAGAAAGCCCGGCGCTATTGTACGTTCATTTTACTGTCATCAATTTGTCATCATAAAATGTCTATCATCAACCCGCGCCGCAGGGTTGTCCCGCGCCTCATGGCATCCTGGGGAAACGCGCGGCCACAGGTTTAACAACATGGAATAATATCGCCCCACCGTATCCTTAATGACATTGCATCATCTTATATCAGGCGCCACTGTCATCCTGCTGAATAATCCGGAAAAACGCTTTAAACAATAAACGCCCTGCTGATTGGTTTACCATGGAGAAATAAGATGCCCAGCGAAAAAGCCCGCAGCCTTGACCATTTCTATGAATTACTGGCGACAGGACAGCACCCGAAAATTGAACTCGATTTTGATGTCGCCGCGGACGATTTTTTTAAAATCGCCACCGAGTTTGGCGACATTGGCGCGAGGATCACCCGGGTTAACGAACGATTTATTATTAAGATCAAGCCGCCGAAAGCGTAAGCGCCCCCTGCCGCCTTGTTGGGTGCCACGCCAGCCGTCGCGGCCCGACAAGGTTTTCTTAACGAGCCGCGGTCTGACGCTCGGCAAAATAGTGCGCCGGTGTCGTCCCCATCGTTTTTTTGAACATGGTAATAAAGGCATTTACCGATTCATACCCCAGCTTAGCCGCCACGTTTTGTACCGAAACGCCGCTGGCCAGCTCCTGCAGGGCAATAATCAAATGCAGCTGCTGGCGCCAGCGCCCGAAGGTCAGGCCGGTCTCCCGCAGCATCACCCGGGCCAGCGAGCGCTCACTCAGCGCCAGACGCTTCGCCCACACCGACAGGGTGCTGCGATCGTCAGGATGGCTGACCAGCCGGTCGGCCATCGCCCGAATTTTGGGATGTGCTGAGACGGGCAGATTCAGGCGCTGCGCCGGCATGGTCGCCAGTTCGTCAAGGGTCACTCGGGTGAGTCTCCCGGCATGGCTATCCGCCACATAATCCGCCCCCTCACGAGTGAGTCGCTCCACCAGCTCGTGGATCAGGGGAGAGAGCGCCAGGGTGCAGCAGCTGCCAGGCAGCGCGGCAGCGCCGGGTTCAATAAACAGATAATTGAGGCGCGCGTTCCAGGTGGCGGACACACTGTGCGGAATACCGCCCGGGATCCATACCGCGCAGCGAGGCGGCACAATCCACAGGTTATTTTCCGCCCGACAACTCACTGCACCATACAGCACAATAATCAACTGCCCTTTGCGATGGGTATGCACCGGCACTTCCGCTTCATACTCGACAAAATCAAGATGACAGGCGACGGCCGGGCAGGACGCGGCGTCCGGATCGTACAGCGTATTGGCAAAAGGTGATGGCATGCGATTGGCCAGATTCAGGTATTTTTTGACAGAATAGAGTATTTCGCCGCAAGCGCAAGCCAGCCATAATCCGCAGCATGAACATTAACCGCTTTCGCCAGTCCTCCTGGCTGCGTGCCGCAGGCGCCGTCGCGCGCCCTTTCATGCCGCAATCGACTTCAGCCGTCCTGCGCAGTGATGCCCAGGCAATACTCTTTTCCGCAAAGAGTTTCGCCGCGGCGATGCTGGCGTACTATCTTGCGCTATCCATCGGTCTGCAAAGGCCTTCGTGGGCCATCATCACTGTCTATATCGTGTCGCAGACCTCGGTGGGCGCATCGCTAAGCCGCAGCGTCTATCGCCTGGTCGGGACCCTCGTCGGCGCGGCGGCCACCGTCTTCATCGTGCCCACCTTCGTTAACCAGCCGATCCTGTGTAGCGCCATGCTGGGCCTGTGGATCGCGGGTTGCCTGTGTCTGTCGCTGCTTGAACGCACGCCGCGCGGATACGCTTTTTTGCTGGCGGGCTACACCGCGAGCCTGATTGGTTTCCCCGCCGTCTCCGTGCCCGGGACCATCTTTGACCTCGCGGTCATTCGGGTGGAAGAGATCGCCATCGGTATCTTGTGCGCCGGATTGATTCACCGCTTCGTGCTGCCGGTGCGCATCGCCGGGCGGTTTAACAGCACGCTGGCACAGACGCTGGCAACCGCCCGGCAGCGGATCGCCGATACGCTGGCCGGTAAGCCGGTGGCGGCGGAAACCCTGCGGCTGGCGCTGAGCCTGCAGTTTCTGCAGGGCATCAACCACCATCTTCCCTGGGATGACGGTCTCTCGGTTCCCCACCGCCAGGCCAGAAAAGCGATCCACGACCGGCTGGCGCGACTGTTGATTGTTAATGGCGAATTGTATGACCGTTTACAGAGGTGCGGGCAGCCACCTGACGACCTGCAGACGCTGCTAACGGAGGCAGAGGTCTGGCTGAGAGGTCCGGAAGCCCACAGAACGGCGTTCTCCGCCGACGGGCTACTCTCCCGCTGCGAGCAGCTCATCAACCGGTGCGCCCCTGCGCAGACGCTGAACGAGGCGCTGCGCGTTAGCCTGGTGCGCCACCTGGCGGAAGCCATCCGTCTCCTGCAGCAGAGCGAACGGCTGGCGAAGGCGATTTATCACCGCCGATCGCCAACCCTGCCACCTGACGCCCGCGCGGTAAAGGGCTATGTTTTCCATCGCGATCCGCTTAGCGCTCTGCGGACCGCCTTCGGCGCCTTCGTCATCATCCTCAGCGGCTGCCTGATCTGGATAGGCTCCGCCTGGCCCGATGGCGGCACTGCGGTCTCGATCCTCGGCGTCTGCTGTAGCCTGTTCGCCAGCTTCGATGCGCCGGCGGCGCAGCTGGTGAAATACCTGATCGGCTGCGTGTGGGGCGTGCTGTTCAGCCTGCTGTATAGCTTCGCCCTGCTGCCGCAGGTGAGCGAATTTGTCCTGCTGGCGGCGATGCTCGCCCCGGTCTATCTGCTGGCCGGTTCGCTGCAGGCGCGGCCGCCGACCACCTTTATGGCGATGGGCATCACCCTGACGCTGCCGATATTGTGCGAACTGGGCCCCAGTTATCAGGGGGATTTCGCGACGGCGATGAATACGTCTATCGCGCTGTTTGTCGCCATCGGCTATGCCGCGTTTGGTATGCGCCTGCTGCAAACCGTGCAGGCCGATGCCGCTGTCCATCGTCTGCTGACGCTGTGCCGTCGCGATATCCGCCGCGCCGCGCGGGGCCGACTGGCGCAGAATGCCCACCGCTGGACCAATCTGATGATCGACCGGACCGCTTTACTGCTGCCGCGGCTACCGCAGAGCGGGCCTGCCGCAGGTCAGCTACTGGACAAGATGCTGCACGATATTCGTACCGGCCTGGCGGTGATCCACCTGCGCCGTAGCTATCAGCCGATGGATCGAGAAGCGGCTACCGCTGTGCAGACGCTGCTTGACGCCCTTAAACAGGAGCCGGACATAGAGGCCCTCGCGCAGCCTGTTGACGCGCTGTTGGCCCACGGTTTACCGGCTGATGCCGCCTCACATGAGCGCGCGGAAGCGCTCATTTCCCTGTATTGCGCCTTACATCGGCCTGAGGAGAGCCAAAACCATGCGTGATCTCGCGATGGGCGGGGTATTTTTCCCCGGCCTGCTGGTTGTCGGCCTTGTCGCCCTGCTCGCGACGCTGCTGCTGCAACCGCTTATTTTCTCCGTCCGGGGCCTGGGCCGCTTGCCCTGCCGCCCGCTGTGGGGGCTTTCCCTCTATATCGCACTCTTTTTTCTGCTTATGCAGGAAGTTAACATGCTGGGGTTTGCCGTATGACAGTCTATCTCACTCTTCTGGGCCGCTACGCCCTGACCTTAGGCGCCGTTGCCGCCGCCGCGCTACTGGCTTTCATTCTCTGGAAACAGGAGGCGCAAACGCCCTGGACCCGCGATGGTCGGATGCGGGCCGACGTGGTGCAGATCGCTCCCGATGTCTCGGGGCCGGTGGCCAGCGTGGCGGTGAAAGACAACCAGTGGGTCAATCGGGGAGATGTGCTCTATTCCATCGATCCGCGCTGGCTGAAGCTGGCGGTCAGTAGCGCCCAGGCGGAGGTGGAAGCCCGACGCCAGGAGATGGCGATGCGCCAGGATGCCGCCAGACGACGGGCGCAGATCCAGGGCGTCATCTCCAGCGAAGATCTGAAACAGACCAATAGTGCGGCCAGCGTCGCGGCCGCTAACCACCAGGGCGCGCTGGCGGCACTGGCGCTGGCGCAACTGAATTTAGCGCATGCCACCGTGCGGACGCCGGTGGCCGGGTACGTCACCCATCTGCGGCTACGCCCGGGCGACTATGCCACCGCCGGGGTGACGAAAGTGGCCATTATCGATGGCCAGCGTTTCTGGGTGGTAGGGTATTTTGAAGAGACCCGTCTGCGCCACATCCACGTTGGCGATACCGCACATATCACGCTGATGGGGTATGATCCGGTCATTACCGGCCATGTCGAGAGTATCGGACACGGGATCGGCGATACCAATGATGAGACCGGCGCCCTGGGCCTGCCGGAGGTCGAGCCGACCTTCAGCTGGGTGCGGCTGGCGCAGCGTGTACCAGTGCGCATCCATATCGATACCCTGCCCGAGGGGGTGGAACGGGTCGCCGGCTTGTCCGCGACTGTCTCGGTCATTCCCGCGCGGTTGGCGCGACGCGCCGGCAAATCCTCACCTGCCGGCGCGAATCAGGCTCAGTGATAGCCCTCACTGCCGGAGACTTTGCCGCGAAAGACGTAATAGCTCCAGGCGGTATACATCAGGATCACCGGGATAATGAGCAGCGCCCCCGGCAGCATAAATACCTGGCTGGAGGGCGGCGCGGCGGCATCCCACAGGGAGATATTCGGTGGGATAATGTTCGGCCAGACGCTGATCCCCAACCCGCTGAAGCCGAGGAAAATCAGGCCCAGCGTCAGGATAAATGGGCGGGCGTGGCTGGCGGGGCGCGCGCTCAGGCGCCAGATCCACAGGCTCAGCGCCAACACCAGGATCGGTACCGGCACGAACCAGAAGAAATTGGGCAGCGTAAACCAGCGCTCCGCCACATAGCGCCAGCCCAACGGCGTCCAGACGCTGACCACCGCGATCACCACCATCAGCGCCAGCAGCACCTTGCGGGTCAGCTCGCGCATCCGCTGCTGCAGCGCGCCTTCGCTTTTCATGATCAGCCACGTGGTGCCGAGCAGCAGATAGGCCACCACCAGCCCCAGACCGCAGAACAGGTTAAAGGGGGTAAGCCAGTCCAGCGTCGAACCGGCGAAGCGGCGGTCAGCCACCGCAAAGCCGTTGATAAACGCGCCGACGACAATCCCCTGGCTAAAGGTCGCCAGCAGCGAGCCGCCGGCGAAGGCATAGTCCCAGAAGGTACGATGCGAGGGAACCGCTTTAAAACGAAACTCAAACGCCACGCCGCGAAAAATCAGGCCGATGAGCATCGCCGTAAGCGGGATGACCAGCGCATCGGTGATCACCGCATAGGCCAGCGGAAAGGCGCCGAACAGCCCAGCCCCGCCGAGTACCAGCCAGGTTTCATTTCCATCCCAGACGGGCGCCACGCTGTTGACCATCACATCGCGCTCTTCGCCATCATGCACCACGCTGAACAGCATCCCAATACCTAAATCGAAACCATCCATCACGATATACATCAGCGTGGCGAAGACGATGATGACAAACCAAATCACCGAGATATCGATGCTCATGATGCGTTCTCCTCATCACGCACCGGCTCTGCCGCCGAGAGCGGACGCGCCGGGGTGCCGGCGGTTTGCGAGGTCAGCTCCGACACCGGTTGCGGCCCTTTTTTAATCAGCCGGAAAATGTAGTAATACCCCACGCCAAATACCGCGCAGTAGACCACGATAAACACCAGCAGGCTGATGGCCATCTGCAGCGTGCTGTGCAACGACACCGCATCCCGGGTGCGCAGCAAGCCGTAGATCACCCACGGCTGGCGACCCATCTCGGTGGTCACCCACCCGGCAACCAGGGCAATAAGGCCGGCAGGCCCCATGCAGAGCGCAAACCACTGAAAGGGACGCGAGTGATACAGTCGCCGCCGATAGCGCAGCCAGGCGCTGCAGATCCCTAAGGCGATCATCAACACGCCCATCCCAACCATGATGCGAAACGACCAGAAAACGGCGGGCGAATAGGGTCGGTCCTCTTTCGGGAAGTCTTTCAGCGCCGGCACCTGCTTATGCAGACTGTGGGTGAGGATCAGGCTGCCGAGAGCGGGGATCTCGAGGCCATAGCGGGTGCGCTCCTGTTCCATATCCGGCAGGCCAAACAGCAGCAGCGGCGTGGCCTCGCCGGGTCGGTTTTCCCAGTGCCCCTCGATGGCGGCGATCTTCGCTGGCTGATGCTCAAGGGTGTTAAGACCATGCATATCCCCCACCACCGCCTGGATTGGCGCTACCAGCAGCGCCATCCACATCGCCATCGACAGCATTTTGCGGATGGCCGGCGAGTCGTTGCCGCGCAGAAGATGCCACGCGGCAGAGGCCCCGACGAACATGGCGCTGCTGAGAAACGCGGCTATCGCCATATGAAACAAACGATACGGGAACGAGGGGTTAAAGATAATCGCCAGCCAGTCCTGCGGAATGAGATGACCATTTTCGATGGTAAAACCCTGCGGCGTCTGCATCCAGCTGTTGGAGGCGAGGATCCAGAAAGTGGAGACCAGGGTGCCAAGCGCCACCATGCAGGTAGTAAAAAAATGCAGCGCCGGCGGCACTTTATTCCAGCCAAATAGCATCACCCCGAGGAATCCCGCTTCGAGGAAAAAGGCGGTCAGCACTTCGTACAGCAGCAGCGGGCCGGTTATGCTGCCAGCAAACTGGGAAAATCCGCTCCAGTTGGTGCCGAACTGATAGGACATCACTAATCCGGAGACCACGCCCATCCCAAAATTGACGGCGAAAATTTTCAGCCAGAAATTGTAGAGTGAGCGCCAGACGTTATCCCGGGTTCGCAGCCACATCCCCTCAAGCACCACAAGGTAGCTGGCAAGGCCGATGGTGATGGCCGGAAAGAGGATATGGAAGGAAACGGTAAAGGCGAATTGCAATCGGGCCAGATGAAACGCGTCGAATTCAAACATATTCCACACCCATCATTGTGAATCGCCCCGGCCGCAGCCGGGGCTCATGCGAACATCACTTAGCCGATGAGGAAGTGTTTTGCTTACCGGCGCCGAGTTCGGCGCCGGTCAAAGGATCGCCCTGCGGGTCAGACTGCGTTCGCTTCAGCATCGCTTTGCACAGCGCTTCCTGCTCTGGCGTCAGGCCGACAGTAGCGCCGCCATCTCCGCCATCCACGGCCGGCTGCGGATCCTTGACATAATCGAAGTGTTTGTCACTGTTCCAGCTGCCGCGTACTTCTCCACCTTCAGACATATTGTAGTAGGTGTTAGCGTACTCGCTAATGGGCGGCAGTTTGCCCGGAGGATAGTTGTTGCGAATCGACTGCAGCGCCTTCTCAAAAGAGAGCTGATGCGCCGCTTCGCGGGTCATCAGGAACGCCAGCGCGTCTTTCACGCCGGGATCGTCGGTCACGTTAATCAGGCGTTCATAGACGATCTTCGCCCTCGCCTCCGCCGCGACATTCGACCGCAGGTCGGCGGTGGGTTCGCCGATAGTATCAATGTAGGCCGCCGTCCACGGCACGCCCGCCGAGTTGGTCAGCGGGGGACCGCCGCCGTACAGCAGCGAGGTAAT
This sequence comes from Klebsiella sp. SWET4, assembly GCF_024296565.1. Taxonomy (NCBI): domain Bacteria; kingdom Pseudomonadati; phylum Pseudomonadota; class Gammaproteobacteria; order Enterobacterales; family Enterobacteriaceae; genus Klebsiella; species Klebsiella sp. SWET4. The sequence continues at coordinate 159,018 of NZ_JANCOB010000001.1, read as the reverse complement.
GTGGCTGTCATTGCCGTTGGCGGTGAGTGAACGATAAAGTTCCGCCTCGCTCTCGGTGCCCTCCGCCAGAGCTCCTTTGGCGCCTTTATTCAGCATGCCGACCAGGGTGCCAATGATCTCCAGATGGCTCAGCTCCTCTGTCGCGATATCCATTAGCATGTCTTTGCGGCCGGGATCGTCATCGCTTAATCCCTGGGTGAAATAACGACACGCGGCGGCCAGCTCGCCCTGAGGGCCGCCAAACTGTTCGAGCAGTAAATTCGCGAGCCCCGGATTGGGTTCAGCAACGCGCACGGTATACTGCAGTTGTTTCACATGACGAAACATAGGCCTGCCTCCTGGGTTATTTTTTCGCTTCTACGCCGTCAGCATCTGAACGCAGGAGAAACTGCTCCGTGGTCTGAGGAATATGTTTGATCAGCCAGTCGGCCATTTCCCGCTCTTCCGCCAGGATAGCCTCAATAGCCGGGATGGAGGCGGTGTCGCCCGCTTTTTCAGCCGCCGCCAGCAGAGAGGTGTAGCAGGCGATCTCAAATTGCTCGAAGACGTACCCGCTGATCGAGCCTTTGACGATTTCATCGGAAGGAAACATTCCGCCGATGGACTGGCCGAGAGCCGCCATTTTACTCATCGAATCTTTAATCACCGAGCGCGAAATGTCGTTGCGGTCGAGGAGCTCTTCCAGCACGGTAATTTGCCGTTTGGTCTCATTAATATGCTGTTCAATTCTGGCACGGAGATCCGGATAATTATCGATACGGCCAGCCATCGATTCCAGCATGGATTCTGCCTGCTTTTCCATGGCATGCGCATCGCGTAGCCAGTCATGATAATGTTCAACGTGATTCATGGTCATTTCCTCGTGTCAGGGAGCGTTTATTTTTCCGCTTTTTTATTAATGTTACCTACCGCCAAATCGGTTAATTTAACGTCGGTTTGCTTTTCTTCTTCCAGCGTTTCGGCCAGCAATTTGACCGCTTTTTTATAGCCCAGCTGTTCTGCCAGGGTGACCAGGGTGCCGTAACTGGCAATTTCGTAATGCTCGACCTTTTGCGCAGCGGCAATTAGCGCAGCATCTCGTACCTCATTTTTTTCCGTGCTCTCAACGACTTCATTGGCCTCTTCGATTAATCCTTCCATGGCCACGCATTTCATGCGTTTGATTTTCAGGCCGGATTCCTGCTCAATAATCTGGTCAATACGTTCAATCTGGCCCTGGGTTTCTTCGAGATGAGCATTGAACGCCGCGCTGAGTTTTTCACTGGACGCCGCTCTGGCCAGTTTAGCCAGCCCGCGGGTTAATTGTTTCTCTGCGCTGTAGGTATCTGAGAGCAGGTGAATAAATACATCTTCAATGCTTTTCATATTCATAGAAATACCTTCTGGAGTCAGAAAATAACTGCGAGTCTATACAGACTCGCAGGAGATACTTTCACTTCAGGGTGCAAGGAAAAGGATAATCAGGAATTATCGGACTTGCGGCCACCGCCGTGGCTGTTTTGTCCGCCTTTTTTACCCGCTTCGGACGCACGCTGCGGATCATTTTTAAAGTTCCCGCCGCTGTGCTGACCACCTTTACGACCTGCTTCAGAAGCTTTTTCACGGTCTTCAGCAAAATTACCGGAACCACCACGATGCTCTGCCATATTTCACCTCATGTATATCGGTTATGTCAGTACGATACGAAAATATTCCGTATCACTCGTCGTTCGATATTTAACTCTAGCGGGTAATGCTGGTTAGTCAAATTATTATTCCGTTTTCCCGACGTCTTTCAGCAGTAATTCGGAATAATTCTACAACACACATTAAAAATAACCAGACGGCACATCACCGCTAACTTACTGTGTGCGGGGAAATAATACCTGCAGCCCTCGTTTTATCGATACAATCGGAGTACTCCTGTTGAGGTATATAACGAAGCGGCGCGGCGAGGCTTCGTCGGCATGAAATTCAGAACTTTTCTAAAGATAACCAATAAAAAAAGCCGCTGGGGGAGCGGCTATCAAATAAAAAAAATGGAGCGAATATCATGCCTGATTAAGGCTAGCCTTCTTCATCCGAATATGCAAATAACCCAACAAACCAAACGTAAAATAAGCGAAACGTAAAACACACCCAACAACTGAAATATCACGCAGTTCCATTACTTGTACTCTACGCTTTATTTTTACGGTGGTTTATCGGTGGCCATCGCGTCAGGTCAATATGCCTTTGCACCTGATGCGGTCAGCCGTTCTCTCCAGGAGAATATGCAATGAAAGCACTCACTTATCATGGTCCCCATCATGTCAGCGTCGACACCATGCCCGACCCGGCCCTTGAAGCGCCGGACGATATTATACTGCGCGTCACCGCGACGGCGATTTGCGGTTCCGATCTCCATCTTTACCGCGGAAAGATCCCCGGCACGCATCACGGCGATATTTTCGGCCATGAATTTATGGGGGAAGTGGTGGAAGCGGGTTCCGAGGTCACCGCGGTCCGCAAAGGCGACCGGGTGGTTATCCCGTTTGTGATCGCCTGCGGAGACTGCTTCTTTTGTCGCCTGCAGCAGTATGCCGCCTGCGAAAGCACCAATAGCGGCCAGGGGGCGACACTCAACCGAAAAGGCATTTCGCCACCGGCGGCCCTGTTTGGCTATAGCGATTTGTACGGCGGCATCCCGGGCGGCCAGGCAGAATATGTACGGGTCCCCAAAGCCAATACCGGTCCATTTAAAGTGCCTGACACCTTACCCGATGAAAAGGTGCTGTTTCTGTCAGATATTCTGCCCACCGCCTGGCAGGCAGTAAAAAACGCCGAGGTCAAACCCGGCAGCAGCGTGGCTATTTTTGGCGCCGGCCCGGTAGGGCTGCTGTGCGCCTCCTGCGCCAGGCTCAATGGCGCAGAGCAGATATTTATCATCGATCATAACGATTACCGACTCGATTTCGCGCAGCAACGCTATGGCGCGATCCCGATAAACTTCGACACCCATGACGACCCGGCGCAGTGGATTATCGATAACACGCCGGGACATCGCGGCGTCGACGCGGTGATTGACGCCGTGGGCTTCGAGGCGAAAGGCAGCCTCACGGAAACCGTCCTCAGCAATCTGAAAATCGAGGGCAGCAGCGGAAAAGCCCTGCGCCAGTGCATCGCCGCCGTGCGCCGCGGCGGTATCGTCAGCGTGCCCGGGGTTTACGCCGGTTTCATTCATGGGTTTATGTTTGGTGATGCCTTTGATAAGGGGCTGACCTTCAGGATGGGGCAAACCCACGTCCATGCCTGGCTGCCGGACCTGCTGGCGCTAATTGAGCAAGGGCTGCTCACCCCGGAGGAGATCGTCACTCACCATATGCCGCTGGAGGAGGCCGCGCGCGGCTATCAGATCTTTGAGAAACGCGAAGAGGCATGCCGCAAAGTCATCCTTGTGCCGGGGATGCAGCCCGGGAAGGCAACGCTTTGAGGCGGAAGTTAATCCGCCCTTCTCGGCAGCCAGTCCGGGCCGTGATATAAAAACAGCATGCGTTGACCCGCCGTCGCTGATACAGCCGTTAACCACAGGAGAAGTTAATGCTCGAGTTACGCCCGAATTGCGAATGCTGTGATAAAGATCTGCCGCCAGACTCACCCGAGGCGTTTATCTGCTCGTTCGAGTGTACTTTTTGCCGGGACTGCATGACGGCGCGGCTGCACGGTCGTTGCCCAAACTGTGGCGGCGAACTGGTGCGGCGCCCTGTGCGTCCCGAAGAGGCGCTGCGGCGGCACCCCGCCTCCACCCTGCGCCGCCATGCACAGTAAAACCGGATGAACTGGCGTGGCAAACGGGAGCCATCGAGCTCCCTTTCTTCATCCTTATTTCTCTGCAGAAAAGTGCCACTCTGCGGCGGTCGATAGCGTCACAAATGGCCCGGCAAGCGTGATATTGTGATGGCCGATAATGTCAGGCGCTGACAACCGTTCGTTATCCATGGTTGAGTGCGCATCCGAGATCAGCACCGTCCGCCATCCCAGCGCCGATGCCGCACGGCAGGTCGTGTCCACGCAGAATTCGGTTTTCATCCCGGCAATAACCAGCTGTTTTACGCCGGCCTGGGCGAGCCGATGCGCAAGGTCAGTGTGCTGGAAACAGGAGGGGTACTTTTTAATAAAGACGATATCCCGCTCGCCGTTAACACCCATCTCAGGCAGCAGTTGGGTTAATGGACTTTGTGCTGAGAACGGAGAATCGTCCGGCCCGGTATGGCGGGCAAAGAAGACGGGCACCTCAGCCTGTCTCGCTTTTTCAATCAGCAGGCAAACGTTCGCCAGAAGCGCATCGGCCTGATACGGAGAAACCGGGCCATGGAAAAGCCCCTGCTGCATATCGATAATTAAAAGGGCATGCTCAGATGAAATCATGATGGGTCTCCATTCAGTGTGTCACGAACGGAGAGGTCTCTCCCCGTCGACATTAGCGGGGAGTGAGGATCTGTTTGTCAGGAGCCGGTCACAGATACGCCCACACCACCGCAGGTTACGGTCGTGGTGGTGGTGACGGTGGTGGTTGGCTGCACTGACGTAATCATTATCTGACCTTCACTGATTCCTTACCGATAAAAGATAAGCACGATTAAAACGGCTCTTTTCTTATAGCATTGAGCAGATACGGATGGCAATTTATGCGCGATCAACGCAGCCGCCAGCACATAAATCCCCCCCTCCACAGAGAAAAGGCAAATCTATGCAACATGCTTATACCAGCCATATCACATGGACCGGCAATCAGGGCACGGGTACTTCGGGTTACAAGGCTTATGCCCGGACCTGGGATATCGCGGTAAAGGGAAAAGAACCCATTCATTGTTCAAATGATCCATTACTTGGCGGCGATCCCGGCAAAATGAACCCGGAAGATCTCCTGCTCTCTTCTCTCTCAGCCTGTCACATGCTGTGGTACTTACATCTGGCCTCCGATGCCGGGATTACGGTCATGGAATATCAGGACTCACCGGTGGCAATGGGTGAAGTATTAAAAGGGGGCGCGGGTCGCTTTATTTCTGCCACCCTCAGGCCGAAAATCACCGTACTATCAGGTACCGATCTCGACGCCGCCACGGCCATTCATCAGCAGATCCATCACGTCTGTTTTATCGCCCGTTCGGTCAATTTCCCGGTCAGTTACCAGCCTGAATTTATTATTTTTAACGCAGAGTAACGCGTTTCTGGGACGGTAATTCGGTGCACAGGGACGGCGGCTGAGGGTATCCCCCCTCAGCCATACTTCGCTGCAGACCGAAGCATTCTGCTCGGGCCGTCAGTAGACTGCAGGGACATTCACCACGGAGCAGACTGATGATTGCAGTACTTTTTGAGGCCGACGCCTTACCAGAAGCACAGGAAAGATATTTACAGCTTGCGGCCGGGCTGACGCCTTTGCTTTCAGACACGCCGGGGTTTATTGCCATTGAGCGCTTTCAGAGCCTGAGTACGCCCGGCAAAATCCTCTCGCTATCCTGGTGGGAAGATGAAGCATCGGTGGCCAACTGGCAGCAAAATGAGCGGCATCTGGCTGCCCAGCGCGAAGGTAAAGCATCGATTTTTTCATACTACAGAATACGCGTTGCCCGCGTGTTCCGGGATTACGCATCGGATCGGGGAGCGCAGCCAGATGTATGACATCCACGTGATTCTCAGCAACACGCCGGGCTCGCTTGGCGCAATGGGTATGGCGCTGGGTAACAACGGCGTGGGGCTCGAAGGCGGCGGCGTATTCACCACGCCTGAGGCCGGACATGCGCATTTTCTGGTGGAAGACGGTGAGAAAGCCCGCAGGGTACTGACCGAGGCCGGCTTTGCCGTCAGCAGTGTATGCCGTCCTCTGATCAGAAAGTTACCTCAGGAACGACCAGGGGAACTGGGCGACATCGCAGACACCCTGGCCCGCAATGGCATTAATATTCTGGTACAGTACAGCGACCACCGTAACCGGCTCATTCTCATTACCGATGATGACACCCGGGCTGCGGAAGTGACCAAAAAATGGGCCATACTTTCTGAATGAATCTCCTGAAAACGCAGCAAGACAGTGAGCCAGAGGAGGCGCTGGAAACCGCTATGGCGATGGTGGCCTCCGCCCTCTCTGACCCGTCAAGGGTCAGTATTCTGTGCGCGCTAATGGATGGGCGCGCATGGACGGCAACCGAACTCAGTACGGTTGCCGAGGTGTCTGCCTCCACCACCAGCGGGCATCTTGCCCGACTGCTCAGCAACGGGCTGGTGGTCTGTCTCGCGCAGGGGCGTCACCGCTATTACCGCCTGGCGGGCGCGCATATCGCCGCGCTGCTGGAAAACCTGATGGGCGTCTCTATGCAGGCGCATAAGACGCTTCTCCCCAGCACGCCGGTTAATCTTCGTTACGCACGCACCTGCTACGACCATTTGGCGGGCGAGCTGGCGGTGAACATTTATGAGTTTATGCTGCGGGAAAAATGGCTGGCGGCCGATGGCCTGGCCCTGACATCAGCCGGTAAAGCCCAGCTTGAACGCCTTGGCACAGTACTGAACACCCGCCCGCGACGTAAGCCTTGCTGTCCCTGTCTTGACTGGAGTGAAAGACGTTTTCATCTGGGCGGTGACGCCGGTTCGTCGCTGATGGCACTGTTTGAGCAGAAAGGATGGATAACCCGCACGCCGGGATATCGGGAAGTGCAAGTGACGGATAGCGGCAGAGCGGCGTTGTCCCGGCTGTTTAATCTGAAAGTGAGCGGATAGCGTATTGCTTTTCAGTCACCCATTTGGCGCCTTAACGTTCGGCGCGGTTTTAACCTGCATTTTCTCCCCGAACTCACCCTCTAACTTTGGTGCATCTGTTTGCATGTCCGCATAAATTCCGCACCTCTATGTCGGGGAACGTGTGACGGGGGATTAAGGGCGCCATGTGAGGATAAGCTAATCTGTGCTCATTCCTAACCAGAAACAAATAATATGTTTCACTACCTCTTCTATAATAAATTTAAAATCAATAAGTTAAACCTGTTCAGTAAGATTAATTTTTTATATTTCAATCTAAAAACAATAACTTGCCAAATCCCGACTCTTGTCGAAACTGTCAGCGATGATAGGTTTCCCATTCCCGGTAAACCGATATAATTGACTGATATTTAGATGTGTCAGCAGGACTGAAGAAAAACTGCAACTCCTTATCTTCGTACAACTCTCTGATTGGAACGTGATAAGTTTTCTTAAACGTTTCCTTGTTTAGTTTTCCTTCACGATAACTCATACAGGCTTGATCATATGCATTGAGCCAAGTTTCTTGTGCTGAATTATAATTTTTGCTGATGATTGGATAGTTGACAGCAGAGCTATCAGCTTCTGCGTATTTCATCAATGCCTCGCGCAGCTGTACTGTTGCAGTAGCAATACTATTTGTAATCTGACTTTCGAGAGCAGCTTCCTGTAACTTCAGCGCTCTTTTGGAAATAACGTTTGCATTGCGATATTGAAGTGCTGAATAGATAGAAGCCACCAAAGCTATACATGAAAGCGTAAGCGTTACAATATTTAATTGTTCTTGATTCATGGTTTCGGTCCTTTTGCTACCATTCTCATCATTGCTAGTATTTCATCATTGCTAATGGATGAGCCTGATTTAGCTAACGCCTCATAATCCTCCCTACCACTGTAGTGTTCAAGGGCGATAACATCATCGTCATACCCCAGGTCCGTCAGGGACTTTTTTAGCTCTTCGAGCATACGAACCCGTTGATGCTCAGTAAGAGGGTTTCCACCTACTGTTAAAGTCTGAATTTCCATCCAGATTTTATTCAATTCTATCACTCGCATATCTCCATCTTTGCATTTAGATATGCGAGCAGCATATATTTCTGCTAATTCCTTATAAGTTTGGACTGCCATAGTATCTCTCCTTAATGTATGAATTAGAGTCTGTATAGATAAAGTAAGACTTCTTCATTGTATTGAAGAAAATTAGAAGAACAAGATTTTTAGGGAATTTCACCAATGCAACGCATTCTTTTTCGCTATGAATGTTTTTTTAAAGAAAAAGAGATTCTATATATACACTTCTGGCAATGGCAAACTGCCAAGATATTTCCTAACCTGATATCTTTCTGAGTTCATAACCCGGTCATGGCAAATACTTAAGTTAGAAAGGCAGCATTGAACTGGTTGATGTCGTGCAGCAGGATATCTGTCACTACACGATCCGATGAGCACCTGGGGGAATCATTGACTGAAAATCAAAAAAAACGGGAGCCCATCGACTCCCGCTTTTACTTAATCCACCAACGGGATTACATGTTCGCGATGATAGCGTCGCCAAACTCTGAACATTTCAGCAGCTTAGCGCCTTCCATCAGACGTTCGAAGTCATAGGTCACGGTCTTGGCGGCGATAGCGCCTTCCATGCCTTTGACGATCAGGTCTGCGGCTTCGAACCACTGCATGTGGCGCAGCAGTAGTTAACTAATAACATCATTACTTATTGATTTAAAAAGAAAAATAGGCATTTTTGATAAGTGGTTAATGTTTTTAGTCTAAGCCCTAACCTATTGAAATTCATTAGTATATTTTCAGTTTTGATAACCGGCTTTGAGTCTTTCTGCTCATCTGGATAGTGAATTATTAGCCAATAATACTCACTCCCTGTGAGTCGGGTTAAATATTTCCGGTTTTATAACTCATGATTTGAAAAGAAAATAAAAAAGCCTCGGAGTCCGAGGCTTGCATTAGAACCAGCAGCGCCATTATATTATTTAATTACTACCTACCAAGTAATGATTGCTCTTTTCCAAACTATCTTCCCTTTTTTTTCTTCTTTTATATGCAGAATCCTTTTCATAATAAAATATAAAATAAGAGAAAACCCTATGATAGCAATATATGTCCCGATGCCGAAAGACACCAGAAACACAACCAAGATCCCAAAGAGCGCTACCAGTAAAGATGTGCAGATAGATATCAAATTAATTGTCTTGCGTGCATCTCTTGATACATAACCTTTAATCTTAAATGCATGGCAACTGTGGCAGTGGTCCTCATTAATTAAAATTGCACCACAAAATGGACATTTATCATCTTTTGTTGTCATTTATTTTAAATCTCAACATAATAGTAATCACTCATCCACAACCTTCCCTGGCAAGCGCAATCAACAACAGAATGTACTTTATTTTTTTGTTCTATTGTCTCAACTCCCTCAACAATCACGAAATTGCAGTATGATTTTATTTTATTTATTATTTTAAAGAATTCGCTCTCACTCTGTATTCCCCAGAAGTAATCTTTATCAATTTTTATACATTCAAAATTAAACATATCTATAACTGTTAAGCTTGTTAAGCCACTCCCAAAATCATCCAGCCATACTGGACACAATTTTGAAAGACACTTTAAGTCAACCATACAGCATTTAGTATTGAATTCATGAAAATGCTCGTTAATCTCAAAAGCAATGTTTTTTTGGTTTTTTAAGTAATCACCAATATATTTATCGTTCAAAATACAATCGCTAATAAGACTGTCAACATTCAACGAAACTGGCTTGAACTTCAATTCTGATGCATCAAGCTTTTCAATTGTCAATATCTGTTTCTTAAAAACATCGATTTTTTCTTTATCGCTTAATGAAGTGAAACAAAAACCACTTTCATTAGCAAGGTAATCATTGCAGTCCTTTTTTTTAACATTTTTCGTGAGAATTTCCCAAGAATGAATAGAACCATCTTTTTTAAAAGATGGTTCTAAAACAAATCTACAGGAATCTATTTCCATATTGTTCTTTATCATTAAAAAAACACCGGAACTAGGAATAATCCTAATCGTGTCATATTTAGAAATCAAAGGAAAATAGTTTAAAATGATCGATAACGATCGAACAATAGACGAAACCTATCACATTTCTTAAATCGATCGATTATTCAAATCAAATGACTTAAAAGGGAAATAAAAGAAACATGATTTCAATATAAATTTGAATAAAATCATATTGTTATGGAATGACAATACATTAGTGGCATGTATCAAACGTTAGTTGAGAGGGGTCTGTGGTTCCGAGGAAATTTATCCGTATTGGCAATGCCGATAATAAACCATCTTAAAAATTTATATGTATAAAATCATGAGAAAAGAAATCATTTCATCTTCAATTATTCGGCATGCAATATCCATTCTTCCCGTTACGTTTAACTTCATATAGCATTTCATCAGCCTCTTTGATCCACTCGATGATTGATTCTTTATTTTCTGCACAAGAAATACCGATACTGACAGTACAGTAAATATCGTTGTGAGAAGGTAATGAAAGATCTTTAATTTTATTCTGAATTATATGAACCATAGCTATAACAAGCTTGCTATTACTATTATTAACAATAATAGCCAACTCATCGCCACCAAATCTTGCTGGTACGTCCTTCTCGCCAGCACACTCTCGTAATATTGTTGATATACGAGATAACACCGCATCACCTACTTCATGGCCATAGGTATCATTAATTTTTTTAAAATTATCAACATCAATGAGCATAAGATAAGAATGAATTCTCTTTTTACGCGTTGCACGAAAAGCACTTTCCATTTTTTGCTCAAAAAAACGGCGATTTGGTAGATCTAAGCCAGGATCCATCAGAGCCTGTTTTTCCAGTAACTCCCTTCTTTTCCTCAACTTTATAGATAAGTGCCTTGAAACAATACTCAGTACTATGGGATAACAGGTCGCCAAGGGTAAAGAAAGCAATACCGTTCGGGTACTGAATTCTATCGTATATCTGAAATCATTTACTAACCAAACTGTCAGGAAACTAATCATCATCCACATTAATGCTGGTTTTAAAATTTTCCATCCACCAGCAGCATAGCGATCAGCTATTTGAACTGAGATTATGAATAATGATGGAATTGGACTAACTTGCATTACGGCTATCCAGATTCCAGCCCAGAATGAATCAAGTATCATATTCTTCTTTTCAGTACTCAGCATATCCTTCGACATCATGCTTGCAAGATAAGCAACCGATGGCCAGATGAGTGCATTCAGAATTAACAAGGCTGTTGTTATTTTTTGATGTGACTGTTCCTGGAGGACTGAATATATAGGAAGAAAGCAAAGAACGACACCAATCTGACGTAAAAAATATACTCGCTTAATGAACGATGAATTTCTATCAGATATGTATTTTTCATCGGGGAAATTTGTTAACATAGAAAGCCTATTATAAATCACTAAGAGCCGCCATCACTTTAACCCACTAAATAACAAGATAAAACCGCCCTGCATTACAAAGTTATAACACGGATGTGAAAATTACAAGATTGCACTTCAATTAATGATAAACGTATCAATAATAACATTTGGTATCCATTTCTTTGAATCCATCCACACGATTTATATCTGATACTTAGTAATACTTTAGGGTTATATTCTTAAAAATGAATTTCCAGTGGAGTTTAGAGCTACTGCATTATTAATTTTGGTAGGCTATTAAAAAATAACACAACATCTGACCAGTAAAACTTTACTTGAACTTACTTATCGTTTACTGCAAATTGTTCTGTGATGTACACAGCAATTAATGTCGTTTCAGTTGCCCCCGGCAAGTGCCTCCGGGGGATTTTTTATGTTCCTCAACTTTCTAGTGCGTCAACTCGCCTAATCAAATCCTGTACCACGGTCACCAAATCGGCAATGATTGCCGTGTAATCCACATTCATCACCCTGAATTTTTCACCATCGATCTCCTGCTCGATGCCGGGGAAGGTATACAAGTCGTCAACTTTTTCAGCCTGCTGGGCGATAAAGCCACGCCTCCGGCGCGTTTCGCCTTTCATATTGAACTCGCATACTCCCAGCGAGTTAATGCGCCTGGAGGCCCCTTCTCTCTGTTGCTGTTTTCTTGCTGTGGCAGGTCCAGCACAATGACTCCAGATTAAAGTCATCATCGGTACCGCCATGAGCTTTAGGAATGATGTGGTCGACACTTGAGGCTTTCGTGGCAATACCGTCTCGCCTGCAGTTCTGACAAAGGTATTTATCCCTCTTCATGATACGGGCCCGTTTAATTTCCCACGGTCGACCATAACCACGTTCCTGCCGAGTTTTTCCGGGCTGATAGTTACGCCAGCCATCACCAGCGTGTTGCTGCCTATGCATCTCACAGTATCCTCCGACATCATTGGTCACAGCCGTGCATCCTCTGTGCCGGCAAGGTCGTTTAGCTCGTGGCGGCATAAACATCCTCGAGCATGAGTTGAGGGAGAAGAGTTAAAGCGGCACTGTCGATGGGAAACTCTGAAACGGGCAGCGATGAGCATGACAATCCGTCACACTCAATCGCCACCAGCTTCTCGTCTACGTATGCAATTTTTAAGTTCTTCATCGCGTTACCTTTTGCGAATAAAAAAGCCCCGCAGATGCGAGGCTACTGGTTAAATATCAGGGTGTTACTGTGAAAGCTCAGAGTGTAAGGTTGCGGCTCAGCCTATCTGTGGTGAGACACAGTTAAATATTGTACTTGCAGAGGAATGGCTGATTAGCTCTGCTTAAGGAACTTTAAAATGGAAGAAGAAATTAAATATAACATCGAGGTGGATTGCTCAACTCTGGAGTCTGCAGCAAAAGAAATAAGAGCTCTCAAAGGTCTTCTGGCAACTATGTTTGTTTGCCTTGATCAGGATATGAAGGGTGTCGTAATACATCAACTTTCGCAGATTGATGATGAATACAACCAGAAAAACTTGGAGATGCTAAAGCAAATCCAACATATCCATAACCGACCTTAATAGCTATGGCAGACGGTTACAGGCTGTCTGCCGATCTATTATTTATTTCGATATCTTAATTGTAGTTCCGCAATCTTACAGTCCATAAAGTGTAGTAGTGCCTCAGCAGCATCTAACCGTTTGAATACCTCATCAATGTTTGGCTGCATACCTGAAGCGTATATCTTACCCTGCGTTTGAATGCTCCAAGCACTGACAGAGGTCAGGGTATTATCCGGTTTATAACACTCTGCAGAGGAAATTGCCGCTGAGACTACAAGCTCCTGCAGGTCTGGGCGATCATGTTCCACCACCAGAGATTCATCATTCGCATTGACATCATAAGATAAGGTAAACGGAGCGGTAGCCTTGCCTGATATAACCTTCTCGACCAGCACGCAACCAGACTGAATGACTTTAAATCTGACTTTGACCCCACAGACAATGCCATCATTAATCTGTTGAAGGTTTGTAATAGTGACTTTCAACGTTTTCAAGTTGCTTCTCCTCATTATCTCTTAAAAGGGATATCGTTTTTTTATCCCTTAGAGGGGATAGACTTTCGCACCGATTCGTAAATCCGCTCACAGGGCATTCCTGTTTCCCCTGATTGGTTTTATCAAATATTTTCGTCCAGGATGTCCTCAAACCATTAAACCGACTAAAAAAAGGCCGCATAGGTATGCGACCTTTGGTTAGTAACAGTTAGAAACCTAAAATCTCTCAGGAGCCACCCGGGAGAGATTTTCTGCTTGCTAAATGACCTCTGCCGTTTCGGTGTTGGCTGGCAGTGGTAACGTGAGGATAGCTTCATTTCAGCCATCGATATCATTTAAATGGATGAATAGCTTATTAGACTAGTAATTCGCGATTCTCAAGAACATTAACCAGAACAACAGACGTCTGTGCTTATTTTTTTAGCGCAATGATCCGTTAGTCACCAGTAACTAACATATTATTCGATGGTTCCTTAGACAGTGACCCATAAATCTAATTGTTTAATGTACCATTGGATGGGCACACAAATAACCACACCATCCCCAAAGTTAACAGATTTGATAACACACCCTTGTGGCGGAAAAAATTCCGCACCAGTCTGGGGCCGGATCGAGCGCTCAATGCCGTAACGATAACCGCATGGTAGTTGTGGTAGTAAGTTTACTGTCATGAGTGGCTACTTAGTTAAGAGTGGTTTGAGATCCTATAGTGCATGACATCCCCTGAATTAGATACAAACATTTCGATGCTGAAAGCTTGAATGTCTTGTTTTCAGATTTTTTGTTCACTTAAGGCCACTTATTTCATGTGCTATGCCTGTTACTTACTCACCGCCCGATAGTACGCCTGCCAGCGATACTTATCCAAACGGAGCTGGCGCAGGCATTGAGCGGTTTCTACATCAGACTGTAAATCTTCATCGCTGTCATTCCCTGCGTCACTTGCTTTGCACGGCGGACTCATCAAATCCGGGGATGGAGTTGGCAGCATCGATGGCGCGCTGACGCAACTGCACAGCAGCATCATCAAACCTACACACAGTACGATTCGGAGACTGAACATATTTCACCACGTCGCGGGTTATTGTTTTGTAGATGACCTTACCCGCTTCGTTAGCAGTCGCGGCCTTTTCCTCTACAGGCTTAATGGCATTCTCGGCCTTCTCTCTCTTCTTCGCAGCCTGAGCATTGATGTGATCAGCGTGGGAACTCCATCCCATACGCCATGAAATGGCACAGGACATTAGCAGGATTGCTATTGCGATGATAACGGCGGTTAAGCGACTCATCTTTGCTCCCATAAACACACTTCACGCTCAATTTCCCTCCGGGTAATAAGTCCTTTCCACTGCTTACCTTTGGCATAGGTCCAGCGGCGCAGCTGATCACACGCACCTTTCTGGTCACCCTGGTTGATTTTGCGAAGCAGAGTAGAGGTCTGGAAGTTCCCGGCTCCGACGTTATAGGCGAATGAGTACAGAGCCCCACGCATTGTTTCTGGGATCGGTTTTTTGATGTAAGGGTTGATCTGCCAGGCGACGGTATTCAGGTCTTTATTTAGTAGCGCCCGACACTCTGCCTCGGTATAGGTTTTGCCGAGCATGATGTCTTTACCTGCGTGGCCGTAGCAAACCGTCCAGACACCTACCACATCCTGATAAGGGGAGTATCGCACTCCCTCAAGCCCATCATTACCCATCGGGCCAGTGATGAGTGCAGAGGCAATCGCCAGGGCCCCGCCGCCCACCGCCGCAAGAACAGTTTTACGTAGTGTCGGAGACATTATTCACCTCGAGCAGCTTTTCGCCGGTCTTCTTTAATTTTGAAGTACAGATTCGTCAGGTATGTCAGCAAGCCAAATACCAGACTTCCCAGAACACCAATAGCGGCCCACTGGGATGGGGATACTTTGTCGAGCAATTGCAACATCCAGAACCCCGCGTTACCTGCGGACGTTCCGTAGGCAATACCTGTTGTTAGCTTGTCCATTCGATACATACTCCACCTCCGGGTTAACGGGGTGCTTGTGTTTGATAAGGTTCAGGACCGGCAGGAGGAAATCTTATCAATGATGATTCCAGGTACCTGAAAATGAAAAAACCACCCTGAATAGGTGGCTAGATAATTCAACGCGAGCTATGTGCCCGGGGATAGTGTATTGTTGCGGACCATTCATTAGGAAATATCATATGCAACAACGCAAAAACTCAAAAAACAATCGCAACTACCTCATCAAATGTACCTGCCCTAGCTGCACCAACCAATCAGAACATAGTTACACCCGAGTCCAGAAAGGCTCTGCGCTGATGTGCCCTCACTGTAGTAAGATTTTCACTCAAGACAAACTTCCCACCGCTTAGGCTTTACATCATCATAATCTCTGGTAATGCATCCACTGCTGCGCTCGTATAGATTAGAGAAGTAAGCCCATTAGGCAATGCGGCCGATGAATACCTGTTAGACGGGTCTCGGCTTACTGGCAGAAAATTAACGTTCTGGCATCGGCAAGATAAAAGGCCTGCCGCAATGGAAGGCCTTTAGGGGGTTATGCAGTATGTGTGGTGCCGGGTGCCTCCCGGTAAGTCTGCCCCAGTCAACAGACCCGCGTGTGTGCTCAAAGAAAAAATTGACTGGTCGCCCCACCGCACAGGGGGATTCACCACACACCCACATTAGCTACACGATATGCGCCTGGTCAATTCAATGTAACCAGTAAAATACATCTTTCGGAAACTGTATAACCTAGCGGGCAATAATTAATCACTGCATATTTAATCATTACAAAAACAACAATAAATTTTCATATCTGTTATCAAATTAAGAAAAAAATACTGTTAGGAATTTTCTCACTTAACTCGCACACTACGCCTCACGCGAACCACAATATCCATAGTCTTTCAGAGGATAAGCTCACATGACAACCATAATGATGCTAGCGTTAGCTGTTGTTCTTCTTTTAGTTGCAGTGGGTTCACTGATGTCTTACATCAAAGAAAGACGCGGATATAAAAAAACTTTCAAAAAAAGATATAAACGGTTATCCACTTTTCAAGAAGCAGGGGTAGTGATACGTAAACATTCCCCCTGTTTTTTTGCTACCACCTTTGGGAACAAAGAACTGCCTTAATCTATAAGTGCTCTCGCTTGTGATGTTCAATTTACCGTTAAAGCGCTCAAGCTGTTGAGCTAAAACCGCAGTCTGGTGCGAATCTTGCGCGTATGAGATTAAACGTGAAGTACAGCACGCTGTAATCCAATTACCATGACCTGATTACTGATGTGAAAAGCCCAAGTAGTGCTTAGGCTAGATTAGGAACAAAAAAAACCCGCTTAGAGAAGCGGGAAGAAAGTTGGCAACCAAGGCTGTAACGAAAGGAAGGTGCACCTAATAGTCCGAGCTACCGATTTACCAGGAAAGCCTTCTTTTTTTACCGTTACGTTCGTTAACCATAGCCTGACAGACAAAAAGAGCAAGGCTTTTGTCATTACAGTCACTATGTTAAGGCATTAGTGTGGTGCCGGGTGCCTCCCGGTGAGCATGCCCCAGTCGGCATGGCCCGCGCTGCATTTACAGGTTTCTGTAACTGACTGGTCGCCCCTCCGCATAGGGGGATTCACCACCTCGATAATTTATGATGCAAACATTCAAAGTGTCAATATCTGACCATACCGCCAGCGCCTCTGCCATAATATAAGCCAACAACGCCCACTTAAATTGTATGCATTCTAATACTTAAAGCTATTGCGAAGCCCTGACTCAATGTAGCACTCACTGATATCAGGTAAATACGAGGTAAGTAAAATGCTATCTACTGATAACCAAAGAATTTCAGAGATTTTTGAACGTTTGGCAGAAATAGCAGCTAAAACTGCTGAATTAACAAGCAACCCTAATCTATCCCCTGCTCAAAAGCAGGCAGCATGTGACAGTTACTTTAGCGAACATGATCAGTTAACAACCGAAGCCCTAGAGATCTTCAAAAAAATCACTAAAAATCCTCAGTGAATGCTGAAGCATGTGAGATTGCGTATGCAATACGACGATATGACAGGGGTATTGATGCAGCGCATCTCGCGAATACCCCTGTCGTATCGCCGGAAAGCAAAAACCCCGCACGGGCGGGGTTTTCGTTATATTCAGATTGTCGCTTTTTGTCGCTGCCGAGTGGCGCAGCTCTGCCAAGCATGAAGGAATTATCTAACTTTCTGGCCCATTTTCAATACCAAAAAGGCAACATAGCACTTTTTGCTAATCCGCATGAATCGCCTTATGAACAGAAAGGAAAGCTTTTGCTCTGAATATTTCAAGGCACCAGCGCACTCTTTTCCGGGCCTCACTGTCTGTTAACCATGGAGCCACCAGCTGTATTTCCCGTGTTATGTCTGAGATTTTTTTGCGGGTGGTGTAATAGTTAACGCCAACGAGATAAACAGGATCACCCGTTTCAAATATCGCCAGTACACATCGTTCAACAAATTCAACATCATCCTCAGTGATCGCAGCGTCAATGGCGACAGTTGGAGGTTTTGGCCACAAAATGGCATGCGCCCTGCTTAGTGCCTGCCGCCCGCGATAGCCTTCACTCCTTGCCTGCTCGATTGCTGCCGTAAAGCGCTCTAATGCTCTATCTGACCAGTGATCACCCTTCATACCTCGCCAGCATGAATGTCCTGATGGTTTGCGCGGGGCCGCACCTCCTCTCATACCTTCTCCCCATACAGTAAGCAGCGATTTTATCCAAGCGGACTGAATGCCATTAAGGGGAGTGAATCGGCCCAGCCAGCTTTTGCGCGGGGCGGCGGCCACAGTTTCTAATCCTGCACGGTGTAGACGGCGTTGACGTGGTGTCATTCGGTTCCTCTCCTTACTACGCCAGAACGCCGAGCGCGTATGCCCGGTCCAGCAATTTAATAATTAATACCGGCTGGGTGCCGTATTCACGCTCAAAAGCGGCAGGGTCATGGTGCAAAGCGCGGTGGTGCTTGCGGCATAATGGGATCGTAAAAATATCGTGGGCCTTGGTGCCTACGCCGCCCTGCCCCCAGCCAATAAGATGATGTGCATCATCTGCAGGCTGCCCACAGCACATACACGGCTGTTTTTTAACCCATGAGATAAAGTCAGCTGATAACCATCGGCTCCGCTTAGGTCTCGCGAATAGTGTCGCCGGTGCAACAGGATCGACGTTCACAGGAACCAGAGGTTTGCCCGGCGTTGTTTTTGCCGTTGGCCTGATTGCTTTTTCGAGACGGGGAGAAAGAATGCTGGTGGCCGGTACCGACGGAACAATCTCACTCTCCCTGTAAACCGATTTAATCCCATCGTCTTTAATACGCAGGGATCGGCGCGCCATTTCTTCTGTAATTTCATCGCCAATCCCGGCGCCTACCGCCCACCAGCATAGCTCCGCCAGTGACAGTGATCGCTGAGCGTCCAGCCCAAGCGCGATGCGGACAGTGTCGATTATCCAGTCAGCGTTATTAACACCTGCCAGTTGATCGAGGATTTGTTCTGTTTGGTTTTTCAGCTCATTATCACAGTGCCAGCATGCGATTATTACACCCGTCGAATGGCGAAATGGGACAAGCTCATGGTGATGGTAATCGGAATGTGTCCACTGACAGTTTTTAACCTGCCTACGCAACCATGACTCGAGGGCACTAACCCCACCTGCTGCAGTGATAACTGCCTTCTTCATGAAAAAAGGTCTGATCCCCATATCATCCCGCAACGGCTGCTGGGCATCAGGAAGACGTCCACTGGGTATCTTTTTCATGCTTGCCGGCGGTATTTCAACAAGAACTCGGCCGGCACCGAATAACGGCATTAATTCACTACCTGGCTTAAGCAGCACAATTCCAAGATGGCGTGCAATATCCACGTTAAGCAAAGCTCGCATCAGTCCCTCCACATCTTCTGTATGTAGGTCCTGTCAATCCGTGGCGGCTTCTTCGATTCCGGCAACAGCACGCGGATCTCCCACGATGCAAAGTCTCTGGATAAGCTCTTCTCAACCACACAGTTATTTTTACGGTATCGCTCCACCAGCTCTGTAGCCTCAGCCTCTGAAAGTTGCTCGTGTAAAAACCAACTTTTCTTCATGGCTGATCACCGAACAGTCGCAAAAACTCAATCGCTCTTTCACGCGCACCGGGTTCTTCAGCGATAATTTCCTGCAGCAGCTGCACGGCGAACACCGGCTCCTTTCGCCCGACGATGGAAATTCCTCTGGAGACACGGCGAGAGAGTTTTATAAAATTTTTTCTCTCTAACGCACGCAGATGCAACAGGACAGCATTAGACGAGCTAACGCCGAGCATATCGGCCAGTTCAGATAGCGTAGGTGGGTAGCCATGCTGATTGATGTAGGCCACCAGCAGGTCAAAAACTTCCTGCTGTCGAAAAGTTAGTTTTGAAGACGAAATCAAACCGGCGCTCGATGAAGGAGCACCAGTCTGATGGGATTTTGATACTTCGGGGGTTTGCGTCATGGTTTCTCTCCGTGACGCAGCAGGTATAGGTTGTTCAGGCCTATGACGGGAGTGTAACAGAACCCGGGGGAACCTGGTAACCAACTCCAGACCTAGCCTTTTCAATCATCTGTGAAAAAAGAGAGAGAGTCCCCACGATCTCATCCGGCTGCAGAGGCATAAACGAAACAGTGTCGCCGCGCCGGTACATCAAAGCGCGCTCACACACAGGAAAGGATGTCAGACGAGCAACGATCACCCCATCGTCGCATCTGATAATTGCATAGCCGGTGTTCGGCATTTCTTGTTTTTTACTCACAGCAAAATCCTCAAAATAAACCAGGCAAGCTACTGGACCTCAACTTAACAGAACCAGTCATCAGCGCTTCCCCAGGTGTCCTGCAGGATTTCCTCTACACGTTTTTTAACTCCGTCCATTCCACGAAGCACGGTTAACCCATCAGAGCTGGCCCGACGAATCACAAGACTGCAGTTATTAAAGTTTTGATCCAATCGCCGCAGTAGCTCCTTCTCCAGAGCAGGCACAGCGCCATCCGGCAATATTTTTTGGCGATCAATTGTGATTTCCACTTTCATAACTAGCTCCTCACGCAAGTACTGTATAAATAAACAGTATACTTGTTAGGTGAAATGTTCAAGCGTTTAATGCCACTTTTCGCTAACCCATGCTCATGTTTAGATTGATCTTTTCTCCACAAAGGACGAAATCCGCTATCACAGGGATACCGTCATTTTTGTGGTGATCAACACCTTTGATAAGAAACGTTGCTACCTCTGGCGTCCCAGATTCCGCTCTTGGCACAGAGCGGACAATCTGAATGGGATGAAGGTCTGCTTCGAGCGAACTGCGGACCTTTACACTCATGATCACCGCTTATGTATGCATTACGAACATAGCGCTGTAGTAATCATCGGTAGCTGTTCAACTTAGTCCGGTACACTCGCTCTGTACTAAGATGCTTATCTAATGGATGATTTAAGAAATCGTCACAAGATCAAGATGGATTTATCAACATGACTAGAACAGAAAGACTTCTCGAACTACTACAGATATTAAGGGCACAAAGATATCCGATCACTGCATCCACCCTCTCAGAAAGACTGGGAATAAGTGTGCGATCCCTTTACAGAGATATAAAAACGCTGCAGTATCAAGGAGTAAGCATTGAAGGTGGTGCTGGAATTGGTTACATCGTTAAGTCTGACTTTCATTTGCCGCCCTTAAACCTTTCTCATGAAGAAATCAATGCCATTACACTTGGGTTAAATTGGGTATCTCATAATACTGACCGTGATTTCAAAATTACCGCAAAGAGTGCACTTGCCAAAATACACGCCGTCATTCCTGATGAATTAAAAAACCTTATTGAGAGTCAATCCTATCTGATCGGTCCTTCAGAAAACAATGTGATATATTTTGAAGGTGTTCGCAATGCTATTAAAAAGCGCATGAGAATAAAACTAAAGTATTGTGATAAGAAGGATTGTTACTCTTCTCGAATCATATGGCCAATCGGATTGGTATACATGGAGTCATGCTGGCTTTTGGTTGCATGGTGTGAAATGAGAAATGATTTTCGTCATTTTAGAACGGACAGAATTCAAGATATTGTGCAACTGGATTCTACATATAGTGAAAGCAGAGAAGTTTTATTGAAAAAATGGAGGCTTAAAGAAGGGATCTGCGAGGAGAAAGAGTACTGACAAAAACTGTCACAGTTAATTTGTATACTAACCCAGCTGAAAGACTCAATTCTACTTCATAGGGGGGGTTATGAATTTCAAGAATAAAGTTGCTGTCATAACAGGAAGCACTACAGGTATAGGTGAGGCAGTCGCAGACCAATTACATAAGCATGGATCTAAGGTCGTTATTGTATCCCGTTCGTCAGAACAGGCTAAACAAAAAGCGAAACAATTATCTTCACAGGGACAACAAGCCGTGGGGATCGGATGTGATGTGTCACAGCCTGAACAAGTACGGCAAATGATAGATGATGTTATCAAAAATTTCGGCAGACTTGATTATGCAGTAAATAATGCAGGCTTAACAGGTGAACATGGTATAAATATAACTGAGCAGACAATTGAAAACTGGGATAAGGTTATTGCAACTTCATTGAGCGGTGTTTTTTACTGCCTAAAATATGAAATACCTCAGATGATGAAATCTGGTGGCTCTATAGTTAATTTATCTGCAGTAAATGGACTGGTTGGCATTCCTGGGTTAGCACCTTACACCGTGGCTAAACATGGCATAATCGGTTTAACCCAAACCGCAGCGCTAGAGTTTGCATGTGAAGGCATTCGAATCAATGCAGTAGCTCCGGGCTATGTCCAAACCCCACGAATGAGTGAGTTCCCAGAAAATATCGTACGTAGTTTCGCAAATAGCCACCCTATGAAAAGGATGGCAAAAATGCAAGAAGTAGCAGACTTCATACTGTTTTTACTGTCAGATAATTCAGCATTCTGTACCGGAGGAGTTTATCCAATCGATGGCGGTTATTTAGCTGAGTAAAATTTCCCTAAAGCCCTTTTAAACTTTAAGAATTGCCTCGCCAAAGTCGTAGGCTAGCTGGGGTGTATAGTTAACGCTTCCATTATCAGGCCTGTGATGAAAATATTTCAAGTATGGGTTAATATTGGGATTGATGATCGGCACTCCATTTGTTCATACATCATGCCATTAACAACGTCCTCTTCTGGCACTCATGGGACGTCCAGGGGAGTACTCCCCTGGACGCATGGTCCAGATTGATCATTATGATTTTTTATGGTTTTGTGAAGATAAGAATAACGAGAGCCAAAAAGGCTAAAATTGAAGAGGAGCACTACCATGAGCAATCCAGAAATAAAAAATAAGGGCCGTGAACCTCCGGATGGTCTTCCTCGTTATCGTCTCCTGACAGGTAAGGATGACGCTAAATTTTGTCATCGGATTTCAGAAGCACTGGCGCTTGGTTATCAACTGTATGGCTCCCCCGCCGCGACGTTTAATGGGCAGGATTTGATTGTTGCGCAGGCTATCATATGGCCTGAGGTACAGCAGAATCAGGCTTCGTAGGAATGAGTGGGGTACAGCAGAATCAGGCTTCGTAGGAATGAGTGGGCTCGCAGCGTCCGGAATCTGCCCGGTGCTGTAAATCACCGCAAGGTCTGTCATAAGGTAATTGCATCACGCATCGCGACACCTTTTTTCTTTACGCAGGCCTTCTCTTTCACTGTTTGTCAGAACTGTGGACCGCAGTAATCTCCACCCCGTGCTTTAATCAATGAGAGTGATGTCGGGTGCAAATTAAACTACCTTTCTCAACAGCAAAGGCGGGATAACCCTACCTTCGCAGGGTTTCTACGCCTGGTAATATGCCCATGACAGTCTCTAAGACCGCTTAGAGCGAGAAGCGTAAGTGAGAGTTTGTAATGATTACCAGGATGCAGAACTAAAATCGGCCGCTGATAATCAATGAAGAGCAGGTCAGGGTGACCAGCTCCCTTCCGTTTATATATTTCGGGCAGGCGAGCATACGTTTTTACTTAATACTCGTTCACTTTAAGGCTTCGTCTCTGCCGTGATACCAGGTTTCAAAAGCATCAGGGGTCATCGGTTTGGCAAAAAAATAGCCCTGAACTTCATCGCAGCCCAGCCTTCTTAAAATATCAACGGTCCTGGCATCCTCGACTCCTTCGGCCAGAACGATATAGTCGAGCTGCTTGAGGAGTGTGATAACGTTGCGAACAATGATGCGGCTGGCATTGTCGTCAGCAACCTTACTCACAATAGAGCGGTCAAGCTTGATGATGTCCATCGGGATTTGTCGCAGGTAATTAATGTTGCTGTATCCGGAACCAAAATCATCCAGAGATATTTTAAATCCGCGTTGTTTGAGCATGTCCAGGCCGATAAGTGCAGCGGGACTTTCCAGCATCTTCTCGGTTTCCAGACACTCCCCCCCCAGCAGGGCGGGATCCAGACGCGCGTCCAGCATTTTCTGTTCCAGCTCATCGCAGAAATCTGGTCTTGAAAAATCACTGGCAGCCAGATTAATCGACACAGGTAAAGAAAGTCCACGGCTTTGCCAGGCACTCAGTTGCACAATAGTGTGATCGATAACCCATGCTGTGAGTTCACGCATCAGGCTGGTCTTTTCGACCAGAGGAATAAACACACCCGGCAACACTTCGCCGTTTTTAGGATGTTGCCATCTAAGCAAAGCTTCGGCTCCCGTCACACGCCCTGTCACCAGTGAGATTTTCGGCTGATAAACCAGATATAAGCCCTGGTTTTCTTGTAGCGCTTGTCTAACTTCAGTAAGAAGGCTGAAATCAGTCTTCTTACGGCTATCCAGTGCGTCATCATAAACTGTAAACCGGCGCCCCTGACTTATCCCTTCATGCAATGCGCTGACTGCACGGCGCAGTATTTCATTCGATGTCAGAGATTTATCGCAAAGCCCGGAGTCACCCATGTGAATATCCAGATCAAGGGGAACTTCAGGGGTAAGCCTGGCCTGGATCCCCTGAAGGCTTTGAGAGATATCTTCTAATGTCCGAGTTTTTTCCTTATGGGTAAAAAAGGCAAATCGTCCAACTGCCACGGCGTAGAGCGGCCCTTCTAAAGGCAGGCGTACCTGCAGCTCTGCGACCATATTACGAAGTAGATTTTCTACGGCAGTCATACCGAGTGATCGAGCCATTTCGTAGGCTAATGGCATATCAATACAATCAATAATGACGAGCCTGAATGCGCCTTCAGTTGAAACCTCTATATCCTTCAGCAGTCGCTGCCGGTTTGGTAATAGCGTGACTATATCGAGGTAGCCGACGGAGTGCCACGAGGCCAGAAAATCCGATATAAGTTCTGCAATCTTTTCAAAAAGATCGAGCTGCTCGTCTGAAAGTTCCCTGGGCTGAGTATCGAGGATACACAAGGTACCTATGGATACTCCATCCTGGGTTTTAAGTGGGCAGCCTGCATAAAAGCGAATGAATGGAGCCTCTTTCACCGCGTGATAGTCACGAAAGGTAGGGTGCAGATGAGTGTCATGACAAATGAATGTCTTACTCTGTTCCTGGGTCTGTACGCAAAATGCCTCGCTCAGGCTGATTTCCGTGACGGCAACATTTTGGGCTGATTTGATGTATTGCTTTTCTTCATCGAGAACAGAAACAAAGCCCATCGGCATGTTCAGCAATTGGCATATTAGATGAGTATATTTTTTTAACGCATCATCCCGGCCCTTGTCAGGATTTTTCAACAAGTCGATTGCCGCAAGTCTTTTACTTTCATCTCTGCTGAGTTCGGTCAACATGGCAAGACATCCTCCGGCGCAATAGGCTTCTGGTTATTCCACACTCAAAGGTAGCATGCATCATTCTTCCAATGGCATATGGTAATATATACGCTGTGACCTGCATAAACTGTCACATTAAAATGTTTCCAGTTGATTGTCTCCCGGAAATGTCGCCCCCGGCTGCCCGGTAATCCATTTGCTGGTTGTGTTTGTGTCAGTAATGTCCGCTCCTGGCACTCAGCGGACATCTCAGCTTTACCTCATCCCGAAATATTTAAACTTAGCTTTGACATCCCGTACCAGCAGCTGTTGATTCCATTTTAGGCATAATCAGCACCTCGCCGCATTGCGCAGGCAGCGGTTACGCATTTTGGCAAGCAACCAGAGTTCGTTTGCTGTTGTAGTCATCCCAAGCATCGATGTGTAAACAGTCGCAGCCCGGCGCCACAGCTTTTTGTCTTCCAGCGTCTTCGCCAGGGACAGTGCGTTTTGGACTTTTTTCACATCCTCTTCAGATAATGGTGTTGCAGTCTGCGGCAGGGCAACATCGGGAACCTCAACGCCTGCAACAACCCGGTAGACATACTGGCAACCGTTATGGGTACGATGGAGTTTTCCCGCGGCATGGAGTTGCCGCAGCAAGTTACCTGCTGTACTGGCTTGCAAGTCGAGCGCATCGCAGACATCCTGCAGGACGCATTCTGGCGTCCGGCTAACGATGGCAAGCACCATCTGTGCTTTGGTTACTTTGGCTTTTGATTGTTTGGTCATGGTCAAAACTCGTTTACTCGGTTAAACCTGCAGCCTTGCGGCGTTTGTACTCTTCCATCAGAATCTGCGCTGGTGTCGGTCCTGCTGCATGCCTCGGTGCTGCCAACTGCCGACGAATCGGGGGAATCGAAAACCCGTTATCCAGGTGTTTGCTCCATTTCGTGAGTAAGTTTTCTGCCAGTTTTTTCAGCTCCCCCTCAGTCAGGTTCCTCTCAACTCCGGTTCTGCGCATCTCAATGCAAATGTGATACAGAACATCCTGTTTCCATGGGTATTTGTCGCTGCCCGAGTATCGGTAAGACTCATTCCTCCAGCGCTTGTATTCCGCCATTACAGCTTCAGATGTCAGATTGAACGGGTTAGCACCGCTGGAAGACACCAGCGCAACGAACTCAGCAAGATCCGGCGGCCATGTGCTGCCCGCGGCGCAGCGCTCCATGCACTGACTGCAGACCAGGGTAATCTGGGCTTCACTCATCGATCCAATCTGGGCAATCCACATATCCGAGGGCGCCGCCCCGTTCTTCTGGGTCCACCGGTTCGAAAATATTTCCCCCATGACCGTCCATAGCCGCCATGCCGTATCCGCCGCCAGCAAGTCCGTTTTGCTTTTCCCAGCGTTCTCTGGCTGCCTGAATTTCCTGAACTGCCCGGGATGCGGTGTTAACTGGTTGAATTCCTGCATAGCCTTTACCTCCGGTTGCTGGTTGTGGTTTAGATTTGGCTCTGGCACTTATCACGCTGCGGGCAAATTTCTGCTCCCACTGAATCTGAGTGAACACTTTCCCCTCGGATTTCCAGTACGCGGTGAACTCTGCCAACTCTGTCGGCAGGTATGCCGGTTCGGGAAGCGCTATACCCCAGGTAGCAGCCAGTCGCGGCCAGTCTTGTGACGGCAGCCAAAGGTCGTGCATGGTGAATTTTCCGATCGGAATATCCACTCCAGGCAGATACTTAGGTTGCTGGGGAAAATTTCTCTCCTGCGCATAGAGAGTGGGGTTTGATCCTTTTCCCTTCCCTTCCCTTCCTTTTCCGTCAGTGAGCCCTCCTTGAGGATTCACTGAGTCCTCATTGAGACCTCCTTGATTAGTCACTCTCTTTTCTTCCTCTCCTGCCCTATCCTCAGTGAGTTCTGGCGGAAGAGGTATTTTTGAAGCTGAAGGCCTGTTTATTTTTTGATGCTTAAGGAAACCTTTAATCTGCAAATACCAGACATCATTCACTGAATACTCAGTGAGTAATCCATGAGTAATCAGTTCCTGTATTAGTGGTTCGCAATCGAGCGTGTCCGCAGGGAAGATTTGCATCTTCAACCGTTTTGGCGAACGCTCAAGGCATCCCATGTCGTTGGCGAAGTTGAACAACCCGATAAACAGGAGACGCGCTGGAATTGAACATTCCACCACCTTCTCATCTGTCCAGAATTCAGGTTTAACTGTTCTGATGCGGGCCATCTGAAACCTCTTATTAGCCAGCTGGTGCTGGTGGTCATTGTCAAAACTCGATTAGAAAAACTGCGGCGCTACGGCGCTGATGCTCGCCAGAAGTGGTCCCGCCGCATCTGCAGGAAGCATGTTAAAAAGTGCAATTGCTGCCTCCCGAATTTCACGCTCTAACTTCTGCAACGGAGCACCAAGCAATTTTGCCTGGTGCGCTTCGCTACACTCTTTGATTGCTTGAGCCACCAGCTCGCTTTCAGTCAATCCACGTTTCAATCCGTGTTTGCGCGCAATCTCAATAGGCATCGCATCAGCGATCGCTCCTGAAAGCTGCATGACGTAGCTGGTGTACTTCTCTGATCCGGATTCGTTTTTCAGGTAGCGGTACAGATTCTGTTTATTGACGTTTATTCCGCGACCGTTTTGTTTTCTCCATTGCTCATCCACCAGCTGCGCGATGTGGTCCTGTGCACGTCCAGGTAAAGTCGACTCCCATTCCTGAACGGCAGCAAAAATTGCTCTACTCTTCATCCGAGCCCGGCGTAGACCGGAAAACTGATTTTCTGAGTTCAGTTGCAGGCCCATTACCGGGTTATGATTTTTAAAAGAGATGGTTTGCATACTTACTCCTTCGGTAATCCATCCGTTGGGTTTGGGTAGAGATCTGGTCTGAGTTCATGCGGAGTAACTTTCCACTCCAATGCCTTACTGACTTTCAGAACCAACTCGCCGGGAACTTTATGTTTGAACCAACCATTTACTGTTTGTGCTCGCCGATTAAGCCGCCGTCCGATTTCCGATTGGCTACACACGGCAAGTAATTTTTTTTGAAGTGATGGCTTCATGCGCTGCTCCACTAAGAACTGTAAATTTGAATTACAGTTTAATCAGTTTATTTCGATAGTGTCAAATCATTCGATATAAGGCCTGAAGAAAAAATCTGTATAATCTTTCTCATGTGTTTGTTTGGGTGGATGAAGATGAACTTTGGTGTTCGACTGCAACGAGTCTTAGATGAGATAGGAATGTCTCAATCAGAACTGGGGCGGAGGATCGGTGCGACATCCCAATCAGTGAATGGCTGGTGTCAGGCTGGAATCCTTCCCAGGAAAGAAATGCTTGAGCAACTTCCTGATATAACAGGAAAACCTTTGTATTGGTTTTTCATGACAGATGAAGACGAAGAGACGCTGCAGCCGCCAAGATCGGAAGATATCTATGTCCTTACCCCGGAGACCAAAAAGCTCATAGAAATTTACGATCAGCTTCCTCAAGTGGAGCAAGAACGATTCGTCGGGTTAATGCAGTTAAGGCTGGAAGAACTCGATGCTTTCATGAACGAATATTTAATGAAACGAAAGAAAGACTAGAACAGCCTTACCCGCCCCATCATAAGCGCCGCCTTCGGGCGGTTTTTTTGTGCCTGCTCCCCACCTCACATCCAATTCTGAAATTTAAATCATCAGTTTTAATTGACAGCTGTAGTTTATATCGATAATACTATCTCCGTCCTATGACGTCATCGAGGCAGGAAGCCCACGAAGTAGCTGCCGGCGGCATACGAAACACCGGATGAGATGACAGCAATATCAATCGCAGCAGGTTCAACGTTCGGCTGCCCGGCCTTAAGGGAAGGAAATGAGTATGGATAAAGCATATGAAGACTATTTTGAAAGCCTCTCTGAAGGTGAGGAGGCGCTGAGTTTCAGCGAGTTTACCGCGGCGCTTTCAGGTAAGCCGGCAGACTGCGCCTCTTCTGAAATGTAATGGAAATCCTGCGCGCTACGTGGTGGTGAATTGCAGGGTGAAAAAGCTCAATCGTGAAGATCAGCGTCACGACACCACCGACGAAGCGCGTCGAAGTAGTGAAAATAAAAAATCAGGGTTTGCAATGCGGTGAATGCGGCTATGCGCACGCGACACAGTTAAAAAAGTAAACATGGCGGTTATTCACACATTGTGGGGAAAAAGTTGTCGGCGGTAGTTGTTAACTGGCTGCCGTCACCGGGAGGCACCCGGCGCCGCATTGCAAAACCACATCCTAATACTGAGTTAACTGGAGATAACTATGAAGGATTTTGCCCGAGTACCTACCGGGAACCAGGCGACCCGCCTGAACTGGTTCGAGGTGAGACTACGCCAGCTGTGTTACTTGCTGGCGCAGAAAGGAAACCCTGAGGCTGAGGCATGAATACCCTGTTTGCCCTTGTCATCAGCGTTTGTGCTCTCACTGGTGAATGCTCTGATGTTCTGATCGGTGTTTATCCATCAGAGGCCAGTTGCAACAGCAACGCCGATGAACAAAAAGTACAGGGCCAGTGCCTCCCCTACCGAAATGCACAAAACATGGCTGACGACCAACAGCCTGTAGTGAGTTTTTGAATCGAGTTTTGACCAATGGCCGTTACGGCCGGAGAAGTGATTATGGAATTTGGAATGAAACGCGTTCTGGCATCTGTCCAGGCCGCCGCCACTTTGAATAAGCTCTATGACGGCTCGCCCGTTTCACTGACGGCCATCAGTAAAGAGTCAAAGCTGTCTACTTCATACCTTGAGCAGATCTTCAAAAAGCTGCGGGCGGGTAACCTGGTAATTTCACAGCGTGGCCCAGGTGGTGGTTATAGCCCCCGCGGCGATGACATCACCGTTACAGAAGTGATCACTGCGGTATCTAAACTGCCAGCCCATAAAACTTTTGAGCCTATCCTGCGAGCGCTTGACGACGTTCGCGTATCACAGCTGCTGCGGGGCGATTCGCCAGCCCCATAAAGCACAAAACCCGCGCAAGGCGGGTTAAGTACCCGGTCAGCCGACCAAAGCTTTCCGGAATCGAGTTTTGACCAATGACCACCAGGGCGGCTGCCATCAGCTGCCGGGTATCTTACAATCCAAAGGAGCCCAAACGCAATGAACAACTACCCGTATCTCATTAAAGCGAAGGCAAAAGCAAACGAAGCGAAAAGTCTCTTCTGCTGGTTCTCTGCTAAATCCGATTCTCGCGCCGAGCGCAAAATCCTGGACATCCTGGAAGACGCTGAAATTAACGTTGGCCGCGGCGCCAGCCATCAGCTGCCGATCCGCACCAACTGGCTCATCGTTGATGACTTACCGGAAGAAGGTGTACTGGATGACACCTGGTGCGATCGCTACGAGCTTGGTGGTGAAGACGGGCTGACATGGCAAAAAATCGTTGCGCCAGCGGCTGCTGAACCACAGCCCTCCAGTAAACCAGAAAACGATATCTCTCCTGCAAATAGCGATGAAGAGGACTATTCGAACAATGAAGAAGCACTCTTCAACCTGGCGGAAATGTCATTCCGCACGCAGCTGCTTGCCCAGTATATGGCCGACGAGCGTCACGTGTATCACATTAGCATTCCTCATCGTAACCGCCTTTCAGCGATGGAAATGGATACGGATAATCACGGTGTGCAGAATCTACTGCTGACGGCAGAAAATATTCCGGAGCTTAAAAAATATGATATGCCTGGCCTGTGGAAATTTACCAGTGCATTTAAGAGCGTATTTCCTGTGGGGAAACGCCATGAGCTCGGCAAGCAAATTCAGTTCGCCAAATTGTGGCTTGAAACGTCGCACATTGACCGCGGGATCCTTACAAAGGAATGGGCTGCTGGAAACTATATCACCTCAATAAACAAAACCGATGCCGGCGCCAATGCTGGCGGCGGTAACAAAACTGACCGCAATCCGGATTATCAGCATTCGCTGGATACTCTGGATATAGAGATCGCTCTTGCAACGATGCCTATGGATTTTGACATCTATAATTTTCCGGCATCAGTCCACCGCCGCGCGAAGGAAATAGTACAGAAGAAAGAAAGTCCATTTAAAGAATGGTCTGCAGCATTACGGAGCACACCAGGCATCCTTGATTATTCCCGTGCAGCGATTTTTGCACTGATCAGGGAAGCATCCAGTGGAATAACTCCTTTTCCAGATCGGTTGCGTGGCTACATCAACGCGAATCTGACTGAATATAAGCATGATACCCCGAGCGCTGAGACGCTTACCAAGGCGGGACATATTCCATCTGCTGCAGTCACTCTGGATGCAACAAACCAAGTAATCGCCGGAGAGGATAGCAGCGCAAAACTGGAAACACTCTCCTCCGACATTAAAGCAGTTGGTGCCGAACTGGTAAAAGAGGCTCAAAAGCAACGTCCGGACGCTAATCAGGTTCTGGCCGCCGAGCGCGGCGAATATGTTGAAGGGGTTAGCGACCCTACGGATCCGAAGTGGGTAACCGAAGACCTTACCAAGACCAGGCAGCCTGAAGTTTCAAAAATTGGGGACGGAGTATTTTCCATTGAAGGTCTTGTTGACGTTACGGGCAAGGTTAACCAAAAAGAAAAAACAGATGAAGTTGTTCATCAAACGGATTCTGTAGATATTGAATCCGGTCATCATAATAAGGAGGAAGATCAGCCAATTGATTATGTTCACGTTATGGTTGATCTGGAAACCATGGGTAAAAAACATAACGCCCCTATCGTCGCTATTGGTGCGGTTGTTTTTGACCCGGCAACCGGCTCTATTGGAGAAAGTTTCTATAAAGTCGTATGCCTTGAATCCTCCGTGAACTGGGGCGCCGTAATCGATCCATCTACTGTTATCTGGTGGCTTAAGCAGTCCTCCGAAGCACGCTCTGCGATCGTAAATGATGATGCTATCCCGTTGCAGGATGCATTACTCCAGTTCAGAGAATTTGTTTCTGATAATGTCGCTGGTGGGAGCAAAAAGGCGCAGGTATGGGGTAACGGTGCGTCATTCGACAACTCTATTCTGCGTTCTTCTTACGATTGCATTGCTGAAGATTATCCGTGGGAATACTGGAACGATCGGGACGTACGAACAATAGTAGAGCTCGGCCAAGCCATTAGCTTCGACCCCAAAACAACGATCCCGTTTGAAGGGTCTCGTCACAATGCCCTCGCTGATGCTATTCATCAGGCCCGCTATGTATCAGCGATCTGGCAGCGAATAATTGCCGGCAATCAGGTGCTGCAAAAATTGATGCAAAACTGATTTTGTATTTTCAGATACTGGCCCAGCAATGGGCCATGATGAGGTAAAACATATGCTCCAGATGTTAACCCTTGAAGAGTGGGCAAACGAGAAATACAGAAGCAATCCTCCAAGTGTTTCCACTCTCAGGAATTATGCTAAACAGAATATGTTTTCTCCCCCAGCCAAAAAAGAAGGTCGATTCTGGCGCGTCAGGGAGGATGCTGAGTTGGTCGGTACATTGACCACTCCTGTAGTAAAGAAAAGCGACCCTGTTCTTTTGCAGAGGATTTTGAACGATGGCTGCCAGACCACGTAAAAATAATATATCTATTCCAAATTTATACCCGCTCTTCAGCAGAAAGGTTAATAAAGTATACTGGCGTTATAAGCACCCGATAACTGGTAAGTTTCATAGTCTAGGAACAGACGAAGCAGAGGCCACGGCAATAGCTATTGAAGCAAATAAAAGACTGGCGGAACAACAAACCCGCCAGATAATGGCAATCACTGACAGAATTTCCACCAGCTCAGGAAAATCAATATCAACTAACACCTGGCTTGAACGTTACTGGAAGATTCAGCAGGAAAGATTGAAGTCCGGAGATATTAAAGAAAACACTATCAAACAAAAAGCAAAACCAGTATCTCTGCTTAAGGAACGGGTAGGAATGAAATTAATATCCGCTGTCAATGTTCGAGATGTTGCGCAAATTCTTGATGAATATTTAGCGGAGGGACAACCCAGAATGGCTCAGGTCATTCGCTCTGTCCTAATAGATGTTTTTAAAGAAGCTCAGCATGCGGGAGAAGTACCTCCTGGTTATAACCCTGCACTAGCAACTAAACAACCTCGTAGAAAGATCACTCGCCAGCGCCTCACTCTTGAGGAATGGCAAAAGATTTTTGATATAGCCGATGAAAATCACAAATACATGGGGAACGCCATGCTTTTAGCCATAGTAACAGGACAGCGACTAGGTGATATATCCCGTATGAAATTCTCGGACATCTGGGACGATCATCTACACGTTGAGCAAGAGAAAACCGGAAGCAAAATCGCTATACCATTAGCTCTGCGTTGCAACGCAATCAACTGGAGCCTCCGAGATGTAATCAGTCGTTGCCGGGATTATGCAGTAAGCCCTTATTTGGTTCATTTCTTTAGAACCACCTCACAGGCTGAGCGAGGAGCACAGGTGAAACCCAGAACACTGACCATGAATTTCAGCAAGGCAAGAGACAGTGCAGATATTGACTGGGGACAAGGTACACCGGCAACTTTCCATGAACAAAGATCGCTTTCCGAGCGGTTATATAAAGCCCAAGGTATAAACACGAAAGATTTACTTGGACATAAAACTCAACAACAAACGGATAGGTACCATGATGATCGTGGGAAGGGGTGGACAACGGTGGCCTTATGAGGTTTTTCGGGAGGGGTTTTGATAACTTGTTTTGATAAAATTTTGATAACCGTTCGAAAACTAATAATAAAAACGGGAACCACCAGGTTCCCGTTCTGACATAATCTGGGGGCCAGATTACATGTTCGCGATAATCGCGTCGCCAAACTCTGAACATTTCAGCAGTTTAGCGCCTTCCATCAGACGTTCAAAGTCATAGGTCACGGTCTTGGCGGCGATAGCGCCTTCCATGCCTTTGACGATCAGGTCTGCGGCTTCGAACCACTGCATATGGCGCAGCAGTATTTACTCAAAGTTCATATAAGCGTATGTTTTTACAGTTCATTATTGTTATTTATAGGATAGTATTTACTCTGATGGACTTTTTTCAACCCATTGATTTAGCTAATGCAATTCTTCGTTTTGGGGAATAAATTTTAGAAAAGCTTAATTGATGTTACGCTACAACCTTGTGAACTTCAAAATGTCAGAAAACGCTGGAAGAGAAAGTGGCTTACTGGAAGCTTTAGGTCGCCAAAGCGCCAATTACCTCAGCTGATTGACTGAATATCGTGTTCTGCCGTTTTATGCATCTCAGGGTCTGCCAAGGCTGAGAATACAGACAGAGGTACAGAATACTACGGTAAAATGGAACAACATGATTGCCAGCTTTATCTGGCGATAAATGACATCGACCACACGAAAACGAAAGCGATTTCACCACAGACAAACGGCATCTGCGAGCGGTTCCACAGGACGATATTACAGGAATTTTATCTGGTACTGTTCCGCAAAAAACTGTATGACCAACTCGATACATTACAATCGGAGCTTGATTAATGGCTGGCTCACTATAATAATGAGCGAACTCATCAAAGAAAATGTGCTGTGGCCGGTCACCAATGGAAACGTTACTTGATGGGAAGCGTATCTGGGTTCAGAAAATTTAAGCCAGATGTAATCTGACAGATAGCTGTAAAAATATCCGGTAACTGTCAAATCAGGTTTGAGTTAATACGTTTAATAGAAAGCGCCTAGATGGCACCTTCATATTGAATATGACTATAAAGAGTCTACTATTTTTAATGCGTTAGCTGCATTAGTCATAGCCAAGTCTGCTTTGGCTTTATCAATATTTAAATTTAACTTATAGTCACTTAGTGTTCTTTGAGACTTCATTGCAAACAAAACATGGCTGAGAGCGATCATTTTTTTCTTGTCGAACGCCTCTAAAGGCACCTGCCACGCTTCGCCTTGTAAATATGTAATAAGGTCTGCATGGCTTTGCTTAGGACCATTGACTAATTTGGCAATAGTATGGTGATAAGCGCCATAATATGCTCTACCAATAGCATTGCGGTATC
The DNA here is from genome assembly GCF_024296565.1 of Klebsiella sp. SWET4. Classification (NCBI taxonomy): domain Bacteria; kingdom Pseudomonadati; phylum Pseudomonadota; class Gammaproteobacteria; order Enterobacterales; family Enterobacteriaceae; genus Klebsiella; species Klebsiella sp. SWET4. The sequence continues at coordinate 123,983 of NZ_JANCOB010000001.1, read as the reverse complement.
CAATTTCGTCATTACGCTGAATGCACATGGTAGCAAAACTTATGAAATCTTGACTAGTAACGGACATTATTTTTTATCCATATAATTTAGCACAGACTCTTCTTCCGCTTCAGCGCCAAGTTCCATTTCAAACCAAGCACTCACATGCATACCAAGTAATTCATCGTGTTCAGCCATTTCAAAAGCCAATTCATAATTCATCTGTCCGATTTCATCTAAATCAATTTCCGAAATCGTAATTACATATGCATTTACTGATTCTTCACGAACAGTATGAAACAAATGAAGCGCTGACGTAGCTTTGTGCTTGCGCATAACTTTAGCCATAGAGCCAGCAATGAGTTCAAATTTGGCATCAGAAATGCTTGCCAACTCTTTAAAATCTTTGAGGCTTCTTTCGAGGTAATCTACTTGCTGTTGCATAGACTCATCCTCTCCATTCGGGCTAACTTTGATGAATTTTTTTGCATAATCAATTGCTTCATTAAACTTTCCACAATGAAGATGCATGTAGTATGCATAGCCATATAATTCTCTGGATACATACATTTCGGCAAGTTTAGTCGATACTTTAAGATAGTCTTCAACATTGCCTTCTGACGCTATAAAAGTGATGTAATTAGTTGCGCTTACACCGTCTTCATCGTTAGACAAAGATCTATCAAAGTATAGGATTGCCTTTTCCTTTTTGCCACCAGCAGCATAGGCCATAGCTAACAAATAGGATTCATTCGCATAATCTTTAAGTTGTTTAATGTCACGGACCCAGCGCTGTAGCTCCATCTCCCCCAGCGTTTGCCTAGAGGAAAGGATATCAACGAGTTTGTTTCCAAACTCAAGAGATTTCGGTACCGCTGCGATCATGTAGTCACCCAAATGAGAAAAAAATCATACGCCGAATCATTCATTTTACGTACATTACTACGGCCCTATAAATTCTACGCGAGTAAAGTTCAGTTTTCTAGTGCAAAAATGTTGTCATGGATGTGACCTTTCAGCGATTAGTTATTGACTTTTTTTGAAAAAGCATGTTGCTAACGGTCCTGGCGTCCACACACCTGAAATTGTTAGCAATGTTGTTAATAACTAAAAGTTATCCACATCAACACCTTCATCATTACTTACACAAAAAGTGCTAATTATATTTTCCCTGAAATTTCAAATCTCTAAGTACGGGTAAAAGAGCTGGTTGCTTTTTAACCATCCTTGCATAAAGGTTTTGCAGAAGAGACTTTTCGGTGCGGAATTCCCCCCAACTTCCATAAAGGAAATAGGGGGACAATAACATGAGTTATTACATGTCCGCGGTACTCGCCTCGACAAACTCGATATATCTCAACAGTTTAGCACCTTACATCAGATGTTCCAAGCCATAGGTAACGACATTAGCGGCGATGGCGCCTTCGGTGACTTTAATGATCAGGTCTGCGCCTTCGAACCACTGCATATGGCGCAGCACGTACATGACTAACTGTTATTTATCCCAATGATAAATATAATAATAAATCTAAATAATGACATTTCCCCAATATCAAAGCGCTTCATCTAACCAACTGATTTACCAATGTTTGTTTTAAATTTTAGGGAGAGTCTCCTCATGCAGAGAAGTAAAGTCATGGTATCTTTGCTTCACTGACTCTTCACTTTCATTAGGAAACGCACCATTATTCGCCATCCGTATTAGATCTTTATTATTTGGTTCTTTGAATCCATTTTCTATGCAATGACGATCAAGCCATATTTTTGATAAAGCATAAAATTCCAACAACTCATCATTCTGATAATCTTCACTTACATCATCCCACCACAGACATACTGAAGACATAATCCGTCTTTGCATATCAAAAATATATCTATCAGGGGTCTTAGCGATTTTTGAAAGGATGCTCTCGACAATGGTGTAGAAATAATAAAGAATGTATGGTAGCCTGCTATATAAATATGACCACTGTGAAATTTTACCATTCCAATCTGAAAATATAAAATTTACATTAAGTTTTTCAGTTCTGATAGCTTTGTGCTCGGTAAAAAGATGCATAGCGAGATTACATATTCCATCAAAATTATCTTCAGAATTTTTGTCATATCTCAGCCTTGCTATATATCCAGCATTAAACCTAGGGTCATCCCCTAATAATTTCAACACATTAGAAACTCGACCTATATGATTATCGATTCCCCCTGCATTCTTAGGACGAAGAGTTAAAGGACTTTCTGATAAAGATTTCGAAAATTCAGCATCATCCATAAACAGAGATTCAATCAAATATAGAGTTTCTTGAATTGGTTTTCTTATTAACATGTAAGTAATGTTTAATTTTCCTTTCTCTGAGCATTTTAGAGCTTCATATATACAGTGTAGTGCATCAGACAAAACGGCCTTAAGAACTGTCGCCCTAATTATTTTAATTTTATCTTTAGAGCGTTCCTTTACATCCAACCAATCAAAAATATTTTTGGCTAACTTAAGTGACTCCTCATCTTCACTAGAGATTTTTAGAGATGTCATAAAAACCCCTGAAGATTCTCCAGATTTCAATGCCTGTAGCATAATATCATGCATTAAAAAACAAAGTTTGTGAGCAGATCGGTACTTGTCAGGCATCGTCGTTTCAAATTTCATTCCACCATTTGATAAAGCCATATTTACTTCCTACCCTCTTAATTAGTTTTAAATAATAATCAAGAAAAAACTAACTCTTACATTTAGATACACAAAGCTAGCATTACGTTCGATTTAAGCGATAATTTAAAAACGAACGTTTGCATAAATATTTAACCTCAGGTGAGCATTTCCAATAGTTCGGACAGATAATCGATGGATCTGGTCGTTGTTATTCTCCCCCATTTATACTCTGCGTCAAGCTCACTTTGCTGTATAAATTATAATTAATACGAAAACTATACCATATAGGAGACCTGCTGAGTTATCGCACCTCGTCCACAGTTGACGAATATCTGATGCGATTTAACGGATGTCATTGATTCGACATGAAAGAGTGGCGAGGTGCCACCCTTTCAATATTACTGCATATCAAGTTTCGGACGTGAGGAAATGCCCTGAATCAAACCAACAGAACTTAAAGCATTTCTATGCTTATAACATCCAGGGTAGTAATAAAGGATTTTCTTTAACTCTTCATTTTCTATTTGAAGTATATCCAGCATAACAAGTAAATATAAAGTGGAAAGTGCGCGCATATGCGGAATAAGTTTCGCTATAAACTTATCATATTCACCAGGGGTTCTTTCTCCTCCATGATGTGATAAATCATTTCTGAGATGTGCACAGGAATCACAAAACGCTCTCAGTAATGTTGGTTCAATATCTAGATTAAGATGAAGGAACGTGTCATAAAGCCTTTCAGCAAGTGAGCGTTCATTATTTCTCGATAATGCATTCATTAGCCATCTACGATCATCTGATGTGAGTATTTTGTTTTCTTTAATTACATCAGATATTCGTTGTATTTTCTCTTCAAGTTTTGACTTAACCATTACATTAGAATTTAAATCATTTCTTCTGTCTAATGCCTCTAGTCCCCAAACCATGTTGACAAAAACATTCTCTGCATAAGTGCTTTTGTTTCTAAGGATGCTCAAATAGAGATTTATGCCTGGACCAAGAGTTTTCCTTTTTTCATACCACGTAGTAACCATTGATCCGAATTTGTCCCTAATTCTAGGGAACGGAACTGTTACGTCGATCCATTTAAATGCGTTCTCCGTTAGGTGATCTCTTCTGAAATAACACTCTACTGTATGGAGTACTTCATTATCTCCCCAGTATAACAATGGCCAACCAACCGATGCTTGGTCGTTGATTAGAATCATTAATAAGTCCTGGAGTCCATGATACTTATCTAAGAGGTCATCAATTTCAGTACTTTGGTTTAGTTCATAGATAAAATATGATGTAATGCTAACGTCGAGCTTAGCCGTTTGACGATTGGGTATTTTCCCTTCTAGATGATTTACAAGTTTAAGAGTCCCCCCATTCATGGGCCAGGAGTTATCCTCATTCAATTTAATATTTATTGCTGAGGTTAATTCTGTGTTATTTAAATATTCGAATGTTCCTGGGTGAGACCAATCATTCAAGTTGCTTAGAGGTATTCTAATTGACTTGAATTTCTCCGTTTTTATTTCCTCATTAGAAATTAGGCAAATCTCAGCCACGAATTTCTCATATGAAATATGTCCAACTTGTGCCCCATTGGTTCTGATGCTTTTTAAAATAATGTATTTCCCTGATTTTTTCAAAATACCTAAAATATAAATTCCCTTATCAATTCCAACGGCACCAAATATTGCTTCAGCTCCAAGTCTGCCTGCAAAGCTTTGATGAAGTTCAAGTTCAATAAATCCTTTATCATCAATCGTCAATTGCCCCGGAACAGCAAGTTCACCCTCAGAAAGATTAGACAACCAAAAGAAACCAGATTCATTCATAATCATAGTTAGTTTACTCAGTTAATATAAAAATTAAAATATCTAAAAAATCAGCAATCAGAGAAATAACACCATTAAATAAAGATTGTAGCACATTGATTCAACTGATATAAAATAGCAACTAACGATTTTTTATTCAGTTGTCAAACAGATCATCGCTAATCTTTGTCACATTAGTAGTTTTGACCTGCACTCCGTTGATTCATACAACATGCTGTTACAATGTCCGCAGTTCACTTAAGCGGACTGTAGTGGCAACACCACCTCTTAATGTTAAGGCCGATTCACCTGACTTTGAGCAGGTCACAGAACCTCGTAGTATAGCGAGGCGAAAGCATTTCTCGCTTCATCTGCCAGGCAGTCTGGATCCCCTGTCCTGCAAAATACAGAGTTCCCCTTCCGTCTTTCGCGTTGAGATGATCGAGAACTTCCATCAGTTTCTCACTCCCCTTCCGGGGAGCGTTGTCATCAAACAGGTTGAGCTGGGCCACGCCCTGGCTGTAGAAATCCCCAAGCATCACGCCTGCTTTCTGGTAACGATGCCCGTCTCGCCAGATTGCATCGAGACATTTTGTCGCCGCGGTGATGATGTCCCGGCTATCATGGGTCGGTGTAAGAAGCTTTACTGATGCACTGTTCCCGTAATACAGCTCGTTAAGCGCAAAGGGGCTGGTTTTAAGGAACGCTGAGATGAACCGACAATACTGATGCTCGCCACGGAGTTTCTCCGCTGCGCGCGACGCATAGCTGCATATTGCCTGCCTCATCTCATGGTATTCCGTGATACGACCGCCGAACGAACGGCTGCAAACGATTTCCTGCTTTACCGGTGCGAACTCCTCCAGCCCGAGGCATGGTTCGCCACGCAGCTCCCGCACGGTTCGCTCCAGAACCACATTAAAATGCTTCCGGATAAAACGGATATCGGTATCAGCCAGTTGAAGCACTGTTTTAATGCCCATTGCCTCCAGTTTTTTACTGATGCGGCGCCCGACTCCCCAGACCTCATCCACCGGAAGCAAAGCCATCAACTTCCTCTGTCTTTCCTGATTAGACAGATCCACCACTCCTCCGGTCTGCCGCTGCCACTGTTTCGCCGCGAGATTGGCCAGCTTTGCCAGGGTTTTAGTCTGGGCTATGCCGACGCCGACCGTGAGGTGCGTCCTGCGCAGAACCGTCTCGCGAATTTCCCTGCCAAAATCGGTAAGATCGCGACAGTTACGCACACCAGTAAGATCGCAAAATGCCTCATCAATACTGTAAATTTCACAGCGTGGAGAGAGTTCCTCCAGCGTTGTCATCACTCGGTTGGACATATCGGCATAAAGCTCATAGTTGCTGCTAAACGCGATAATACCGTGCCGGCGAAACATGTCCTTTTGCTTGAAATAAGGCTCACCCATTTTGACGAAGGGCTTAGCCTCTTGCGAACGGGCGATCACGCAGCCGTCGTTGTTTGACAGGACGACCACCGGCCGCCCCTTCAGGTCAGGACGAAATACGGTCTCGCACGATGCGTAAAATGAGTTCACATCGCAAAGTGCAAACATTTCAGCCAGCCGATTTAATGATGTACGTAACCACCCCGAACACATCGAGAGTATCCTCGCTACCGACGACTATCGGCGAATATGCAGGGTTCATTGGGTTAAGCTGAACCCGCGGATGCAGCTGCAGCTTCTTAACGGTGAATTCCCCATCCACTGCAGCGATAACGATATCGCCATGAACTGCTGTCCTTGAGCTATCCACAACAAGAAGATCACCTTCCCCTATGCCGGCATCCTTCATGCTGTCGCCGGCGGCTTTGACAAAATACGTCGCACTGGGGTGGTTAACGAGCAACTCGTTCAGATCGATACGTTGCTCAACGTAATCCTGTGCAGGGCTTGGAAAACCACATTGCACAAGGTCACTGTACAACGGGATCAGCATGATCTCACGTAACTCAACGGGCGTGTAAAACTGCATAATTGACTCGCTCAGATTAATACTGTTTTTATATACAGTAGTTTTAACAGAGCGACAGATCAATATAGGTTCTGGCTATCAATTTATGTCATTGGCGTAACACATTGATGTAACGAGTAAGGTAATTTTCAGGCCTTAGCTGTTTGATGGTTTTGCGAACAATGCGAGGTTAAAATTTTTCAGCTATGGCAATGCCTTCATAGCAAATTGCTCACCTGCGATCTCTTGCATACGGTTCGCAGGTGAGCAAACTTAACCGGCTGGAAAATATTTATAAATCGTCTTCACTCCCACCCCTATCACATCGGCTACCTGCTGCCGGGTTGCACCCGTACCCAACATCCTGCGGCATCGCTCCACAACCTCAGTGGTCATTACCCGCCGGCGTCCGCCTACTCTCCCCTGCTCCCTCGCTGCGGCTAACCCGGCGCGGGTACGCTCGACGATCAGCTCGCGCTCCATTTCCGCCAGGGCGCTCATGACGTGGAAGAAAAAGCGGCCTGCTGGCGTACTGGTATCGATACTGTCGGTCAGGCTGCGGAAATTCACCCCGCGGGCCTGCAGTTCCGAGACCAGAGTGATTAAGTCGCGCACGCTGCGCCCTAGCCGGTCCAGTTTCCAGACCACCAGCACGTCGCCGGGCTTAAGCCTGCGTAAGGCGCGCCTCAATCCCGGCCGTCTGGCATTTTTCCCGCTCGCGGTGTCTTCAAATATCTGTTCACATTCCGCGCGAAACAGTGCTGTTTTCTGCAAATCGAGGTTTTGATCCCCTGTAGAGACCCGTGCATAGCCAATCAGCATGTTGTAACCCATTGAAATAGCTGATTGTAAAAAGCTCCTCGCTTTCGCTCAAACCCTCGTTTGGGCGAAGCCTCTTTTTGGAGCAAAAAACATGGCCGAACTTAACCCGCCTTTGGGAACGACGACGCCTGAAATATTCCTGGATAACGTCAAGCGCGCTGACGAACTGGTGAACGGTCCGGCCGGAACGATTAACGATCGCGGCGGTGAACCGCTTGATACCTGGCGCCAGATGATGGCGAAAAATGATGAGGTCAGGCAGAACCTGATCCCACTCAGCAAGCAGTATATGAATGAGGCGGCAGCGCAGGCAGATATCGCGAATATCCCCGTTGGCTCCACGACCTATGTTCGCAGCCAGGACATCTGGGCGCTGGCTGATGAGTACATGAATAACGGCGGGACGCTGCAACCTACCGGGCGGAAAATGCCATCTCAGGAGCTGGTCAATATCATGACTGAATTGATCAGAGCAACGTTCAGCCAGAATGCGCCAGCAGGTATGTCTCTTGCCTTTATGGATGAACGGAAAAATTATTCGGTAGGACTGGATGAGGCGGGCCGGTTGCTTGCCGGGTGGATTAAGGCGAATAAAGCAGAATTAAAAAAGCTCTCAGCGGATGAATTTATTTCGTCGATCATCTCGTCGTCACGTCTGAATATCGGGAATTCCGCTTTATCTGTAGTGGCTGACGGTAACGCTGTTTCAGTTTATGACACACTTAAACGGCTTTGTTTTGCCATTAATAAAAAAGGGGTACTGAAATCAGGGAAGGCTGAGATCAACAATCTTACGATTGCCAGTATCTTAGGGTTACCAGCCAACGCCAGCATTTCTACTGCGACATTCCGCGATTTCGTTATGGCGTGGCGTGATACGTTAAATCGTCCGGCTGTGGGTATCAAAAAAAACGGGGCATTTGCTGCGGGGAAAATTGAAGCGAATCATGGAGAGGTAAAATCGCTGAAAGCCGAAACTCTGGAAGTTAAAGCGATTATTTCCCCGGAATTCCTGCGCTATTTCAATCAGTCCATTTACTCACGCCTGCCGGATATTGCCCATAAAATCGGTTACGGACAATCGCTCGCTGCGGGCGTAAATACTCAGGCGCTGATTACGATCGCTGCGCTGTATACCGCATTGCGTTTTATCGGTGGGGTACGGGCGCAGGATGGCTCCGGCACTTCGGCAGAAAACCATGCTCAGTTGGTCCCCTACGTCGAGACGTATAAAAACACCGATAACGGCCAGGCATGGGAAACCCCGATGGGGGCCAGTATTCGTGGCTGGTACGAGCTAATGATGGCGGAGAATTTCGGTTTTAACCCGGACGATCTCATTATTCTGGGTTCCGTTCCCGCTGAGGGTGGGCAGCCCATTGATGTGCTGGCGGCGTATCCCGGAAAGTACATGCAGCGAGTTTTCGATGATATCAGTTATGGTTACGCCCGCGCTCAGGAGCTCGGGAAAACCTACCGGCCTGTGGCGATGTACTGGATGCAGGGGGAAGCAGATCAGACGAAAGGCACCACCAAAGCAGACTATCAGGCTATTTTCGACACTATGCAACAGCGGATCGATGCCCACGCCTCGGCTGTGTGCGGCGAAGAAGTCCATGTGCCGATTTTTGTTTATCAGTTCAGCAGCTGGATAAACCGGACGCCGAACACAGCCTATCCCACCATTCCGATGGCGCTGCTGGAGCTGGCGCAAACACGCGAAAATGTGTACCTCACTAACCCTATGTACATTCACGACTACACGGATGGCGCGCATCTCACCGCCCGCAGCTCCTATATTCAGGGGCTGTATATTTCAGTGATGGAAAAGCGGGCGCTGATTGACGGCAAAGCGGCAAAACCTCTGATGCCGGTTAGTCATCAACGCCAGGGCCGCGCCGCTACGGTGTGGCTGAATCCGGTGGGTCGGCTGAGCTTTGATACCAGCATTGTTTCTGATCCGGGTAATTATGGTTTCCGGCTGCTGCACCCTGACACACGTGCGATTATCCCGCTGACCAGCCTCAATATCCGTTATGACGCGGTGACTGTCTCAACGGCAGCGGATATCCCTGCCGGGGCCATTCTTCAGTATGCCTTTCACGGCGGTACCACCGGCCAGTCACCGGGCCGCCTGACCGGGCCGCGCGGTTGTCTGCGTGACAGCCAGGGCGACATTATCAGTTTTACCCTTAATAGCGAGGTTATCCGTATGGATAACTATTGCGTCATGTTTGAAATCACGTTGTGAGGTAATTATGTCTAATCAGGGATTATCTATTAATGTTGATGCTGTCTGGGATGATGACTGCATTATCGGATCGAGTTATCCGCAGCCGTCTATCGCGAGCATTGCCACATTTGGCAGCCAGAACTTTGGGGCTATTTTTGGGGAAGAGCCAACCATAGTGGGGGCACCTGTCATCAACACGTACTGGTTTACGGGTGGTGTGGGTGCGGGGGGGTATGATCTGAAAGTCACGGATAACCCGGTTAAAACCATGATGGTGTTACTCCGGCCTAAAAGCACTACCAGAGCGCTGGGCATGGGTAACTATCTCGGCTCTGCTGTACAACCGCAGGGGGATACGTTTGTTTTTGAACCGGCGATTCCTCAAATCAGGGGGATTGTGGGGCGGTCAAGCGGGACAGCAACCGCCACCCTCGCGACTCCACTGGACACCAGTAAATTCCATCTGGTTTTCCTCGATGTGAATAACTCTATGGTTCAGCTTCATAAAATGACGAACAGTGAGCTGTTATCGACTGAACAGGTCGCTGTTACCGCCCGCGCAATCCCTGTTCCAAATAAGTCGATTTATGCTGGCTACTCCTATATCACGTCAGATTTTTTAGGCGCTGTGGATATTGCAATGACAGGGGTGTGGGCGGGCGGAATACTCTCTCAGGCCGAAAAAATGGATATGGTAGACCTCGTTACTCAGAGCTATGAAGGGATTTTATCTATAGCGTAAATCTGGACTCTCGAAGAGAACCATGAAGGCCAGCCAGGGCGATGATCCCCGGTGAATACCGGGGAAATTGAACAGCCCGCCGTAATTAACTGAATCGGGAGGCGCACAGGTTGTAATCGGCAGTCAGTATATCGGTGGCCGTCAGGCCGGATGTACCGACATCATCAACCCGTGCGCGATACAGCATACCTGTCCAGGACAACGGAAACGGATTGCTCGTTCCAACCCGTCGCGTCGTGGGCTCTCCGGGCGGTGTCGCCGCCAGCGCAGATGTTGAGGTAAACACCACCACCTTATCGATATAGGCGCGAACAGTATGCTGTGTGCCATCCGCGCTGAACTCGCATTCAACGGCGAACTGATGCCGTCCTCCATCAAACAGGGGGAGCAGATTGCTGGTCACTACGTAATTTTTACCACGTACGGCCAGCTCTATTTTAGTCGGTTGTCCGGTTGCATCGGTCGTCGGCACAACTGATAAAAGCGCATTCGCATATCTGCAGTAAGACAGTAAAGACCTATCCCGGCAGAAAGGGGGGATTTGCCAGATCCTTTTCCTGATTCCACGTAAACCATTCGGAACCGGCGAAAACCTCTGGCATTTTTCCAGCCAAAAATCGAACCGACGATGAAACACTGCCATGGAAGCAGAACAAAAGGCGCACCTTCAAAATCGCCCCCGTTAAGCTTGAGGACTTTCGCAAAATAATCAATGGAGCGCTGTGCTGCCTCAACATCCCAATGGAGCCCTCGTGCATGGCAAGATTCAAGATCCCTGAGGTGTCTCTGGCAGGCATTTCGAATGTCAGGACCGGCCAGTTCTTTTCCAGAGGTTACATCCTTTGCATACTGCGTTGCCGGATCAACCGAAGAACTTGTCGAGCGTGTCTTCTTCGGGGGTTTCGCCATTCAATTTCACCTTCGTCCTTGCCGCTGGTGTCAGACCGAATTCAACCAGGTAACTTTTAAAACGACGGTCAGCATCAGCCAGCATTGAAACTGCCGGGTTGGCCTTTATCAGAAAACCACCCTCGGTCTGGACGGTATAAGTTCTGCCCTCTACAGCGATGGTGTCGCGCAGTTGCAGGATATCGGCATAAATATCGCAAAGCCTTTCAAGAGCCAAAGTATCTGCAACGGTGAGAACACCCATACCATCGAGAAGCACAGTCAGCCGACCCCATGCCACCTTACCCCAGTCGGTAAGATGAGCTGGGGGGCCTGGAATTTCTTTAGCTGGCGTGGGTTCTTTATCGTTGAGTTTTCGTTTGCCCGGGTTGCCGGTAACCACTTTGAGGTGGGTCGGTTTCGGGCGTCGTCCTGCCATCGGAACCTCCCGGAAAAAAACTTTTCATTTCGCGGTTGTGCACAAAAAGGACTGGCGGCGGTCATTTGGGTTCGAGGTTCTGAACTTTTGACCCGCCCCTCCCCCCTCAGATGAGAATCGACATCATTTGAATGCTAATGATTTCAAATGACAATCACTTTTGAGGTATATTGATAATGGTTATCACTTAAACCAATGAGAAGCCGGGTCCAGTGGCATCCCGTTTTCATCGCAGCCAATCAGGGTACCGCGCTTCTCCATTCGCTGCTTCGTTGAGTCGTGGTGCTGCTTACACAGCCCTTGCCAGTTCTTCCGGCTCCAGAAAAGCTTTTTCGCCTTCGCGATTGCCTGGCTGTCACCAGAGCGCAGAGCCTCTTTCAGTTTGTGCGGGATGATGTGGTCTACCACCGTTGCCGCTGTCACCCTGCCTTGCTCCTGGCACATGACGCACAAGGGGTGCGCACGTAGGAAGATAAGACGCTCTCGGTCCCACTTACTGCCGTAGATGCGGGGCTCTTTGTTCATGCTATATCGGTCCTGTAATACTATCGCAAACACTCAATGATACCTGCTGCAAATCTTTACTGAACTTGCATCATGATCGAAAGGAACCATTGCCTGAACTCATCCAGCGGGTTTTAATAAGAATTTTCTACATGGTTAAAATTAAAAAGAAGTCACTCCCAGGGGACTTCTTTTTAATAAACATTATGCTAAAATTTAGCTTGGCTAAGACCATTTGTACAGCATGAGTAAAAAAGGTGTCCAAACTTGCTAAGTCTTATAAAAAAGAAATCAAGCTCACCAGCACGCAGCTCGCGCCATTTATTAGAGTGTTTATTAATATCATCATTTGCATATTCTAAGAGCCCCAGTTTATTAAGGTGGTCTATATAAATATAAAAGTTCTCTGGATAAAAGAACTCCTCAGGATTTATCAACATATCTGAGAATTTCACTTCCTGACCATCAATAGGAAACGAGGCGTTGCCAAACTGTTTGTTTCTCTTTTCTTCAGTGAGAATTTCCCAACCATTTTTGGGGCGTATGAATGAAGAAGGATTAGACTCAGATAATCGATGAAGGAAAAATGCTTCATCAGATGATAATTGTCCAATGATCGGTAGAAATGCCGGATGGGCCAACTGGCTACGATCCTTATCCATTGATGCCGAGAGCAAATCAATATATAGCTTTCCTAATATGGTTTCGCTTGAATGATATTTCAATTTTTCAGCTATATCCAAAGCCATTCCCTCTGGTGGCATTACTCGTCTTTCTTCTGGTATATCACTTAAAGCTTTTGTAAACCCACGATCAACTCTATCTTGTACATAGGCCGTACATTGAATCGGTAAAGTTATAAGGCGTAGAGTTTTTGCTAAATCCTCACCTAGCCTTCCAAACTGCCTTAGCATTGGGTGAGTCGTATCATTATACAGCTGGAGCCATACCTCTTTGGGTACAGACTGTATAATGTCCATAGTTTCCTTATCCATGCTTACTCCTTAACCAAGGCATTGTATATTATTTAATGAGAATACATGAGTAACTCACCGCTAGCGAGAATTCATTCTACTCAGTATCTCCGAGGATTAAAGTGCAATAGCTCTTTACAGTGCCGCCGTCCTACGGTTTAGCTTCGCTCATTTCGTATCCTTTTCGGTTGGTTGCGGGCAGTTAGCCTGCACTGATTTGTTGTGCGCCAGAATGTCGCGCTTGGTCTGCTTATCCAGCACGTCGATATCGTGGTCAGTCAGGTAGATGATCCTCACCCAGCTGCAGGCCGTATCAACGACTACCGGGGCGGGTAAACTTTTCGCGCAGCTCCCGATCAACGTCGTCATCAGGCATATGGCTAACAGTCTGCTGTACATCGCTGGCCTCTTTCGTGACTTCCACCTTACGTTCTGCCGTGGCGACGGTAGCGGCGGCGTTTTCTTCGGTGCGCTGCTGCTCGGCACCAGCATCGCCTACACTTTTCCCCTGGCTTTTACCGAGATGAAATGCGCCGAATATCAGGGCCAGCACCGTAGCAATTGCCCCTACAATGATTTCCATCGTAGTCATGGCTTATGACCTGTATCGGTGCTGCTGTCGTCCAGACTAAATTGCTTAATGATGCGAGCAATCGCAGCGCAGACAGAGACAAAACCAACGACGTAACCCAGATACTGATCCGGGATTAATGCTTTCACGTTATCCGGTACCGCGACCCACGACGTTGCGACGATGGCAAGAGCAGCCAGAATGCGAACAGACCACATCTTCCAGGCTGATTGCCAGTTTTCGATAAGCTTCATCTTTACTCCTTAACAAAACCGCCAGCGGCTTTAAATTTTGCGATGAGGTTGTCGGCCTTATGCTCAAACTGACCATAGCCGGCGCCTGGTAATGAGGCCCAGATGTTGCTGCAGCGGTCGATCGCCTGCCGGATATTACCGTTATCAATGAGCGGCAAAGCGCCACGTTCTTTAATCTGCTGCAGGGCAACCTGGTCCTGCGACGCCGGCGAGAAGTCTTTCAGCCCAAGCTGCTTGCGATAAGCATCCCACCACTTCGACAGGAGCTGGTAGCGCCCGGCTGCGGTTGATTTGATACCCAACTTAGGCAGGATCACCAACTTGCGAGGATGATCGCTGTAATCGGTAAAGAGTGAGCCACCGACGATGACGTCGTACCCTTTGTTTTTAGTGGGTTGACCAGGCTTATCTGTACCTTCCGACCAAGCGAGCATGTCCAAAAATACCCTTCGTTGCTTATTAATTTCCTGCATTAGTGCCTCAGTGTATCGACCAGACGCGCCACGTTACCCCGAGCCCACAGCACGGCGGCGCATATCATTACGTTTGCCATTACCACCAGCCAGTGGGACTGTACGTAAAGACCGAAGATAAATTGGAAAGGAATGCTCGCGTAAATTAATACCAGCAAGTAAGCAAGAATGGAGATACCAGGGCGATGCCTGGCACCGCGACGTTGATAAAACATCAAAGCGCAGACAATAACGGCACATATCACCGCATTGACCAGCGCTGCCGGGTCATTTATTACCACTCGAACCTCCTCCCCTTAATCGGGAAAGTAATCCGAACAGGCTGCTCAAGTCCTGGCTGTTAATGAAAGTCAGGACCTTAATGGTGACAGCAGATGCCACCACCGCACCGAGCGCATCAAGCGGACGATCTGTATAGCCTGTCCAGGTAGTAAATTTTGAGCCTAATAATCCTGCAGCCAGAACACCGACAATAAACGACGTCATGAAGTAAGCTATTTGCCTTCCACGTGTCAGGTTTGCGGTCGTTGCCACATAAAAAACCGCGCCGCCAAAAGCACCAAATACCACACCAAAATCGGTATGGGTGATAACGCCATATACGACGGAACCAATTAAACCGCCGCCAAAAATCAGGCCGGTACCAGTTAAAGGATCGGACATTTAGCCCCCTCTATTGCTGTGAGTCCTCTCATAAGCGAGGGGAATAAAAAAAGCCTGCACGATGGCAAGCCCTGAATTGATTTAGAAATATTCAGCGACGGAACATTGGGATTTGAAAAACCAATAAGCAGGGCTGGTCTACTACCTTTTTTTGGTGTTATGCTTTGCCATCTCGATATAGGTCGACGTTAACCTTGTCTTGCTCATCTTTCGATTTAGATGCGATATTAAAATTAGACATGCTTATGGCTCACATTTCCAGATAGTATTTTGCACCCCACTACCTTTCGGTAAGTTCGGGTTCATATTAGCGCTATGGAGATAAACTGCTTTCGATTTGCCATATTGCTGGCACGCCTTAACAGCTGTGTTATGCAAACTATCCAGTCCGTACCAAGCATCGGACTGAATACTGACCTTTTCACCATCATTATACTGGACTGCTGCGCACCCCGACAGAGCACCTATAATCACAACACCTATAAACAGTCGAATGCTTTTCATTGCGTTCCCCTACGATTACTGAGGCGGATTATAGGGTATGCAGCAAAACCTTTCGAGTGGAATATGAGAGCCAAAACAGCCCTAGAACAAACAGTCATTGGGTTGAGGGATCTACCGCGCACCCTACGAATCTCATCTGAGTATCAGCGCCACAACAATGACGACTAATAGCACCAGATCTAGCAGCAGCCCCGCCAGTCGCCAGGCAACAAGTAACGCGATAGTGAACAACACCCAGAAACACAGCCTGCGCAGCATGGTTATTTACCGTTGGTGCCGAGCACCCGGCTCAGGTTTTTCAGAAGGACGGTCGAGGCTGTTTCCAGCACCTCATCACCCGCATCGGTATTGGCGACCACCAGCGTTTTAGTGCAGGGAACTTTGACCTTCGAATCGCTCAGCCAGCCTGACTCAGTCACCGCTTTTTTCAGCTCGTACACGGGTTTCCCGTTCGGCAGCTTGTCGTCAACATGCCAGCCGTTCATATCGATCATCGTCAGGCCGCTGCCTTCCTGGTTAACCGCCTCCAGAAATTTATTCGACCTGTCCGGCGCGGAGACCCAAAGGAAGGCGTCATACTCGCCAGTGGTGACTTTCGCCTGCGAGCGCACACCGCCTTTGGCGTAGGTCTCGACTTTGGCATAATCCTTTTCCAGTCCCTGCAGATATTGCCAGGATGCATACGATCCGCTGGTTGGCTCACCGACTGCGATTTTCACACCCGCCTTTAAATCCCCTTCGTCGCTGATCTTGCCGCCCTTCTTCACCGCGACAAAAACGCATTCATCAGCCAGTTCGCCGATGATGTCCACCTTCTGCGCTTCGTTGCTGTGCCGACTGCGCCAGAACTGAAATGCATCAGCCTGGGTGAAACCGATCTGCGCGATACCGCTGGCCACTTTGTCGAGATTGTCCAACGAGCCTTTGCTGGGGATCACCGTCGAACTGTAGCCGTACTCACTCATTGCGCTGGCGAGGTTCACGCCGTACACCGCGTTGTAGGTCAAACCCTGTTGACCCGTGGTGATGACGACTTCAGAAGCCGAAGCGGCGTTACTCAGGCACAGCGAAACGGCCGCAATGACGGCCATGATGATTTTTTTCATGTGACTTTCCTTTACAGGGGTGAGCCAGTGCCCAGAGGTAATCGCCCTCAGAGTAGTCACGCGACCATTCTGTGGCTCACCCCTGTTAAGGCTCTGAGGATAATATGCACCGGCACAGGTGCTTCTATAAAAATCACTCCACGCATAATAATTATATTAATTACTACCACAATTAGTAGTAACTAAAAATAGTTGTTAACAAAGCTTATGAGCTGATGTAGATGTATATTTGCAATTTACACACACAAGGAATTAAAATGAGTAATCTACGCAGTTTTGTTTTCCGGGTTAATGATCAAGCTGATAAGGATTTTAATGATTTATTTTCATATAATCACTTATCTAATAGTTTAATAAAAATATCAGATGGATCAGGCGAAGATTATGGTCCTTACTTCAATCAACATGTAAGGGTCTATGTTTTCATCACCTCTGATGATGGTTCATTCAGAGACATGCAACTAAAAGTACAAACTAAATTTAATACAAAGTTCATTTCCACCCGAATGTATGGTGAGCTTTACGTAGATTCAGTTAAAATTTAAAATCATTAAGGACCAGTAAATTCTGGTCCTTAATGACTATTAAACTAACTGTTAATTAATTTATTCATTTCCAAAACAGTTTGTTCAAATCTCTCCCTCTCTAGCTCAACACCGATGCCTTTCCGACCGAGAATAGCGGCCTGCTTAAGCGTTGAGCCAGAACCAGCAAAGAAATCAGCTACGACCTCCCCTGGCCGACTGCTTGCAGTAATGATCTGCTGGAGCATATCGGCAGGTTTTTCGCATGGGTGCTTTCCTGGGTAGAACTGAACTGGCTTATGCGTCCAGACGTCGGTATATGGCACCGTGACCGATACGCTAAATGGTCGCCGTAGCCGGTAATACTCCTGCTGAAGTTCAGAGTACTTCCGGTTAAGTGATTGCCATGTCGCCACGAGCTGGTGGTGAGGCTTGCCCAGTTCGCTGCGGGAGTATTTTTCCATAGCAATTTTCTGGAACAGCGCCTGCAGCTTCAGATAATCAGCTTCGTTTGGCAGTTGCCACTGACTCAGACCAAACCAGTGGGAAACCATATTCTTCTTACCTGTGGCTTCTGCAATCTGCATTGACGTCACGCCGAGAGATTCCCTGGCATCCCGGAAGTAAGAAATCAGAGGCGCCATGACATGCTGTTTTAACTCATTACACTTTGCGGCATATCCATCGTCTTTCGGCCTGTATGGCCCCTGGTAATGGTCGGCAAAAATGATACGCTCAGTGGCCGGGAAATAAGCGCGTAGGCTCTCCTTATTGCAGCCGTTCCATCGCCCTGATGGCTTAGCCCAGATGATATGGTTGAGCAGGTTAAAACGCTCTCTAACCAGTATTTCAATATCGGATGCTAAACGGTGCCCGCAGAACAGGTACATACTGCCGGAGGGTTTTAATACCCGCCAGAACTCGGACAAACATCTATCCAGCCAACGTAAATAATCCTCGTCCCCTTTCCACTGATTATCCCAGCCGTTCGGCTTTACCTTAAAGTAAGGTGGGTCCGTAACGATTAGGTCGATAGAGTTATCAGGTAGCGATGGAAGATATTGCAGGCAGTCAGCATTCACCAACTCAATACTGGATATTTTTACAGTGTTTTTCATAGATCAGTAAGCGTAACTCTGGTAGGCTCACTATGCTTTTGCGCTAAAGCAGTGGGCCATGGTTCGCTTGTGACCTTCTACATGAGCGAATGGCTGGCCGGGTGCTACAACACCCACCAGCCGCCCATTTTCACAGCAGGAAACCTCCATTACTGGAGGCGCTTGTAACACCCAAACTGGTAATCAGATAGCCCCGCCATCACAAGCTGCGTCAGTATTAACTGGCAACGTTCGCGCGTCAGGTGCGTATTCTGTGCAATCTCTCCAGCCGTTGCAGGCTTGTCGCTTAAGGCGTTCAAAACCGCTTTGGCTGTTTCTGTCATATCTTGCTGATTTAGCATGTCTTTTACCCTTTCATTTGGCGTGACACACAGATAACTCTGGTCGAATAATTCAGCAAGCGACAAATTACCGCCACTGCGAGAAATGTGATTCGCAGCCATAAAAAAACCCGCTCGGAGGCGGGTTTGATAACGTTGAACATACAATGCCCATCGTTAAGATTAAATTTACACAAAAACGGCAACTTTGCAAGCATCGTGTCGCTATTTCATGCGAAATTTATCAAATCAGTCGTTTTTGTAACTCGCCGGAGTTGAGCATCAGTAAAACTCTCCTCCACAAAACATTTGGTCACCAGGCTTTCATAGAAAGGTTTCCAGCTATAACGCCAGGTACGCTCCGGCAAGCCAGGTAACTCTGAAAGGATGCCGCGGTATGCGTTGGAGGATTTTGGCCTGCTAAACCCGCGGCCTTCACAACGCTTACATGTCTTGTAGACAGGCACTCCCTGAAGTTCGGATTCTTTGCGGTCAAGTGTCTTCCCCGTCCCGCTACACTGGCAGCGCTTACTGATTTTCCCGGTGCCATGGCATTTCACACAAAGCACGTGATCGACATCCTGCACCTGCCGCTTAACCTCAAAATCCGAAGGTGACTGCCTGAGGTCTTTTGCCCATTGCGGTAATCTCATTGTGTAGTGGCTTTTCTCGACCATTTTAACTTTCTTCACGAACCCCTTACCTGCGCATTTCGTACAGTCCGTAGTATCCGCAGCTGATGAGGCGTAGTCGTGATATGCGAACCTGGCGATGATCAGCATGCAAAGAGGAAATTTCTTGCCGGCGGCTTTCCTGACTGAGCGGGGAGCATTCTTCTTTGCATATTCGGCCAACCAGTGAATTGAGGCCATGCGGTCATTCTCGCTGATGCCAGCCTTACCCAGGAACATGGATAATCCGATCCCCGCTTCGGCCTGCGTCATCCCCAGCGCAGCCATAACGTCAGTTACGGTGAGTTGTTCGCTGGCAGTTGCTCTCCCGCTATCTGAAATATGCATTCCTTTCGGGGCAAAGAATTTTGGAATTGATTCGATATTCATGCTCAGCACTCCATACACTTATTCTTTAAAAATGACGCCAATGCCAAGCGCACGATCAAGAAAACGGATTAGCAGCTCCAGCTGCGAACCATACTTCTCTTCAAATGCGATGAGGTTGGCATGTAGTTCATCGTGATGCGCTCTGCACAGCGGTATCACGAACAGGTCATGGGCTTTGGTTGCTGTTCCTCCCATACCATGCCCTATTATATGGTGTGGATCGTCAGCTGGTTGCCTACAGCAGGCACATTCCTGTGTTTTTACCCACTTGGTGTATTGAGGGCAAGTCCAGCGCCGGCGCTTCGGTCGCAACATAAATGCTTCAGGGCAGTCCGGATCCACGCCCAACCGGAGAATAGGTCTCCCAGCATCCTGATCACCCGTCTCCAGATCCCCTGTTATGGCATGGCTTTCCCTCTTATCCAGACGTCTTTTAAGTATGTCGCCCGCGGGTATTGCCGGGATGATGTCGCTGTCCCTGTATACCGAACGGTGCGGCTCTGGAGCTATCCGCAAGGCCTTTTCAGCCATAGCCTCCGTTATCACATCAGAAATCCCAGACTGAACAGCCCACCAGCACAACTCTGCAAGGGATAATGTCCTTTCCCGGGTGCATCCAAGCGAAAGCAGGACCATATCGATGACCCAGTCGATAACATTACGGCTTGCTATTTCCTTGATCGCCGGATCCGGCTCATCTCGAAGCTTATTGTCGCAATGCCAGCATAATAAAACGGAGCCTGGATCTTGCCTTAAGATGACTGTTTCGATGTGGTGATATCCCTCATCATGATTCTGGCATTGTCTGACAGCCAGGCTAAGCCATCGCTCCAGCCCCTCAATACCTCCCGCAGCTGTGATGACACGTGGATCGGTAAAGAAAGGAACAAGGCTGCGATCTACGGATAACGGCTGGCGAGCGTCTGGCACTTTCCCCGTAGGAAAACCGGCCATGTACTCGGGCTGTGGAGTTATTAGAACGCGCCCCTGAGCAAAAAGGCTCATCAGCTCCTTTCCCGGTTTAAAGAGTACTACGCCGAGGCGGGGCACAATCTCTGGTGTTAGTAATCCGCGCAAGATCATCCCCTACTGCGTGACAATGCCGAGCAGTCTCAGAAGCTCGGGAAATTTTGATTCAAAAAAATGTGGCTGAGTCTCCCGGGGATTCGCAGGGCTGGTGATATTTTTCCCGTAAAGGCAGCCTTTGGCTGTTACAGACCAGAATTTTTTTACTCCGTTTAATCCGCTCCGGCTTTGCCGTTCCTTCTGATCCACGATCCCGGCACGAGCCATTAAGTGATATGCCTGGTTTGCAGTTAGCCGTATCCCATGGGTTTTAAGCAGAGCACTAAGCGAGAGTGTGGGCCGACTGGATCCATCCATGGCGCCGGCTGGAGCATCAATCGCATAAGCAGGCATTAAATCTGGAAGCCCGGCCGCCTGTTGCAATTTCTGGTAAGCACCAAGTTTGGAAGAATTGGAGAGGTTTAATGTTCGGGATGCTGACTCCAGCAAAATGACACCAGCCTGAATACGATCGGAGGTCAGCGTTGTCATAGTATTTTGCACCGCATCAAACGTTCTGATGACTTTCAGATTGAAGGCGGCGCTAATCCACATAGCATAGGCATACACCAATTCCTTGCAGGCGTATGTCCCAGGGTTGATCCCTCCTCTCACAACATCGACAGGAGCAAACGCCATATCTGGCGTTAGCTCAGCAATCAACTGAGCTGCCATCTCGGACCGAAGCCAGCGGTTAGGATTATGACGTTCTTCTCCACCAGCTGCGCGCTGAAAGTCATTTAAACAAAATCGACCTGCCGCATCCCGGCGAACGAAAATACCTTCAATCGCCAAATGAGAGTGGTTTTTGGGCGCACCATAGCCCATAACGTGGTTAGCCATACTTATCTCCATACACTTTAACGTGACGATCGGGCCTGCACGCCCGGTTCGTTTACACACCTTGAGATTAATGCCTGATTGCATAGTCTTCAACCTACCACTGAACAAACATCCAGCACTTTATTGAATGCCGTTATGGTGACCTCAACTCTCCCTCCCTTTGCATTCTCACCCCACTCGATCGTCATTCTCTTAACCTGGCTGTCATCCTCCCAGATACCGGCGTATGTAAGTGCGTCGAAAAGCGCCTTATTGTAGTTGTCCAGATCGCGGCGGCGGAAATCAGGCGGATACAGGACAATGACTACCTCCGCTGGCGAAGCGGAGGGTTTTGGGACTGCTTTCAGCTGTTCGATAATCGCTGCTCTTACAGCATGTTTGAATTTGCGGCCAGCTTCGCTGACCAGCAATTTCCCTTTTGCAGTCCCCTTATTTGGGGACCGCCAGTAGGAGTTCACGCTGGGCGGGAAAGGAAGAATAAATTTCATTCATCCTCCAAAATCAACTTGAGCTCAAAGGGAACCTCCCCTCCGCAATAGCAAAGCTGTCCCAGGTCAGACATAAGGCGCCATAGGGTAATTGACGAGTAGCCATTTTCGTCTGTCGCCAACGGTACAAACTCTCCGAACATCCCCGGATAACGTATACGGTTCTCTTCGTGTTGTTTTTCCAAATGATTGAGGGAAACTTCATTAAGTTTCACTTTCACGATGCTGTTGAGGTTAACGACCAGCTCCTTTCGGGAAAACGAAGGAGTGATGCTGATACCGCGGGATACCCCGCGGGTGATTGCGATGGCCCCTTTTCTCTCCAGTGCCTTCAGGTGGGTTGCCGCCGCATTGGGGGACCGGCACCCCAGCATGCCGGTCAGTTCGTATGTAGTAGGCGGGAAACCATGCTTACGCTGGTAGTCGATCAGGAGGTTCAGAACCTCCTGCTGCCTGAGAGTTAATTTCGTCACGCGGCTCGCTCCTGTTTGTTAACACACATTTCCGGCAGATTGGCCCTAACCAGCGCCTCAGCGAACGGGGGCGGAACGGCATTGCCGCAGCGTGCAACCTGCTTATCCTTCGCATACTTTACCCCGCGGTAATCCCGATCGATGATGTACCACTCCGGAAAGCCCTGCGCCCGGTAAAGCTCATGCGGTTGCAGCATTCGCATCCCGATATCAACGATGCGGTAAGTCACTCCGCCGATATCCACCAGCCCGGTGCTATCCTCCCCGCAGTATTGCTGCAGGAACGCCAGCACCTGTTGTGCACGCTCTTCGTCATAGTCCTCGATCGCCAGAGTCGTTTTAACCACCCCTACGTGCCGGCCGCCGGCAGTGATAGTCGGCATCGGCTCGTCAGTAGACTGGCCGTCACGGCAAGTTCCGCGCAGTTTAACCAGATGAGAAGCGACTAAGGCGTGGTGATCGACAGTCGTTACTGAATGCGCAGGCTCATCCAGCCCCACGCCCGGCCCCGTATAGTTGCCGCCGTAGTGCTTCGCCAGAAATGCGCTGGTCACGGCAAATTTGTTACCACCAGCGGTTACTGTCCCCAGTGGCTTTTCCAGCTGCAATACGCGCGGCTCCTGCCCTGGTCGTTCGCCATAGCCCATCTGAATTAACGTCGGCATTACCAGTTGCGATTTACCACCGCCGCCCGCTGTGATGGTTGCGCTTGGCTCGTCTGCGCGGTGGCCGACGCTGGCACCGAATTGCCGGGCGATAACCGGAGCGACGACGCAGGCTCGTGACTCTTTCAGGATGGTGTGAGCAGGTTTATCAAGCGGGCGCGGTTTAGCCTGGTATTCGCTGCCACCGTTGCCAGCGAGGAACGGGACAAGGCCCGCCTCAACAATCCCCAGCGCATGACCATTCCCGCCCGGGCGACTGGACGTGCTGGCGGTCACTGTCGGTACAGGATCGGTAACTGGCTGCCCGGTGGCGCCGGTGCGGAATTTTGTAAGATGAGGTACCGCGATTGCGTAGCCGTGGGTTTTCGTAATCGTCTGCAGCGGATCGTCAAGTGCCTGCCCCCGGAAACAGTCATATTTCCCGCGTGTCGTTGTGTGATTGCACTTCACGATGAACGGCGAAGCGCTTTCGATAACAAAGCGCTGAATGCCGCGGGCAATACGTTTGAGCGTATTCTCTGCCAGAGACTTTTTGCGATCGAAGATGCTCGGCGCGGGGATAGACCAGTCAATGCATTCTGCAGCTGTCCGCCATGGAGCCAATTTGCCGGTCAGCACTGCCGGTGATTTCGGATCCCCGTGGGTTGCTTCCGGCCAGACTATTGGTTGCCCGTCCCGGCGCATCACCATAAAGAACCGCTTACGGATGGTCGGTGCGCCATAGTCGCAGGCGCGCAATTCGCGATAATCGACGTCATAGCCCAGCCCGGTAATCAAACGCATCGCCTGTTCGCTATCCGGCGATAACTCCAAAAATTCGCAGCATTCCAGCAACGCAGGGTGATCTGCAGGAACTCCGGATGTCAGCATGCCTACGAACGCCTCGAACGTTTCACCAACGCGGTCCGGATCCGGACGCATTTCCGCCGCCAGTAGTGGACCCCACGTTTTAAACTCTTCGACGTTCTCCAGCATCATTACCCGCGGACCAACATCCAGCGCCCAGCGAAGAACGATCCACGCAAGCCCACGAATCGCTTTTTCAACTGGTTTAGCACCTTTCGCTTTGGAAAAGTGGCGACAGTCTGGGGAGAACCAGGTCAGGCCAACAGGTTTGCCGCTGGTTGCTGCGACAGGAGAAACATCGAACACGCTTTCGCAGTAGTGCAAGGTATCCGGATGATTGGTACGGTGCATGGCGACAGCGTTTTCGTCATGGTTAATGGCAATATCGACACTACGCCCAATAGCCATCTCAATCCCGGTAGAAGCGCCGCCGCCTCCGGCAAAGTTATCTACGATAATTTCACGCATGGCAAACCCCCTGCATGCTGCTGACCAGCCCGCTGGCAATAGTTATGATTTCGCTACTGGGCGTACGCTCAAGCCACAGCTGATTGATGTGTGCTTTCAGTTTGTTTTGCTGAGACTCGTTAAGATGGTGCACGCCTTCGACTCGCTCAAACACCAGGCCTACTTCCAGTGGCCATATCCGGCTTTCGGGTAAGGCCTGTTTAGCAACTGAGAGAGCTTCCCGAACATGAGTGCGGATCAGTCTGCTGTTGAACCAGCTCGCTTTATCCAGACTGCTGACAATATCGATGAACTCAGTTACAGAGCATGTGTCGACAAACTCTGCATACACCGAGTTCATGCGTTCTATGGTTTCTTCACGTGCAGTTGTGGATCCGAGATCAATACCGTTTAGCCAGCCCACCAGCGCTTGTTTCGCAGTTTGTTTGATGATCAGGGATTGAGCTGTGGCGATCGTTTCTGAGTTAACCGGCGTAAACTCCGGTTTATCCACTGAATCAGCCGCCCAGGTATGACCAAACTTCGACTCGGCAAAGGTGTACTCGGCTTTATCTCCAAAAGCCGCAACCACGCAGGCCCAGGATCGTATGCCGCTTTTTGCGAGGATTTCGTCCTGAAGAAGCGGGATTTCAGTTTCAGCTTGCTCTGTCTGAGGCTGATCCATTACTGGAGCTGTTGCCTGTTTACCCACGGCGTACTGGGCAAGGGCCATACTCGCGCGCCCCTTCGCTTCAAGAGCCACACGATCGATATAGCTAAAGCGCTCACCTCGCCATGACTTATCGAATACAACAATCGCCCCGGCAAAGAAGGCGCTGGTCGGCTTCTGCTTATCGTCCGCCGGCTTAAACCAGGTAGGCAGATCGAAACCGATGCGACCGCGGATAAAACATACATGATCCGCATCTTCTGGCCACCACGTCTCACTCGTCGCTGACTTCACCAGAAAGACATAACGACCACCCTTTTCACGCTGAGCGTATGCATAACTAATGATGTGGGTCATGCCTGTGATCGCCTGCTTTTCGTGATACTGAGAACGGCTATACGGCGGATTTCCAAATGCCGCGCCGCCGAGTTCTATCAGTCGCGCCGCCCAGTCCTGCGTCAGGGCATTATCTTCTACTGAGTACCACGCAGGGCATTTTGCGTTGCTTTCATCTGCAAAGAGGTCAAGCACCAGCGGGCCATACATAGCGTTAACCCCCCAGAACAACAGATCGGGCGTTCTCCACTGGTCGCCCACCTCCTTGAGATAGTGGGCTGGTGCAGCACGTAATGCATCCAGAGCATCACAGTATTGGCTTCTGGTGATAGGGAGTTCGGCCTCATCCACCAGCATTTCCCCTTCGCTGGTCGTGTTCAGTCGATGCACAGATCACCTCCGCAGTAATTCCCGGCTAACAGACACTCAGTGTGTGATTTCCCCATGCGTGCTTTCCGGAGGCAGGCATTTTTCTGACGAATGTAATACTCAAGAGTTTTCTGGCTGCAGCTTGAGGTACTGAGCTGGTGCCATACAGTAGCGGCCCGGCGATACAGGCTGCGCTCTTCGAGTTTTTTAGCGGCTTTTTCCTGTTCCAGGTTGCCTCTGGACTTAAAGTCGTCCTGTAGGTCATCGCAGCAGGATGCATCATTGATGACTCGATAAATAAAACCGCATGAGATTGCTTTGGTCTCCAGGCGCCCTTCTGTGTACAGGCGATATACGGCACTTTTCACAGAAACAGGTTTGCAGTCAGGAAAGGCGGCAATGATATCGCGCATTTTCTGATCTGGGTTTTTAGCAATGAATTCAAAGGCCATTTGAGTAATGTTCATCCACGAAACCCCTTCGGTATGGTCGTTTGCACTGCACCAATTTGGTTGATATCCCGCGGCTTACTTCTGTCCCAGCATTCCCGTGGTGGTCGCCCTTTGGCATCCCAGCGGATAGCGCTCTGCAGATAGCCTTCGAATTTTTTAGGACCAAAAAGCGTCTCGGGGCGCATGTACTGGTATTGCTCGTCGTTGCCATGCCAGTGCTCATGCTTAACGTCGATAACGAGTTTCAGATCTGGAACCGTATGCCCCTCACGTAGACGTGCCCGAATGTTTTCGAGGGAAGTTTTTGACTTCTGAAACCGGGAGCCACTGACCTGATTCAGATGCGTCAGAACTTCGATCGCATGGTCAGTGATCACCACTTCAGGATCCGGCTTATCGTCGGGTTCCGCAGGAGCCCGACAAAAAGGTTTTTTAGATGACGGATCTAATGACGGATCTAATGACGGATCGCCTTCAACCATTGAGGGATCCCCCCGCAATATTTGAAGGGATGCAGACCCATTATTTGAGGCGTCAGAATTTGACCCCTCAAATTTTGAACCCTCAATTTCTGAGGCATCAAATTTTGATTGTTCACGTGGGGTTGCGTAGAAGAGTTTTGCTTCAGCTGCTGCACGTTCCAGCATATCGACGTTGAGTTTGTAGACGTTCGAATTATTCTTGCCGCCTACGCGACGCTCCTGCTTCTTCAGCCACCCTTTCGCCTGAAGTTTTTTAATGGCGCTTCGAACAGTGTTCTCGCTCTTTGCCCCGATCTGTCGCTGAATAGTTGTCACCGCAGGCCACGATATTCCTTCATCGTTACTGAAGTCAGCCAGGCGGGCCATGACCGCTATTTCAGATATGATCAGGCCTTTGAAAGCACAGGCTTCCCATACCAGACCGTGTAATTTACTGCTCATGGCTACCCTCTACTTCCCTGAATTTTCGTTGAAACTGATCGAGTGGGCTAAAACACTCGTGCGGATAGCCTTCCCTGAGGTAAATGACACGATTCGTCTCACGTTCCCACCGTATGACTCTGACGGGCTTGCCATAGTGGTCTCTGAACTTTCGGTTAACTTCGCGCATAACGCTTTTACCCTCCGGTTAAAGACCCCCACAATCGCCGTTGCCCGGCTGTGGTTACATGAAACCCATTTACCGCATACCATGCGTTCATACCGAAATAGCGCAGCACCCGTCACCGGACGCATACGTAGTTGCGGTAACCTGAGATTTACGATTAAATTGCTCATGCGGATTATTTCTCCATACACGTTGATTTATCTGCCACGACGCCCGGAGCTGCACACTCGCGGGCGTCACTCTTTTCTGGCTGACAAAAGACACGGAAAAGTAACGTTAAATGCTCCTGCCATTTCGCCATGACCTGGTAACTGTTCTCCTCGATCTGCTCACGTTCGGTCTGGTCAATAACACCGTCAGCAGTGGCTTTGCGTAGATACTGCGAGTGTTTTCCTATCCACTCGATCGACTCCATCAAGCGCTGGTTAATATCGGCATTGTCAACTTCCTCGATATCGGCCAGTGGCACGAATACCCCGTTCGAATGGCGTGCTATCGCATTGGCAATGTGGTTTGATCCACCAGCACGCTGCAGAACCATTGCCCAGCCGAGAGGAAAAATCTGATCACCATCGGCGCGTAAACGGTTAAACAATGCATTTTCAGTAACGCCCAGCCACTCCGCTGCTTCCACGTAACCACCGTCCAAATCAGTGATCGTTTTTTTTATAGAGGCCACCAGCCATGCCGGCTGCTTATCCACTTTCCATTCAGGTTCATTCATTGTTCAATACCTCTGTTGGTGCCGAACCTTCCTTCGGATATTCTTGGTTTTCCACGACTAAGAACCGAAGGAGGTTCAACATGACTTTGCAATCTGCGTACGTTTCAATTAAAAATTCCCTCATGGCGAGTTATGCGAATACCTATCGGGAGGAAGTCGGGTATTGGCTACAGAACCTGATTGCCGCCCGTTCGATTCAACTCACCAGACTTTATGCGGTCACCCGCCAGTACAAAATTGAAAATCCAGAACTCAACCTGAACAGCCGGGAAGCGATCATTCATTTGCTTCATGCCCACTCTGGGGTTGTGTTTTTATCCCTTGAAAATATTCCCGCTTCTCTTGCTCTGAAACTCCTGGGTCCGTGTTTAGCCAGTCAACAGGTAGCGGCCAGCGACGGGTTTCTGAAATCTGAAGAGTCAATGAATCAATGGATTGACGGAAATCGTGAACTGATTGCTGAATCTCACGAAGTAGGCGAAGGTCTTCCTGAGTTGAGTTGGAATGATCTTCCGAACGAATTATTTCCGGGCTTGAAAGGTAAGTAATCTTTACCTGGATGGTTTCCAGCGGCTTTTTCAGTTCATCCGCCAGCAGGCGCAGACTGCTTACGATCTCAAACATGCCATCGGTTTTTACACCGGCTGAATCTGCAACACGGTTCAGCCAGAGTCTTAACTCCTCTGGAGATAAATCACCTGCACTGATGTAAGGTTGCTTCTTCATCGTTTCCTGCGCTGACTTGACACCCACGGCTTACCCCTTATCTCTGTGGTTTCTGTTACACCCCTGAAGCGCTATCGTTCTGATTAGCACCCTCGCCATAGAGCAACCAATGAGGATCGCAATGCAGGGCTGAAGACAATTCGATGATGTAACGGGGCCTCTTTGTAAAACCCGCCTCGATCGCTTGTAATGACTGCTGGGTCATTCCGACCAATTCAGCCAATTGCGCCTGTGAGAGATTCATCTCTTCACGTTTATTCTTTAATCTTTGAGAAATTGATTCCATAACACCTCCACAGTTTTATCTGTATTTTTGAACAGATACTACTGTTTGTCAATCACAGTTTAAACTGTGACCATGAGGCCATGGGAATGGAGGAGCTATGAGCCTTGCAGAACGCGTAAAGCAAAAAAGAATCGAACTTGGTCTTACTCAAGAGCAAGCAGCTGAAAAGGCAGGAATAAGGCAACAATCATGGGCCAGCATTGAGGATGGTAAAACTAAAAAGCCTCGCAACATTGTAGGAATAAGCAAAGCACTTAAGTGTGACCCAACATGGTTGATGAACGGTGGGCCTTTCATGGCTCTTGCCGATGTGAATTCAAGGAAAGTGCCTTTGATCAGTTACGTCCAAGCTGGGGCATTAGCAGAAAAAAACCCTATTGATGCATTTGATGGTAGCTTCGAATACATCATGACAGACATTGATATTTCTGAGTTTACTTTTGCACTAAGGATAGAAGGTGATTCAATGGAGCCTGACTTTAAAGAAGGCGATATTATCATTGTTGATCCAGAGTTAGAGCCAGTTCCGGGCGAGTTTGTTGTTGCTAAAAATGGTGATAATGAAGCTACTTTTAAAAAATACCGTCCTACATTTACTGATATTTCAGGCCGCCAGCAATATGAACTGGTCCCCCTCAATGACGACTACCCCACCATTAATAGCTCTGAACGCCCGTTGAAAATTATCGGCGTAATGGTCGAACATAGAATTTACAGGCGAAAAAGGTAAATCCTTCCTCACATGAACCGGCCAGCGCCGGTTTTTTTACGTCTTTAGTTTCATAAAAAACAATAAATTACAGTTTTTATAGTAAACACCACCACTAAACACAGTTTTGACTGTTGACGAATTAACAGTTTTATCTGTATTATTAATCCATCGACAGCGAACAGGCAGGACGCCCACGAAGTAGCCGACCGGGGCATACGAAGACCGGGATGATTCGCAGATATGAAAAAAGCGCCCCGTAGGACGCTTAGCTCTTTAACAATCTGGATGACTATTGGTCAGATTTAAACTTGGGTTCTGGTAACAGTGGAGGTGTTGAATCCTCAAATCGCAACCAGTGCTCCCAGATATCATGCACTTGTAATTCATACAGACCAATTTTGCGTGTTGTAACTTCCGAACCAACGATCGTGCCGCCGGCATAATCAACTTTCACTGACGCCGAAGCTCTCTCGATTAAATCAGTCCATGCTTTATTTTCAGCCTCAAAAGCAGTGGTCAGTTCCTGTAGATGCTGAGGGTCATCTTTATTGTCTTGTTTTAAACGATTTTGGGCTGTTACCAGGTACTTGTCCTTAACCCATTCAACCTGAGTCAATTGAGCCCCTAAGCATGCATCCATATCGATAGTTGTCTGTTGAGGCATACCAAAGCAGGCAATTGAAAAGGTTTCAACGCCATCACTTAGACTGCTGCTTGGTTGGTCTGAAGCATCAGAAGCGTTTGACGCCATCGGAAGTATCAATGCCAAAGATAAAAGCATATTCCTTAAAGAAAGTAGTTCCACTTTATTTCAACCAATTAGACCAGAGTCATCCAGATTACCCGAATCCTTGTTGTTGTGGAATAACCAGGATCCACCTCGCCTGATGTGGGTAAAAGCAGGCACGCAACATGAAAGCGCATTCCATCTTCCATCGGTCGTGGGGACTGGTTTGTTACTGAAGGAGTGCGCTTCCAGTTGTGAACGGCAATATTCGCAACCGCTGTATGGCACATGCAGCGCTAGCCGCCAGAGAGTTACCTTTATCCATGCGCTCTCAGGAATTCCGGAAGAATGTGCAAGCTAAGTGTTTCAGGCACGACGTGCGCCCCACCAGCGCGGCGAAAAGGTGTGACGCCCGGGAAGAGTCCGGGACACAACAGGTGAGAGCATTGGCGGTAACTCCGAAAGCTGACAGTTATCGTCCCGACGAAGAAGCGAGTAAGTCAGCGCTGCTCGTAGAAGAATCGGAACCCAATGCTCTCTCCGTTGTGAC
Organism: Klebsiella sp. SWET4; assembly: GCF_024296565.1. Lineage (NCBI taxonomy): Bacteria > Pseudomonadati > Pseudomonadota > Gammaproteobacteria > Enterobacterales > Enterobacteriaceae > Klebsiella > Klebsiella sp. SWET4. Next base: position 92,917 of record NZ_JANCOB010000001.1, on the reverse strand, counting down.
GTGTACAAGCGTACTGCAGCGCCGGTCGACGCAAAGACCCGGAAATCGACTGAGCACCAGCATCTGGTTGCCAATACCAAAACAGAGCGGCGGGAAGTAAGCAGACTAGCGACCTGGTGTCACAACTCCATCACGTAGCCAGCGTGGTAACCCGTAGTACCTGTAACGAAAGCTGTATGAAGTTTTGGCGGTGCCAGTTTCCCTTTGTTTCTGGTACCGCCCTTTTTACACAAGACACAAGAGCATCACCGGGCGACGGGCTCATAACCCAATCCACCCGGGCGGCCGTCAACCGCAGATGCTCTTCTGTGTTGTGTATGGAGAAACCGTAGGCGGTGGCAGCCGCCCTAACAAAGAGGTAGTGCTATGAGCAATGATCGCATGACCAATGTTTCAGATTTCCTGGGCGAACTGGATGCTGGCGTGTTCATCAACAAGATCGCCGGGGCGCTCAATACCGCCGCACTGGGCGTTTTGAACAATGGCAGCAAAGGCAAAGTAGTACTGACTTTCGACATCGATCGCATGGGCAATTCGATCGAAGAAAAGCGAGTCATGATCAAACACAAGCTGCAGTACATCACCCCCACCCCTCGCGGGAAAGTTTCCGAAGAAGACACGACAGAAACGCCGATGTTCGTGAACCGCGGCGGCAAGCTGACCATCCTGCAGGAAGACCAGGGCAACCTGTTTACTCTGGGCGGGGAGCCGGATGCAAAGCTACGGACGGCGCCATAGGCCGTGACTGATGCGTTTTTAGTTTAACTTCATTTTTCTTTAAGGAAATTTTATGTCTCAACAATTAGATGGCAGCGCAATTAAGCAAGTTCAGGACCTGGTGCTTTCCGGTTACTACATGGAAGATATCCAACGACTGGCATGCCCAACAGCTGTTCTCCCAGCTGGCACGGGTATCGAAAGCCTCGAACGCTTCTCCTCGGAGCGCTTTCGTTTCCGTGGTGCGATGGAAACCACAAGCATCGACGACTTTGTGCGTTATTCCTCAGGCTACGCCAAAGAAGACGAAAAAGCCCGTTGCTTTATTGATGCCGATAACATGCTGGCGCGTTCTATCTTCAACATCGGTACGCTGGATAATCCCGGGCACGCTGATAACGTCGCCTCGATCAAGCTGAAGAAAACAGCCCCATTCCGCGCGCTGCTGTCGATCAACGGGGATCACCTTAATCAGAAGCAAATCGCCGAATGGCTGGAAGACTGGAGTGATTACCTGATTGCATTCGATGCCGACGGTAACACGATGAAAATCGCCCAGGCCGCGCAGGCAGTTCGCCGCGTCACCATCCAGCAAACTAATGCCTCCGATCATGAAGATGGTGATTTCAGTGGCAAAAAGTCGCTGATGCAGAGTATCGAAGCCAGCAGTAAAGACGTGATGCCGGTGGCGTTCGAGTTCAAATGTGTGCCGTATGAAGGACTCGGAGAACGTGCATTCAGCCTGCGCAACAGCCTGCTGAAAAGTAATGATCCGGTATTCGTCCTGCGTATCGTCCAGTTGGAAGCCAAGGAAGAAGCGATCGCCAATGAGTTCCGCGACCTGTTGATCGGTAAGTTCGACGGTAAGCCGGTCGAGGCCTTCATCGGTACTTTCAAAGCCTAAGCCTGATTGCTCAGCCTTAAATCTCCGCTGCTGCGGGGATTTATTGAAGCGTAATCATTTTATTTATCGCCTTCTGGCGAGGGATTTCTACACCCAAATAACAGCGCTGTGCAGGCGTAACGTATGGAGAAAAAATAATGAGCTTTATTCAAACCCTTTCAGGCAAACATTTTAATTATCTCGATATCCAGCAAGACGCGATCGAGATCGAGGATATTGCCACCGCCCTCTCGCATATCTGCCGATTTGCCGGCCACCTGCCAGAGTTCTACAGCGTTGGACAGCACAGCGTTTTATCCAGCCTGCTCGTACCGCAGGAGTTCGCACTTGAGGCACTTCTCCACGATGCTGCCGAGGCTTACCTGCAGGATATTCCGGCTCCGCTTAAGCACCTCTTACCTGACTATTGCGCAATGGAGATTCGGGTTGATTCTGCAATACGTCAGAAATTCGGCCTGCCGGCTGAGCAGCAACCGACCGTTAAATATGCCGACCTGGTGATGTTGGCCAGCGAACGTCGTGATTTTGAGATCGACGACGGCACTGTCTGGCCCATGCTCGAAGGCATTATTCCGACGGATCAATTCGTTATTAATCCGGTTCGCCCAGGCCAGGCCTACGGGATGTTCATGAACCGCTTCCACCAGCTGATGGAGCGGCGCTAATGGCACATATGAAAGTTAAAGAACTGGTCGCTGCAGCTTACGCTGCGGCACCCGATCTACCACCGGAAAAAGCAGAGTTAATGCGCAATATCGCTTCACGGCTGGATGTAACGTTCATCGCCCTTACCGAAGCAATGGACCAAAACACAGCACAGGCTGCAGTGTTGGCAGGCCTGAATGGGGTTAATAACCATGGCTAAAGACTCAAAGGTCGTATACGGCGCCAGCGGCAAAACGAACGTTTTAGCGTTTGAACCTGAAAAACTGCACCTGGTTATCGACAAAACGCACCCGCTTTACGATGAGCGCATCCACCTGCCTATCAGCGAGGCAATGGTGCTGAACATCATGGACCAGGGCGTTCTTGAGCCGATTATCGTCTGGAAAGACCCGGAGACAGGGCTGTCTTGTGTGGTTGATGGCCGCCAGCGTGTGCGCCATACACTGGAAGCTAACAAGCGTCTGACGAAAGAAGGCAAAGAACCGTTACTGGTTCCGGCAGTCGCTAAACGTGGCTCCGCCATTCGCATGGCGCAGGCGATGGTAAGTGCTAACGAAATCCGCCAGGCAGATACACCGCTGGGCCGAGCAAAGAAAATGGCTGATGCGCTGGAGCGCGGCCACGACGAGGACGATTTAGCGCTGATGTTTGGCGTGAGTGTCCAGACCGTACGCGCAACGCTGTCATTGCTGGATGCCACCCAGGCTGTTCGGGATGCAGTGGAGTCCGGAACTGTCACCGTTACCGAGGCGCGTCAGCTTGGTGCGCTCCCACCTGAAGAACAGCGGACAAAAGTGGCAGAAATCGAGCTGGCGACCGCTGGTACCAAAGGCCACGAAAAAGCCCGTCGGCAACGTCAGATACTCGGTGAAGCAAAGCCGCGTATCAAATCGCGCAAGGAAATTGCAAAAGCCCTCGAAGATGCCAGCGGCGAATATGCCGAGGCTCTGCGCTGGGTGCTTGGGGAGGCGCAATGAACTTTGAACCTGAAAATTACAGCCGGCGCGCCCTGCTCTGGTTCGCAGCTGTGATCGAAATTGCCGGTTGGGTCGCTGTTTTCGTCGTGACCTGGGGGATCTGCATGGTTATTGAATGGGTGACAGCATGAACATCGAAACAGTAAACGAGCTCATCGCTTCCCTGGAGTCGGCAGGCGAGCTGTCGATCAGAGAGCAGAAGTTCCTGAAGCTGGCTAAAGCATATGTGCAGCTGGCTGCGGAGAACATGTCGATGATTCGCTTGTTGACCGACATAAGCGACAACCACGTTGAATACTTCTCTGAAGGCGAAGGAACCATGTTCGCGGGTGTGCCGCTGGATTATGTTTCAGAAATCAACATGTACGTTTCCCGCGATGTTAATGCTGAAAACCCGGTCCCAGCCACCGATCGCATCTATGCCGGGATTAAGGCTGATGGGGTGGAGGAAATGGCGTCAACTTACCGCGGTTTTGCCAATAAGGATGGCTGCTCTGTAAACATGAAATGCAGCTACAACCTCACCGCAGAACGAGCCGAAAGCTATGCGGCCTACATTCGCCACCAGATGCTCGAGGGGGCCGACAAATGATTACCGGGACTGCGAACTATGACGATGTTGCAGAAGTCCGCTGCGCCTTTTGCGGCGGTTATTACAAGGCCGACGAGCCAGAAAGCCATGACTGCGATGACTGCGATGAAGCCCGTTACGAAATTGAGTGTGATATCTGCGGTTTCAAAAGCACTGACCCGGACGGCGCTCACTACTGCTGCGAGGATAACTCAGATGACTGATATCACCGAACTGGCGCAGCTGCGTGCTGAGCTTTCAAATCCGGCAAACGGCAGTAAAGACCATCTGCGAAAACTCGCGTTATTGCTGGTAGAGGCGCTGGAGCTTAAGGAAGAGCAGCGCGCTAACTGGTTTCAGATGGCGCAGAAATTAGGGGAAGACTTGGATGCGGCAGAGAAGCGCATCGCCGAGACGGAGTCTTCTGGTACCGCTCCCGGCATATTGCGCTGCACTGAGTGCTCGTTCGTTCAGACGAAAAACATCATCAGCGTTACAGCAGACACAATTACAACTGTCGAAATCGAACCGGAGCCATGCCCAAATGGTTGTGGGCAGCTTCAGCCTGTCACCTGGAAAGCGCTGGCCATCCAACTCATGTTCACCACTAAACAGGGTCTTTCGGATTTGCTGGAAACTAAGAAGCGCATAGCAGAGCTGGAGCGCGAACAGGAGCATCTTCGCCCGGTAGGTGTGATGAGCGAGAAGGCATTTCACCGTCTTGAAAACAGTGAATCTCGCTTTATTGCGTTGTGGCCGCGCCCCGGCATCTTTTTGCCACGCAAGCGCCCCGAGGATGGCGTGATCGTTTATGCGCGTACAGCTGCCTCCGCTGGCATCAAGGTGGAGGCTGAGTGATGGGCAAACCACTAAACAAACGCGAACGCGAGTTTTTAAAGCCAGCAATTGTCCACGGCTGGGAAATCGAAATTAGCCCATTACGTAAAACGGCTTTATGGGATGGCGACTCTCTCCTTCCAGTTAGAGTCGGCACCATGGCTGAAAGCCTGATAAAGCGCGGCTATCTTGAGCGAATTTCTATGGGATTCGGCAGGGACATTATCCGAGCGACGGAAAAGGCTAAAAATTTAAGGTGTTACCGTTGCTCGTATGGCAGGACGATCAAAAACGGTCAGCAAGCTGGCCCATGCCCGCATTGTGACGGCGGAATCAAGCCAGAAGGAGCCAACCAATGACCAGCAAATTAACCAGAGAGCGCCTGCAGGAAATCGCTGAAGATGGATTCCTGAAGCATGGCGAAAGCAAGGTATTGGCTCGTATGGCGCTGGCCGTAATGGACAGCGAGCCGCTGGCGTGGACTGATGAAGAAGAGTTACGGGACGTTGAGCGTAGTGGTTGCGGATACCTGTTTACTGTTAAACCTGTTACACCGCATGCAGACGAGCGCCGAATTATTCTGCTCTATCGCCATGCGCAGCCAGTGCCGGAAAAATACAACATCGGTGATGCCACCATGCGCCACATCTTCACACCAACCGGCATGACTAATGTCTCTGACATGCAGGCGGTATTTGACAGAGTTGAAGCTGTTTTGGTGGGAATGGAGCAGCCAGCACCGGTAGTGCTGGATGGTTACGTGATGGTGCCTTTGAGATTAACTGCTGAGAACGGCGCTAAGGAGGCGCTATCCGGTGAGTTTTCAGAAACCAGGTTTGTAAACTGCCCGGAATGCTTTGGTGATGATGAATGTGAAACATGTGACGGTAGCGGGAGAATTGAAATAACAGTACCTGTCACCTGGACGACTATCAAAGCTATTTGGGCTAAAGGCGTTGAGCATTTCACAGCTACACCAAGGGAGGTGAAAGGTGAATAAGGTCGAACTGCTTGAGAAGATATCAGCGCTCGCCACTGAATGCCACACGCTGGCCTGTGAGTTTGATATTGGTGATGAGCGAACCGAAATGTTCGAAATCTACAGCGTGCTGCACAACCTCGGTCGCCGCGGGTACGCCAGCCAGGTAGGGTTGCGAATGAATCCACTGCTCGCTTCCTGCGATGACGACGAGGATGAGGATGATGACTGATGCCAAGTAAATTAAAGCGCCGGCGATGGAGGCGTATGCGGGATGATTTAGCCTGGTATAAGGATGAAGCAAAGGACCTTCATTGCCGTCTTATGGAATTAGCCGATGAAGTTGCAAACCTTCGCAAACAGATTCTACCAGTATCTAAAACGGTGATTGCCAAACTGAAGATTTACGAAACAGATAAGGATGATCGAGACCACCAGCTATGCAGAAGATGTAATGACGGGATCCGTGGTGGTTGCTCGTCATGTGCTTATAACGTTCGATAACCGGGTGCAGCCGGTATATGGAGAAGAAATGTCACGTATGGTCTCTTTACTCGAATGGGCGAAAGATGAATTCGGCAGTGAAGCCCCTAGCGAGCGAGTATTAAAAAAATACGCTAAAGGTCAGATGATAGCGCCACCACCGATGAGAGTAGGACGGCGCTGGATGGTTGACAAAGAAGCTCGTTTTATAGGTGTAGTTGCTGAACCTCAACTTCCAATACATGTTAACCCAAAACTGAGACGGATAATTAGCGATGGCAGCTAGACCGCGTACCCATAAAATCACTATTCCAAACCTATATTGCAAACTTGATAAACGTACCGGAAAGGTTTACTGGCAATACAAACACCCTATCTCTGGTCGTTTTCATAGCCTAGGCACGGACGAAGCTGAAGCAAAGCAGGTGGCAAGTGAAGCAAATACGATTATTGCAGAGCAGCGCACCAGGCAGATCCTTGGTATTAATGAGCGTCTGGCACGCATGAAAGGAAACCGCACGGATATTACAGTTTCTTCATGGCTCGACAAATATGAATTGGTGCAGGAGGAAAGATTGAAACACAGCGAACTGCGCCCAAACTCTTTTCGACAGAAAGCTAAACCAATCCGTCTTTTTCGTGAACATTGTGGTATGCAATATCTTAAGGATATAACAGCACTTGATATTTCCGAAATAACAGATGCTGTTAAGGCAGAGGGTCATAACAGGATGGCTCAAGTTGTACGCATGGTACTAATAGATGTTTTTAAAGAGGCTCAACATGCTGGTCACGTTCCACCAGGATACAACCCTGCCCAAGCAACGAAACAGCCACGAAATAAGATAAGCAGACAAAGGCTATCTCTGGAGGAATGGGAGGCTATTTATACATCTGCCGAACAACAACAACCTTATTTGCAATGTGGAATGTTGCTTGCCATTGTAACAGGGCAACGCCTTGGAGATATTTGCAATATGAAGTTTTCGGATGTATGGGATGATATGCTGCATATTGAGCAGGAGAAAACAGGAACTCGTTTAGCCATTCCCCTTTCTCTCAGAAATGAAGCGTTAAATATTACTCTGAGTGATGTTATTTCAAAATGTAGAGATGCTGTGGTGAGTAAATACCTTGTTCATTTTCGCCATAGCACCTCACAGGCTAGTCGTGGTGACCAAGTGTCAGCCAAAACACTTACTTCAACGTTCAAGAAAGCACGGGATAAAAGCGGTCTCACCTGGGAAGAGGGAACAGCACCGACTTTCCATGAACAGAGATCTCTTTCCGAGCGCTTGTATCGTGAGCAAGGGATAGACACCCAGAAACTATTGGGCCACAAAACAATGAAAATGACTGACAGATACAATGATGATCGCGGTAAAGAGTGGATCGTTGTTGGTAAAAAAGCAGTATGATCTTCAATCAGTTTTGGGGAGGAATTTTGGGGAAGTTTTGGGGAAGCCTCCGCACTCTCCAAAAAAAACGGGAGCCCATCGGCTCCCGCTTTTACTTAATCCACCAACGGGATTACATGTTCGCGATAATCGCGTCGCCAAACTCGCTACATTTCAGCAGTTTAGCGCCTTCCATCAGACGTTCGAAGTCATAGGTCACGGTCTTGGCGGCGATAGCGCCTTCCATGCCTTTGACGATCAGGTCTGCGGCTTCGAACCACTGCATGTGGCGCAGCATCATTTCTGCGGACAGGATGATGGAGCCCGGGTTCACTTTGTCCTGGCCAGCATACTTCGGCGCAGTACCGTGAGTCGCTTCGAACAGCGCGCACTCGTCACCGATGTTGGCGCCCGGGGCGATACCGATACCACCAACCTGTGCCGCCAGCGCGTCAGAGATGTAGTCGCCGTTCAGGTTCATACAGGCGATAACGTCGTATTCCGCCGGACGCAGCAGGATCTGCTGCAGGAACGCATCGGCGATCACGTCTTTCACCACGATCTCTTTACCGGTGTTCGGGTTCTTGATTTTCACCCACGGGCCGCCGTCGATCAGCTCGCCGCCGAACTCTTCGCGAGCCAGCTGGTAGCCCCAGTCTTTGAACGCGCCTTCGGTGAACTTCATGATGTTGCCTTTGTGCACCAGGGTGAGGGAATCACGATCGTTGGTGATCGCGTATTCAATCGCGGCGCGAACCAGGCGTTTGGTGCCTTCTTCAGAGCACGGCTTGATGCCGATACCGCAATGTTCCGGGAAGCGAATTTTCTTCACGCCCATCTCATCGCGCAGGAATTTGATGACTTTGTCTGCTTCAGCAGAGTCGGCTTTCCACTCGATACCGGCATAGATATCTTCTGAGTTTTCACGGAAGATAACCATATCGGTCAGTTCAGGGTGCTTAACCGGGCTCGGGGTGCCCTGGTAGTAACGTACCGGACGCAGGCAGACGTAGAGGTCCAGCTCCTGGCGCAGCGCCACGTTCAGAGAACGGATGCCGCCGCCGACTGGGGTGGTCAGAGGACCTTTGATAGCAACGCGGTAGTCACGAATCAGATCGAGGGTTTCAGCTGGCAGCCAGACATCCTGGCCATAGACTTGGGTCGATTTTTCACCGGTGTAAACTTCCATCCAGGAAATTTTACGCTCGCCCTTATAGGCTTTCTCAACGGCGGCATCAACCACTTTCAGCATCGCTGGGGTAACGTCAACGCCGATACCGTCGCCTTCAATGAACGGGATAATCGGATTGTGAGGGACGTTCAGTTTGCCGTTTTGCAGGGTGATTTTTTGACCTTCCGCCGGAACTACTACTTTGCTTTCCATTAACCTCTCCTTCGAGCGCTTCTGGTTCTGCTCTTCCCTCTTCACGCGAGCCTGGTGTTGGCTGAGTCGGCCAGCTCCAGCGTACCGGGTTTTCCCGCTAAGCGGAGCTATCGCGTCCGTGTCGCCTTCCTGCCTGTAGTGCGAATCGGTTTGAGCAATTTTTTGTTAATAATTTGTAATGAGCATGTCAATACTACCTGAATGTTTGCGTCCATGAAAGGCATTCGTAATTAGGCTATAATGCGGCAATTGATAGAGCCTGAAAATACCATGCAGAAAACTTCATTTAGAAAACATCGCGTTGAGCGATTCAGCACACAACAAGTCACCAGACAACGTAAAGAACGCCAGCCAAAAACTGTGATCTTGTTCAATAAACCCTATGATGTGTTGCCGCAATTTACCGACGAAGCCGGGCGCAGCACGCTGAAAGATTTTATCCCCGTGGCGGGCGTCTACGCCGCCGGTCGTCTTGACCGCGACAGCGAAGGGCTGCTGGTGCTGACCAACGATGGCGCGCTGCAGGCGAAGCTAACCCAGCCGGGTAAACGCACCGGCAAGATTTACTACGTCCAGGTGGAAGGCGAACCCACCGCCGAGGCGCTGGCCGCGCTACGCGACGGCGTCACGCTCAACGATGGCCCCACCCTGCCTGCAGGCGTGGAAGTGGTGGAGGAGCCCGCGTGGCTGTGGCCGCGCAACCCGCCTATTCGCGAGCGCAAATCGATCCCCACCCGCTGGCTGAAAATCACCCTTTACGAGGGACGTAACCGCCAGGTGCGCCGGATGACCGCCCACGTCGGCTTCCCCACCCTGCGTCTGATCCGCTACGCCATGGGCGGCTATACGCTTGACGGGCTGGCCAACGGCGAATGGCGTAAAGCCGAATAACTAAAAAGGAAAAGCGATGTTTAAACCTCATGTCACCGTTGCCTGCGTGGTTCACGCCGAGGATAAATTCCTCATCGTCGAAGAGACCATTAACGGCAAAGCGCTGTGGAACCAGCCGGCGGGCCACCTGGAGGCCAATGAGACGCTGCTGCAGGCCGCCGAACGCGAACTGTGGGAAGAGACCGGCATTCGCGCCACGCCGCAGCACTTCATCCGCATGCACCAGTGGGTCGCTCCCGATAACACGCCGTTTCTGCGCTTCCTGTTCGCCATCGAACTTAGCGATCTGTGCGCCACCGAACCGCATGACAGCGATATCGATCGCTGCCTGTGGCTCAGTGCTGAGGAAATTCTTAACGCACCGAACCTGCGCTCACCGCTGGTTGCCGAAAGCATTCGCTGCTACCTGCAGGACCCGCGCCAGCCGCTGTCGCTGATTGGCGCATTTAACTGGCCGTTCACAGGGGGTGAATGAACGGTGAGCGCGTGCTAGAATACGCCGCCTCGAAGTTCAATGTAGCGAGTATTTCCATGTCAGAAAGCCAGAAAAAAGTGATCGTCGGCATGTCCGGCGGCGTCGACTCCTCGGTCTCCGCGTACCTGTTGCTGCAGCAAGGGTATAAGGTGGAAGGCCTGTTCATGAAGAACTGGGAGGAAGACGACGGCGAGGAATACTGCACCGCCGCCGCCGATCTTGCCGATGCGCAAGCGGTCTGCGATAAGCTGGGCATTGAACTGCACACCGTTAACTTTGCCGCCGAATATTGGGATAACGTCTTTGAGCTCTTCCTGGAAGAGTACAAAGCCGGCCGCACGCCGAACCCGGATATTCTGTGCAATAAAGAGATCAAGTTTAAAGCCTTCCTCGAGTTTGCCGCCGAAGACCTCGGCGCCGACTACATCGCCACCGGGCACTATGTGCGCCGCGCCGATGTCGACGGCAAAAGCCAGCTGCTGCGCGGCCTCGACGGTAACAAAGATCAGAGCTACTTCCTCTATACCCTTAGCCACGAGCAGATTGCCCAGAGCTTGTTCCCGGTGGGTGAGCTGGAAAAACCGCAGGTGCGTAAGATCGCCGAAGAGCTGGATCTGATCACCGCGAAGAAAAAAGATTCCACCGGCATCTGCTTTATCGGCGAACGTAAATTCCGCGATTTCCTTGGCCGCTATCTGCCGGCGCAGCCGGGCAAAATTCTCACCGTCGACGGCGAGGAGATCGGTACCCATCAGGGGCTGATGTACCATACGCTGGGCCAGCGTAAAGGGCTGGGCATCGGCGGCACCAAAGAGGGTAGCGAAGATCCGTGGTACGTGGTCGATAAAGACGTTGAGAATAATATTCTTATCGTCGCCCAGGGCCATGACCACCCGCGCCTGATGTCCGTCGGCCTGATTGCCCAACAGCTGCACTGGGTTGACCGTGAACCGCTGCAGGGCACCCTGCGCTGTACGGTGAAAACCCGCTATCGCCAGACCGATATCCCCTGCACCGTCACCGCGCTGGATGAAGACCGTATCGAAGTTCGCTTTGATGAGCCGGTCGCGGCGGTCACCCCGGGCCAGTCCGCAGTGTTCTATCTGGGTGAAGTGTGCCTCGGCGGCGGAATTATTGAACAACGACTGCCTCTGCAGTCCTGAACGCGCGTTATTTCCGTCGGGACGAACCGCCCCGACGGCTGACAAGGAGTATGTGTGGCGAAGAATTACTATGACATCACGCTGGCGCTGGCTGGCGTTTGCCAGGCGGCACGACTGGTTCAGCAACTGGCGCATCAGGGACATTGCGACAGCGATGCCCTGCATGTGTCGCTGAACAGCATCATCGACCTCGATCCCGAGTCGACGCTGGCGGTGTTCGGTGGCAGTGAAGCCAATCTTCGCCTCGGCCTTGAAACGCTGCTCGGGGTGCTCAATACCAGCAGCCGTCAGGGCCTCAATGCTGAACTGACGCGCTATACCCTGAGCCTGATGGTGCTGGAGCGCAAGCTCGCCGCCAGTAAAGGGGCGATGGACACGCTCGGCAACCGCATCGCCGGCCTGCACCGTCAACTGGAACACTTTGACCTGCAGTCCGAAACGCTGCTCAGCGCCATGGCAGGCATCTATGTTGACGTGATAAGCCCGCTGGGGCCGCGTATTCAGGTGACCGGCTCGCCGGCCGTGCTGCAAAGCCCGCAGGTGCAGGCGAAAGTTCGCTCAGCGCTGCTGGCGGGTATTCGCGCCGCGGTGCTCTGGCATCAGGTGGGCGGCGGACGTCTGCAGCTTATGTTTTCCCGTAATCGTCTGGTTAACCAGGCAAAGCAAATTCTTGCTCATTTAACCCCGGAGTTGTGATCTATGGAATTATCCTCACTGACCGCCGTTTCCCCTGTAGACGGCCGCTACGGCGATAAAGTCAGCGCGCTGCGCGGTATCTTCAGCGAATTCGGTTTGCTGAAATTCCGCGTTCAGGTGGAAGTACGTTGGCTGCAAAAACTGGCCGCCCACGCAGCGATCAAGGAAGTTCCTGCTTTTGCTGCCGACGCAAACGGTTTCCTTGACAAAATCGTCGCCGATTTCAGCGTCGAAGACGCGGAGCGCATCAAAAACATCGAGCGCACCACTAACCACGACGTGAAAGCGGTAGAGTATTTTCTGAAAGAGAAAGTCGCTGACGTCGCCGAGCTGCACGCGGTATCAGAGTTTATTCACTTCGCCTGTACGTCTGAAGACATCAATAACCTCTCCCACGCGCTGATGCTGAAAACCGCCCGCGACGAAGTGGTTCTGCCTTACTGGCGCAAGCTGATTGACGCGGTAAAAGATCTGGCAACCCAGTACCGCGATGTGCCGCTGCTCTCCCGTACCCACGGTCAGCCGGCAACGCCGTCCACCATGGGTAAAGAGATGGCGAACGTCGCCTACCGTATGGAGCGCCAGTACCGTCAGCTGAACCAGGTGGAAATCCTCGGTAAAATCAACGGCGCGGTGGGTAACTACAACGCCCACATCGCGGCCTACCCGGAAGTCGACTGGCATCAGTTCAGCGAAGAGTTCGTCACCTCTCTGGGCATTCAGTGGAACCCGTACACCACCCAGATCGAGCCGCATGACTACATCGCTGAGCTGTTTGACTGCATCGCGCGCTTCAACACCATTCTGATCGATTTCGATCGCGATGTGTGGGGCTACATCGCGCTCAACCACTTCAAACAGAAGACCATCGCCGGGGAAATCGGCTCCTCCACCATGCCGCACAAGGTGAACCCGATTGACTTCGAAAACTCCGAAGGCAACCTCGGCCTGGCCAATGCGGTCATGCAGCACCTGGCCAGCAAACTGCCGGTTTCCCGCTGGCAGCGCGACCTGACCGACTCCACCGTCCTGCGTAACCTCGGCGTGGGAATCGGCTATGCGCTGATCGCCTATCAGTCCACCCTCAAAGGGATCAGCAAGCTGGAGCTGAACCAGGATCGCCTGCTGGACGAACTGGATCACAACTGGGAAGTACTGGCTGAGCCGATCCAGACCGTGATGCGCCGTTACGGTATCGAAAAACCGTACGAGAAGCTGAAAGAGCTGACCCGCGGCAAACGCGTTGACGCGGAAGGGATGAAGCAGTTTATTGACAGCCTCGCCCTGCCGGAAGACGAAAAAGTGCGCCTCAAAGCGATGACCCCGGCCAACTATATTGGTCGCGCAACCACCATGGTTGACGAACTGAAGTAATCGCCCTGCCCCTCTTTCCGCCGGAAAGAGGGGCGTTGTGTCGCCGGAAAGCCATCAGATCCAGACGTCGTTCACCGCCGTCCGCTCGCCGCCCTCATGGCCGGTATTCAGTACGCCGCGCGGCTCAATCAGCATGAGCTTCGCTTCCGTCTCCGCCGAAGTCTTATGTTCCACCCCGCACGGCACGACGATCATCTCCCCGGCCTTCACCAGCACATGTCCGTCGCGGAAGTCCACGCGTAATACCCCCTCCACCACCATCAATGTCTCATCGGTTTCCGGGTGGCTGTGCCAGATAAAATCGCCGGCGATGCGCACGATCTTGAACTGATAGTCGTTCATCTCAGCCACCACTTTGGGCTGCCATTGTTCGCTGAACAGGGAAAATTTCTGAGCAAGATTAACGAGTTGATACATGGGCTGTCTCCTTGTGATAAAGGCAGTCAGCATAGTTCGCCTCGCCGCGGTCACGCTTGAACGATTGTGCAACCTGAACCGCGCTAGCCGCGGATCGCCCGCAGCCAGCGGCCCGGAGAGAGACCAAAGCGGCTGATAAACTGGCGCGTCATGTGGCTCTGATCGGCAAACCCCGCGTCGGCGGCAATATCCACCAGACGCTCCCCGGCGCGCATCCGCTGGCGGCAAAAATCAAGCCGGCGCATCATGACGTAACGCCACGGGCTGGTGCCGTACAGCGTTCTGAAATCCCGGCTCAGGCTCCAGCGGTCCCGGCCGCTGACCTGCGATAAGGTGTCGAGGGTCATATCCTGCATAAAACAGGCATGGATATACTCCCGGGCCCTCTCCGCCGCCTGATAGTCAAATGCCTGGCGGCGGGAACGCTGCCCGCCGACCACAGCCAGGGTCTGCGCCAGGTCGTACAGAGCATCCTCTTCCTCCAGCGGCTCGAAGGTGTCCGTGACCGCTTTTAACAACGGCTGCGCGGCGCAACGCAGGCGCGGATCCGCCGACAGGCCGCCGGGGATAAACGGCAATTGCCTGCCGCCGAGTATCTTCTGGATCAGCGCCGGTTCGATATAGACCATGCGGTAGTGAAACCCCGCCTCGGTGCCCGCCTCGCCGTCGTGTATTTCGTCCGGGTGAAGCACCATCGTCCCGCCGGGCAGGCTGTGCTGGAGTCCGCCGCGATAGTGAAAGCTCTGCACGCCGGCGATCGTCTGGCCGATAGCATAGGTATCATGCCGGTGCGGCTCGTAGCCGTGGCCGCCGAAGAAGGCTTCGATGCGTTCCGTCTGACTGGGCGACTGCGCCAGCCTGACCCAGTCCGCACTTTTCTGCTGAGACATAATGGATAACCTGCGGCGTCATTGAGAGGTGATCCCAGCACTATTACACAAAAAATTAACATCACCAACCCGCGCACTGCCCGCGCTCTGCCGCTGGGCGTTTGCTGAAATTACGCATAGAATGAAGGAGTTCCATGCACTATGCGCAAAGGGCATCGCCGAAGGCTGGCCTGCCTGGCGGTGTTATGCGCCGTTGGTATAAAAAGCTTTATTTAACAGCTGTTTATATTTTGCGTATATAATGAGCGTCAGATTACTATCAACACAGGAAGGGAGAACAGTCATGCGCGTACTCGTGGTTGAGGATAACGCCCTGCTGCGTCACCACCTCAAAGTTCAGCTGCAGGAGCTGGGCCATCAGGTCGATGCGGCGGAAGATGCCAGGGAAGCGGACTACTATCTGGGCGAACATCTCCCGGATATCGCCATCGTCGACCTCGGCCTGCCGGATGAAGACGGACTATCGCTGATCCGCCGCTGGCGCAGCCACGATGTGTCGCTGCCGGTGCTGGTGCTGACCGCCCGCGAAGGGTGGCAGGATAAAGTGGAAGTGCTGAGCGCCGGGGCGGATGATTACGTCACCAAGCCTTTCCATATTGAAGAGGTTGCCGCCCGCATGCAGGCGCTGCTGCGCCGCAACAGCGGCCTGGCCTCGCAGGTGATCTCCCTGCCGCCGTTCCAGGTCGACCTCTCCCGGCGCGAGCTGTCGGTGAATGACCAGCCGATCAAGCTGACCGCCTTTGAATACACCATAATGGAAACCTTGATCCGTAACCGCGGCAAAGTGGTCAGCAAAGATTCCCTGATGCTCCAGCTTTACCCGGATGCCGAACTGCGCGAAAGCCATACCATTGACGTACTGATGGGCCGGCTGCGCAAGAAAATTCAGGCTGAATACCCGCAGGACGTCATCACCACGGTGCGCGGCCAGGGCTATCTGTTCGAACTGCGCTGATGAAGGGACTGTTGCGGCATATCTTCCCCCTGTCATTACGGGTTCGCTTCCTGCTTGCGACCGCCGGGGTCGTACTGGTGCTCTCCCTGGCCTATGGCATGGTGGCGCTGGTGGGCTACAGTGTCAGCTTCGATAAAACCACCTTCCGCCTGCTGCGCGGCGAGAGCAATCTCTTTTATATGCTGGCGAAATGGGAGAACGGCGCTATTGACGTCGATATCCCGGAAAACCTGAATATGGAAAGCCCGACGGTGACCCTTATCTACGATGAGAGGGGTAAACTGCTGTGGGCGCAGCGCGATGTCCCCTGGCTGGCGAAACGCATTCAACCGGAATGGCTGAAGCGCAATGGTTTCCATGAGATCGAAGCCGATGTCGACAGCAGCAGCATGCTGCTGCGCAACAACCACGAGATTCAGGAACAGCTGGACGCCATCCGCGAGCAGGGCGACGATTCGGAGATGACCCACTCGGTGGCGATCAACCTCTATCCGGCCACCAGCAAAATGCCCCAGCTCAGCATTGTGGTGGTAGATACCATTCCGGTGGAGCTCAAGCGCAGCTATATGGTGTGGAGCTGGTTTATCTACGTGCTGGCCGCCAACCTGCTGCTGGTGATCCCCCTGCTGTGGGTCGCCGCATGGTGGAGCCTGCGGCCTATCGAGTCGCTGGCGAAAGAGGTACGTGAGCTGGAGGAGCACCACCGCGAAAAGCTCAATCCCAACACCACCCGCGAGCTGACCCGGCTGGTCAGCAACCTTAACCGGCTGGTTCGCAGCGAGCGTGAACGCTATGACAAATACCGCACCACCCTCACCGATCTCACCCACAGCCTGAAAACGCCGCTGGCGGTGATGCAGAGCACCCTGCGCTCGCTGCGCGGCGAGAAGATCAGCGTCGACGAGGCGGAGCCGGTGATGCTGGAGCAGATAAGCCGCATCTCGCAGCAGATTGGTTACTATCTGCATCGCGCCAGCATGCGCAGCGGCGGCACCCTGTTGAGCCGGGAGCTGCATCCGATCGCCCCGCTGCTTGATAGCCTGACCTCCGCTCTCAACAAGGTCTATCAGCGCAAAGGGGTCAATATCTCGCTCGACATCTCGCCGGAGATCACTTTTGTCGGCGAGCAGAATGATTTTATGGAAGTGATGGGTAACGTTCTCGATAACGCCTGTAAGTACTGTCTGGAGTTTGTGGAAGTTTCCGTGCGCCAGACCACCGACAGCCATCTGCATATTCTGGTGGAAGACGATGGCCCGGGGATCCCGCAGAGCCAGCGCCGCGCCGTCTTCGACCGCGGCCAGCGGGCAGATACGCTGCGCCCCGGCCAGGGTGTGGGGCTCTCCGTCGCCCGCGAAATCGTCGAGCAATATGACGGGGAGATTATCGCCAGCGAAAGCCTGCTCGGCGGCGCCTGCATGGAGGTGGTGTTTGGCCGCCAGCTGATGGAAGATAAACAGGGTTAATCATTGAGTTTTTTAACGGCGCCTGCATCGCCGGGGCGCCGCATCCGTTATAATCCCTGTCAGACACCTGCAGTGGAATATCAATATGGATTATCAATTAACGCTTAACTGGCCCGACTTTATCGAACGCTACTGGCAAAAACGGCCGGTGGTACTGAAGCGCGGCTTCGCCAATTTTATCGACCCCCTAAGCCCGGACGAACTGGCTGGACTGGCCATGGAGAGCGAGGTCGATAGCCGCCTTGTCAGCCATCAGGATGGAAAATGGCAGGTCAGTCACGGTCCCTTCGAAAGCTACGATCACCTGAGTGAAAACAACTGGTCCCTGCTGGTGCAGGCGGTTAACCACTGGCATGAGCCCTCAGCGGCGCTGATGCATCCGTTCCGCGCTCTGCCGGACTGGCGTATCGACGATCTGATGATCTCCTTCTCGGTACCCGGGGGCGGCGTCGGTCCGCATCTGGATCAGTATGATGTGTTTATCATTCAGGGCACCGGCCGTCGGCGCTGGCGCGTCGGGGAAAAGGTGCCGATGAAACAGCACTGCCCGCATCCGGACCTGCTGCAGGTTGACCCCTTCGAGGCGATCATCGATGAAGAGATGGAGCCGGGGGATATTCTCTATATTCCACCAGGATTCCCGCATGAGGGGTACTCGCTGGAAAATTCGCTCAACTATTCGGTCGGCTATCGCGCGCCGAATGCCCGCGAGCTGTTCAGCGGCTTTGCCGACTACGTTCTCCAGCGCGAACTGGGCAGCCAGCGCTACGCCGATCCGGACGTGCCGTCCCGCGACCATCCGGCGGATATTTTACCCGTCGAACTCGACCGCCTGCGCGAGATGATGCTGGGGCTGATTAATCAACCAGAGCACTTTAAACAGTGGTTTGGCGAGTTTATCACCCAGTCGCGTCATGAGCTCGACGTCGCGCCGCCGGAGCCGCCGTATCAGCCAGATGAAATTTACGATGCTCTGCAGCAGGGCGACACGCTGGAACGCCTGGGCGGCCTGCGGGTGCTGCGCATTGACGGCGAGGTGTTCGTCAATGGCGAGAAGATCAACTCCCCGCACCGCCCGGCGCTGGACGCCTTAGCCACCCATCTGACGCTGCGCGCCGACCATTTTGGCGATGCGCTGGAAGATCCGTCATTCCTCGCCATGCTGGCAGCGCTGGTCAACAGCGGCTACTGGTTCTTTGGCGACTGAGCCATCATCCTGCCCGGCGGCGCTGCGCTTGCCGGGCCTACAAACAGCACGATTTCCGTAGCTCCTGTATCGGTTTGCAACGGTTTCGACCCGGGAAAAACGTTTGTTCTGTGTTATTTCCGAGCAGATTGCGCTCCCAATATGTATTCTGCGTTATGTTACTCATGAAGTAGGGAGCGCACAGGGGGCGGCCAGTCGCCGCCGCCCCCTGTACCCCCGGGCTCCGGCCAGCAAAATCGCCACTTCGTGGTGCCTTCGACTTATCCCTGCAGGCTTCGGGTCGGGCCGAGGCAGCGTCCGTGCAAAACACGGCCCTCAGCCCGCATCCATGCGGGCTGCCCCTGCCTTCCGGGAACGTCTCAGCGATTTTGAGGCCGCCAACACCGGCAGTTTCAGTCGCGCAAGTGGGTAAATTAGCATCAGATCGCACGAGTCGTAGGCCGGATAAGGCGTTAGCCGCCATCCGGCATCTTGTGCGACAAGCCTGGTTGCGAAGGCTATTTCCCTTTTCGTGTTGCCGTCAGCTCGGCGATACGCACGATCACCTGCACCGCCTTCTCCATCCCTTCCAGGGTGACAAACTCATGTTTGCCGTGATAGTTGTAGCCGCCGGTAAACAGGTTCGGGCACGGCAGTCCCATAAACGAGAGCTGCGCGCCGTCGGTGCCGCCGCGGATCGGCTTCATCTGCGGTTCAATATCGCAGTCCACCATCGCCTGGCGGGCAATATCGACCACGTGCGGATGGGCGATAACCTGCTCATGCATGTTGTAATAACTGTCCTCAATCACCAGCTCGATATAGCAGTCCGGGTGCAGCCCCTTGCCGACCTTTTTGGCGATCTCCATCATCTTGCGTTTACGCGCCTCAAAGTGCTTGCGGTCAAAATCGCGGATGATGTAGTGCATCTCGGCCCGATCCACGCTGCCTTTGATGCTGGTGAGGTGATAAAAGCCTTCATAACCTTCGGTGGTCTCCGGCGCCTCGTCGGCTGGCACTTCGGCATGAATGCGCGCAGCCAGCGACAGCGCGTTGACCATCACCCCTTTTGCGGTGCCGGGATGCACGTTATTGCCGACAATCTTAATGGTCACCGAGGCGGCGTTGAAGTTTTCAAACTCCAGTTCCCCCACGCCACCGCCGTCGACGGTATAGGCCCAGCGGGCATCAAAGGCCTCGACATCGAAATGCTTCGCCCCTTTTCCGACCTCTTCATCGGGGGTGAAGGCCACGCGGATATCGCCATGAGGGATGTTTTTCGCCTGCAGGGTCGCCAGCGCGGTCATGATCTCGGCGATGCCGGCCTTGTCGTCCGCCCCCAGCAGCGTTTTCCCGTCGGTGGTGATCAGCGTCTGCCCCAAAAGCTGATGCAGAACCGGGAACATCACCGGGGAGAGCACCTCATCGCCGATGCCTAGCGCGATATCGCCGCCGCGATAGTTTTCGACAATCTGCGGATTAACGTTTTTACCGCTGAAATCCGGGGAAGTATCGACGTGAGAGATAAAGCCGATGGCCGGGATATCGCCCTCCACGTTGGCGGGCAGGGTTCCCATTACCGTCCCTTTTTCACTCAGCGTTACCTTGATCAGTCCCATTTCTTCCAGCTGCGCCTGCAACAGGCGTAACAGCTTCCACTGCCCTTCCGTGCTGGGGACCTGACGAACGCCAGGCTTCGACTGCGTGTCCAAAGAAACGTACTGCAAAAAACGCTCAAGCAATTTATCCATGTAGCCACCCTCTTCTTTTGTGACAACATTATTCATAAGCCAGAAAAGACAAATATTGCGTCAGGTCATTCTTAGCCCGTAAAGCGAAATTTAATAACGGAACCGACGTTATGGTGTAAAGGTAGACTATGCAGGCGTATCAAGGATTGGCGATTACCCTCGTTTGCCGTAGAATGCTGGCCCTTATTAAAAACGTGCAACCCCAAAGGTGGTTAATCACAAACCCCGCAGCGGTCGGAAGTTTCCGTTGCGTCTACATGGGACAGAGTCAAAAATTGAATATACAACCGCGTTCGCGTTCGCCGCTGGTGCAACTGGCGGGAATTCGCAAGAGCTTTGATGGTAAAACGGTCATCGATAACCTTAACCTGACCATCAACAATGGTGAGTTTCTCACCCTGCTTGGCCCCTCTGGCTGCGGTAAAACCACCGTTCTGCGCCTTATCGCCGGCCTGGAAAACGTCGACAGCGGACGGATCCATCTCGAAGATCACGATATCACCCATGTCCCGGCGGAAAACCGCCACGTCAATACCGTCTTTCAAAGCTACGCCCTGTTTCCGCATATGACGGTATTCGAGAACGTCGCCTTTGGCCTGCGGATGCAGAAAACCCCGGCGGCGGAAATCACCCCGCGGGTTCTGGATGCCTTAAAGATGGTACAGCTGGAAGACTTTGCCCAGCGCAAACCGCACCAGCTCTCCGGCGGCCAGCAGCAGCGCGTGGCCATCGCCCGCGCGGTGGTTAACAAACCGCGCCTGCTGCTGCTCGATGAATCCCTTTCGGCGCTGGATTACAAGTTGCGCAAGCAGATGCAGAACGAACTGAAAGCGCTGCAGCGTAAGCTCGGGATCACCTTCGTCTTCGTGACCCACGATCAGGAAGAGGCCCTGACCATGTCCGATCGCATCGTGGTCATGCGCGATGGCAAAATCGAACAGGACGGCACCCCGCGAGAGATCTACGAAGAGCCGAAAAACCTGTTCGTCGCCAGCTTTATCGGCGAGATCAATATCTTCGACGCCACCGTGATCGAGCGCCTCGACGAGCAGCGCGTGCGTGCCAACGTCGAAGGACGGGAGTGCAACATCACCGTCAATTTTGCCGTGGAGGCCGGCCAGCGTCTGCACGTCCTGCTGCGCCCGGAAGATCTGCGCGTCGATGAGATCCACCACAACAGCGACGCCGACGGCCTGATCGGCTATGTGCGAGAGCGTAACTATAAGGGGATGACCCTTGAGTCGGTGGTCGAGCTGGAAAACGGCAAAATGGTGATGGTCAGCGAGTTCTTTAACGAAGACGACCCGGATTTCGACCACTCTCTTGACCAGAAAATGTCTATCAATTGGGTGGAGAGCTGGGAGGTGGTGCTGGCCGATGAAGAACTCCAGTAAATTCCAGAATGTGGTGATCGCCACCATCGTCGGTTGGCTGGTGCTGTTTGTCTTCCTGCCCAACCTGATGATCATCGCCACCAGCTTTCTGACCCGCGACGACGCCAACTTCGTCAAGCTGGTCTTCACGCTGGACAACTACTCGCGGCTGCTGGATCCGCTCTACTACGACGTGCTGCTGCATTCACTGAACATGGCGCTGCTGGCGACCCTCGCCTGCCTGGCGCTGGGCTACCCGTTTGCGTGGTTCCTCGCCCGGCTGCCGCAGAAGGTGCGCCCCCTGCTGCTGTTTCTGCTGATCGTCCCCTTCTGGACCAACTCGTTGATCCGTATTTACGGGCTGAAGATTTTCCTCAGTACCAAAGGCTATCTGAACGAGTTCCTGCTGTGGTTAGGGGTGATCGACACGCCGATACGCATTATGTTCACCCCCTCGGCGGTGATTATCGGCCTGGTGTATATCCTGCTGCCGTTTATGGTGATGCCGCTCTACTCCAGCATTGAGAAACTGGATCGCCCGCTGCTGGAAGCGGCGAAAGATCTCGGTGCCAGCAAGCTGCAGACCTTTATCCGCATTATCATCCCGCTGACCATGCCGGGGATCATCGCCGGCTGTCTGCTGGTGATGTTGCCGGCGATGGGGCTGTTCTACGTTTCCGACCTGATGGGCGGCGCCAAGAACCTGCTGATCGGCAACGTGATCAAGAGTCAGTTCCTGAATATTCGCGACTGGCCGTTCGGCGCGGCAACCAGCATTACCTTAACCCTGGTGATGGGCCTGATGCTGTTGATTTACTGGCGCGCGGCGCGCCTGCTGAATAAAAAGGTGGAGCTGGAATGATCGGTCGACTGCTGCGCGGCGGCTTTATGACCGCCATCTACGCGTATCTCTACATCCCTATTATTATTCTGATCGTTAACTCGTTTAACCGGTCGCGCTTTGGTATCAACTGGCAGGGGTTCACCACCGACTGGTATAGCCTGCTGATGAACAACGATAGCCTGCTGCAGGCCGCCCAGCATTCCCTGACCATGGCGGTGCTGTCGGCAACCTTCGCCACCCTTATCGGCTCGCTGACCGCCGTGGCGCTGTACCGTTACCGCTTTCGCGGCAAACCGTTTGTCAGCGGCATGCTGTTTGTGGTGATGATGTCGCCAGATATTGTGATGGCCATCTCTCTGCTGGTGCTGTTTATGCTGATCGGTATTCAGCTTGGTTTCTGGTCGCTGCTGTTTTCGCATATCACCTTCTGCCTGCCGTTTGTGGTGGTCACCGTGTTCTCCCGGCTGAAGGGCTTTGATGTGCGGATGCTGGAGGCGGCGAAAGATCTGGGCGCCAGCGAGATGACCATCCTGCGCAAAATCATCCTGCCGCTGGCCCTGCCGGCGGTCGCCGCCGGATGGCTGCTGAGCTTCACGTTGTCGATGGATGACGTGGTGGTCTCTTCGTTCGTGACCGGTCCGGGATATGAAATTCTGCCGCTGAAGATCTATTCGATGGTCAAGGTTGGCGTTTCGCCTGAGGTGAACGCCCTGGCCACGATTCTGTTGGTTCTGTCGCTGGTGATGGTCATCGCCAGTCAGTTAATTGCACGTGATAAAACTCAGGGGACGTTAAAATGAAAAAATGGTCACGCCACCTGCTCGCAGCCGGCGCTCTGGCAATCGGCATGAGCGCCGCGCACGCGGACGATAGCAAAACGCTCTATTTTTATAACTGGACCGAATACGTACCGCCGGGCCTGCTGGAGCAGTTCACCAAAGAGACCGGCATCAAGGTCATCTATTCGACCTACGAGTCGAACGAAACCATGTATGCCAAGCTCAAGACCTATAAAGACGGCGCGTACGACCTGGTCGTCCCGTCGACCTACTTCGTCGACAAGATGCGTAAAGAAGGGATGCTGCAGAAGATCGATAAGAGTAAGCTGACTAACTTCAGCAACCTCGATCCGCAGATGCTGAACAAACCGTTCGATCCGAATAACGACTACTCCATTCCCTATATCTGGGGGGCGACGGCTATCGGCGTCAACAGCGATGCGATTGATCCGAAAACCATCACCAGCTGGGCCGACCTGTGGAAGCCGGAATACAAAAGCAGCCTGCTGCTGACCGACGACGCGCGCGAAGTGTTCCAGATGGCGCTGCGTAAGCTGGGCTATTCCGGCAACACCACCGACCCGAAAGAGATTGAAGCCGCCTATAACGAGCTGAAAAAGTTAATGCCTAACGTCGCGGCGTTTAACTCCGATAACCCGGCGAACCCGTATATGGAAGGCGAAGTGAACCTCGGGATGGTATGGAACGGCTCGGCTTACGTCGCACGCCAGGCCGGTACCCCGCTGGAGGTGATCTGGCCGAAAGAAGGCGGCATCTTCTGGATGGACAGCCTGTCGATCCCGGCGAATGCCAAAAACGTCGACGGCGCGCTGAAGCTGATTAACTTCCTGCTGCGCCCGGATGTCGCCAAACAGGTCGCGGAAACCATCGGCTACCCCACGCCAAACCTGGCGGCGCGCAAAATGCTCAGCCCGGCAGTGGCCAACGATAAATCGCTCTATCCGGACGCTGCGACCATTGAGAAAGGCGAATGGCAGAATGACGTCGGCAGCGCCAGCGCCATTTATGAAGAGTATTACCAGAAGCTGAAAGCGGGCCGCTAATCCCGCAGGGCGGAACCGCGGTTCCGCCTTTTTTTTGCTCTCACCTTAGCCCCTCAGCGCGCGCCAGAGGATCGCCGGCAGCTTGCGCCAGCGCGGCCGATGATAAAAATCCACCAGCTTCTGCGCCACCGCTTCCTGCCCCCGGTGGGTAATAAACCAGGGCGGCAGGGGCATCAGCGTCAGTTCGCCATGCCACAGACTGCGCGGAAACGGCCGAAACGGCGCCTCAATCACCGTGCGCTCGGTTTTCTCCAGCATAAAGCTGTTATGCACCTTGCCCCGCCCGCTCTGAATATCGTCGAGCGTGTGGCCGGGAAACGCGCCCCACGGGCAAGGGGCCAACAGGAAGGCCACCCCGCTCCAGCAGTTGATCGCCACCGTGCCGTAGCGCAGCTCAGCGATTAACGCGTTAAAACGCTTACGTCCAATCGCTTTGCGGGTGCGCGGATGGATCACAATATTGGCTCCCAGCGTGCCCTGCAGCCGCTGATTCGCATAGCCGATCGCCTGGCGCAGAAAACTTTCCGCACTGTCGGCCTCAAGACGAGTGACCGACAGCCCCGGGCCAAAGACCTCCTGCTGACAGAGCGCCGGGTCATCGTCGGTGTTCGCCACAATCAACGGCAGCGCGTCGCCGCGCGCTATCTCCAGCGGCTGGCGGGCGCGCAGGCGAAAGTCGGTCAGCCGTTTTTCAGCGCCGGGGTAGTAGTCCGGGCGGGTATTCGCGGCGATCAGTCGGTACAGCTGATTCAGCAAGCCCGTCGCTGGCTCCCAGCCCTGCTGCAGAATCAGCACCTGGCTGGCCACGCAGTTAAACCCGCCGTTGTTCATCTTCTGCGTCGCCAGCTGCTGCGCCTGAAACGCAATATCCGCCTCGCTCCACGGCCCGGGTACGATAATGGTAGGGCTGACGCCGCCCAGCTCCGAAGTCACCCGACGCGGGTTCAGCGGCGTCCCGGAGGCCCGACGCTGGCGAGCCGCTTCACCGTCGCCCCAGACGATGACGTCATGGGTCTCGCGAGAGCCGGTGATATGGATCTCATCGACAGCGGGATGGCTGGTCAGCCATGCTCCCGCCTGGGCGTCGCCGGTGACGATGCGGAGCGCATCCATGGCAATCAGCGGTGCCAGGGCCTGGGCCAGCAGATCGTGCAGATAATCATTCACCGGGTTGAGCTTCAGCAGGCAGACCTGATTTTCAATAAACAGCTTGTGTAGCACATCCAGTGGCGCAATCGAGGCCACATTGCCGGCGCCAAGCACCAGCGCCAGCTTGCCCTGCCGCGCGGCCGGCGGGATGTCGTATGCCCGCGCCGCATAGCGGTCAAGATGGGCCCGGGTGACGCCTGGCTGCATCCATATCTCAGCGCGAACCCCAGACAGCAACAGTCGATCCCAGAGCGTGCCGGGCACCACCCGCAGCGCCAGGCGGCCGTCCGCCAGCGTCCGCAGCGGGATCCGCCGCAGAAAGGTCTTCTCTTCCAGCTGCTCCAGGGTGGCGATGAGCCCGTTGCAGCCGACCATTAGCGCGCAGGGGCCCGCCAGCCACTCCTCCCCCGCCAGCGGATCGCCCGCCCGCAGCCCTTTGGCCGCCGCCGCGGCGGCCACCCACGCCGGGGCAATACCAGCCAGGGCATCCTTGATCTGGCGCAGCAGCGCCAGACGACGGTTCACCGAGGTTTCCGCCCAACGCTGGCGCGCCGCCGACAAGGCGTACAGGGCAGCATCATACTGAGAGCAGGTCGTCAGACCGGGTCGCGCATGGCTCATTTTCCCTCACTCATTAAAATCTCTCCGTAGGCCTGGCGCAGTTGATTTTTGAGCACCTTACCCGTGGCGCTGACCGGTAGCGCGTCGACAAATATCACCCGGTCCGGGATCTGCCACTTTGGCACCCGCGTCTCAAACCAGGTCAGCAGATCGGTCTCTTCCACTTCGCCCCCTTCCGCGCGAACGCACAGCAGCACCGGCCGCTCGTCCCAGCGCGGATGACGGGCGGCGATGGCCGCCGCGCTGCGCACCGCCGGATGCGCGATGGCGATATTCTCCAGCTCAACGGTGGAGATCCACTCGCCACCGGACTTGATAATATCCTTTGCCCGATCGCAGATCACCAGATAACCATTGGCGTCGAGCGTACCGATATCGCCGGTATCAAACCAGCCTCCCGCGGTCAGGGCGCTCGCGTCCTGACCATAGTACTGCTCCACCACCCAGTGCCCTCTGACCTGCAGATACCCCTGACTTTGACCATCCCGGGGCAACGGTTCGCCATCCACGTCCACTACCTGCAGTTCGATGCCGAATATGGGCCGCCCCTGACCGGCGCGCTGCTTTTGCTGCTCCTGTGCCGGGAGCGCGTCATGTTTGCTCAACGGCGTGTTGATGGTGCCGATAGGCGATGTTTCGGTCATTCCCCAGGCGTGGGTCAGTTCAATGCCGTAATCACGCTGAAAGGCCTCGGCCATCGACGGCGGCAGCGCGGAGCCGCCAACCAGTGCACGTTTAAATTCAGGCAGCCGGACCTCTGTCCGGCGCATCGCCGCCAGCAAGCCGGCCCAGATCACCGGCACGCCAAACCCCACCGTTACCTTCTCGGCGGCCAGCAGCTGCAGCAGGCTGTCGCCATCGAGGTGCGGCCCCGGCAGCACCAGCCGCGCGCCGACCATGGCGGCGATAAACGGCGTCCCCCACGCGTTGACATGGAACATCGGCACCACCGGCAACAGGCTGTCCTTCGCCGATATGCCGGCGGCGTCCGGCTGGTTGCCGCTCAGGGCGTGCAGGACCAGCGAACGATGGGTATTCAACACCCCTTTCGGCCGGCCGGTAGTTCCCGAGGTGTAGCAGAGCGAAGCTGGGGTCAGTTCATTGAGCTGCGGCCAGCGATAGTCTACTGTCCCCTGCTGCAACAGATCGTCAAAAAACAGCAATGAGGGCAGTTGGCTGAGCGCCGCTTCGCTGCGGGGTTCCATCAGCACGATGTGTTTCACCGTCGGCAGCTGCGGCAGCAGCTGCGCCACCAGTGGCAGAAAGGTCTGGTCAAAAAACAGCACTTCGTCGGCAGCGTCGTTGAGGATATACCGCAGATGGTCAACCGACAGCCGCGGGTTGACAGTGTGTGTCACCCAGCCGCCGGAGGCGACGGCAAAATAGATCTCCAGGTGGCGGCGATTGTTCCATGCCAGGGTAGCGCAGCGGGCGCCTGGCGGCAGCCCCAGCGACGCCAGCGCCGACGCCAGCCGCTGAGCGCGGCTGGCCACCTCCCCCCAACTGCTGCGCTCCTGCTCACCGCCAGTACTCACCGAGACAATCTCGGTCTCGCTGTGATATTGCGCCGCATGGCCGAGCAGCGCGGCAGTGGTGAGATCCTGATAAATCATCGGTGACGGCATTACGGGGTCTCCTTTACAGACTTCCGGCAGGGAACAGGGGCGCGGCGCGATCGTGCGGGCGCCTATTGAATCTGGTCTACATTTGCCGGTCTGCACAAAAAAACGTACAGAAATCAGCGGTCACGCACAAAATAGAGTAAGAAATGATTCAGGAGGAAAAAGACGAAATCATAACAGGCAGGTCATTGCTCAGGGCGGCTATCGCCCGGCAGCGGGCCGGGCGATAGCGTGTGTGGCGCAGCGGAAAACGATCAGCGTCGTCCACCGTCGCGCTGGCCTTTGCCCTTCCCTTTTTCGGCTCGCCGCTGCACAAAATCTTCAATGATGCCGGAGATCCCGTTGAGAGGTTTCCACAGCACTACCAGCAGCAGCAACGGGCCGTATATTCGCACACCGCCCGTCGCGACCTGACCGGTGAACAGCAGGGCTAAGCCATCCAGCAGCAGGGACAATGCGCTGCCAGTGCCGACGAACAGACACAGCAGGAAGAGGATCGGCCGGCTATCGGCGTGTAGCGGTAAAGCGCGCTGGCTCCAGACGCCAACGATAATGGCCGCGATCAACATGATCGCTTCGATAACCAGCGGATTATGCATGGTCTGACTCCTGTCATGACGTTTCATCCTTGTCAGCAGCGCTGCCGGAAGCAGTGGCCAGGGCCCTGGCTACCGGCAGGCGGCTTCAGTTTATAGCGGGTTTTCCTGCAGCAGCTTATCGATAAAGGCAGGCACCACTTCGCTTGCCAGCCCGTAGTGCTTCTCGGCAAACTCGCTGCCCACCTGGCTGGGTTCCAGGTTCAGTTCAACGGTATGGGCGCCGTGCAGCCGCGCCTCGTGCACAAAGCCAGCCGCCGGATAGACATGGCCGGAGGTACCGATGGCGATAAAAATATCCGCGTCGGCCAGCGCGCTGTAGATCTCATCCATCCCCAGCGGCATTTCGCCAAACCAGACCACGTGCGGACGCAGCGCCGCCGGGAACTGACAGCAGTGGCATTTGTCCTCGGCGGTGACGTCGACGGTCCACTCCAGCACCTGGCCGCTCCACGAACAGCGCACCTTTAGCAGCTCGCCGTGCATATGGATCACCCGGCGGTTGCCGGCGCGCTCGTGCAGATTATCAATATTCTGGGTGACCAGCAGGAAATGGTCGCCCAGTAGATCTTCCAGACGCGCCAGCGCCAGATGCGCCGCGTTCGGCGCGATCTCCGGGCTCTGCAGCTGGCGACGACGGGCGTTGTAGAACGCCTGCACCAGCGCCGGATCGCGGGCGAAGCCTTCCGGCGTCGCCACATCTTCCACCCGATGCTCTTCCCACAGGCCATCCGCCGCGCGGAAGGTTTTAATCCCCGACTCTGCCGAGATGCCCGCGCCGGTTAACACCACCACTCTCGGTTTTGCCATCGCTTCAGGTTTCATCCTGTCCTCCCTAAAGAAAATCCGCTGACGCAGACGGTCACGCAACCGACGTTTATTGCGACGAAAACGGCTCAATCGATGTAAACGGCGCGACTGCATAGCTACCTCTGTGATTAATGGGTCAGGTGAAGGAAGGCCGCACCGCGCATTCCCCCGGCATCGCCGTGGCGTGCGCGCTCAATGCGCGGAACCCTGGCGACCGGCAGAAGATGGCGCGGCAATCGTTGCGCCAGCCCTTCGCTAATGGCCGTAAAGTTAGATAATCCACCGCCGAGCACCAGTAAATCCGGGTCGACAATGGTCAGTATATTCCCCAGACACACCGCCAGCAGATCGAGATAGCGCTCAACGTGCGCCTGGGCGCGCGGATCGTGCTGCTGCCACTGCGCCACTATCTCCGGCGAGGAGAGCGGTTGCTGGTAAAAATGTTCGTACAGCCAGGCGAAACCACGGCCGGAGAGATAATTTTCAATGCAGCCCAGCTGGCCGCAGCCGCAGCGCAGCAGCGGAAAATCGCGCCCGACCACCTCCAGGGCATCCACCGGCAGGCGAATATGGCCGAACTCGCCGGTGATATAGCTATGTCCGGTAATCGATTTACCGTTCAACACCAGGCCGCCGCCCACGCCGGTGCCGAGGATCAGCCCCATCACCAGCGGGTATTGCGTAAACTCATCGTCCCACGCTTCAGACAGCGCGAAACAGTTGGCGTCATTATCGAGGCGCACATCGCGCCCCAGCCGCGCGCTGAGGTCGGTGCGCAGCGGCCGGCCGCTGGCGGCTGGCACGTTAGCGGCATACAGCGTGCCGTCTGCCGTTTCCGGCATCCCCGGAATACCGATCCCGACCGACCCCTGCTGGTCGAAGCGCTCATCGGCCTCGCGGACCAGCGCCTCCACCGCCTGGAGAAAATCCTCATAACTGCTTTTCGGCGTGGCGACGCGTTTTTCCCACTGCAGTCGCCGCTCCTGATTAAATACGCCCAGCGCTATCTTGCTGCCGCCAATGTCAAATCCATAATACATTTCAGCAATTCCTCTTGTGTCGTCAGCAAAGCCGACGATGACGATAAATTACTGGCCACTCAGCACCCTCGCCGGGTCGATGCGGCTGGCGCGGCGGGCGGGATACCAGCTGGCCAGCAAACTCAGCAACAGTGCTGTCACCAGCACATAAAAGACGTCCAGCCAGTGCAGTTCTGACGGCAGGAAGTCAATAAAATAGATGTCGCCGGAGAGGAATTTATGCCCAATCAGGTATTCGATACCGTTGATGATTGACGTCAGGTTCAACGCGCAGATCACGCCGATCACTACCCCGAACAGGCTGCCTACCGATCCGGCTAATAAACCATACCACACGAAAATCGCGCGAATTAAGCCGTCTTTTGCGCCAAGCGTGCGCAGCACCGCAATATCGCCGCTTTTGTCTTTGACCGCCATCACCAGCGTCGAGACGATGTTAAAGCAGGCCACGCCGATCACCAGCACCATCGCCAGGTACATAATGGCGCGGATCATCTGGATATCGCGATACATATAGCCATAGGTGCCGATCCAGCTCTTGATGTAGACGTAGCTGTTGGTCACCTCGCCGGCGTCGCGCACCAGCTTGTTCGCGTGGAAAACGTCGGTGACCTTGATGGCGATGCCGGTCACGCTGCTGCCCATCTCCAGGTACTGCTGCGCATCCTGCATCGGGATCATGGCAAAACTATGATCGAGCTGGCCGCTCAGCTGTAAAATTCCGGTCACATGCAGCCTGACGCGTTTTGGCTGCAGCAGTTGATGGTCGGCGTCGGCGTTAGGGATCATGATCGACACCCAGTCCCCCTGCTTCACGTGCAGCGCATCGGCGACCCCTTTCCCCAGAATCACCTGCTGTTCGCCGGCCTTGAATCCGGCCCACGCGTTATTCTGCACAAAGGTGGGCAGCGCGCTGAGCCGGGTTTCCTGCTGCGGGTCGACCCCTTTCACCTGGATGGCGCGCATATTGCTGCCGCTCTCCACCAGGCCGGTGAAGTTAATATAGGGCGCTGCCGCGACAATCCCCTTCACCTTCTGCACCTTCGCCAGCGCCTCCTGCCAGTTATTCCACGGCTGGTTCACGGGTTCGATTTCGCCGTGCGGCACCACCGCCAGCACGCGGTTGTTCAGCTCGCGTTCAAAACCGTTCATCGCGCTGAGGCCGACGATCAGCACCGCCACCCCCAGCGCAATGCCGATGGTGGAGATCACCGAGATCAGCGACACCATGCCGCCGCGCCGCCGTCCGCGGCTGAAACGTAATGCAATCAGTAACGATAACGGAGACGCCATTACTCGGCCCCCATCAGGGTCAGGTCGGCGGTCAGACGGCCATCACGCATCTCCAGCTGGCGGCTCATGCGTTTCGCCAGCTGCAGGTCGTGGGTCACCACCAGAAACGCGGTGCGCTGCGCGACGTTCAGTTCGCCCAGCAGCTGGAAGATGCTGTCGGCGTTGCGAGCATCAAGGTTACCGGTCGGTTCATCCGCCAGCACCAGCCGCGGTTTATTCACCAGCGCGCGGGCAATCGCCACCCGCTGGCGTTCACCGCCGGAGAGCTCCGACGGACGGTGATGGCTGCGGTGTTCAAGCCCGACTGCCTGCAGCATCACTTTCGCCTGGCGTTCAATATCCGCTGGCTTCTTTTTGCCAATCAGCAGCGGCATCGCCACGTTTTCCAGCGCGCTAAAGTCCGGCAGCAAATGGTGGAACTGATAGATAAAGCCCAGCTCGCGGTTACGCAGGTCGGCGCGCGCGGCGGTGGAGAGTTTACTCATCGGCTGGCCGGAGAAAATCACGTCGCCAGAGGTGGGCGTATCCAGGCCGCCGAGCAGATGCAGCAGCGTACTTTTGCCAGAGCCGGAGGTGCCGACAATGGCCATCATCTCGCCTTCACCAATGCTGAAGCTGACATTGTGCAGGACATCGGTTTGCACATTGCCTTCCTGATAGCGTTTGCACAGGTTGTCGCATTGCAGCAGGATCTTATTCATAACGTAAAGCCTCAGCGGGTTGGGTGGCGGCAGCGCGCCAGGAAGGGTACAACGTAGACAACAAGGCCAGCACCATCGCCACCAGGGCGATAACAATAACCTGCAGCGGCTCAATCGCCACCGGCAGCGCCGCGCCGTCAAGGAAGGCGCCGATGACTGGCATTAAATTATTCAACTGGCTGGCGAGCAGCGCGCCAAGCACGGCTCCCAACAGCGCGCCGACGATCCCGGCGCTGGCGCCCTGCACCATAAAGACGGCCATGATCTGCCGCGGCGTCAGCCCTTGAGTTTGCAGGATAGCCACTTCGCCCTGCTTCTCCATCACCATCATCCCCAGCGAGGTAATAATGTTGAAGGCCGCGACGGCGACGATCAGGCTCAGCAGCAGGCCCATCATGTTTTTCTCCATGCGCACCGCCTGGAACAGTTCGCCCTTGCGCTCGCGCCAGTCCTGCCACTGGGTACCCGGCGGCAGCGTCTGCTGACTCAGGGTATCCACTTGCAGCGGTTTATCCAGCCACAGGCGCCAGCCGGTGATATTCCCCAGCGGATAACGCATTAAACGAGAGGCGTCGTCGATGTTGGTCAGCATCTGATAACCATCGACTTCGCTGTTGGCGGCGAAGGTGCCGATAACCGTGAACAGACGCTGGCTCGGCACGCGGCCCATTGGCGTAAACTGACTGGCGGAAGGAACCATCACACGAATTTGATCGCCACGATTAACCCCCAGTTGGCCCGCCAGCTGTTCGCCGAGAATAACGTTATATTTGCCCGCCTGCAGATCGCTCTGTTTGACGTTCACCAGGTACGGAGTCAGGGGATCGTTCTGCGCCGGATCAATGCCCAGCATAACCCCGACCGCCACGCTGCGCGCGCTCTGCAGGACGACGTCACCGGTGGTGATCGGCGCCACGCGGGTCACCCCCTGGAGTTTCGCCTCGCGCTCCGGCAGTTGCTGTGGATTCACCGAACCCTGTTTGGCGCTAAGAATGGCCTGCGGCATCAGCCCCAGGATATTGTTTTGCAGCTCGCGTTCAAAGCCGTTCATCACCGACAGGACCGTCACCAGCGCCATTACGCCAAGCGTAATGCCGATGGTTGAGAGCCAGGAGACGAATCGACCGAAGCGGTCGGCTGCGCGCCCGCGCATATAGCGCAGGCCGATAAAGAGTGCGGCAGGTTGGTACATGTCATCCATCTGGTTGCTGATAGCCGATGCCCGAGTATATAAGCGAATACGAGCAGCGTAAATGACTGATACCTGACGACTTTATTAGCAATAATCCTAAAAACCAAGCAAATACAATCGGATAGATAAGACCTTGCTGATATATCTTTACGCTTATCCGCAACCCGGATGTTTGTTGAACCAACACCTGATGGCAATTCGGGTTGGCGAATCCAGACCAATCGCGGATAATCTCACTATTGAATATCAGCGAGTTGCCCTCCATATCGGCAGAGCGAATCCCCAAGAGACCATGAAACCGTCTATGCCTGAACAATATCGATACTCATTGCCGGCCAAAGCTGGTGATCTGCGCCAGCTTGGCGAGTTGACCGGCGCGGCCTGCGCTACCCTGGTGGCAGAGATGGCCGAACGCCACAAAGGCCCGGTGGTGCTGGTGGCACCTGACATGCAAAACGCGCTGCGTCTGAACGACGAGATCAGGCAGTTCACCGACAGCATGGTGATGGGGCTGGCTGACTGGGAAACGCTCCCCTACGACAGCTTCTCGCCGCACCAGGATATCATCTCCTCCCGCCTAGCCACCCTTTACCAGTTACCCACCATGCAGCGCGGCGTACTGATCGTCCCGGTCAGCACCCTGATGCAGCGCGTTTGCCCGCACAGCTTCCTTCACGGGCACGCGCTGGTGATGAAAAAGGGCCAGCGCCTGTCGCGCGATGCGCTGCGCGATCAGCTGGAGGGCGCCGGCTATCGCCATGTCGATCAGGTGATGGAGCACGGCGAATATGCCACCCGCGGCGCGCTGCTCGACCTGTTCCCGATGGGCAGCGACCAGCCCTACCGCCTCGATTTCTTTGACGATGAAATCGACAGCCTGCGTCTGTTCGACGTCGACAGCCAGCGCACGCTGGAGGAAGTGGCGGCCATTAACCTGCTGCCGGCGCACGAGTTTCCCACCGACCAGACCGCCATCGAGCTGTTCCGCAGTCAGTGGCGCGACCGTTTTGAGGTGAAGCGCGATGCCGAGCATATCTATCAGCAGGTCAGTAAAGGGACACTGCCTGCCGGTATCGAATACTGGCAGCCGCTGTTCTTCAGCGAGCCGCTGCCGCCGTTATTTAGCTATTTCCCGGCCAGCACCCTGATCGTCAACACCGGCGATCTCGAGGCCAGCGCGGAACGTTTCCAGAATGAAGCCCGCGCCCGCTTCGAAAACCGCGGCGTCGATCCGATGCGCCCGCTCCTGCCGCCGGAACTGCTGTGGCTGCGCAGCGATGAGCTGTTCGGCGAACTGAAAAAATGGCCGCGCGTACAGCTGAAAACCGAGCGCCTGGCGGACAAAGCGGCGAATACCAATCTGGGCTACCAGACGCTGCCTGATCTCGCGGTGCAGGCGCAAAACAAAGCGCCGCTGGATAATCTGCGCCGCTTCCTCGAGTCCTTTACCGGCCCGGTGATCTTCTCCGTGGAAAGCGAGGGTCGCCGTGAAGCGCTGAGCGAAATGCTGGCGCGGATTAAAATTGCGCCAAAACACGTGCTGCGTCTGGAAGAAGCCACCGGCAATGGCCGCTATCTGATGATTGGCGCCGCCGAACACGGGTTTATTGACAGTCAGCGCGGCCTGGCGCTGATTTGCGAAAGCGACCTGCTCGGCGAGCGCGTGGCGCGCCGCCGGCAGGATTCACGTCGCACAATCAACCCTGACATCCTCATTCGCAACCTTGCCGAACTGCATATCGGCCAGCCGGTTGTCCATCTGGAGCACGGCGTGGGCCGCTATGCGGGAATGACCACCCTGGAAGCCGGCGGCATCACCGGCGAATACCTGATGCTGACTTACGCCAACGATGCCAGGCTATACGTTCCGGTATCCTCCCTGCATCTTATCAGCCGTTACGCCGGCGGGGCGGAAGAGAACGCGCCCCTGCACAAGCTGGGCGGCGATGCCTGGACCCGGGCGCGACAAAAAGCGGCTGAGAAAGTACGCGACGTGGCGGCAGAGCTGCTGGATATCTACGCCCAGCGCGCGGCGAAGGCGGGCTTTGCCTTTAAACACGACCGCGAACAGTATCAGCTGTTCTGCGACGGCTTCCCGTTTGAAACCACGCCGGATCAGGCGCAGGCGATTAACGCCGTCCTCAGCGATATGTGCCAGCCGCTGGCCATGGACCGCCTGGTGTGCGGCGATGTGGGCTTCGGTAAGACCGAAGTGGCTATGCGCGCCGCCTTCCTCGCCGTGGAGAACCACAAGCAGGTGGCGGTGCTGGTGCCGACCACCCTGCTGGCTCAGCAACACTATGACAACTTCCGCGATCGTTTCGCCAACTGGCCGGTACGCATCGAAATGCTCTCCCGCTTCCGCAGCGCTAAAGAGCAGGCGCAGATCCTCGAGCAGGCCGCGGAAGGCAAAATCGATATCTTAATCGGCACCCATAAGCTGTTGCAGAGCGAGGTGAAGCTGCGCGATCTGGGGCTGCTGATCGTCGACGAAGAGCACCGCTTTGGCGTTCGTCACAAAGAACGCATCAAAGCAATGCGCGCCGATGTCGATATCCTGACCCTCACCGCCACGCCGATCCCGCGGACGCTGAACATGGCGATGAGCGGGATGCGGGACCTGTCGATCATCGCCACGCCGCCGGCGCGCCGTCTGGCGGTGAAGACCTTCGTTCGCGAATACGACGCCCTGGTGGTGCGCGAGGCGATCCTGCGCGAAACGCTGCGCGGAGGCCAGGTCTACTATCTATTTAATGACGTCGAAAACATCCAGAAAGCCGCCGACAAGCTGGCGGAGCTGGTGCCGGAGGCGCGGATAGCCATCGGCCACGGCCAGATGCGGGAGCGCGAACTGGAGCGGGTGATGAATGACTTCCATCACCAGCGCTTCAATGTGCTGGTGTGCACCACCATCATCGAAACCGGGATCGACATTCCCACCGCCAACACCATCATCATCGAACGCGCCGACCATTTTGGCCTCGCCCAGCTGCACCAGCTGCGCGGCCGCGTTGGCCGTTCGCATCATCAGGCCTATGCCTGGCTGCTGACGCCGCATCCGAAAGCGATGACCACCGATGCGCAAAAGCGCCTTGAAGCCATTGCGTCGCTGGAAGATCTCGGCGCCGGCTTTGCGCTGGCGACCCACGATCTGGAGATTCGCGGGGCCGGGGAACTGCTCGGCGAAGATCAGAGCGGTCAGATGGAAACCATCGGTTTCTCTCTGTATATGGAGCTGCTGGAGAACGCAGTCGATGCGCTGAAAGCCGGACGCGAACCCTCGCTGGAAGATCTCACCAGCCAGCAGACGGAGGTCGAACTGCGCATGCCTTCCCTGCTGCCTGACGATTTCATCCCTGACGTCAATACGCGACTGTCATTCTATAAGCGCATTGCCAGCGCCAAAAACGAACTCGATCTGGAGGAGATCAAAGTCGAGCTGATCGATCGTTTTGGCCGCCTGCCCGATGCCGCCCGCAACCTGCTGGATATTGCCCGTCTGCGTCAGCAGGCGCAGAAACTGGGGATCCGCAAACTGGAAAGCAACGAAAAAGGCGGCGTGATTGAATTTAACGAGAAAAACAACGTCAATCCGGTGTGGTTGATCGGCCTGCTGCAGAAGCAGCCCCAGCACTTCCGGCTGGACGGGCCGACGCGCCTGAAATTCATGCAGGATCTGGAAGAGCGTAAAACGCGGATGGACTGGGTTCGCCAGTTTATGCGTCAGTTGGAAGAGAACGCCGTCGCCTGACTGGCAGGAGATACGGCCCCCTGGCCGTATCTCCCTTCTTACATACCTGGCAATCTTTACAAACATTTTGCAATCCGCCTGGATTTCCCCACACAGACTCACGCCATAATCTCATCTGCTTTTCATATAAAAATAACCACTTATATATTTTGGAGTTATGGTAATGAGAAACCGTTTCCCCGTTACGCTCTGGCTGGCGCTGGTCGCGCTGGTCGCCGCGCTGGCTCTGCCCGCGCGCGCCAACACCTGGCCCCTTCCCCCGCCGGGCAGCCGGCTGGTAGGTCAGAATACGTTCCACGTGGTGCAGGATAACGGCGGTTCGCTGGAGGCGATTGCCAAAAAGTACAATGTCGGCTTTCTGGCCCTGCTGCAGGCCAATCCCGGGGTTGACCCCTATGTTCCCCGCGCCGGCAGCGTGCTGACCATCCCCCTGCAGACGCTGCTGCCCGATGCGCCGCGCGAAGGGCTGGTGATTAACCTTGCCGAACTGCGCCTCTACTATTACCCGCCGGGTAAGAATGAAGTGACCGTCTACCCGATCGGCATCGGCCAGCTGGGCGGAACCACCATCACGCCGACGATGGTCACGACCGTGTCTGACAAGCGGGCCAATCCGACCTGGACGCCCACCGCTAACATTCGCGCCCGCTACAAGGCAATGGGGATTGAGCTGCCGGCGGTGGTGCCAGCCGGTCCTGACAACCCGATGGGCCATCACGCCATCCGCCTTGCCGCCTATGGCGGAGTCTATCTCCTGCACGGCACCAATGCCGATTTCGGCATCGGCATGCGCGTCAGCTCCGGCTGTATTCGTCTGCGCGACAACGATATCAAGGCGCTGTACAACGCCATTTCGCCAGGCACTAAGGTGAATATCATTAACACGCCGATCAAGGTATCGGTAGAGCCGGATGGCCGCCGTCTGGTTGAAGTCCATCAGCCGCTGTCTGAGCATATCGATGACGACCCGCAGACCTTGCCCATTACGCTTAACGCGAGCATGACGGAGTTCAAACAGGCGCCGCAAACCGACGGGACGGTGATGGAGCGCGCGATGAATTACCGCTCGGGCATGCCCATTGACGTCACGCGTCATGCTGCCCCTGGACCGCAGTCGTTGTAGTCTTACGCTGCACAAAACAAAAAACCCGCCTGATGGCGGGTTTTTTGTTGGCAAGGGTCAAACAGGGGTACAACAGGGTCTTACTCATCGCTGTCCGGTGAAGGGGGCCGGGCAACGACGCATCGGGCTTACTTGTAGATAACAGCGGTGCCGTGAAGGGTATTCGGACCGGTTACCGAAGTAATACGGAATGAGGTGGCGCCCATCTCATCCGCTTTCTGCGCCAGCTGATCTTCCAGCGAGCCCAGGTTAGTCCCGGCAGAAGCAGAGATGGTGCCTACTTTATGCTGACCCGCTGGGGTGGACTGCACCTCAACAGCGGCAAAGCTGGCGAAAGAGAGTGAGCTAAGAACGGCGGCAATAGCCAGAGTATTAACGGTTTTCATGATTATTATACCTGTGCAGATGAATTTTTTAGTAGGGTCGTAAGTATTAACTTAACGATCGATAGGTAAATAGTAATGTGATCTACATCACACGTCAACGCATTTTTATAACGATCGTTTAACTATTTATAAAATGCTTAAATTTCATACGCATATGATTTATTTATTTTTAAACCAACAGCGCTGGCCCCGGCGATCGTTTATTTTTATAATGGCTTTTCACCAAACCAACATAGGTACAACGGCACCATGACAACTGACGTTCAAAGTTGCGCCAAAAAAAGCCGTGGCCGACCGAAGGTGTTCGACAGGGATGCGGCGCTGGACAAAGCCATGACACTCTTCTGGCAGCACGGCTATGAGGCGACCTCGCTCGCCGATCTGGTCGAGGCGACAGGAGCAAAAGCCCCCACCCTGTATGCGGAATTTGTGAATAAAGAAGGCCTGTTCCGCGCAGTGTTGGATCGTTACATTTCGCGCTTTGCCGCGAAGCACGAAGCCGTGCTGTTGGCCGAAGGGAAATCCGTCGATCAGGCGTTGCGCGACTACTTCACGGCGGTCGCCACCTGCTTTACCAGCAAAGAGACGCCGGCCGGCTGCTTTATTATCAATACCTCCGCCGCGCTGGCCGCCTCCTCGACGGATATCGCCAATACCATCAAATCCCGCCATGCGATGCAGGAGCAGGCGCTCACTCAGTTTCTGCAGCAGCGGCAAGCGCAGGGCGAACTCCCCGCGGGCCGCGACGTCGCGCCGCTGGCGCAGTTTCTCAACTGTGTCCTGCAGGGGATGTCGATTAGCGCGCGGGAAGGCGCGGATTTCGACAAGCTGATGCAAATCACCGACACCACTCTCCGTCTCTGGCCGCAGATCCTCGAGTCCTGATGTGCCCTGCCTCCGGCGGTATTCTGCCGCCGGATCCACTCTCCTGTTGGCTTTATCCCCACAAAATAGATTGATTTTTATTACCTTTTCTCGTGCAAGATAAACGCAAATGATATTGATTGCGATATTCATTATGTGCAAAATCCTTTTTTGAGTTTTTCCAGATGTTTCGCATTGTAACTAATGCCGACCCGGCGTCGGCCTATAACAACGACAAAGCAACTTGCTCATAAAAGGAATGGATATGAAAAAGCGCCTCTGGGTGCTCCACCCCCTGCTGCTGGTCAGCTCGCTGCCTGCGCTGGCGGCTCAGTCTGATGAAGACAGCATCATCGTTAGTGCAAACCGCACCCATCGCACCGTGGCCGAAATGGCCCAAACCACCTGGGTCATTGAGGGCCAGGAGATTGAGCAGCAGGTCCAGGGCGGGAAAGAGTTCAAAGACGTGCTGGCGCAGCTGATCCCGGGCATCGATGTCAGCAGCCAGGGGCGCACCAATTACGGGATGAACATGCGCGGGCGCGCCATCGTCGTGCTGATCGACGGCGTCCGGCTCAATTCCTCACGCACCGACAGTCGCCAGCTCGACGCCATCGACCCCTTTAACATCGAACATATCGAAGTGATCTCCGGGGCGACCTCGCTGTACGGCGGAGGCAGTACCGGCGGGCTTATCAACATCGTCACCAAGAAAGGGCAGCAGGATCGCCAGGTCGATCTCGAGGTGGGCAGCAAGAGCGGGTTTGCGAACAGTAACGATCACGATGAGCGCATCGCGGCGGCCGTCAGCGGCGGGACAGACCATGCATCCGGGCGCTTATCGGTAGCCTATCAGCGTTTCGGCGGCTGGTACGATGGCAATAACGATGCGCTGATCCTCGATAACACCCAAACGGGGCTCCAGCACTCTGACCGCCTCGACGTGATGGGGACGGGGACGATTGAGATCGATGACAATCGCCAGCTGCAGCTTGTCACCCAGTATTATAAAAGCCAGGGCGATGATGACTACGGCCTGTGGCTCGGGAAGAACATGTCCGCGGTCACCAGCGGCGGCAAAGCGTACACCACCGACGGGCTCAATTCCGACCGTATCCCCGGCACTGAGCGCCACCTGATCAGCCTCCAGTACTCCGATGCTGACTTCTTCGGCCAGAATCTGGTGAGCCAGGTGTACTATCGCGATGAGTCCCTCACCTTCTATCCGTTCCCGACGCTTACGAAAGGCCAGGTCAGTAGCTTCTCCTCGTCGCAGCAGGATACCGATCAGTATGGCGCAAAGCTGACCCTCAACAGCCAGCCGCTGGCGGGATGGGATCTTACCTGGGGTCTCGACGCCGATCATGAGACCTTCAATGCCAACCAGATGTTCTTCGATCTGCAGCAATCGCTGGCGTCCGGCGGGCTGCATAACGAATCGATCTACACCACCGGCCGCTATCCGGGATACAGCATCTCCAACGTCGCGCCGTTCCTGCAGTCCAGCTACGATCTGAACGAGATCTTTACCGTCAGCGGCGGGGTACGCTACCAGTGGACAGAAAACCGGGTTGACGACTTTGTCGGCTACGCCCAGCAACAGGATATCGCCAACGGCAAAGCGCGCTCCGCCGACGCCATCAAAGGCGGCAAAACCGATTACGATAACTTCCTGTTTAACGCCGGGATCGTGGCGCATCTGACCGAGCGTCAGCAGACCTGGTTTAACTTCTCGCAGGGCGTCGAGCTGCCGGACCCCGGTAAATACTACGGCATCGGTAAATACGGCGCGGCGGTCAATGGCCATCTGCCGCTGATCTCCAGCGTCAACGTCGATGACTCGCCGCTGCAGGGGATCAAAGTTAACTCGTATGAGCTGGGCTGGCGCTACACCGGCGATAACCTGCGCACCCAGCTGGCGGCATATTACTCGACTTCGGATAAGACCATCGTCGTCAACCGCACCGACATGACCATCGACGTGCAGTCCGACAAACGGCGTATTTACGGCGTTGAGGGAGCGGTCGATTACTTTATTCCGGACAGCGACTGGAGCGTCGGCGGTAACTTCAACGTGCTGAAATCACAGGTGCAGACCGACGGCCGCTGGCAAAAATGGGATGTCACCCTCGCCTCACCGTCCAAAGCCACCGCCTGGGTGGGTTGGGCGCCGGATCCGTGGAGCCTGCGCGTGCAGAGCCAGCAGGTGTTTGACCTCAGCGACGCCGCCGGTAACAAGCTGGAAGGCTATAACACCGTTGATTTTATTGGCAGTTACGCGCTGCCGGTGGGGAAACTGACCTTCAGTATCGAAAACCTGCTTAACGAAGACTATGTCACCATCTGGGGCCAGCGGGCGCCGCTGCTCTACAGCCCGACCTACGGCAGTTCATCGCTGTACGAATACAAAGGCCGTGGCCGTACCTTCGGTCTGAATTACGCGTTAACCTTCTGATAAAAAAAGCCCCTCAGCCTGAGCGATTGAGGGGCTAATCACTACATAAATCTGTTTTTAGATTTTGTTGTTCAGGACCAGCTGGCCGTTGTTGTCCAGCGGGATCTGGCTGCCAGGATTGTGATCCATACGGATTTTCCCCTGCTGATCGCCTATTTTATAGGTCACATCGTAGCCCAGCATTTTATCGGATTTGTCATATACCGTTTTACAACGCTGCTGGGTGGTAGTGTAGGTATCGTTGTCCTGCATCGCCCCCTGCAGCTGGTTGCCGGCATAGCCGCCGCCCAGCGCACCCACCACCGTCGCTACACTACGTCCGCGACCGCCGCCAAACTGGTGGCCAATCACCCCACCGGCCACCGCGCCGAGTACCGAACCGGCGATACGGTTTTCATCCTGGACCGGACGACGATGGGTCACCGTGACATTGCGGCATTCCTGACGCGGCGTTTTCACGGTTTCTTTAATCGGTGTACTGGAGACCACTTGCGCATACTGCGGGCCGCGATCTAACACGTTGAGACCAGCGACAGCTGCAACGCCCAGCGCGGCAGCCACGCCTATCCCTATACCCGCCAACATAGATTTATTCACGGGAGATCCTCCTTTGTTGCTGTTGATACAATTTTGCAACCGGAGCCGGGAGGGCGCAAATCAGATAGCGGATGAAAAGTGCGAGAATTTGCAGCAAATCAAGGGGATTCAGAGGATTCCGAGCGGGATCGCCGCGGTTTCAGCAGAAGAGCCCGGAGCGCCGTCAGGGCGGCTCCGGGTAAAGACAGCGTATTAGTGCAGCTTAAGACGCGGGCGAATGATGCGGTTGATACGCCCGACCAGCATCATCAGGCCGGTTTTGAAATAGCCGTGCAGGGCGATCTGGTGCATACGGTACAGGGAGATGTACACGAAGCGCGCAATACGCCCTTCCACCATCATCGAGCCGCGCATCAGGTTACCCATCAGGCTGCCGACGGTGGAGTAATTGGACAGTGACACCAGCGAGCCATGGTCTTTATAGGTGTACGCCTTCAGCGGTTTGCCTTTCATCTGCGCCAGGATGTTGTTCAGCGCGCAGGTAGCCATCTGGTGCGCCGCCTGGGCCCGCGGAGGGACAAAGCCGCCTTCCGGACGCGCACAGGAGGCGCAGTCGCCGATGGCGAAAATATCCGCATCGCGGGTGGTCTGCAGCGTCGGCTCGACCACCAGCTGATTGATACGGTTGGTTTCGAGGCCGCCGATCTCTTTCATGAAATCTGGCGCTTTGATCCCGGCCGCCCAGACCATCAGATCCGCTTCAATATATTCGCCATCTTTGGTGTGCAGACCGCCTGCATCCGCGCTGGTGACCATGGTCTGCGTCAGCACCCGTACGCCCAGCTTGGTCAGCTCATTATGCGCCGCCCCGGAAATGCGCGGCGGCAGTGCGGGCAGAATACGCTCGCCCGCCTCGACCAGCGTGACGTTCAGCGCTTCGTTAGTCAGCCCTTTGTAGCCGTAGCTGTGCAGCTGTTTCACCGCATTATGCAGTTCAGCGGAGAGTTCCACGCCGGTGGCGCCGCCGCCGACAATGGCGATGTTCACTTTACCGTTGGCACCCAGGTTGGCGGAGTATTTGAGGAACAGGTTGAGCATTTCCTGATGGAAACGACGCGCCTGATGCGGGTTGTCGAGGAAAATGCAGTTCTCTTTCACGCCAGGGGTGTTGAAGTCATTCGAGGTACTGCCCAACGCCATCACCAGCGTGTCGTACGGCAGTTTACGCTCAGCCACCAGCAGCTCGCCTTTTTCATTACGCAGCTCGCCGAGGGTGATGGTCTTCCCTTCGCGGTTGATATCCACCACCGAGCCCAGCTGGAACTGGAAACCGTGGTTGCGGGCATGGGCCAGATAGCTCAGCGCATCGACACCTTCATCCAGAGAACCGGTCGCCACTTCATGCAGCAGCGGCTTCCACAGATGGCTGTGGTTACGGTCCACCAGGGTGATTTTCGCTTTTTTATGGCGCCCTAACTTTTTCCCCAGCTGAGTTGCCAGTTCCAGTCCGCCAGCGCCGCCACCCACAATTACGATTTTTTTCAATGGCGTAGTCATGTGTACCCCTAAAATTATTAACCAATTGTTAAATAAAAGTTATGATAATAGCCTTTATTTAACAACAAGTTACGTCAATGAAACCATTCAGCACCGTCGAGAATACCATGAACGGTGCATTGGTCATACCAAAATTGATATGCATCAAGTTTTGTCGCGTATTTTTTCAGCGAAACCAATAAGTGTAGGCATAAAAAAACCCGCGCGGTGAACACGGCGCGGGTTTGGCGACAGGGGAAAAGGCTTAACCGAGGGTTTTAAACGCTTTCAGCCGCTGCAGGTGCGGCGAGATGTTTTTAAATTTATGGGTCTGCTCTTCATCCCAGATAATTTCATAATAGTGGTGCAGGAGATCGGCGGAACGCTGGCTGTCCAGCGCTTCGTCCTGCCGGGAGAGCACCACCAGACAGCGATCGCGATTCTTCTCACGGAAGTTGGTCACACACTTGGTGGCGATGTCAGCATACTCTTCCGGGCGGTCGATTTTGCCTTCCATGTTTTCATGCGGAAACAGGTTTGGATTGAACACCGCCTGGCGGATATCGCACAGAAAACCAATCCGCTCCGCCCAGTAGCCGCCTAGGCCGACGCCGCAGATCAGCGGCCGGTCATCGGCGGTAAGCTGCAGCATTTTATCGACCTCTTTCAGCAGATGCTGCATGTCGTGCTTGGGGTGGCGCGTGCTGTAGCTAATCAACCGCACGTCCGGGTCGATAAACTGCAGCTGCATCACCTTCTCATGGTTACCGGGGCTGTTCGAGTCA
Source organism: Klebsiella sp. SWET4 (assembly GCF_024296565.1). Taxonomy (NCBI): domain Bacteria; kingdom Pseudomonadati; phylum Pseudomonadota; class Gammaproteobacteria; order Enterobacterales; family Enterobacteriaceae; genus Klebsiella; species Klebsiella sp. SWET4. The sequence goes on along the minus strand of NZ_JANCOB010000001.1, from coordinate 48,217 downwards.
AAACCGTGTAAATAGATAATCATCGCATCCTCACCAGACAACAACGCCCCGCAGAGCGTTACGCGGACTTCGCCTCTTGCCAGCGCGCATGAAGCTGCTCCAGCTGGGCACTCACCGTTTTCCAACGGGCTGAATCCCTTAACTCCTGACGGGAAAAGGAACCTTTATGATACAATTTCGTAACACGCTCTGCTTTGATCGGCGACAGGTTATCCAGCACACTGACCGCGCCTTTACGATTATTGCAGACCAGTATCATATCGCAACCGGCGTCAAGCGACGCCTGACCGCGTTCGGCATAGCTGCCCATGATCGCCGCCCCTTCCATCGACAGATCGTCGGAGAAAATCACCCCGTCGAAGCCCAGCTCGCCGCGCAGCACCGTTTTTAACCAGTACGCTGAGCCGCTGGCCGGACGCGGGTCGAGCTCCGGGTAAATCACATGCGCGGGCATGATGGCATCCAGACGCTGTTCGGCGATGAGGCTTTTGAATACCGCCATATCGTGGTCGCGAATCACCGATGCCGGCCGCGGATCGAACGGGGTCTCTTTGTGCGAATCGGCAGTCACCGCCCCGTGCCCCGGGAAGTGTTTACCGGTGGTTTTCATACCCGCGGCGTGCATCCCGTCAATAAAGTGACGCGCCATCGTCAGCGCTTTCTGCGGATCTTCATGATAAGAACGTTCGCCGATCGCGGCGCTGATGTGGCCGACGTCCAGCACCGGCGCAAAGCTAATATCGATGTCCATGGCGATCATTTCGCTGGCCATCAGCCAGCCGGCCTCGGCGGCCAGTTTACCCCCCTCTTCCATCCCCAGCAGCGCGGCGAAAGACTGGGCCGCCGGTAAACGGGTAAAGCCTTCGCGGAAACGCTGAACGCGTCCCCCTTCCTGATCGACCGCCACCACCAGATGGTTCCGGGAGGCATCGCGGATCTGGCGCACCAGCTCCCGCAGCTGCGCCGGATCGTGATAATTACGGGTAAAGAGGATCAACCCTCCCACCAGCGGATGCGCCAGAATCTCTCGCTCTTCCGCATCCAGTTCATACCCTTCGACATCCAACATGACTGGGCCCACACTGACCTCTCTTATCCTTTACGTTCGTTGTCTAACTGACACCATATTTCATCTGCCAGCGTGATAAATTGCCGATCGCCGCTCTGCTGCCAGCGCATTTCATACCATCCCGCCATCAGCAGCAATACCCACGGGCGCCAAAGTACAACCTGCCGCCAAAGCTGCTGCGCGTCGATGGCCGCCCGCCGGGCATACGCCGCCACCAGCTGGCGGCGCTGGTGAGGGGAAATCCACACCGCGGCCAGCTCCAGCGCGATATCGCCATCGCCGGCATATTCCCAGTCGATCAGCCTCAGGCCGGACTCGCTGTGGATAATATTGCCGGCATGGACGTCCATATGCAGCGGCGCCAGCCGCAGAGGACGGGGCTCGCCCCGGCGGCGCAGCCGCTGATGCCAGCGCAGCCAGCGCGGCGTGCGCCGTGCCGGATCGCACGTCTGCCAGTACTGGGCCAGCAGCGGTGCGAGGGTAACACGCCAGCCGAATCGCGGTTGCTGATGCACGTCATACAATAAGTCTGACAGCATAGGGCAGGCCGGTAACTCGCTTTTCACCTCCCCTGCGCAATATTCCACCACCATCCAGCAGGGTGAGTAAAACAGCGGGGCTGGCGCCAGCCTGGCAGGCAGTTGGCGGAGCGCGCGATACTGACGGCGGAAATAACAGGAAGCGGCTGATGGGTCGTGCGGCTGACGTAGCACGTGCCGCTGGTCGCCGTCGCTGATAATCACACTGCCGCCGCTGAGGCCATTCTGGCTCAGCGAGGCGACAGGATGATAGCGGGGGAAGAAGCGCGACAAGAGCTCATCGCGCGTCAGCTTATTGTTGCTGAACAGCACCTTTACCTGACCAGATAATCTCGCCGGTTTGCACCAGCATCAACTGCATCTTCAGTTCAGGCGCGTTGACGTTGCCGGTGGCATTGGAGTAAAGCACATACTGCGCGCCCACGTTGCGGGCGATCCCCATGGCTTTACTGCGGCTGCCGAGGCTGTCCTGCGGCGACAGGCCCAGCTGCTGTTTGGCGACCCCCAGCTGCTGCGCCGAGACCAGCGTAAACTTGCCGTTGCCGGCCAGTGCATTACGCAGCGCGGTAGTGGCTTCTCCCGCATTCAGCGTACCATTGGTGCGGTTGTTCACGCTGTCAACCAGCAGAATACTGCCCGCATTGACGCCGCTGGCCTGCAGCATCTGCCCCACCAGCGGCTGGACCGCGCCGTTCCAGTCATAATGACGCACGCGCGGCGCCGGCTGACCAGACTGCTGATCCTGATGCTCAATGGGCCCCGGCTGCGACGGTACGGCAGGAACCGCCGGTACCGTCGGCACCGTGGGCTGCGGCTGCGCAGGCTGCTGCGGCTGCGGTTTGGCCTCTTCGACCGGCGCAGGCTGCTCACGTAACCCCGCACAGCCTGCGAGGAATATCGCCAGTGCTGTGATTAACGCATAGCGACACATTTTCATCATTATAATTACCCCTTACAGATAAAGATAAAGGCGGGCCTTATGCGCCCCCAGGATATTGGCGCTACCATACAATGTCACCGAAGAGCGTGCCGGAACCACGATGGTGCGCGGCGCGTCCAGCGGATGCATCTCCAGCCCTCGGGCGTCATACCAGAAAAAACGATAGTGCACGGTGACCGGCTGCTGGCGCTCGTTATACAGCGTTGAGGAGGCGGTAGCCTGAATCTCCGTCGCCACCACGGCAGGCTCGCTGGCGCTGATCCCGGCCGCCAGCACGCTCGACTCCATCACCAGCGCCTGCTGGTCAGAAACCGGGATCTCCGGATGTGAACTACACCCGGCCAGCAGTCCCGCCGCCAGGCAAGCGCCCAAAAGGGTCCTGAGCATGGCGTTAGCCTTTATGCGCCAGCATCGGGCCCAGCGGACGACCGCCCAGCAGATGCATGTGGATATGGTAAACTTCCTGGCCGCCGTGGCGGTTGCAATTAACGATCAAACGGTAGCCATCGTCGGCAAGACCTTCATCGCGGGCGATCTTCGCCGCGACGGTCATCATCCGGCCCAGCGCCAGCTCATGTTCGGTGGTGACGTCATTCACGGTAGGAATCAGAACATTCGGGACAATCAGAATGTGGGTGGGTGTCTGCGGGGAGATGTCGCGAAAAGCGGTCACAAGCTCATCCTGATAGACAATATCCGACGGGATCTCCCGGCGAATGATTTTGCTGAAAATCGTTTCTTCTGCCATGACTGATTCCTTATTAGTTTTATCCCATACGCTGGCCTGCTTCTGCAGATAAACGCGGACGCACAGGTTCAGATAAGAGTATGAGCGACATCCTCCCTCTCTTTCAACCTGAAAGCAGTTTTTCTTATTCAACTATAGACTTAGCTGCTGAGGGATTAAGCATTTGCCGGATACTCTTCAGGGTTATCGCCTCAGAAAACCTCACCTCGTAACGTAAAAAAGGCAGCCAATAGGCTGCCTTAGTCTCCCCGATACTACGTCTTAACTGTTACGGATGTACTCATCCATTTCAGTTTTCAGGTTATCGGACTTGGTACCGAAGATGGCCTGTACGCCAGAACCTGCCACTACCACGCCAGCGGCGCCCAGTTTTTTCAGGCCAGCCTGGTCAACTTTCGCTACATCCGCCACGCTAACACGCAGACGAGTAATACATGCGTCGAGGTTGGTGATGTTCTCTTTACCGCCGAAAGCGGCGATCAGAGCCGGAGCCATCTCGCTGGTTGCGCCAGCTTTGCTCTCTTCGGTGGTATCTTCACGACCCGGTGTTTTCAGATCCAGGGCTTTAATCAGCACGCGGAAAATGACGTAGTACACGATCGCATAGCAGATACCGACAATCGGGAACAGCCACAGCTTGCTGCTGTTACCGGACAGGACGATAAAGTCGATCAGGCCGTGAGAGAACGAGGTACCGTCACGCATACCCAGCAGGATACAGATCGGGAACGCCAGACCCGCCAGAATGGCATGGATAACGTACAGGATCGGCGCCACGAACATGAAGGAGAACTCGATCGGCTCGGTGATACCGGTCAGGAACGAGGTCAGCGCGGCGGAGATCATGATACCGCCCACTTTGGCGCGGTTTTCCGGTTTAGCAGAGTGCCAAATCGCGATTGCCGCTGCCGGCAGACCGTACATTTTGAACAGGAAGCCGCCAGACAGTTTGCCCGCGGTCGGGTCGCCTGCCATGTAGCGCGGGATATCGCCGTGGAACACCTGACCAGCCGCGTTGGTGTATTCGCCGATCTGCATCTGGAAAGGAACGTTCCAGATGTGGTGCAGACCAAACGGCACCAGGCAACGCTCGATGAAACCGTAGATACCAAACGCTACCACCGGGTTCTGATAAGCAGCCCACTGGGAGAAGGTCTGGATCGCGGAACCGATCGGCGGCCAAATGAAGGAGAGGATCACGCCGGTGAAGATAGCGGCCAGACCAGAGATAATCGGTACAAAGCGCTTGCCCGCAAAGAAGCCCAGGTATTCTGGCAGCTTGATACGATAGAAGCGGTTGAACATGTACGCGGCGATAGCACCGGAGATAATACCGCCAAGCACGCCGGTATCAGCCAGGTGTTTTGCCGCAATCTCTTCAGCAGGTAAATGCAGCACCAGCGGCGCAACCACCGCCATGGTTTTCACCATGATGCCGTAAGCCACGACTGCAGCCAGTGCGGATACACCGTCGTTATTGGTGAAGCCGAGGGCCACACCGATAGCGAAGATCAGCGGCATGTTGGCGAAAACTGAACCGCCTGCTTCTGCCATAACGTGGGAGACCACGGCTGGCAGCCAGCTGAAGTTTGCGGAACCGACGCCCAGCAGGATACCTGCGATAGGCAGTACGGATACCGGCAGCATCAGCGATTTACCGACCTTCTGCAGGTTAGCAAATGCATTCTTAAACATAATTGAGAGTGCTCCTGAGTATTTGGTACTTTTTTACGTTTTCACGCATTGGCCCGGGGGGAGAACCGTGCCGTGGACAGGACATCTAAGCGCCCTTTATTTATTACACAGAGTAAAATAATTAACGGGATGATTGTTTGACGGCTATCACGTTTCAATCAGCCTTACGGTAAAAATTTACATCAGCTTACATAAGTTGTATCCAGATGTTGCCAAAAAACCTTCACCGCCACTTTTGTGGCGGTGAACTTTACTCGCTTTGGTTATTAATTACGAGCCTTAAAATAATAAGCAGATCAAGCAGGTTGTAAGCGGGCGGGGTCAATATGGAACAGAGTGGCAAAATTATCGGTGGTCTGCTGGGCCAGTTGCTCCAGCGACACGCCTTTCAGTACCGCCATGTATTCCGCAACGTCACGGACCAGCGCCGGCTGGTTCTCTTTGCCGCGATGGGGGACTGGCGCCAGGTACGGCGAATCGGTCTCCACCAGCAGGCGATCCAGCGGAACATAGCGGGCCGCATCGCGCAGCTGCTCGGCGTTACGAAAAGTGACGATACCGGAAAACGAGATATAGAACCCCATGTCGAGCAATTTACCCGCTGTCTCCCTGTCCTCAGTGAAACAGTGTAGTACGCCACCGCAATCCGTCACCTTTTCTTCGCGTAAAATGGCCAGGGTATCGGCGCGCGCGTCGCGGGTGTGGACGATCACCGGCTTATTCAGCTCGCGGCCAATGCGTATGTGGTCGCGAAACGAGGTTTGCTGCTGGGCTTTGGTTTCCGGGGTATAAAAATAATCCAGACCGGTCTCCCCCATCGCCACAACGCCCTCTTCCGCCGCCAGCGTGCGCAGGGTCTCCACCTCGTAGGCTTCGTCCTGGTTTAACGGATGCACGCCGCAGGAGAAGACGACGTTGTCACGCGTCCCCACCAGCTCACGCATACTGCGGTAGCCGGGCAAGGTCGTGGCGACCGCCAGGCAGAATTTCACATCGCGCGCGGCCGCTTTTGCCAGCACGTCGTCGACGTTTTTGTGCAGAGTTTGATAATCCAGACCATCAAGATGGCAGTGGGAGTCGACTAAAAACATAATGTCTCACTCAGAGGTGGGATACGGGTAAAACCGTCCCGGGTTGCAGGTAATGTTCCCAGCGCAGCAGGCGCTCGGTGAGCAGCAGTTCGCGGTTGACGCCGACGACGTTCAGCAATTGCTCACGGCAGGTACAGACGTCATGGGCGATCGCCTGCAGCCGGGCGGCGGGCAGGCTGTGCGCCAGCTGCTCCAGCAGCGGCCAGACGTCCGGGTTACTCACCAGGGCAATCCCCTGCTGTCGTTTTTGCGCATCGACCAGCAGCGATGCCAGCCAGTGCAGGCGAACCGCCGCCTGTTCATGATTGAGTATCGGCAGCAACGCCAGCCAGTCACCGCTCGCCAGAGTGGCCGCCAGGGCCTGACACAGCTGCTGCCGCGCCGTCCACTGCGGTTCCTGTAATAGTTCGAGCGCCGCGGCCGGCGCGCTGGCGCACAGACGCAACGCGGTCAACAGTGACTCCTGCGGCAGGTTCACCTCTCGCTCCAGCCAGGCCAGGGCATAAGACTCCGACGGCGGCGCCAGGTGGTGCAGGCGACAACGGCTGCGCAGAGTCGTCAGCAGACGCGCCGGCTCCTGGCAGGCGAGGAAGAACCAGGTATTCTCCGGCGGCTCCTCCAGCGTTTTCAGCAACGCGTTGGCGGCGGCATCGGTCAGCAAAGCGGCATCGCTAATCCACACCACTTTCGCCCCACCGAGGCGCGCGCGCTCATAGAGCTTTTCATTGACATCGCGCACCGCATCAATGCCCAGCGCACTCTTGCCCTTTTCGGGGATCAGCGGATAGTAATCGGGATGTGTGCCGGCCTGCATCAGCTGGCAACTATGGCAGCGGCCGCAGCTTTTATGTCCTTCGGGCTGGCGGCACATCAGGAAGCGGCACAGCGCGTAAATCAACGCCTCACCGCCCATCCCGCTCAGAGACTGTAACAGCAAGGCGTGGTGGCCTCGTCCGGCCTGATAGCTTCCGACCAGTTGCTCGAACGACGGGCGCAGCCACGGATACCATTTCATGCCGGTTGCTCCGCCATCCACTGGGCGATCGTGGCGCGAATGTCGCGAGCGACGGCGTCGAGCGGCTGGGTCGCGTCAACCGTGCGGATCGACGGGTCTGCAGCGGCCAGCTCAAGGTAGCGCGCGCGGGTGCGATTGAAGAAGTTCATGGACTCCTGCTCAATGCGATCAAGCTCTCCGCGGGCCCGGGCGCGCTGCAGCCCCACTTCCGGCGTGACGTCGAGGTACAGCGTCAGATTGGGGCGGAAATCGCCGAGTACCGCGTCGCGCAGCATCGCCAGCATCGTACGGTCGATTCCCCGGCCGCCGCCCTGATAAGCCTGAGTCGACAGATCGTGACGATCGCCGATCACCCACTGGCCGCGGGCCAGCGCGGGCTTAATCACGGTCTCCACCAGCTGGACGCGTGCCGCGTAAAACATCAGCACTTCCGCTTTATCATTAATGACCTCATCACCCGTGGACTGGATATCCAGCACCAGGCTACGCAGTTTTTCGGCAAGGACAGTGCCCCCCGGCTCACGGGTAAACACCATATCGTGAATACCTGCCGACTGCAGCGTCTCCACCACCAGCTGACGTGCGGTGGTCTTCCCGGCGCCCTCCAGCCCCTCGATGACGATATAGTTACTGCGCATTTTTTTCCTTAAGTACTTTCAGATAGTCCTGCACCGCACGGTTATGACTGACCAGGTTTGTGGTAAACGTATGGCCCCCTTTCCCGTCGGCGACAAAATAGAGGTATGACGTTTTCGCCGGATGGGCGGCCGCCTTCAGCGACGCCTCGCCCGGCACTGCGATAGGACCAGGTGGCAGGCCGCTGATGGTATAAGTGTTGTATGCGGTCGGCGTCTCGAGATCCTTACGCGTTAACTTACCAGTATACCCCTCGCCCATCCCGTAGATCACGGTCGGATCGGTCTGTAAGCGCATACCGATGCGCAGGCGATTGATAAATACCGACGCGACGCGGTCGCGCTCTTCCGCCACCGCGGTCTCTTTCTCAATAATCGAGGCCATGGTCAACAGCTGGTTCTGATCGGCATAGGGCAGATTGTCCATCCGTCCTTCCCAGATCTTCGCCACTTCGGCGACCATTTTCTGATGCGCGCGCTTGAGGATGGCGATATCGCTGGTATTGGCGGTGTACATCCAGGTATCCGGCCAGAACCAGCCCTCCACCCAATCGGCATGCTCAAGACCTAACGCCTTAGCCACCGTCGCATAGCTATCATCATCGAGAGTGTGCTTCACGTACGGGGCATCGCGCAGCTGGCGCAGGTAGTCGCTAACGCGCATACCTTCGACAAAGCGCAGCGGAAACTGCGCCTCTTTACCGCTGGCCAGCAGCTGCAGCATCTCGCGCACCGTCATCTGCGGCGTGAAGCGATAGGTCCCGGCTTTGAAGTGAGACAGCTCAGGTTCCACCCGCAGCAGCCACTGGAAAACGCGCGGGCGGTTGATCACCTTCTCGCGATAAAGATCCTGGCCCAGCGCCAGACGGCCGGTACCGGGCTCCAGGGTGAAGATGGTCTCTTCTTTAATCAGCAGCTTGCTGTCCGCCAGCTGGCGTACTTTCCACATGCCTGCCGCCGCGGCGATGCCCAGCACCACCACTAACAGCAGAATAAAACGTAACATTTTCTTCATACTAACCAGACAGCTCACACAAAGGGGCTAAAAAATGGTAAAGCTCGCGCGAGGACCAGACGGTCTCCTCCCAGCGACGAACCGGCACCAGCGGCATCAGCGCATTGCAGATCAGCACTTCATCGGCTTCACGCAATACCTCAGGACGCGCTGTCACTTCGACAACGCGAAACGCCGATGGTGCCAGCTGTGCGATACAGCGCTGCCGCATAATGCCGTTGACCCCGGCGTAATCGAGCCGCGGAGTAAATACATCCCGTCCCTGACGCCAGAATAAATTCGCGGCACAGCATTCCGTAAGCCACCCGTCACTGTCAAGGACCAGCGCCTCATCGGCGTCCGTCTGCTCAAGATGAGAGCGGATCAGTACCTGCTCAAGGCGATTAAGATGCTTCAGTCCGGCAAGCCACGGGTTGCGCCCCAGGGGCACCGGGCTCTGGGTCAGGGTAATGCCCTCCTCCCGCCAGCGCGCATAATGCGCCGGGAATGGAGAGACACTGAGAATGCGGGTGGGCGACACGCAGCCCGCCGTACTGTATCCCCTTCCCCCAACGCCGCGGGTGAGGTTCACCTTCAACACGCCCTGCGCGTGCGGCCGCGCCAGACGCTGCATCTCTTCGCTCAGCGTCAGCCAGTCGTGAAATGGTATTTGTAATTTTTCACAGGTTGTCTGCAAACGCTGCAGATGGGCGTCCAGTAGCGCAACCTGCCCCTGCTGGATGCGGGCGGTGGTAAAACAGCCGTCGCCAAACTGGGCGGCGCGATCGTTCGCCGCCAGCGTGTCCTGTTCAACGCCATTTATCAAGAACATAAAGGACTCCTTTTCACTGGTCGGTGAGTGTCTCAGGACACGGAGCAGAGGACAAGCGGAGAAAGCCGAATAAAAAAGGCCCGACGAACGGGCCTTTTGTTAAAGCAGTACCGGGGCAAGCCCTGTCACACTTTTTTGAAGATCAGCGAACCGTTAGTGCCGCCAAAACCGAAGGAGTTGCACAGGGTGTACTCCATACCGGAAACCTGACGCGCTTCGTGTGGCACGAAATCGAGGTCGCAGCCCTCATCCGGGTTGTCGAGGTTGATCGTCGGCGGAACCGCCTGGTCGCGCAGCGCCAGGATAGAGTAGATCGACTCTACGGCCCCTGCCGCGCCCAGCAGGTGCCCGGTCATGGATTTGGTGGAGCTCACCATGACGCGGTTCGCCGCATCACCGAAGACTGACTTAACGGCCTGCGCTTCTGCTTTATCGCCAGCCGGCGTCGAGGTGCCGTGGGCGTTGACGTAGCCAATCTGGCCCGGTTCGATGCCCGCATCGCGAATGGCATTCACCATCGCCAGCGCGGCGCCCGCACCATCTTCCGGCGGTGACGTCATGTGGTAAGCATCGCTGCTCATGCCGAAGCCAACGATCTCGGCGTAGATTTTGGCACCGCGTTTTTTAGCATGCTCGTACTCTTCCAGCACCACCATACCCGCGCCGTCGCCCAGCACGAAGCCGTCGCGATCTTTATCCCACGGACGGCTTGCCGCCTGCGGGTTGTCATTGCGCGTGGAGAGCGCACGCGCCGCGCCGAAGCCGCCCACGCCAAGCGGGGTACTGGCTTTTTCCGCACCGCCTGCCACCATCGCATCGGCATCGCCATAGGCGATGATGCGCGCGGCCTGGCCGATGTTGTGCACGCCTGAAGTACACGCGGTCGCGATAGAGATACTTGGCCCACGCAGACCAAACATGATGGTCAGATGCCCGGCCACCATGTTAACAATTGTGGAAGGAACGAAGAATGGGCTGATCTTACGCGGTCCGCCGTTAACCAGCGAACTGTGGTTTTCTTCGATCAAGCCGAGACCGCCAATACCGGAGCCGATAGCGGCGCCAATACGGGTTGCATTCTCTTCCGTCACTTCAAGGCCAGAATCCTGCATGGCCTGAACGCCAGCGACAATTCCATATTGAATGAAGGCATCCATCTTGCGCTGTTCTTTGCGCGAGATAATGTCATCACAGTTAAAATCCTTTACTAAGCCAGCAAATTTCGTTGCATAGGCGCTAGTATCGAAATGGTCGATCAGGCTGATGCCACTCTGACCGGCAAGGAGAGCTTTCCAGGTAGACTCTACGGTATTGCCGACAGGAGACAACATGCCCAGTCCGGTCACAACTACACGACGCTTAGACACGTTTGTCCTCCAGGGAGGGAAAATAGATTCTTGTGGGACAATAAAAAGATAAAACTCAGGCGGTCGAATGACCGCCTGGAGATGTTCACTTACGCCTGGTGGCCGTTGATGTAATCAATGGCAGCCTGAACGGTGGTGATTTTCTCAGCTTCTTCGTCCGGAATCTCAGTATCAAACTCTTCTTCCAGAGCCATTACCAGCTCAACGGTGTCAAGAGAATCAGCGCCCAGGTCTTCAACGAAGGAAGCATTGTTGGTAACTTCTTCCTGCTTAACGCCCAGCTGCTCGCCGATAATTTTCTTAACGCGTTCTTCGATAGTGCTCATACTCTTAAATTTCCTATCAAAACTCGCTTTCGCGATGGTTTTCGTAGTGTATAAAATGTTGAAAAATTTGCAACTAAATCCCGGCAGGTCTTACCACGATTTTGCGCTATTTTGAGGCCGTTTGCCCTAAGAACGCAAATCTTTTCGCACAAAACCGCACAGGGAACCGTGCGAAGTGCGCGGTTCCTGAACGTTTTGCACAAATCTCGGTCAGACCATGTACATTCCGCCGTTGACGTGCAGCGTTTCACCAGTGATGTAACTTGCTTCGTCAGAGGCTAAAAATGCAACCGCGCTGGCGATTTCATTTGGGGTGCCAAGGCGCCCCGCAGGAACTGCCGCCAGCGTACCCGCACGCTGCTCATCGGTCAGCGCACGCGTCATGTCCGTTTCAATAAAGCCCGGAGCAACAACGTTTACAGTAATACCGCGGGACGCAACTTCACGCGCCAGTGATTTACTGAAGCCGATCAGACCCGCTTTCGCCGCAGCGTAGTTGGCCTGACCCGCATTTCCCATGGTACCAACCACAGAACCGATAGTGATAATACGTCCATGACGCTTTTTCATCATAGCGCGCATTACCGCTTTTGACAGACGGAAAACCGATGACAGGTTGGTTTCGATAATATCGTTCCACTCGTCATCTTTCATGCGCATCAACAGATTGTCGCGAGTGATCCCGGCATTATTCACCAGGATATCCACTTCGCCAAACTCTGCGCGCACATTTTCCAGAACAGATTCAATAGATGCCGGGTCGGTCACATTCAACATCAGACCTTTACCGTTGGCGCCTAAATAGTCGCTGATGGCCTGCGCGCCGCTTTCGCTGGTCGCAGTACCGATAACTTTCGCGCCACGAGCGACGAGCGTTTCAGCGATTGCACGGCCAATACCGCGGCTTGCACCGGTAACCAGCGCGATTTTTCCTTCAAAACTCATGGTTTTCCTCTTTTATTGCTCAAGCGCCGCAGACATCGCCGCCGGCTCGTTAAGCGCGGAAGCGGTCAGGGTGTCAACAATACGTTTGGTCAGGCCGGTGAGGACTTTACCCGGGCCAACTTCATACAGATGCGTTACGCCCTGCGCCGCCATAAACTCAACGGTTTTGGTCCACTGGACCGGGCTGTACAGCTGGCGTACCAGCGCGTCGCGAATGGCGTCCGGCGTAGTTTCGCATTTCACGTCGACGTTATTCACTACCGGAATCGTCGGCGCGTTGAAGGTGATTTTCTGCAACTCCAGCGCCAGTTTTTCTGCAGCTGGCTTCATCAGCGCGCAGTGGGACGGCACGCTCACCGGCAGCGGCAGCGCGCGTTTGGCGCCGGCGGCTTTACAAGCGGCGCCAGCGCGTTCAACGGCCTCTTTATGCCCGGCGATAACCACCTGGCCCGGGGAATTGTAGTTCACCGGAGAGACAACCTGCCCTTCGGCCGATTCTTCACAGGCTTTGGCGATAGAAGCGTCATCCAGGCCGATAATCGCGGACATGGCGCCGGTACCTTCCGGTACGGCTTCCTGCATGAATTTCCCGCGCAGTTCAACCAGACGAACGGCATCAGCGAAACCGATAACCCCTGCGCAAACCAGCGCGGAGTATTCGCCGAGGCTGTGGCCCGCCAGCAGGGTCGGCGCTTTGCCGCCCTGCTGCTGCCAGACGCGGTATAGCGCCACGGAGGCGGTCAGCAGCGCCGGCTGAGTCTGCCAGGTTTTATTCAGTTCTTCTGCCGGGCCCTGTTGAGCCAGCGCCCACAGATCGTAACCCAACGCTGCGGACGCTTCACCGAAGGTCTCTTCAATCACCGGCCAGGTGGCAGCCATATCGGCCAGCATGCCTACGGCCTGGGAACCTTGTCCCGGGAACACAAAAGCAAATTGCGTCATGTTTAAATCCTTATACTAAAAACGAACCAGCGCGGAACCCCAGGTGAAACCGCCACCAAAGGCTTCCAGCAGAATCAACTGACCGCGTTGGATACGGCCATCGCGAACGGCTTCATCCAGCGCGCAAGGGACTGACGCCGCGGAGGTGTTGCCATGGCGGTCGAGGGTCACAACGACGTTATCCATCGACATGCCCAGTTTCTTCGCCGTCGCGCTGATAATACGCAGGTTTGCCTGGTGCGGCACCAGCCAGTCCAGCGCTGAACGTTCAAGATTATTCGCTGCCAGCGTCTCATCAACGATGTGCGCCAGCTCGGTGACCGCCACTTTGAAGACTTCATTGCCGGCCATCGTCAGATAGATCGGGTTTTCCGGATCGACGCGATCGGCGTTCGGCAGGGTCAGCAGTTCGCCATAGCCGCCGTCAGCATGCAGATGCGTCGAGATAATGCCTGGCTCTTCAGACGCGCCAAGCACTACCGCGCCCGCGCCGTCGCCGAAAATAATAATCGTGCCGCGATCCGCCGGATCGCAGGTACGCGCCAGCACATCGGCGCCAATCACCAGCGCATAATCCACCGCGCCGTTCTTCACGTACTGATCGGCGACGCTCAGCGCATAGGTGAAACCGGCGCAGGCGGCGGCGACATCAAACGCCGGGCAACCCTTAACGCCCAGCATAGACTGGATCTGGCATGCCGAACTCGGAAACGCGTGCGTGCCGGAGGTGGTCGCAACGATAATCAGACCAATCTGCTCCGCGGACACGCCCGCCATCGCCAGCGCCTGCTTTGCGGCTTCAAAGCCCATCGTAGCAACTGTTTCATGCGCTGCGGCAATACGACGCTCACGGATACCTGTGCGGGTGACAATCCACTCGTCAGAGGTCTCTACCATTTTTTCCAGGTCGGCGTTTGTACGCACTTGCTCGGGCAGATAGCTGCCGGTACCAATAATCTTCGTATACATGTACGCTCAGTCACTCTTGGGTAATATACCCGCCTCTTTCAACCTGCCGCGGCGTCAATCGTGGCCATTCGTCCCGCTTTGCTGTCGGGAGTTCACGTCACTGTCGCTTTCCGGCAGCGCGAAACCAGCTGGGTATAAAGATTCCAGGCGCGCGGCGATCCGTTGAGGAATTTGCCGCTGCACCGCCTGCACTGCCTGCTCTATCGCGACGCTAAAGGCGCGTTGATTGGCAGCACCATGACTCTTGATCACGGAACCGCGCAATCCTAACAGACAGGCGCCATTATACTGGTCGGGGTTGAGGTGACTGAATCGCCTCGCCAGGCTTTTTTGTAACCAACGTTTTAATAACAGCAGCCACCACGACCGTTTTTTGCCCTCTCCCTGAGATTTCAGCAGTGAAAGGAACATTCTGACAACACCTTCCATGGTTTTTAATGTGACGTTGCCCGTGAATCCATCACAAACCAGCACATCGGTTTTTCCGGTCAACAGTTCATTGGCTTCAAGATAGCCGATGTAGTTGAGGGAAGGCAGCGTTTTCAGCACTGCGGCAGCATCGCGAATGCTGCTGAGGCCTTTCATCTCTTCTTCGCCGATATTCAGCAAGGCGACGCGCGGGTTGGTCATGCCAACCACTTCCTCCGCCAGCACCGCGCCCATGACGGCGAACTGCACCAGCATCGTGCTGTCGCAATCGACGTTGGCGCCGAGATCCAGCACCACGGTTTTGCCCTTCTGCTGGTGCGGCAGAACCGTCACCAGCGCCGGCCGCTCAATACCTTCGATCGGTTTGAGCAACAGTTTCGCCAGTCCCATCAGCGCGCCGGTGTTGCCGGCGCTGACGCAGGCTTCCGCCCGCCCTTCTTTCACAAGCTCCAGCGCCACGCGCATTGAGCTTCCGCGACTGCTGCGGATAGCCTGTGCGGGTCGCGCATCACTGGCAATAACTGACTGCGCAGGAATAATCTGCAGACGCGAACGTTGTTCGAAGTCAGCTTTGGCAAGTAATGGCGTGATGGCGTCGGGGTCGCCGACTAAAAGAAGTGTGAGTTGCGAATTAGAGTTCAGTGCCTGCAGTGCTGCAGGCACCGTCACGGATGGGCCAAAATCGCCCCCCATGACATCTAACGCCAGGGTTAGACGTGTCAAGGTATCGTCGCTGCCCGGTTCGGTGATTCCCCAGTTGCCCGGGGAGTCCTCACTAAGCTTCATCACGCTGGCACTCGCGAATGTTCACGCTGCAGACGCAACAATTCGGGCATTGATGCCCCTGGTGATCGGGTTAACCGAATGTCCAGGGACGCACACGCCCGCCATGGCCTGCAACGGGAAATCCTGCGAGTATCGCGTGATTACTTAGCGATAACCTTGCGACCGCGGTAGAAACCGTCGGCAGTGATGTGGTGACGCAGGTGTTTCTCACCAGAAGTTTTGTCTACAGACAGGCTGGTGACTGCGGTCAGCGCGTCATGGGAACGACGCATGCCACGTTTGGAACGGGTTGGTTTATTCTGTTGTACGGCCATGGACCTTACTCCTCAATTACTTACGCTTTAAGCTGGCTAATACGGCAAATGGGTTTGGTTTTTGTGCCTCTTCAGGCAGTTCGCCAAAGACCATGTCCGCGTCGGACACTTCACAGTGTTCAGAATCATGCACCGGAACTACGGGCAGGGAGAGGATAATTTCATCCTCGACCATTGCCTGCAGGTCGATTTCACCGAATTCGTTAACCTCAATCGGCTCATACGCTTCCGGTAGTGCTTCGGCCTGTTCGTCATTTCTGACGGGGCTAAAACAATACGTGGTGTGGACGTGATGAGGGAACGGTTTCCCGCAACGCTGGCATTCGAGGGTTACCGTCACCTTTGCATCGCCAGTGATGACGGCGAGACGCTGGTTATCGATAGCGAACGACATGCTGCATTCCACATCGCTGTCCACGCTGACTACAGAATCGGCTACACGTTCAACCTGATCGCGGGCATAGATGCCTTCGTAATCAAGGCGTTTTTGAGCCGTGCGGACCGGATCAAGAGTCAGGGGTAATTTTACCTTTTGCATAGGGCGCGCATATTAACTTTGTAATGTCATAGAGTCAAAGAAAAAGGCAGCCTCAGGTTGCCTTTTGCCATTTATTCGCACACATTGCGGCGCATAGTTTAAGATGATGCTCTGCGAAGCGCTATATGTGGATGAAAAAATATGTCTGAACTTATCCTCGCGTCAACCTCTCCCTGGCGGCGCATGCTGCTGGAAAAACTGGGGTTACCGTTTGAATGTGCCGCGCCTGACGTTGACGAAACGCCGCTGCCGGAAGAATCCGCGCGTCAGCTTGTCGCCCGACTGGCGCAAGCCAAAGCGCAAAGCCTGGCCTCCCGCTATCCGCACCACCTTATTATAGGCTCCGATCAGGTTTGCGTATTAGACGGTGAAATCACCGGCAAACCGCACACCGAAGAAAATGCCCGCCGGCAGTTGCGAAAGGCCAGCGGGACCATCGTCACCTTTTATACCGGTCTGGCGCTATACAACTCCGCCACCGGCCATCTGCAAACCGAATGCGAGCCCTTTGACGTTCACTTTCGCCATCTCAGCGATAAAGAGATTGAAGGCTACGTCCGCAAAGAGAACCCGCTGCAATGCGCCGGGAGTTTCAAGAGCGAGGGGTTAGGGATTACGCTATTTGAACGACTGGAAGGCCGCGACCCGAACACTCTGGTCGGTTTACCCTTAATCGCGCTCTGTCAGATGCTGCGCCGCGAGAATAACAATCCGCTGTTAGGTTAAAGCAAAAAAAACGGCGGAACTGATTCCGCCGTTGCGCTTATTTGCTCTTACGTAGCACCTGTAAACAGTGCTTCAGCTGGTTATCCAGCGGCGCCTCAACGCGCATCACCTCCCCGCTCCCCGGGTGGGTAAACTTCAGCGCCGCCGCGTGCAGGAACAGGCGGTTTAAGCCGGTACCGGACAGCTGCTTGTCGAACTCGCGGTCGCCATAGCGATCGTCAAAAGCGATAGGATGCCCGGCATACTGGGTATGAACGCGGATCTGATGCGTGCGGCCGGTGACCGGGCTGCAGCGCACCAGCGTGGCGAATTCGTAACGCTCTTCCACTTTAAAGCGCGTCTCCGACGGCTTGCCTTCCTGACTCACGCGAACGATACGCTCCCCACTCTGCAGAATATTCTTCAACAGCGGGGCCTGGACCACTTTGGTATGCGACTGCCACTGGCCGCGCACCAGCGCCAGGTAGTCTTTCTGCATGCCTTTATCGCGCAGCTGCTCGTGCAGCGAACGCAGCGCCGAGCGCTTTTTCGCCACCAGCAGCACGCCGGAGGTATCGCGGTCGAGACGATGCACCAGCTCAAGGAAACGTGCCTCCGGGCGCAGGGCGCGCAGCCCTTCAATCACGCCAAAGCTCAGTCCGCTGCCGCCGTGTACCGCAGTACCGGAAGGTTTGTTGAGTACCAGAATATGATCGTCTTCATAGAGGATCACCTCAGAGAGCGCGGCCACTTTCTGCAGATGCGGCGATACCGCCTCTTCTTCACGCTCCGCCACGCGCACCGGCGGGATACGGACTTCATCACCCGCTTCCAGCTTATACTCCGGCTTCACGCGCTTTTTGTTTACCCGCACCTCGCCTTTACGCAGGATGCGATAAATCATGCTCTTCGGTACACCTTTCAATTGGGTACGCAAAAAGTTGTCGATACGTTGCCCCGCTTCATCAGCAGCAATGGCAACCATTTTTACGGTTGGGGTCTCAGTTTTCATGGTGCGCGATTCTAAATAGCCGGACGCATTAGCGCCACTCATTTTTATATGCTTATATTTATCATTATCCTGTTTTCACGGTTTACCTGACCGCCATTTTGTTTGTTATTAGAACAATCTGTATGGGCAGGTGATAAAACTGTGAGTAACCGGGTGATAAAAGGTGAAAGTCAACTTGCTATAACAAGGTTAGCAATGGAATAATGAGACCGTTTTCCGTATTGCATCTTGTTAGAACAAGACATTAGCGGAATGACCAATTTTGTCTGACCGATCGCCCACGCAGCAATGGCGTAAGACGTTGTGATCTTTCAGACAGTTAGCGGGCTGCGGGTTGCAGTCCTTACCGGTACAGGCTCTATGGATTTCAAGTCGCAGGAAGGCGTCAACTCCGGGACTCCCGGGAGCTCATCTGGATCCTTTGATCGAGGTGAGCAGGTTAAGCCACCATGCCTGCAACGCGAAAGACGACGAGTATAAATGGAATATTCTCTGGTGATACATCCCAGGCTGTTCCCCTGAATAATTGCGCTGTGTTTCCGTTTGAAACACAGGCGACCGACACTCTGCGCCTCTTAAGCGCGCGACAACCGTGAGGTTGGCGACGTGAACCAGACACGAGGCCATCGGTTTTCCCCCGGAAAGGCATTACTCTGCCCGCAGCTTAGTCGTCAATGTAAGAATAATGAGTAAGTTACGATGAAAAGAATGTTAATCAACGCAACTCAGCAGGAAGAGTTGCGCGTCGCCCTTGTTGATGGGCAGCGCCTGTACGACCTGGATATCGAAAGCCCCGGGCACGAACAGAAAAAAGCGAACATCTACAAAGGCAAAATCACCCGCATTGAACCTAGCCTTGAAGCCGCGTTTGTCGATTACGGCGCCGAGCGTCATGGTTTCCTCCCCCTCAAAGAAATCGCCCGCGAATACTTCCCCGCTAACTACAATGCGCACGGTCGTCCTAATATCAAAGACGTGCTGCGTGAAGGTCAGGAAGTTATCGTGCAGATTGATAAAGAAGAACGCGGCAACAAAGGCGCTGCGCTCACCACCTTTATCAGCCTGGCAGGCAGCTATCTGGTCCTGATGCCGAACAACCCGCGCGCGGGGGGAATTTCCCGCCGTATCGAGGGCGACGACCGCACTGAACTGAAAGAAGCGCTGGCGAGCCTGGAGCTTCCGGACGGCATGGGTCTTATCGTTCGCACCGCTGGCGTCGGCAAATCTGCCGAAGCCCTGCAGTGGGACCTGAGCTTCCGCCTGAAGCACTGGGAAGCGATTCAGAAAGCCGCGGAAAGCCGTCCGGCGCCGTTCCTGATCCACCAGGAAAGCAACGTGATTGTCCGCGCATTCCGCGATTATCTGCGCCAGGACATCGGCGAAATCCTGATCGATAACCCGAAAGTGCTCGAGCTGGCGCGCCAGCATATCGCCGCACTGGGTCGTCCGGATTTCAGCAGCAAAATCAAACTGTACACCGGTGAAATCCCGCTGTTCAGCCATTATCAGATTGAATCGCAAATTGAGTCCGCCTTCCAGCGTGAAGTGCGCCTGCCTTCCGGTGGGTCTATCGTTATCGACAGCACCGAAGCGCTGACCGCGATCGATATCAACTCCGCCCGCGCCACCCGCGGCGGCGATATCGAAGAGACAGCCTTCAATACCAACCTTGAAGCGGCTGACGAGATTGCCCGCCAGCTGCGTCTGCGCGACCTCGGCGGCTTGATCGTTATCGACTTCATCGATATGACCCCGGTTCGCCACCAGCGTGCGGTGGAAAACCGTCTGCGTGAAGCCGTTCGTCAGGACCGCGCGCGCATTCAGATTAGTCATATTTCGCGCTTCGGCCTGCTGGAGATGTCTCGCCAGCGCCTGAGCCCGTCGCTGGGCGAATCCAGCCATCACGTCTGCCCGCGCTGCTCCGGCACCGGTACCGTGCGTGATAACGAATCGCTGTCGCTCTCTATTCTGCGTCTGATTGAAGAAGAGGCGCTGAAAGAGAACACCAAAGAAGTCCACGCCATCGTTCCGGTACCGATCGCCTCTTATCTGCTGAACGAAAAACGTGCCGCAGTGAGCGCAATCGAATCCCGTCAGGGCGATGTCCGCGTCATTATCGTGCCAAACGACGAGATGCAGACGCCGCACTACTCCGTCCTGCGCGTGCGCAAAGGTGAAGAGACCTCAACGCTGAGCTATCTGCTGCCGAAGCTGCATGAAGAAGAGATGGCGCTGCCTGGTGACGAGGAGCCAGCAGAACGTAAACGTCCGGAGCAGCCTGCGCTGGCCGCCTTTGTGATGCCTGACGCCCCACCGGCACCGATGCTGGAAGAGCCTGTGGCTGCCCCTGCGGTCGCCGCTGCCCCGGTCGCGGCCGCCGCGCCGGCCCAGCCGGGACTACTCTCACGCTTCTTCAGCGCGCTGAAAAATATCTTCTCTGGCACTGAAGAAGCCAAGCCGGTTGAAGTTCCGGTCGAGAAGAAAGCGGAAGAAAAACCGGAGCGTCAGCAGGAGCGCCGTAAACCGCGGAGCAACAACCGCCGCGATCGCAACGACCGCAACGATCGCCGTGATAACCGCGACAATCGTGACAACCGCGATAACCGTGACAATCGCGACACCCGTGCGGACAATGCCGAGGGTCGTGAGCCGCGCGAATCGCGTGAAGAAAACCGTCGCAATCGTCGCGAAAAGCAGCCGCAAAACGTAGAAGCGCGTGACGCTCGCCAGACCGTCGGCGATGACGCGGACAAAGCCAAATCCCGCGACGAGCAGCAGCCGCGCCGCGAACGCTCCCGCCGCCGCAATGACGATAAACGTCAGGCGCAGCAGGAAGCCAAGGTGCAGACGCGTGAAGAGCCGGAAGTACAGGAGACTGAGCAGGAAGAGCGTGTGCAGACTCTGCCGCGTCGTAAACCGCGTCAGCTCTCCCAGAAAGTACGCATTGAGTCAGCCGTTGCCGAGCAGACTGCCGAGATCGCGCCTGAGACCGTTGTGGCTGAAGTCGCCACCCCGCGCAGCGAGCCGGTGAAAGCCGAACTGCCGGCGGTAGTGGAAAACGTAGTGGAACACGATGAAAACGGCGAATCCCGTGAAGCGAACGGTATGCCGCGCCGCTCTCGTCGTTCCCCGCGTCATCTGCGCGTGAGCGGTCAGCGCCGTCGTCGCTATCGTGACGAACGCTATCCGACCCAGTCGCCGATGCCGCTGACCGTCGCCTGCGCCTCGCCGGAGATGGCTTCCGGTAAAGTCTGGATCCGCTACCCGGTCGTTCGTCCGCAGGACCAGCAGCCGGAAGAGGTTCCGGTTCAGGACACCAGCGCCATTGAAGCCGTCGAAGCTATTGCGACACCGGTTGCCGTGGTTGAAACCGTCACTGCCGCGCCAGTTACCGTCGAGCCGGCGACCATGGAGCCCGTTACCGCTGAGCCGGTGGTCGTCGAACCTGTCGTAGCCGCCGAGCCGGTGATCGTTGATACTCCGGAAATTGTCGAGCCAGCCGCTGTCGAGCCAGCGCCGGTCGAAGCGCCAGCTGTCGAAGCGCCTCAGGCTATTGCGCCAGTGACGATCGACGCCGAGCCGGTCACGGTTGAACCTGAAGTGGTGGAAACGGCGCCTGTCGTTGAAGCGCCAGTGGAAACCATCGTTCCGGCCACGGAAACCGTGGTGGAAGCACCGGTGACCGAAGCCGCCCCAACAGCCCCTGCCGAACCGGTCAAAGCTGAAACGCCGGTAAGCAAACCCGTGGTTGTGGCTGGCGATCGCCATGCTACCGCGCCGATGACCCGGGCGCCTGCTCCGGACTATGTCCCGGAAGCGCCGCGCCACAGCACCTGGGTGCGCCCGCCGTTCGCTTTTGAAGGTAAAGGCGCCGCCGGTGGTCATAGTGCGACGCGTAAAGCCACCGCAGAACCGACCCGCCCACAGCCCGTCGAATAAGCGTGCTTAATAAAAAAACCGGCCTCTGGCCGGTTTTTTTATGCGCTTTGCGGACGCTGCATCCCGGCCAGATCCGGCATGATCTCCCGCATCAGGTCAAGGAACTTACGCAGGCGTGTCGGATAATAGCGCGCCCAGGGATAAACCAGATGAACCGGTAGCGAGGCGGGGCGCCACTGCGGGAACAGCTCAATCAGCCGTCCGGCGGCAATATCCTCCACGACTGTCCAGCTGGACACCATCGCCACTCCCAGCCCCGCCAGCGCGGTATTTCGCGCGACGTACAGGCTGTCAGTGCTCAGGCAGGGGGTGATGGCCGTCGAGACGATTTGCCCACTTTCCAGATGCCGGAGCCGTACCTCATGCTGATAAAAGGTATTAATGGCGATCCACGGCAGGCCGGATAGCGCCTCCAGCGAGGTTAACGGCGGGTACTTCGCCAGGAGTTCAGGGGAAGCCACCACGCAGCGCGGCACTTCCGCCAGCAGCACGGATACCGTGGCCGGATCCACCTCCGCGCCCACGCGGATGGCGCAGTCAATATTATCGCTGAGAAAGTCGACGGTATTATCATTCAGCATCCACTCGACCGACAGTTGCGGATGACGCTGCAGAAATGCGACCAGCGGCGCCAGCAGCTGTTGCTGGCCAAAAGCATGGGGCGCCCGTACCCGCAGCACCCCCACGGGCTGATCGTCAGCAATACGCAGATCATCCTCCAGCGCCAGCCAGGCGTCCACGACCTGACGGGCATGGCGATAACAGCGTTCGCCATCGTCAGTGAGCTTCATCGCATGAGTGGTGCGCAGGATCAACTTCACCCCCAGCAGTCCTTCCAGGGACTGCAGGCGGCGGCTGACGGTTGCCTGGGTGGTATCCATCTGCCCCGCGGCGGCGGAGAGTGAGCCGGCCTCTATAATACGAATATAGGTGCGCATCAGCTCAATGCGGTCTATACGCTCCTGTCTTTTCATTTTTCTTTTGCCTATACGTGCTACGTATAACCGTTTTACCACCAGCCCGGCTACCGCGCCAGCTGCATTCAGGGAAAAATAGCGCCATCGCATCTATGAGGTACCGATCATGACACCGACTTCCCTTTCCACCCGCGACGCAGGCTGGATTATCTTCATTCTCGCGCTCGGCGCCGGCTTTAGCGTCGCCTCTATCTATTATGCGCAGCCGCTACTGCCGCTGATGGGCGCCAACCTCCATCTGTCGGTAGAAGGGATGGGGCTGGTTCCTACCCTGACGCAGGCTGGCTACGCGCTCGGCATTCTCTTCCTGCTCCCGCTCGGCGACCGTCACGATCGCCGCCGGCTGATCCTGCTGAAGAGCGCAATGCTGGCGATCCTGCTGTTCCTGTGCAGCCTTACCGGCCAGCTCTCCTCACTGCTGGTGGTCAGTCTGCTGATCGGTATGGCGGCCACCATGGCGCAGGATATCGTCCCGGCGGCGGCGATCCTCGCTCCGGCAGGCAAGCAGGGAAAAATGGTGGGCACGGTGATGACCGGACTGCTGCTGGGGATCCTGCTTTCCAGGACGGTCAGCGGCGTAGTGGGCGCCGTATTCGGCTGGCGGGTGATGTATCAGGCGGCTGCAGTCAGCGTGGCGCTGATTGGCCTGGTGATGTGGCGGGTCCTGCCGCGCTTCGCCATTCACTCGACGCTGAGCTATCCGCAGCTGATGGCCTCAATGGCGCATCTGTGGCTGCGTTATCCGGCGTTACGCCGCGCTGCGCTGGCTCAAGGGGCGCTCTCTGTCGCCTTTAGCGCTTTCTGGTCGACGCTGGCGGTGATGCTCTCAGAACACTATCACATGGGGAGCGCAGTAGCGGGTGGCTTTGGTATCGCCGGTGCCGCCGGGGCGCTGGCGGCACCGCTGGCCGGCGGACTGGCCGATAAGTTTGGCGCCGGTAAAGTGACTCAGATGGGCGCGGCGCTGGTCACCCTCTCCTTCGCCCTGATGTTTATGCTGCCGCTGCTCCCTCTGCATGGCCAGCTGGCGCTGATTGCTCTCTCGGCTATTGGCTTCGATCTCGGCCTGCAGTCAAGCCTGGTGGCACATCAGAACCTGGTTTACAGCCTGGAGCCGCAGGCCCGTGGCCGCCTGAACGCTCTGCTGTTCACCGTGGTCTTTATCGGGATGTCGCTGGGGTCGGTGCTGGGCAGCAAGCTGTACGTGCTGGCCGGCTGGAACGGAGTGGTCACCCTCGCCGTCGTCAGCGGGGCAATTGCCCTGGCGATCCGCCTGCTGGAGAATGCGCGCCTCATCGCAGCCGAACGCCGCACATCATAAAAAAAACCCGCTTCGCCTGAGCGAAGCGGGTTTCCTCTTTCCGTCGCAATGGCTTACGCTGTGCGACGGGCAAACTCTTTTACGCGGAAGCCCAACACCAGCAGCGTAGCGAAATAAGCCACTACTCCGGCGACCACCACCACCAGCAGGCGCATCAGGCGGAACGGCATCGTCCCCTGAGACCACTCCGGCATGAGATGCATGACGCCCAGCAGCGCCGCGGCCATCACCACCACCGCCGCGACCAGACGCAGCAGGAAAGTCAGCCAGCCGGGCTGTGGGGTGAAAATTTTCTGTTTACGCAGTTGCCAGTAGAGCAGCGCGGCGTTCAGGCAGGCCGCCAGCCCTATGGACAGTGACAGGCCCGCGTGCTTGAGCGGGCCGATAAACGCCAGGTTCATCACCTGGGTCATAATCAGGGTGACAATGGCAATCTTCACCGGCGTTTTGATGTCCTGACGGGAATAGAAGCCCGGCGCCAGCACTTTCACCACGATAAGCCCCATCAGCCCCACGGAATAGGCCACCAGCGCGCGCTGGGTCATCGCCGCGTCAAAGGCGCTGAATTTACCGTACTGGAACAGGGCCACGGTCAGCGGTTTAGCGAGGATCCCCAGCGCCACCGCGCTCGGCAGCGCCAGCAGGAAGCAGAGTCGCAGGCCCCAGTCCATCAGGCGGCAATACTCGTCATGGTTACCACTGGCGAAGCTTTTCGACAACGACGGCAGCAGGATGGTGCCAAGCGCCACGCCCAGGACACCTGACGGAAACTCCATCAGACGGTCGGCATAGTACATCCATGACACCGATCCCGACACGAGAAACGAGGCGAAGATGGTATTGATGATGAGGGAGATCTGGCTTACCGACACGCCAAGGATCGCCGGCCCCATCTGCTTCACTACCCGCATCGCGCCAGCATCTTTCAGATTAATTCTGGGCAGAACCAGCATGCCAATCTTCTTCAGGTGCGGCAACTGGTAGGCCAGCTGCAGCACGCCGCCGACCGTCACCGCCCAGGCCAGCGCCAGCACCGGCGGATGGAAGTACGGCGCGGCAAACAGCGCAAAGCCAATCATGCTGACGTTGAGGAACGTCGGGGCAAAGGCCGGCACCGAGAAACGGTTCCAGGTATTGAGGATCGCCCCCACCAGCGAGGCCAGGGAGATCAGCAAAATATAGGGGAAGGTAATGCGCAGCAATTGGGTGGTCAGCGCAAATTTATCGGCGGTATCAGCAAACCCGGGGGCGGTGATGGTGATCACCCACGGCGCCGCCAGCATCCCGATAACGGTGACGATCGCCAGGGCCAGGGTCAGTAATCCGGAGACATACGAGACAAACACCCGGGTGGCATCTTCGCCCTGCTTGCTTTTATATTCGGCAAGGATCGGCACAAACGCCTGCGAGAAGGCGCCTTCGGCAAAAATACGCCGCAGCAGATTAGGCAGTTTGAAGGCGACAAAAAAGGCATCGGTCGCCATCCCGGCACCAAAAATGCGCGCCACAATCGCATCGCGGGCAAAGCCCAGCACGCGCGAAAACATGGTCATCGAACTGACGGCCGCCAGTGATTTTAAAAGATTCATTACGCTGTTATTCCAAACCCTGGAGTAAAACGCCCGCAAATGCGGGCGCTGGAAAGTGGCGATAGTCTACCGGGTTCAATATGAATTACTACTGTCAGTTGTTACAACGGATTATTCGCTGATGGCGTCACGCCAGAGTTTGTCAACCACCCGCTGAGCCAGCAGCGCCTGTTCGCCAGCGGTTTCCGGAACCGTCTGATTTTGCACGCATTCGATGAAATGTCGCGCGCAGCCGACAAAACCGCGCTGCTCGAGGGTGGTTTGCCAGCCCGCCACCGGGCGCTGGACCACGCCAAGACCACACTCCTCCTGCCATTCGCGCATCTCACTCACCGCATATAACCCGCCATCGGTGACCGCCTGCACCCACTCACGCTGGCTTCCGGCACGGCGGTGCATGCTGGTGGTAACCTGCAGCCGGGGCGAACTGAACTGGTGTTCGGCATAGAGCATTTCACCCTGAGGAGTGATCTGCAACGTGCCGCCGCGCAGGCGCGCCTGACCATCAGCCAGCCACAACGCAGTATCCACCACGTGCAGATAGTCATCGAGAAGGGTAAAGCGCAGATCGTTGCCTACGCTGTCGCTACGATGCTTATCCATCCGCAGCGAGGCCGCCTCGCCCAGCCGCCCCTTCAGTTCACGATAGAGTGGCGCAAAGCGGCGATTGAAACCGACCATCAGCGTCAGATGACGCCGGGCAGCCAGCTCGACCAGCGCTTCCGCCTCGCTCAGCTTGTCCGCCAGCGGTTTATCCACACAAACATGAACCCCGGCATTCAACAAGTGATTCACGACTTCATAATGTGAAGCCGTCGACGTATGGACAAAGACCGCATCGCACTGCGCCGCCAGGGCATCCAGCGAATCAGCATACGGGATCCGCCAGGTTTCGCAGATGCGCAACGCCTTCTCTTTTCCCGGCGACCAGGCTGCCTGCAGCGTCCAGCTTTCCGCAGCGCCTAACACCGGCAGCCACGCTTTCTGCGCGATGCCCCCTAAGCCAACCACCCCAATACGCAGTCTTGTCCCCACGTTTAGTCCCCCAGATGGTGTAACAGCGAGTCAAGGCGCGCTTTCAATTCCGCCACCTCGCCTTCCAGTGCTTCAATCCGGGCACGCAGATCGTCATCGTCTTCCAGCGGCGAGAGTGCTTCCACCGTGGTGATCAGCGTGTCCATGTCATCGCAAAACAGATGCATATAGCGGCTTTCCCGTTTCCCCGGTTCCCGTGGCAGGCGGGCAACAAAAGGACCATCCTCGCGCGTCGCTAACCCTTCCAGCACGCTTTCCACTTCCGCCATATCGCTGAACTCATGCATCCGCTGTGCGCGGCTACGGAGTTCACCCGGCGTCTGGGCGCCGCGCAGCAGTAGCGTCGTCACCACCGCTACTTCGCCGGCGCTGAGTTTCAGATCGCCAAATTCAGAGTTGCAAAAGCGCTGCTCATACTTGGTCACTCGATTGCCGAATCCGCTTACCGTGCGCAAATAGTGGCGCTTCACCAGGGTATCCAGCAGCGTCTGGACCTCACCTTCGCTCAGGGACATCACCGGTTCGCGGTTGGTTTTCTGATTGCAGGCGGTCACCACGGCGTTCACCGACAGCGGGTACTGCTCGGGCGTGGTAACCTGCTTTTCCAGCAGACAGCCAATGACGCGCGCTTCGTGCGCGGTTAACTGATATTTCATCCTCTCTCCTTAGCGCCCTGCTGACCAGTCCGGCGTCGTTAGCGCCGTCAGTACATGGTCACGCCACTGCCCGTCAATCAGCAGATAATCTTTGGCGTAACCCTCTTTTTCGAACCCCAACCGCGCCAGCAGCGCGCCGCTGCGCTGATTATGCGGCATATAGTTGGCCATAATGCGATGGATATGCTGCGTGCGCTGCATATAGCGAATCGCGGCGGTCAACGCTTCAAACATCAGCCCCTGCCCTTGCCACTTCTCGCCAATGGAGTAGCCGAGATAACAGGCATGGAATGATCCGCGAACTACGTTGGAGAAATTCGCCACGCCAACGATCTCTTTTTCCTCCGCATCGAGCAGCGCGAAATAAAATGCAGACCCCTGCTTATGAAACTCGCCGATCATTGACAGACGCGCCTGCCACCCGGAGGGATAGCAGTGGCTGTCGTCACGTACCGGCTCCCAGGGTTTTAAGAACACTTTATTCTCGGCGTAATAATCGGCCAGACGCCAGGCGTCACGATCGTGGACCAGGCGCACCACCAGCCGGTCCGTCGTCAAACGCACCTTCGGCACGTTACTGCGATAGCCAAACATTTCCTTTTCAGTCCCCCTGACTTCAATCTTGCTCTCATCACTATACCTGTCCTGCACGATAGTGTGAAAACAGCAACATACCATTTTCTGCGCCATCTCCTCTTTTCGATGAATAGGCTCAATCGAACTTGCTTTTTGATAAAAAAATATTGTCGCAAGGGCGCTGGGAAAAGCAGCAGATTGCCCGCAGAATATCCTCGCTTATCTCTATTTTTCCCTGGAGGGGAAATGTCCCGCGTCTCGCAGGCAAGGAGCCTGGGTAAATATTTCCTGTTAGTCGATAACATGCTGGTCGTGCTGGGCTTTTTTGTCGTTTTTCCGCTGATTTCCATCCGCTTTGTCGATCAGATGGGTTGGGCAGCGCTGATGGTCGGCATTGCGCTCGGCCTGCGCCAGCTGGTGCAGCAGGGATTAGGCATTTTTGGCGGCGCCATTGCCGACCGCTTCGGCGCGAAACCCATGATTGTCACCGGCATGCTGATGCGCGCCGGCGGCTTCGCGGCGATGGCCGTCGCCCATGAGCCCTGGGTGCTCTGGCTCTCCTGTATCTTGTCCGGGTTGGGCGGCACGTTGTTCGATCCGCCACGAGCCGCGCTGGTGGTCAAACTGGTGCGCCCGCATCAGCGCGGCCGCTTTTTCTCCCTCCTGATGATGCAGGACAGCGCCGGCGCGGTGATTGGCGCCCTGCTGGGCAGTTGGCTGCTACAGTATGACTTCCGTCTGGTGTGCAGCGCCGGCGCCGCGCTGTTTATCGCTTGCGCCGCGTTTAACGCCTGGTATCTGCCAGCATGGAAACTGTCCACGGTGAAAACGCCAGTCCGCGAGGGGCTGGGACGGGTGCTGCGGGATAAGCGCTTCGTCACCTATGTCCTGACGTTAACAGGCTATTACATGCTGGCGGTGCAGGTGATGCTGATGCTGCCGATCATGGTGAACGACATTGCCGGTTCGCCGGCCGCCGTGAAGTGGATGTACGCCATCGAAGCCACCATTTCGCTGACCCTGCTCTATCCCATTGCCCGCTGGAGCGAGAAACGCTACCGCCTTGAGCACCGGCTGATGGCCGGTCTGCTGGTGATGACGCTGGCGATGCTGCCGATTGGCATGACCAGCAGTTTGCAGCAGTTATTTACCCTGATCTGCCTGTTTTACATCGGTTCGATCATCGCGGAACCCGCCA
This sequence comes from Klebsiella sp. SWET4, assembly GCF_024296565.1. Classification (NCBI taxonomy): domain Bacteria; kingdom Pseudomonadati; phylum Pseudomonadota; class Gammaproteobacteria; order Enterobacterales; family Enterobacteriaceae; genus Klebsiella; species Klebsiella sp. SWET4. The sequence goes on along the minus strand of NZ_JANCOB010000001.1, from coordinate 19,035 downwards.
GGGAGACGCTGGGCGCCTCGCTGGCGGATGCCCGGGCGCGCGGCAGCTATATGGGGTTCAGCCGCCTGGGTCTCGCCTTCGGCGGCGCGCTGGGTTACGCGGGCGGCGGCTGGCTGTTTGATGCCGGCAAAGCCGTGGGCCAGCCCGAACTGCCGTGGCTGATGCTCGGCGCCATTGGGTTTATCACTTTCCTTGCCCTGTGGTGGCAATTCAGTCCAAAACGCTCCGCCTCCGGTATGCTGGAGCCGCGCACCTAAGCGCGTAGGTCCGCGGTTTCTCCTGCCTTTCAGCCTATTCTGCTGGCATGAAGAATGCTGACAGGTCATGATGCTTTGTGTCAGGATGAATGATGGTACGAGCTTGAGGAACCCCATGAAAAAAATATTGATCGCCGCGGCGCTGATTGTCAGCGGTCTGCTGAGCGGCTGTAACCAGTTGACCCAATACACGGTAAGCGAGCAGGAGATAAACCAGGCGCTGCAGAAGCGTAACCATTTCGCCAAAGATATCGGTCTGAAAGGCGTTGCCGATGCCCATATTGAGCTGCAGAACCTGACCAGCGCTATTGGCCGTGAAGAGCCGGGCAAAGTCACGCTGACCGGGGTCGCCAACGTCGATCTGAACTCCCTGTTCGGCACCCAGAAAGCGACGATCGATCTGAAGCTCAAAGCGCTGCCAACCTTTGACAGAGAGAAAGGCGCTATCTTCCTGCAGGAAATGGAGGTGGTCGATGCCAAAGTGGCGCCCGAGAAGCTGCAGTCGGTGATTCAGGCCCTGCTCCCCTATCTGAATCAGTCGCTGCGCAGCTACTTCAGCCAGCAACCGGCCTATGTCCTGCGTGAAGACGCCAGCACCGGCGAAGCGCTGGCGAAGAAATATGCCAAGGGCATAGAGGTGAAACCGGGCGAAATTGTCATCCCCTTTACCAATTAATCTCCAGGGCGCTACGGCGCCCTGAATTTTTTACGGAAATGAGTGCAAAGGAAAACGTTTACGCTTATCCTTAGTGCCCGGCAAAAAACAGCCCTGATGACTGAACCTATTAGCCGGAGCCTTCCATGACAGCACAACCCCAGGTATTGAAAATCCGCCGCCCAGACGACTGGCATATCCATCTGCGTGATGACGATATGCTGAAAACCGTCGTGCCTTACACCAGTGAGTTTTATGGCCGGGCGATCGTGATGCCGAATCTGGTGCCGCCTGTCACCACCGTCGCGGCGGCTATCGCCTATCGCCAGCGCATTATGGACGCCGTCCCGGCCGGGCACGATTTTACCCCGTTGATGACCTGCTATCTGACAGATTCCCTCGACCCGGCGGAGCTGGAGCGCGGCTTTAACGAAGGTGTGTTCACCGCCGCCAAGCTCTACCCGGCCAACGCCACGACCAACTCCAGCCACGGTGTCACCAGCACCGACGCCATTATGCCGGTGCTGGAGCGGATGGAAAATCTGGGCATGCCGCTGCTGGTACATGGGGAAGTCACCCACGCCGAGATTGATATTTTCGATCGTGAAGCGCGCTTTATTGACACGGTGATGGAGCCCCTGCGCCAGCGCCTGCCCGGTCTAAAGGTGGTCTTTGAGCATATTACTACCAAAGATGCCGCCGAATATGTGCGTGACGGCAATGAACTGCTGGCGGCCACTATTACCCCGCAGCACCTGATGTTCAACCGCAACCATATGCTGGTCGGCGGTATTCGTCCTCACCTGTACTGCCTGCCGGTACTCAAACGCAATATTCATCAGCAGGCGCTGCGCGAACTGGTCGCCAGCGGCTTTAGCCGCGCCTTCCTTGGCACCGACTCCGCGCCGCACGCCCGCCATCGTAAGGAAGCCAGCTGCGGCTGCGCCGGCTGCTTCAACGCCCCGACCGCCCTCGGCAGCTACGCCACCGTGTTTGAAGAAATGAACGCTCTGCAGCACTTTGAAGCCTTCTGCTCGCTGAACGGCCCGCGCTTCTACGGTCTGCCGGTCAATGAAAGCTATGTTGAGCTGGTGCGTGAAGAGACCACGGTCGTTGACAGCATTGCGCTGCCCAATGATAGCCTGGTCCCGTTCCTGGCGGGTGAAACCGTTCGCTGGACGATGAAGCGATAAAAAACCTAGCCCCCTGTTGTCAACGCCCATCAGATACTGTATAAATAACCAGTATCAAACACAGGGGGCAATTATGCGCATCGAAGTGTCTATCGCCAAAACGACCGCCTTACCCAACGGCGCGCTGGAAGCGCTGAATAACGAACTCTCCCGGCGTATCGCCGAGCAATTCCCGGCCATCGACAGTCAGGTGAGCGTGCGCTACGCCACCGGCAACCAGCTCTCGGTGTTCGGCGCCCTGAAAGAAGACAAAGACCGGATAAGCGAAATCCTGCAGGAAACCTGGGAAAGCGCGGACGACTGGTTTGTCCACGATCTCTCCTGAAGCATGGCGGGATCCAGTTACTCTGGTTTGCTCCCTCATTGTGCTTTTCTTTGCCGGGTCGCCCCGGCTTTTTTCTCCCCGCCTCTTGTTCAGAATATTCCTGATTATTCTGCTTAATATCGGCTAAAATGGCCATTTCCCGCGCTTATCTTGCGTAAAAAAGCGGCGAAAACAAGAAAATCATGCTGCCTTTCATTTAATTTCTCGAGTTTATTCTTGATCCCTGATATAATTAACTTGCTTCAAAAAACATGCATTAAACCTCGAGAATTGTTGTCTTTTAACATATGAATAAGGGGTTATGATGGAAAAAAATAATGAAGTCATTCAGACCCATCCCCTCGTTGGATGGGACATCAGCACCGTTGATAGCTACGATGCGCTGATGTTGCGCCTGCACTACCAGAACCCCACTCAAGAAAACAGTCATGATGCTGAAATTGGCCAGACGCTATGGCTAACGACGGACGTCGCACGTCAATTTATTTCAATCCTGGAAGCAGGCATTGCGAAGATTGAATCTGGCGAATACCAGGAAAACGAGTACCGCCGACATTAACGCGATACGGGGAATGACTAAACAATAGTCTTAACAGGCACCTGCGGGTGCCTGAATTATTTTCGGGCTTGTATAAGCGCAGGGAGTTAATTACCCTGCTAATAAGGCAATTACCCGGAACTCACCATGCAATACGATCTTATCATTATCGGCAGCGGATCGGTCGGCGCTGCCGCTGGCTATTATGCGCGTCGTGCCGGACTCAATGTTCTGATGACCGATGCCCACCAACCTCCCCATCAGGAGGGCAGCCATCATGGCAGTAGCCGTCTTATCCGTCACGCTTATGGCGAAGGTGAAAAGTATGTTCCGCTGGTGCTGCGCGCCCAGCAGCTGTGGGATGAACTGGCTGAAATCAGCGGCGAAGCCGTTTTTGAACGCACCGGCGTCATTAACCTCGGCCCCGCCAGCTCTCCTTTCCTGGCCAACGTCGCCGCCAGCGCCAGGGCGTTCGATCTTGAGGTTGAAGAGTTAGATGCTCAGGCCGTCATGCAGCGCTGGCCGGAGATACGCCTTCCCGACGACTATCGGGCGATTTTCGAACCGGCGTCCGGCGTACTGCGCAGTGAGCTGGCTGTCGAGACCTGGATACGTCTGGCACGGGAAGCTGGCTGCGCGCAGCTATTCAACTGCCCGGTCTCAGCCATTCATCACCATGCAGACGGGGTCACCATTGATACCCTTGACGGTGAATATCACGGCAAGAAATTGCTGATTAGCGCCGGTACCTGGGTCACCCGCCTGCTTCCGGACCTCCCCATCCAGCCGGTACGTAAGGTTTTTGCCTGGTTCCAGGCCGATGGCCGTTACAGCAGCAAGAATCATTTCCCGGCATTCACCGGCGAGCTACCCAACGGCGATCAATACTACGGTTTCCCGGCGGAAGATAACGAGCTGAAGATCGGCAAGCATAACGGCGGTCAGCCTGTCTCCACGCCGCAGGAGCGATCGGCGTTTGGCGCTGTCGCCAGCGATGGTTCCGAATCCTTTCCGTTTTTACGTAACGTCCTGCCCGGGATCGGCGGCTGTCTGCACGGCGCCTCCTGCACCTATGACAACACGGTCGATGAAGATTTTATTATCGATACGCTCCCTGGCAGACCAGACACGCTGCTGATCACCGGTCTGAGCGGCCATGGCTTTAAGTTTGCGCCGGTGCTGGGAGAAATTGCCAGTCAGTTTGCCCAGGGACAGACGTCGACCTTTAACCTGACGCCTTTCTCGCTGGCGCGCTTTAGCTCATAACGGAATGCGGCACGCTTGCCGCCGGAAAAAAACGGCCTCTGTGTCGAGGCCGTTAGTCATTGAGAACGGTTATGCGTCGCCTGTTTAATATGCTGGTTAACAACGTGCGCGAGCACTTTATGATCTACCTTGCGCTGTGGTTGCTGCTGGCGCTCATCGATCTCGTCTGGTTATGGTTTTTCTGACGACTCCGGCTCGGGGATCCCGAGTTTGGTGTTCAGTCGGCCACGCGATTTGTTAAAGATTTTATTGCCGTTTTCGCGTCCGGCGCGCAGTTTGCGCTGCTCCTCTTCCGGCAGCTTATGCTCTTCCATGCACGCTTCGCTACAGCAACCGGCAAACTTCTCAGCGCAGCTCGGGCACTGTATAAACAGCAGATGACAGCCATCATTCAGGCAATTGGTATGGGTATCGCACGGCGCGCCACACTGATGACAGTGCGCGATGACGTCATCGGAGATACGCTCGCCCATCCGCTCATCAAAGACAAAGTTTTTGCCAATAAAACGGACCGGCAGCCCCTGCTCACGTGCGCGGCGGGCGTACTCAATAATCCCGCCCTCGATATGCCAGACCTTATTGAAACCGTTATGCTTCATCCAGGCGCTGGCTTTTTCACAGCGAATACCGCCGGTGCAATACATAACAATTTTCTTGTCTTTGTGGTCCTGCATCATTTCCACGGCTTTCGGCAGCTGGTCGCGGAAGGTATCCGCCGGGATCTCCAGCGCGTTTTCGAAATGACCCACCTCATATTCATAGTGGTTACGCATATCGATAAATACCGCATCCGGATCGTCAAGCATGGCATTGACGTCCGCCGCCTTGAGATAATCCCCAACATTGGAGGCATCGAAAGAGGGATCGTCGATGCCATCGGCGACAATACGGTCGCGCACTTTCAGGCGCAGCACCCAGAAAGATTTCCCATCGTCCTCGAGGGCGATATTGAAACGCAGCCCCGCCAGCGCCGGATCGAAGCCATAGAGAAACTCACGCAGGGCTTCAACGTTGCTTTCCGGCACGCTGATTTGCGCGTTGATCCCTTCCCGGGCCAGATAAATACGGCCAAAGACCTTCAGCTGGGTTAAGGCAACCCATAACGCATCGCGAGTGGCTTGTGGGTCGACAATGGTGAAATATTTATAGAATGAGATCGTCGTGCGCGGCTCGGTCTCAGCCAGCATTTGCGCCTTTAACGTCTCATTTGAAATGCGGTTGTGTAACACTGGCATGGTGTACCTGCTCGACATAGAAATGAGGAAATAAACGGCGGGCATGATATAGCAAAGCTAATTAATTTACATCCCTACATTTTACGCTACATTTCTCTCACCCGGTCGCGCCCCGCTTAACAAAACGAGCTGACTGTCGCCGCCTTTGGCTGGCCGGTAAAAAAATGCGATAATATAAGACGTTGCTCACTGATACGGGTATGAAATGACTCATTTGCCTAAATTTTCTCCGGCGCTGTTGCATCCGCGCTATTGGCTGCTGTGGCTGGGTATTGGCCTGCTGTGGCTGGTTGTCCAACTGCCCTATCCGCTGATTTACCGCCTGGGAAATGCCATCGGCCGGCTGGCCATGCGCTTTATGAAGCGTCGGGCGAAGATCGCCTATCGCAACCTTGAGCTCTGCTTCCCCGACAAAAGCGAGCAGGAACGTCACCGAATGGTGGTGATGAACTTTGAATCGGTGGGGATGGGACTGATGGAGACGGGGATGGCCTGGTTCTGGCCGGTTCGTCGTATCGCCCGCTGGACCGACACCATCGGCTTTGAGCATATCCGCGATGTGCAGGCGCAGCAGCGCGGCATTCTGCTGATCGGTATTCACTTCCTGACTCTCGAGATGGGCGCGCGGATGTTCGGCATGAACGAGCCGGGGATTGGCGTCTACCGTCCCAACGACAACCCGGTGATCGACTGGCTGCAGACATGGGGCCGCTTGCGCTCAAATAAGGACATGATTGACCGTAAGGATCTGAAAGGGATGATCCGGGCGCTGAAAAAAGGTGAAGTGGTCTGGTATGCGCCGGATCACGATTACGGTCCGACCGCCAGCGTCTTCGTCCCACTGTTCGCTGTCGACCAGGCGGCGACCACCTCCGGCACCTGGATGCTGGCGAAAATGTCCAAAGCCTGTATCGTCCCCTTCGTCCCGCGTCGCAAACCGGATGGTAAAGGTTATGAACTGATTATCCTGCCGCCAGAGTGTTCCCCGCCGCTGGACGACGCGGAAACCACGGCCGCCTGGATGAACAAGATTGTTGAGCAGTGCATCATGATGGCCCCGGAACAATATATGTGGCTCCACCGCCGCTTCAAAACCCGCCCCGAGGGCATGCCCTCCCGCTACTGATCCCTTTTCCCGGCCGCGCATGTGGCCGGGAATGCGCTTCTCGCTCATGCTTTAGGCTCTGCTTTAGCTTTAAAAGCTCTCCTCCATTGCGGCATTTATTTCCCAGGCGCATAATTAGCAGGCTCATATTTTCTCTTAATTTGACCTGCCGCGCAGGCCAGTGGAACCCTATGTCCTCTGCTGATACCCCTATTAACTGGAAACAAAATCTGACCGTGACCTGGCTCGGCTGCTTTTTAACGGGCGCCGCCTTCAGTCTGGTTATGCCCTTTCTGCCACTCTATGTCGAACAGCTCGGGGTCACCGGGCATAGCGCGCTGAACATGTGGTCCGGGCTGGTCTTTAGTATCACCTTCCTCTTCTCCGCCATTGCCTCACCGTTCTGGGGCGGTCTTGCTGACCGCAAAGGACGAAAAATTATGCTGCTGCGTTCCGCCCTCGGAATGTCCGTAGTGATGATGCTGATGGGGATGGCACAGAATATCTGGCAGTTTCTGCTGCTACGCGCACTGCTCGGCCTGCTGGGCGGCTTTATTCCCAACGCCAACGCCCTGATTGCCACCCAGATCCCGCGCCACAAAAGCGGCTGGGCGCTGGGCACGCTGTCAACCGGCGCGGTGAGCGGCGCCCTGCTCGGCCCGCTGGCGGGTGGCTTCCTGGCCGACCACTGGGGCCTGCGCACCGTCTTCTTTATGACCGCGGCGGTGCTGTTTATCTGCTTCCTGTTTACCCTGTTTTTAATCCGTGAAAATTTTGTGCCGATCGCCAAAAAAGAGATGCTCAGCGCCAGAGAGGTTTTCTCCTCGCTACAGAATCCCAAGCTGGTGCTCAGCCTGTTTGTGACCTCGCTGATCATCCAGGTGGCCACCGGCTCCATTGCGCCGATTCTGACGCTTTACGTGCGCGATCTCGCGGGCAACGTCAGTAACATCGCCTTTATTAGCGGGATGATCGCCTCGGTGCCGGGAATAGCCGCGCTGATGAGCGCCCCGCGGCTGGGCAGGCTCGGGGATCGTATCGGGCCGGAAAAGATCCTCATCGTCGCGCTAATTATCTCTGTGCTATTGCTGATCCCGATGTCGTTCGTTCAGACCCCACTGCAGCTGGGTATCCTGCGTTTCCTGCTCGGCGCGGCAGACGGGGCACTGCTGCCGGCGGTGCAAACCCTGCTGGTGTATAATTCCACCAGCCAGATCTCCGGGCGTATCTTTAGCTATAACCAGTCGTTCCGCGATATTGGCAACGTCACCGGCCCCCTGATAGGCGCCTCGGTGTCCGCCAACTACGGTTTCCGCGCGGTATTCCTGGTCACCGCGGGCGTGGTGCTCTTTAACGCCATTTATTCTACCCTCAGCCTGCGCCGACCTGCCGCGGAAGCCTCGCAGCCTGACCGCCATTCAGTAAATTAATGTCCAGAGGGGCCCAGCCCCTTGACGCTTTGGCTACCGCCTTCTATAGATTGAATCGTGTTCAATTCATATTCTTCTCAGGAGATTCGCTATGCCAAAGGATTCGATGTTCTATGCCACGCTCGAAGAAGCTATTGATGCAGCACGCGAAGAATTTCTCGCCAATAATCCTGACAGCGATGAAGAGAGCGCTAACGTTGAGCAGCTTAATATTCAAAAGTATGTGCTGCAGGATGGCGATATCGCCTGGCAGGCCGAATTTTTTGCTGACGAAGACGAACAAGGCGAATGTTTACCGATGCTCAGCGGCGAAGCTGCGCAGAGCGTTTTCGACGGGGATTATGATGAGATAGAGCTGCGCCAGGAGTGGCTGGAGGAAAATACCCTCCATGAGTGGGATGAAGGCGAATTCCAGCTCGAGCCCTCGCTGGACACCGAAGAGGGACAGACGGCGGCCGACGAGTGGGACGAGCGCTAATCAGTTATAGGGCCCGTGGCTGGCATCCAGCGGCAGCAGCAGCGTATCGAACACCAGCGAGAACGGAAGGTCCAGAACGGTGAGATAGCGCCATGCCGAGTCGCGAACGTCCCACTGCACGCCCGGGTAATATTGATTGCCATGCCCCTGCCCGGGCACCGTCCGGCTGATAATGCTGCCGCAGCCGCTCAGCAGCAGCGCCATGGCAATGATCGATAATATTCGCATTCACAACCTCGTGTTTCAGATAAAAAAATACCGGCATCGCTGCCGGTATTTTCCTTTACGTACGGCTTATTTCGTTTTCAGCGCCAGCGGGTTAAGCGCTAACTGCTGATAGGCGTTGACCCACGATGAATATTTCTCCGGCGCGGCCCAGACGCGATAGTGCAGACGCGACATGGTCACCGGGTCGCTCAACAGCACCAGTCGACGATCGCGGTTCAGCTTATCCGGCGTTTCGTTCAGCGCCTGCTCAACGTGGCGCTCGCGAGCGATCTCAAGGATATGACCATGACGGTGGCGCGCGGTGGCCATCGCCGTGGCGAGGGCGTTAAACGACGGATTGAATACCGCGTGCATAAAGCCATCGTCCAGTGAACGCTGACGGTTCAGCGTCAGGTACGCGTCGGTATCCTTGAGCACCTGCGGCGGCGAATACTCTTCCGGGATCAGGAACAGCTTCCAGCGCTTGGTGCGCAGGCCCACGGTCGCCCGGCTGGAGATCGCCGACACGAACGGCGACAGGATCAGCGAGACGACGATCGGCGCCAGCCAGAACAGGAAGCGCAGATCCAGCCATGCCATTCCGACTGCCCATACCAGCCCCAGCAGCAGCTGCGAGCCGTGACGCATAAAGGCTTCTCCCCACGGCGTGGAGTCATCATCACGCTGCGGCGAATTCCACACCACTTCCCAGCCGAGGAAGGCGCTGACCACGAAGACGGTGTGGAACAGCATGCGAACCGGCGCCAGCAGGACCGAGAACAGGACCTCCAGCAGCAGAGAAAGCGTGACGCGGATAAATCCGCCATACTCTTTCGGCCCTTTACACCACACCAGAATAATACTCAGCAGCTTCGGCAGGAACAGCAGCACCATGGTCGAAGCGAACAGCGCGATGGCCAGCTCCGGACGCCACTGCGGCCACACCGGGAACAGCTGACGCGGCTGCAGGAAGTACTGCGGCTCGGTCAGGGCATGCACCACCTGCAACGCCGTCGACAGGGCAAGGAACATAAACCACAGCGGCGCCGACAGGTACGACATCACGCCGGTGAGGAACACCGCCCGGTGAACCGGGTGCATCCCTCTGACGAGGAACAGGCGGAAGTTCATCAGGTTGCCCTGACACCAGCGACGGTCGCGTTTCAGCTCGTCCAGCAGGTTCGGCGGCAGCTCCTCATAGGAGCCCGGCAGATCGTAGGCAATCCACACCCCCCAGCCGGCACGGCGCATTAGCGCGGCTTCGACGAAGTCGTGCGACAGAATCGACCCGGCAAAGTTACCCTCGCCCGGCAGCGGCGCCAGCGCGCAGTGCTCAATGAACGGCTTCACGCGGATAATGGCGTTGTGTCCCCAGTAGTGGGACTCCCCCAGCTGCCAGAAGTGCAGACCGGCCGTAAACAGCGGACCGTACACCCGGGTGGCAAACTGCTGGCAACGCGCATACAGCGTGTCCATGCCCGAGGCGCGCGGGGATGACTGGATGATCCCGGCGTTCGGGTTCGCTTCCATCAGGCGCACCAGGCTGCTCAGACACTCGCCGGTCATCACCGAGTCAGCGTCCAGCACCACCATATAGCTATACTGGCTGCCCCAGCGGCGGCAGAAATCATCGATGTTGCCGCTCTTACGCTTCACGCGACGACGACGGCGACGGTAGAAGATCTGCCCTTCGCCCTGCACTTCGGCAATCAGCTCCATCCACGCCTTTTGCTCAGCCACACAGATATCGGGGTTATAGCTGTCGCTGAGGATATAGACATCGAAATGAGCGGCGTTACCGGTCGCTTTCACCGACTCCCAGGTCGCCCGCAGCCCGGCGAAAACGCGGTCAACGTCTTCGTTACAGATCGGCATAATAAGCGCCGTACGGTGCGCCGGGTTCAACGGTTCGTCACCAACCGTCGAGGCGGAAATACTGTACTTGTCGCGGCCGATCAACAGCTGCAGAAAGCCCATTAACGCGGTCCAGAAGCCGGCGGAAACCCAGCAGAACAGTACCGCGAAGAGGATCAGAATGCCGCTCTGCAACACGTACGGCAGCAGCTGCATGAACGAGATCCACAGGTTCTGCCCCACCATGTCGGCCGGGTTGATCAGCGCCCAGCCCTGATAAGGCAGAATGGTTTTCATATACCAGGTGGCCACCACGGTCTGCGACAGCGTCAGCAGCAGCAGGATGTAGCGACGAATGGTGCCGACGGTACGCCATTTTTGCTCACTCTCGCGCTCTTCTTGCGTCAGGCGGGAGAGATAGCGCGGCGTGACATCGCGGCCGCGCAGACGATCCCAGAAGCGGCCGACCGGGTTAGTCCGCCACGGGTCCGGGATCATCGAGGAACGCCTGGCTTTCGGCATAGCATGCAGCTGGGTACGACCTTCGTCATCCTTCACCAGTTGATCGCCAGAAAGCGAATCCGGCCAGCTGTGCGCCAGACGCGCCTTCACCGACCCCAGCGGAGAGTCGTCTTCGCGAGCGAAGGTCTGATGTTCGTCATCCAGGGCCTGATGAACGGCCTGCAGGCTGGTGTCCGGCAGCGCCGATTTTTCGGCGTCCGACAGCGGCAATGCGTCAATGTACTTCGTTATCTTATTCATTGGCAGGCAGCTGATAGCTCCAGGTTTCGCTCAACGTGTCATCACCGTTAACCAGCGCGGCACGCATTTCCGTCGTTTTCTTCGGATCTTTAACCTTCAAACGCAGGATCATCCGCCAGCCTTTGGTCACTGGATTGTAACGCACGGTATTTTCAACGATTTCCGCGTTATCGCCGGTGCTCGCCTGAGCAGCGACCGGGGTATCCGCTGGCAGTTTCTTCATATCGGCGCCGGTGAAGTCGACAATGAAGGCAACCGTGCCGTCCGGCTGGCGGATCAGGTTCGACTGCTTCACATCGCCGGTAGAGCGGCGGGTCTGCATAACGTAAGCGTTATCTGGCGCATGCAGCTTGTCTTCATCGCGGCTGAAGGTGATGGTGTATTTGAAATTCATCTCCTTGCCCGGCTCCGGCAGCTGATCCGGCGTCCAGTAAGTCACGATGTTATCGTTCGTTTCATCGTTGGTCGGAATTTCAACCAGCTCGATTTTCCCTTTGCCCCAGTCCCCTTTCGGGGTGATCCAGGCGCTTGGACGCAGGTCATAACGATCGTCGAGATCCTCGAAGCGCGAGAACTGACGGCCGCGCTGCAGCAGGCCGAAGCCTTGCGGGTTTTCCATCGCATAGCTGCTGACAGCCAGGTGTTTCGGATTGTTCAGCGGACGCCAGATCCACTCGCCGTTACCGGCCAGGATAGACAGACCATTGGAGTCGTGCAGCGCCGGACGATAGTTGAGCGTCGGAGAAGGCTGGTTGGAACCGAACAGGAACATGCTGGTCAGCGGCGCCACACCCAGTTTGCCGACTTTGTCACGCAGGTAAACTTTGGACTGGACGTCCACGACGGTGTCGCGTCCCGGCATGATGACAAAGCGATAGGCGCCGGTTGCCCGTGGGGAATCCAGCAGCGCATAGATAGTCAGACGCTTGTCAGTGGCTTTTGGACGTTCGATCCAGAACTCACGAAAACGCGGGAACTCTTCGCCGGACGGCAGCGCGGTATCGATAGCCAGGCCACGCGCGGACAGACCGTAAACCTGACCCTGACCCAGCACGCGGAAGTAGCTGGCACCGAGCATGCTGACGATTTCATCGTTCTTATCTTTGCTGTTGATCGGATACAGTACTTTGAAGCCGGCGAAACCGAGGTCTTTCACCGTGTCTTTATCGTGCTGGACGTTACCAAAGTTGAAATAGTCCGGACTATATTTAATTTTGCGCACGCTGGTCGCCGTCACTTCATTGATGGTGACCGGCGTGTCGAAGTACATCCCCTGATGGTAAAATTCAAGCTTGAATGGGGTTTTCTGGTTATTCCAGTAAGCTTTATCGTGATTAAACTGAATTTGCTGGTAGTCCGCGTATTTCATGTCGCGGAAAGCGGAGGGCAGGTTACTCTTCGGCGCTTCATAGCCTTTCCCGGCTAACGTTTTGGCCTCTTTTGCAACGTCATCAATGCTAAACGCCCATGCAGATGAAGTACACAGGGACAACATTACGGCTGCGCTTAACCAACGCATTTTCATCATCTGTGGTTTATGTTTCATATAAGTAAGCACTTCCCCCTTTGTGTGCTTAAATCGATCCGATCTATTTTAATGGAAACTCAGGCAATCCGACAACATAATCCCTGCTTTGTTCAGCCTGGCGGCACAGGGAATAAACAGTTCGCTGTCCCGTTTGCACTTTGAGTGCTTATCCTGGAGACAGATACCCCGAGTTCATGTAGGGTTGCTGATAATGTAAGCGTTATCACCTTGAGTGATAAGACGAATTATCTGAGATTGTCGTGAATCGTATGAATAATACTCCGGTACAGCGTGAATATTTCTTCGACAGCATCCGCGCCTGGTTGATGCTGCTGGGGATCCCTTTCCACATTTCGCTGATTTATTCCAGCCACAGCTGGCATGTCAACAGCGCCGAACCCTCGTGGTGGTTGACGCTGTTTAATGACTTCATCCATGCCTTTCGCATGCAGGTCTTTTTCGTCATCTCCGGCTATTTCTCCTACATGCTGTTCCTGCGCTACCCGCTGAAAAAATGGTGGAAAGTGCGCGTTGAACGGGTCGGTATTCCGATGCTGACCGCCATCCCACTGCTGACGCTGCCGCAATTTATTATGCTGCAATACGTCAACGGCAAGGCGGAAAACTGGCATACCCTTTCGATGTACGACAAATTTAATACCCTGGCCTGGGAGCTCATTTCCCACCTGTGGTTTTTACTGGTTCTGGTGGTGCTGACCTCGCTGGGGGTGGTGCTGTTTAAATGGCTGACGCGCCGTCCGGCTGGCCACGGCCTCGCCTTCAGTGACACTGTCACCATGGGCCAGCTGACGATGATTTTCCTCGCGCTGGGGGTCTTTTATGCGCTGATCCGCCGGTCCTTGTTCCTGCTCTATCCGCCCCTGCTGAGCAATGGTCTGTTTAACTTTGTGGTGATGCAGACGCTGTTCTATCTGCCCTTCTTTGTGCTGGGCGCGCAGACCTTTATTAACCCACGCTTAAAGACCATGTTCACCACTCCGTCGCCGTGGTGCTGCGCCGCAGCGCTGCTCGGGTTTATCGCCTATCGACTGAATCAGCAGTATGGGTCCGGCGACGGCTGGATGTATGAAACCGAATCGGTGATTACTATGGTGTTGGGGCTGTGGATGGTCAATGTGGTCTTTTCGCTCGGCCATCGACTGCTGAACTTCCAGTCAGCGCGCGTGACCTATTTCGTCAATGCCTCGCTGTTTATTTACCTGGTGCACCACCCGCTGACGCTACTGTACGGGGCGTGGATCACCCCGGCCATCAAGTCCAATACCTTAGGCTTTATTGTCGGGCTGGTTTTTGTGGTGGGTATCGCGCTGATCCTGTATGAAATTCATCTGCGCATTCCGCTGCTGCGTTTCCTGTTCTCCGGTAAACCGATGAACAAACCGGCCAAAACCCCGGCTTCGGCCAGCTAATTTGCCGCGGGTGCGGCACGCCAGGCGTGTCGCATTACGCCTGCTCGTCAAAAAGCCGGTCGAAAATCATATTATACAGAGCTTCTAAATCTGCCTTATCGACCGGGGTCGAGGCGCAGAGCTCACAGCGATAGGCGGCCCCCTCGGTCAGAACGGCGATGAGCTCTGATGCGGCATTGCGTCGCGCATCGCTGAGCCCGGGATGGTAGCGCTGCGACAGACGCCCTCCTTCCTCTTTCAAACGCCGATCGGCCTGCACCAGGATCTCGCGCAAGCGTGGGTTACGCGAGGCTTCGGCGTTGATCTCCATCAGCAGATAATTGTCGCTTTTGGTGGCTGCCGACGTCGGGATCCTGCCGGCCAGCACCGCCGCTTTGCGCGCCAGATTGTGGTTCTCATCGATCATCTCCCCGACCCTGGCGTGGACGATTTCGCTGACAATCGCTTCGATGATCGCCTCTTTGCTGGCAAAAATACGATACAGCTGACCAACGCTCAGGCCCGCCTCGCGGGCAATATCGGCAACGGAAGCGCCATGCAGCCCCTTTTCAGCAAAACACCTTTGCGCAGCGGCAACGATCTCTGCGCGGCGCGCCTGCTGCTTCTGCTGTACTTTTCCTTCTGACACCCTGCTCCCTCCTGCTATCCATCTTTCCCGTCAATACCGGCGGTTATCATAGCCTATTCTGCTGGATCAGGGGTATGACGCCAGCAGGCGGCGATAGATAGCCGCCGTTTCCTCATCAAAACAGACGAACAGGACGCGCTCAAGGGGGTTATAGCGAGTGAGAAACGCGGTGACGGTGCGCACGGCGATCTCCGCCGCTTCCTCTTTTGGATAGCCATACACGCCGGTGCTGATCGCCGGAAACGCAATGGAGCGATAGTTGTTTGCCGCGGCCAGCTGCAGACTGTTTTTGTAAGCATCCGCCAGGGTTTGCGCTTCCATGCGGTCGCCGCCGTGCCAGACCGGGCCCACGGTGTGGATCACCGCGCTGGCGGGAAGATCGCCCGCAATAGTGATCACCGCGTGACCGGGAGGACATTCGCCCTGCTGCTGCAATACCTGTTTGCAAGCCGCCAGCAGCGCCGGGCCGGCCGCCCGGTGGATCGCGCCATCTACCCCGCCGCCGCCCAGCAGCGAGGGGTTTGCCGCATTAACAATCACATCGACTTCAAGCGTCGTAATATCGCCGAGAATTACCTCAGGTTGAACAGCCATTTCTCCTCCTGTCGGCATAGCGCGTGGATACGGCTTTCTGCCGATACTAGGGCATTCCCGCCCCCGGGAGCAAGATTATCCCTCAGCCCTGGCGACGGGAAGCTAAAAAAAACAGGACCCTAAGGGTCCTGTTGAGTCTGCTGTTTCGCCAGTCAGGCGTTGTCATTAGCGAACGATTTATGTTTGCCCGCGCGGGCCGCCAGCCACAGGCCACTATTCTTCATGGCATAGCCAAAAACCAGACCCAACGCCAGGGAGGGCACCACCAGGCGCCAGTCGCCGTCTGCCGCAAAAGTCGCGCAGGCGCCGATAAAGGTGCCCGGTACAAACGACAGCAATGTCTGTCGCGCCTGAATGCACATCAGGAAGGCGACGATACCGGTCATCATATAGCTGAGGATCTGCAGCTGCGGGGCCAGTGCGCTACCGTGGATAATCACTAATGCCCAGACCACGCCGCTCATTACCGTGCACGAGGAGATGGCCAGACCTTTCAGACCGCCCTGCGGGCAGGCGAAATAGGCCGTACAGCCGAGGAAACCGGCCCAGCTCAGCAGGCCGAGAGCGACCGCCACCCATCCCCAAATTCCGGAGAGAATGCCCGTCGTTAATGCGATTGCGAAGAGTATGTTCATGGCGCGTATCCTAGCAGATACGCGCCGGAATAATGAGATCTAAAACACAGTATATGAATGAACCTAATTTCAGTTGCATTCAAATAGTGATTAACATCACATATTATTGCTCATCTTCTTCCTGAAGCTCGTCCCACATCGCGGCGATGGCGTCGCGGGTCAATGGCGCCATGGTGCGCCAGAATGGCGTGTGCGCATGGGCTTCGACTTTGCCCAGCATCGTCCCGCACCATGGCAGGATATAGTCAGCAAACAGAAGCTCCAGCGTCTCGCTCTGGTCTTCTGTAGCATGATCCTCCAGCCAGGAGGCGGCCAACAGCAGCGATCCGAGATGATCCGCCGGACCTTCCCCTGTCGGGATACCGTGTTCGCTCATAAAAGCCCGTACTTCTGCTTCCGAGGAACCCTCCACCCACGCGCTACGGTACGGCGGCACGCTGCAGGCTTCACCGACGAACAGCGCATTATAGTCCGTCGCCAGGGACTGCATCTCACAGCTTTTCTGCAGACGCGCCAGCAGTTCATCCTGCTCAAGCGGCCAGCTGGCAGCAAGTTTGCCCTCACGGATCAGGGTAAACAGCGGCACCAGCAGCGGGTCCTGCGGTTGACGGTAATACAGCGAACCCAGCACGCGGCAGAGGATTGAAAACTCGTTCATTCAGTTATTCCAGTTATACAAATTAAAGGTCAGCAAATTCCGGGATCGCCGGCATGCCCCGCGACTCGAGGAAGTTGAGCAGGCGACGCGGAGAAACGTTGAGGATCCTCTCCTCCGGGAAATCGACCGCATCAAGGATCTTGCGGCATTCGGTAAATTCCCCGAGGGTAAAGGCAGTGTGAGAGTCCGAGCCCAGCGCCACCCATCCCCCGGCATCACGCACCGCCGCAGCGATAGCTCGACAGTTATCTTCACTGCCCACGCGCGATGAAATAAAAGAGGAGTTATTAATCTCCAGCGCCACCTGATAGCGGGCCGCCGCTTCGGCAATAGCCGGGATATCCACCGGGAATTTCGGATTACCCGGATGGCTAATCATATGCACCTTACCGCTGGCCATCGCGGCAATCATCGCCTGCGTATGGGTGTCTCGATCCTGCGGCGGGAACACCGGCTCATGGAATCCGGCAATGATCAGATCAAGCGAGGTTAACATCGGCCCGGAGCAGTCGATCTCACCTTCGATATTTTTAATATTCGACTCAATACCGCGCAGGATCCCCACCCCGTCTACCAGACGGGGCCAGATGCGCATATTAACGAAGTGCCAGTAGTGCGGGGCATCCGCCATATCCGGGCCATGGTCGGTGATGGCGAAGAGTTTGATCCCTTTACGCTTTGCTTCCGCAATATAATCGTGCAGGGTGCTGTAGGCGTGGGTGCTGGCGACGGTATGCATGTGCAGGTCAACGGGATACATCACATTCTCCTCTTCTGTTTGCCGCAAGAATAGCAGGAAACCGGGCTATTGATTAGCAAAAACCCCGCCGTGGCGGGGTTCTCTCGTCTTAATAACCGCGCTGGCGGTCAACCTGACCGCTTACCGGTTCCCCTCGCTCAAGCCGGCTAATGGTCTCCGCAATGTAGGTGATAGCTTCCATTGGACGGGTCACTGCCGCCACATGGGGGGTCATGGCCACCCGCGGATGTGCCCATAGCGGGCTCTCCTGCGGCAGAGGTTCGCGACTGAAGACATCGAGCATCGCCCCTTTGAGCTTACCGCTGTTCAGCGCCGCCAGCAGATCCTCTTCAACGACATGCACGCCGCGAGCAAGGTTGAGGACATAGCTCTCATCCGGCAACTGCGCCAGCAGCGTTTGGTTAATAATACCGGCGGTTTCGGCGGTATTCGGCAGCAGGTTGATCAGCACGCGAGTGCCCTGCAGGAATTCGCCCAGTTCGGCCTGACCGGCGAAGCTCTGTACCTGTGGCCAGGATTTGCGGCTACGGCTCCAGACGCGAAGCGGGAACCCCCAGGGTTGCAGACTTTCCGCAACCTTCGCCCCCAACACGCCGGCTCCCATAATCCCGACAGTGAATTCGTCGGCGCGATACTCGGGCAGCGGCTGCCAGCGGGAAGCCAGCTTCAGCGCCTGATAGTCATCAAAGCGGCGGAACCAGTGCAGCACCTGGCTCACGGCATACTCCTGCATCTGCCGTCCCATACCGGTATCTTCGAGGCGAAACAGCGGGATCGACAGCGGCAGCATATCCGGATGGTCACGCAGCTTGCTGAGAATAGAATCTACCCCCGCCCCGAGGGCAAACACGGCCTTCAGCGCCCGGCCCTGCAGCATCTCTACCGGCGGATGCCAGACCAGGGCATAGTCCGCCGGCTGGTTGTCACCCGCTTTCCACTCGCGCACCCGCGCCCCGGGTAACTGTTTTTCCAGCTCACGGATCCAGAATGGGGTATCAAAGGTCTGATGGTAAAAAATAATCTCCATAGGGGCTCCTGATAGCAGACGCCTTTGGCCGATTGACGCTGGCGTCTTATTTTACTCATTGTTTTCTATTGGTTTGCCAGCATAACAAATTTCCCCCGAGCGAAAAGGGAAAAGGCACTGGCGACAAAAAAAACGGATTTCGCACGTTTAAGGAGCAAGTTGCTCGAAGTTTGTCTAAACGCGCTTTTTTTGCAAAAAGTTGATTGACGGGCGATACGTATTTCCCTACATTAGCGCCCGTTCCCGACAACAACGGGAAAGACAATATGGTGAGGTGTCCGAGTGGCTGAAGGAGCACGCCTGGAAAGTGTGTATACGGCAACGTATCGGGGGTTCGAATCCCCCCCTCACCGCCATATTTTAAGAAGAGCTCGTACGCAAGTACGGGCTTTTTTTTCGCATGTGGCACTCACCAGGGGGATGAGAACCCCCGACCGGGGTTCGACAACTGGCAACGCCAGTTGGACAGA